>NZ_JALBWL010000003.1:0-277553 GCF_024677885.1 Veillonella faecalis
TGAAATGTTGTGGTTGCCAGACCAACTTCATTCTATCACTAGGAGGTTCTTTCCTTTTCTCTAAGAATTTTTTATCGACCCCCAGTTTAACTGGGGGTTTAGTCATGCCTATTCGGCGTACAACAAAAAAATACCCCACTTTTATAAGTGGAGTATTTTTTCATTAAACTTTATTTAGCTTTTTTAGCTTTTACGTACATAGCTACTTTGTACAAGAATACACAGAGTAACAAGTACATTACAATACTGAGGTATGTTGCTTCCGGAGTTTCAACCCAGTCTTGAGCGAATACATCAACACCTGCAATACGAAGTACGGCACTGAATAAAGAACCAATAGCACCACCAGCTACGAGACCAGATGCAATTGTGCTACCTTTGGAGAAGCGAAGATCTGCCAATTCTTTATCTTTTGTACTGTTTTGTACGAAGTATGCAATCAAACCACCGATAAGTAATGGTGTGTTGATTTCCATTGGCAAGTAAGTACCAAGGGCAAATGCCAATGGTGGAACTTTTACCATCCACAAGATGATTGCGAATAATGCACCTGCCATGTATAGAGGCCATTGAGCACTACCGCCAGTCATCATCGGCTCAATGATAGCAGCCATAGCGTTCGCCTGTGGCGCATTTAATGCATGGTCTCCTACAAAGCCGTATGCGTCGTTCAAGAGAATCATAACGCCTACAGAAAGGACTGCACAAAGAATAGTACCAACGATTTGCCATTGTTCCATTTTCTTAGGTGTAGCACCTGTCATATGAGCCACTTTAAGCTCAGACATGAAGTTACCAGCCATACCGATAGTTGTACCGATGAAGGATGCCATCATTAGGACTGCAATCATGCCTACTTTACCAGTCATACCTGCTGCTGTTAAGCATACAGCGGAGATGATAATCATGAAGATTGTCATACCAGATACTGGTTCTGTACCTGTATAAGCGATAGAGCTAATACCTACTACAGATAATAGGAAGGACATGATAAGAACAATTAAGAATGCTACGATTGTTTGACCGAAGCTTTCAGCATACATAAAGTGGAAATATGCTGCGAATAGAACTGTACATAACAAGATGCCAGCGCCAATCCAAGATGTAGGCACGTCGCGTTGTGTACGAAGCAAGTTAACATCTACAGTTTTGGAACTGAAGATATCAAGCACTGCATTTTTAACAACACTAGCTACGACTTTGGACATATTAAGCAAGCCGATGATACCTGCCATAGCAAGCATACCGATACCAATATGGCGAACATAGTCTAAGAATACTTTACGAATTGGAGCTTCTGCAAGTGGAACTGCATGACCATTGATTTGCATGATATGTTCCGGAGCTAAATAGTATACGATTGGAATACATACGAACCAAGAGAAGAAGGAACCAGCTGCGATAATAGCCGCATACCGTAAGCCTGTGAAGTAACCAAGGCCAAGCAACGCAGCATCTGTATCTACAGCAGCATTTAACTTAGTTGAATCTGCTAGGGCAGAACCCCATTTAAATGCGGTAGTACGGATAACCTCTTCCCACCAACCAAGGCTGTTAAGAATAAAGTCATATACAAGAGCGATAAGACCAGAACCAAGCATGAGTTTCGCTTTGCTACCTTCATTACTCATTAGTACTTCAGCAGCAGCACGACCGCTTGGGAACGGATACACATAGTGCATTTCCTCAACAAAGTAGCGACGGAACATAACGCATAATAGAACACCAAGTACGCCACCAAGGATGATAGGAATTGCCATTTGTACAAAGGATACATCTGTAACATTCCAAATGTATAGAGCCGGCAAGAAGAACATCGCACCAGCTAATGTGTTCGTACTAGAACTAGCAATAGCCTGAATGTGAACTGTTTCGGCAAAAGCATTTTGCCGTTTCAAAATAACTGCTGTACCCATTGCAAGTACAGATACTGGAGCAAAGGCATCTACTGTTTGACCAATTTTCAAACATAAATAACCTACAGCCAGTGTAAAAATTGCCGCATAGAATAGGCCCCAGAATACTACATATGAGTTAATCTCTACGTAATCCTTCTTAGGATCCAATACGGGTTCTACGGGCGGAATAGAACGAGTTTCGTCCGACATGGTAAAACCTCCTCACAGAAAATGTACAAACGTATAACTATTCACCTTTATACTAACACGGCACTATATATGGTTCAATGCTTTTCTATGCATTATGCGAATAAAATATCACACGTTCCATAAATATTTATTTTGCATTTTCACCGCCCCTGTTCTACAATGAAGGTATATTAAGAATCTTTATTATATACAGTATGTATACCAGTATATATAAGATGTATGTTTACTTACGAGGAGGCTCATTATGGAATCAATGGTCGAACGTTTTGTACGCTATACAAGCATAAATACACGGTCTAACGAGGAAAGTACAACAATTCCTAGTACTCAAACTCAAGTAGACTTTGCTACTAATGTGCTCGTTCCTGATTTAAAAGCAATCGGTTTAGATGAAGTTATTTACAACCGTGAAAATGGTTTTGTCATCGGCACATTAAATGCTAATACAGATGAAAAAGCACCTGCTATAGGCTTCATCGCTCACATGGATACAGCAGACTACAACGCAGAAAATATTAAGCCTCGCATCGTTGAAAACTATGATGGCAGCGATATTTGCCTCAACGAAGAACATCAAATCTACACACGTCGTGCAGATTTTCCTAATTTAAAGAACTATATTGGTAAATCCTTGGTAGTAACCGATGGTCTCACCCTTCTCGGCGGCGATGATAAGGCTGGTATCTGTGAAATTATGGAAGCCCTTGCCTACCTCGTTGCTCATCCAGAAATCAAGCACGGCAAAATCATGTGCGCCTTTGGTCCAGATGAAGAAATCGGCACTGGCGCTGATCACTTTGATGTCAAAGAATTTCCTGTTGATTTTGCTTATACTATTGATGGTGAAAGCCTTGGTCAACTTGAATACGAAACATTTAATGCCGCTGGCGGTACAGTTACATTAAAAGGTGTATCTGTTCATACAGGCACTGCTAAAGGCATTATGATTAACTGTGCTAAATTAGCAATGCAATTCGATGCTCTATTGCCAGGTGCTGCTGTTCCAGAACACACATGCGGTCGCCAAGGTTTCTTTATGCTCATGAGCATGGAAACTCAAGTAGATACCGGTAAAATGAACTATATCATACGCGACCATGACAAAGAATTATTCGAAGCGAAAAAAGCATTCTTCTTACAAGCTGGTCAAACATTAAATGAAATCTATGGCCGTGAAGTATGTGAAGTATCTGTAAAAGATCAATACTACAACATGTACGATATCATTAAAGATAATATGGAATGCGTTAACGTAGCTAAAGCAGCTATGGAAAAAGCAGGTATCACGCCTATTTGTGACCCTATCCGTGGCGGTACAGATGGTTCTAAAATTTCCTTCATGGGCATCCCTACCCCTAATATCTTTACTGGCGTAGAAAACCTACATGGTCGTCACGAATTCGCATGTATTGATGACATGAAAAAAGCCGTAGAAATTATCGTAAACATCGTTAATATTGAGAAATAATAGGATAGATGTAACTTCTCATGCACCTATACTACTAGATGGCATTTGAAGGATATTTAAATACTAAACTAGTAGTATAGAATACAATGGAATCCTAAGATACCTTAACAATAATAAAAAGGACTATACGAGATATCTCGTATAGTCCTTTTTATATGTTATGTGATTGTAAGTAATATAGCTAATGTTATGCTAATTTTCCATTACGTTTACGGTTTCTGATTTGTTCTTCTTCAGCGCGAGCTTTCAAAGAAAGATCTTTTTCAGTACCTACATAACGGCCATAGAGGAAATAATAAGCAACGAATGCAAGAAGTGCTACTACAACAGTAACATGGAACATACTTGTATAACCAACAACCTCTTTAATAGCACCTAAAATATATGGGCCAAAACCTAAGCCCATATCCAAGGCAATGAAATATGTAGATGTGGCAACACCAATGCGGTGAACAGGAACGATTTTAACAGTTACTGCTTGACCGTTTGACATAAATGTACCGTAACCAAGACCAACAAACACAGCAGATAAGAGTATAAGCCATGTAGAGTGAGCGATGGACAACAAGAAAATACCAAGTGCTAAAGATATGAAGCAAGGGTAAAGAACGAAGTTTTCCCCTTTCATATCAAATACAATACCAAGTAATGGTCTTGTTATCGTAATAACTACAGCATATACAACGAAGAAGAATGTACCTGCTAAGATAAGGTTTAAATCTTTTGTATAAGCGGCCATAAAACCGATAACACCAGAGTATGCAAAACCTACTAGTATAGAAACAAGACTAATAGAATTCATACGTGGTTCGATATAATCGGAAATTTTAATGCCTTTATGTTCTTCAGAATCAATATCGAGCTTAGGTTCATTAAATTTCATGATAACGGAACCGATACCACAAAGGATGATAAGAGCAACACAGAAGGCGATGATAAAGTCATAGCCAAGGCTATGAAGCATCAAAATACCTAAAAATGGACCTACTGCAGCGGCAAGAGATGTAGACAAACCATAGTAGTTAATCCCTTCACCGCGACGTGACATTGGAATAATAGCGGCTACGATTGTACTTGTAGCTGTAGATGTAATACCGTAAGCAAAACCATTTAAGAAACGAACACTGTCGAGCATCAATAAATTAGGTGTGTAGAAGTACATAGCTGTTGAAACCAAGTAAATCAACAAACCTAAGTACAACATCTTACGACAGCCTAAAATACTAATAAACCGTCCTGCTAACAAACGAGCAACAACAGTACCAATAATATAAATACCAACGGCCAAGCCAGCTTGACTTGCTGTGGCATGAAGATTATCCTTTGCTACTACCGCAATAATAACGATTAATAAATAATAAATCAAAAATACTAAGAAATTAATCAAAGTATCAAGGACAAAGGATCTTGTCCATAAGGCCTCTTTAGCCTTATCCATAATATCAACTCCATTTTCTTAAACTATTGTCAACCATTTGCAACAACGATTAATTATAAACCTCTCACTATAAAAATCAAGAATTAAAATGTTATATACATCATTAATTTTATTTATAACAAGATATACATAGCCAATCATAATATAGTTATATCCATTTTTATAATTCACATTAATTTTTGATAACAAAAACACCTTTGACTGTTTATATGGCATCATTAAAAATACAATATAACAACAAAGGTGTTATTTATACATATTAAATTAGTTTATTTATCAAGATTATTTCGTTTGTAATCCACAAGCCTTAAAGAAATTTTTATAGGCTTCAGCCTTTTTGGCAAGGCTTAATGGATATGCACGAGATGTAGATGGCAATCGTGTTAACGTCAATTCACGACCGTTAAACACAAAAGGAATTGTCTCCCCTGTTTTAGGTAGTTTAACCTTTTCTGGCAAAAGGCTTAACAAAATTTCTGTGGCCTTACCACCAGTTGTACCAATATGTTTACAGTGTGGAATTCGGTCCAATACCTCTGCAAGCGGTACAGGTTCAACGACCTTAAGAAATGCATCCGATGCATTGCCCTTTTCGCGTATAGCTTTCAAAACAGTAGGACAAGAAGCAATCCCCGCTTCAGATAAGAACGCTTTGATCTTATCCGCATCAAAGGCTTTTTCCTCACCTTTTCTAAAGTGTTCCTTATCGTCAAAGAATACTAAGCCATACACGCGCCACATATCATTTTGAAAGTTAGGATAATGAAATTCCATAGATCGCTTTTCGGAAGTTGGTGGGAATGTCCCCATCATCATTACCGTCGTATTCTTTGGTAAGAATGGCGGAAATGGTCTCGTTTCAATTGTTTCTGCCACAGAGCATCAACTCCTTTCACAATCTAGTATGGACTCAACTTTCAACACAATATATGAACTATGTCACATATTCAAATTCAATTATCTACCATGTGAGACATTAACAATATTAACAAAAAGATATGGCAACGACTATAGGAGCAACCATTATTGAACGATAGGTTGAGATACCAATGTATTGATATAATCAAAACCTACTGGTGTGGGAGATACGAGGTACAAGCACACAACAGCAGCTACAGCAAATCCAATAGCCAAGTAGGAGAAGCTGCCATGACGTGGAAACTCGTACAAACCAAAGAGACGAATACCGATAGCCGCACCAATAGCAGTAATCAAGGATGGTATGGAGAAGATATTATACAGTCCAAACACCACCATGAGACCTGCATAACCACCTACTACAGTAATCATTGGTAGCATACGATCCATTGGATTTGGAATAGAACGAGTTAGCGCCGCTGGGTAGTAAGATGCTTCTACGCCAAACATCCCCAGGAATAGATTAAAGTCAGCCCAAATTGTTTCCCACGCACCTCTAAAAGCATCTCGATGGTTACCTACATACCATGCAAAGCCTGTAATAACTAAGATTGCTAAACCAGCACAGATGAAATAGTATTCGCTAGGAATTTTTGGACCTGCATAAGCACCTACAGCCGTTACAACAGCACTTAAAACTGATGTAACGATAACGCGGTGCAAACGAGGACGTTTATTTTCAGGAATCCGTTTATACACGGTAGCCAATAGTTCTAATACAAAGCAAGCCATAAAGACTGCAATGCCCGCAGCTGGTGCAAAGTAGGCTGTAATAATAGTCAAAATAAAGGGAATGCACAAGCGCCACTTAGGGAATAATACAAGATCTTTATAATCTAAACGAACGTCTTGTGTCTCCATTGTAAAGTTGTTGTACACTACAAAGAGCAACATGAAAGCGATGACATCAATGGCATTAGCACCCCAAATCAATAGAGTTGGTACTATAATCATTGACAAGGCCACCCCAGATACACGGGATAAACCAGCGGCAACTATGCCAAGTAAGAAAAACGGTATTAAAGCAGAGATAATTTCGAACATAATATTCCTCCCATCATTGTATAAATTTAAGTATATAGTATCTACTACACTACATCAAGGAGAGATATATTTTTTCATAGCTAGTCGCTTTCTCACCGCAGAAGCAGAGCATCCCATTATCTGCGCTATTTTAGCAACACCATACCCTTTTGCTCGTAGGTTTTTTATGTTATTTTCATCTAACTGTAAAGTATTGGTACGAATTTCTATGCCTTGTTCTCGTAGATAAATAGCCACCGTAGATCCTCGTATACCATAGGCTAAACCTATGTCATCGGTACTCATATGATGATGAATATATAAGTAAGCCATCTCCTCTACCTTTCCATGATTTTGTACCTTCGGTGTTGTACACATTCCCATATGCCTCAACACATGATGTACTTTCCATTGTGATATGCCGTACATGCGAGCAATAGAATCCGAAGTATTTCCACTTTTATAAGCCCTACAAATACGTACTGGATCGATAGATACATTCTTCGTGGACCGCTGACAAGCCAGTCCATATTCCTTCATACGGCTTGCCATTGTCGTAATAGACACATCATAACGCTTTGCTAACGAGTGTAGAGACCACTTACCAGTTTCGTATAGAGCTTGTACATGAACCATATTGATATCCTTTTTCAAAGGTCTTCGCTCAATGTCATACTGCTTCATGCGTCGCATAATAGTGTCTACACTACACTGAAAATACTCTGCTACCTCTCTAACACTCCACTGTTTCTCTACATATAGTTGTTCCAATAGCTGTCTAGGTATAACGCGCACATTACGATACATAATATCACCTTTCCTTATAGACGAACTCCCTTCTCTATTATTGTGAAAGCTCCATCAAGAAAAAACAATACAAAAAAGGTTCCTAATAGTCACATAGGTGACCAATAGGAACCTCTTTCCATATGTAATTATATGCACCACATACGATAGATATAATTTTAGTTGCTATCACAATATCCGGCATAAACCATTCATATTCTATGGCCTAACAACCTTCTAGTAGAGCTTATTGTTAGCATTCTAATTAGCGATATCTCCGCTCTAGAGCTTTTGGCTTGCCTAAAATGATAGACCACTTCATCCCCTCTTTTAAGGCATGATTAGCTTTTCGTTTACCTGTTGAGGTTACAGCTGGGGCAGTTGTAACGCCTATATTCTCAAGAAGAACACGACCCTCTTTAGATGCTTTATCTCGTTTAAACTCAGCTAATCGCTCATTTAAAGAAGGACCTGTAACAGATTCTCGAGTCGAACGAGTCGTATTAGTACTAAAGCTAGTTGATTTAATTGAGGTTTTCTTGGATGAACCATGAGTACCTTGTTGCGTTGTAGACGCTTCATCGTAATGATTCTCGGAAGCTAAAACTGTTTGAGTTTTATCATTACTTGGATGCACTTCAACATGTTTTTCAGATGTCTCCGTATCATCATATTGAAACAGTCTTCCGCCCTTTTTTCGTAAAGGGGCCTCAGGATGCTGATTCTCAATCGGTCTATTTTTAAAAATATCTCGATAAAAATCATCATCATACAACAAATCCTCAGGTGAAGGTTCTACGGGCTTTTTCTCTATGGAGATACCATATTCACGCTCCATATCCTCCCAAGTCTGACCTGAACTTTCATGGTCCTCATACTCTTCAGCCTCTTCAGTATTCTTGCTTTTTATAATAGTAAAAGCAATGTACGCGATGATAGCTAGAACAAATATAGGATTATTCGAAAAGATGGATAGCACGGAAGACAAAATAGAGTCCATAGCTACTCCTATTCACTATCTGCTAAGTTTTCACGCATTTTAGTGTCTGCAATAATATTGTTCATATTGTAGTAATCCATAACGCCAAGATTACCGTTTCTGAAAGCTTCTGCCAATGCTTTAGGAACTTCAGCTTGTGCTTCCACAACCTTAGCTTGCATGTCTTGTGTTTTCGCACGCATTTCTTGTTCTGTAGCAACAGCCATTGCACGGCGTTCTTCCGCACGAGCTTGAGCAATTTTCTTGTCCGCTTCCGCTTGATCTGTTTGCAATTGAGCACCGATGTTACGTCCTACGTCTACGTCAGCAATATCGATGGACAAGATTTCGAATGCAGTACCCGCATCAAGACCTTTACCCAATACAGTACGAGAGATGTGATCTGGATTTTCTAGTACATCTGTATGCTCTTCAGAGGAACCTACAGTTGTTACGATACCTTCACCAACACGGGCGATGATTGTCGCTTCACCAGCACCACCAACGAGACGGTCAATATTAGCACGTACAGTTACACGAGCACGAACCTTGAGTTCGATACCATTTTTTGCTACTGCAGAGATAATTGGTGTTTCAATCACTTTAGGATTAACGGACATTTGTACCGCTTCCAATACATCGCGACCTGCAAGGTCGATAGCTGCAGAACGTTCAAATGTCAAAGGAATAGATGCGCGCTCAGCGGCGATCAACGCATCTACGACGCGGTCAACGTCACCACCTGCAAGGTAATGCGCTTCTAGCTGATTTACGTTTACATCAAGGCCTGCTTTATTAGCTTTAATCAAAGGCATTACGATTTGGGATGGATTTACACGACGCAAGCGCATACCTACGAGTGTAAAGATACCAACATTAACGCCCGCTGCAAGAGCAGATACCCAAAGGCCTAATGGCACAACATACAAGAATACCATAATCCCAATCAGTAGAATGGGAATCAAAAGTAAAATACCTACATCCATAATAACCTCCATTATATACGACGATGTGGTGAAAGCTTAATCGCGCTTTCTAACAATATTGCGGCCCCCTACAACACGCAGTACCACAATCGGTGAACCGGCATCGATGAAGTCCCCTTCGGTTACAACATCTACCAAATTACCATCAATTTTAGCGATACCTGCAGGGCGCAGTGTAGTATGAGCTACGCCTTCTTTACCAGCTAAATCCTCTAATACATCATTAGATACATAGCCAGCCTTGGTCGTAGATCGTTGCCCTAAGGTAAATAATTTGCCTATCCAAGTCTTTTCAAAGTGATTAAAGAACACGATGATAAGGACAATTAGCAAGGCTGTTAATCCTAGTACTGCATACAGCGCTACCGTTCCTTCTCCAAGAGCTATAAAAACGCCCCAAAGGAATGTACAATAACCGATGAGCCCTAAAATACCGCCCGGTACAACGAGTTCTACCGCCATCAGGGCGATCCCTATAGCCATCCAAATTAAAAACTCCATAGGCCCTCCTCTCTATAATTAATTTTATACAACTTATATACTCATTATACAATATTAAAAATAATTTATAAAGATTCTATAGCACCAACTTTCATGGTATTAAAAGAGTCAGTACTTACATCTCTTTTTCTCCTGTAAAACTATTGTATCTTGATACTTTAAGGAGTTTCAATCATTCGACCTGTTAACCGTTATTTTTGGGATCTAACCTTAATAAAATAGCATTAATGGCGACGATGACTGTTGACACAGACATTAGGACTGCTCCTAATGCAGGGCTTAATGTGATACCAATAGGAGCCAAAATTCCTGCAGCTAGAGGGATAGCTATAAAGTTATAACCGGCTCCCCAAAAGAGATTTTGTTTCATTTTACGAGTTGTTTTGTGTGCTAATTCAATAAATGATTCAATATCTCCTGGATCAGATTGAGTCAAGATGACATCAGCTGAATCCAACGCCACTTGAGTTCCTGCACCGACCGCTATTCCAACATCTGCCAAGGCAAGAGAAGGAGCATCATTGATACCGTCACCTACCATGATAACTTTTTTTCCTTCTTCTTTAAGTGTTTTTACTAACTCATATTTGTCTTGTGGAGATTGATTTGATCTATATTCAATCTCTAAATATTCTGCCACGCCTTGAGCTGCTTTTTCATTATCACCTGTTGCCATAATTGGTTGAATATTGTTCTTTTTAAGAACTTTAATTAACTCTTTGCTCGTTGGTTTTAATTCATCCCCTAAAGCTACAGCACCAATAGCATCATCGTTTTCTACTAAGACACTGAGAGTTGCTCCTTTTGGAATATCCATATCCAGATTACGTCCGTAGGCTTTTTGACTGATTAATTGGTAACGGTGCCCGCCTGCTTTACCCTCTACTCCAGCACCGGAAATCACATCAATAGAATCAAAAGATGCTGGACGTATATCTTGCTGCTCGGCGAAACTTATAATTGATTGAGCAATTGGGTGACTAGATCCTCCTTCAATACCTGCCAATAAGGCAATGATTTCCTCTTTCTTATATTTGTTATTAAAAAGTTCAACGTCTAATACTTTAAACTCACCAGTTGTTAAAGTACCTGTTTTATCTAAAATCATCACATCTGCATCTTGAGCTATTTCTAAAGCTTGGCGGTCTTTCACCAGTAACCCACGACTGGCTCCTAAGCTTGTGCTACGGGCGGTGACCAATGGAATAGCCAGACCTAATGCATGTGGACAAGCTATAACTAAGGTCGCGATAGTAAAGGTAACTGCCGTTGGGATATCTCCAATAATCATCCACACTACAAAAGCTATTAGTGCGACAATGACCGCAATATAGAAGAGCCATCCTGCAACCTTTTGAGCAATATTTTCTGCTCTGGAAGGCTGACTTTGAGCTTGGCTGATTAAATTCTGAACTTGAGAGATGAAGGATTGATCACCTGTCTCAAGCACTTTAATATAAAGTACCCCTTCTCCATTTGTTGAGCCCCCGATTACTTCATCGCCAGGGCCTTTTTTTACTGCTTTTGACTCCCCAGTTAGAAGAGCTTCATTTACACGTGATTCTCCACGCTCGATAATCCCGTCTGCTGGCACATTTTCTCCAGCTTGAACACGAATTAAATCACCTATCTTTAAGTCAGCAACTGGTCGTGTTTCAATTGAATCGTCTTCTAATACAACGTGAGCATCTTTCGGCACTAACTTAGCCAATGCTGCTTGTGCGTCTCCTGCTTCTCCAATAGCTTTCATCTCAATCCAGTGACCTAATAGCATGATTAATAGTAATGAAGCAAATTCAAAGAAAAAGTCCATCACGTGTTCACCCGTTACGTAGGTGATGATCACAGCATAAACACTGTATAAATATGAAGCACTTAAACCTAAAGAAACTAGAGTCATCATTCCAGGTTCTTTTTGTTTAAATTCGTCAACTGCGCCTTGATAGAATGGGCGTCCACCATAAATAATTAATATAGTAGATAAAATAGCTACTACAATATCAGAATATGGAAAAGTAAACTGGAATGGTAGTTCAAATCCATACATAGGGGATAAGAGCATAATAACGATTCCTAGTGGCAATGACTTTAAGAAAAGTTCCTTAAAGCTTCCGTGATGATGGTGGTCATGCCCTCCGTGCCCACTGTGGTCATGCCCATTGTGCCCGCTGTGATCATGCCCACTGTGCCCGCTGTGATCATGCCCAGCATGATGGTCGTGATGTTGATCCTTATGGTGCCCGCTGTGGTCATGACCAGCATGATGGTCGTGATGTTGATCCTTATGGTCTCCATGTTCATCTGTGATTCCATGCTCGTGTTTTAACTTATCTATGTCGTCATAATCATGGTGATTATGGGACGAATATCTGTTGTCATTATTCATTTTAAATTCCTCCTTATGCTTAATGATGATGTAAATGACATTCGCATTGTCCTTCTGGACAATTGCAATCCACTTCTTCTACTGCGAAAGATTTTTTCATCTCTAATATTTTTTCTAGTCGATCTATATCATCGAAGCTTAAAACATGATCTTCAATGATGCTTCCTATTACACTTCCGACTTTCTTATTGCAAATACGGTTAAAAATATCTTCTACATAATCCCTTACAGCTTCTTTCTCTTCAATATTGGCAGTGTAAATAAAATTTCTACCTTCTTGCTCTGTATTTAGTACGCCTTTTCCAACTAATCGACCTAAGATCGTTTTGATAGTGGATTGTGTCCAGCCCATTTTTTCTTGCAATACGGAAATGACTTTTTTACTAGTTACTCGATCATTTGCCCAAACTACACGCATGACTTCCCACTCAGCATCTGTGATATAAGTATTAAGTTCTCTTGTGCTCATTTTCCTTTCCTCCTCTTCGTTTACAAGTGTAAACAAATGTGTTTAATGTAAGTTTACTATTGTAAACGAATTATGTCAAGTCTTTTTAATAAATGTAAGCAACGCTTATAGCTTTTTATCTCTCCACTTCTATCCCATAATAATTTTCATAGTTTTTCCTAAACTAAAAACGACTACTTTCACAGATATACATCTGATCTAGTAGTCGTTTATTATAAGGAGTAAAAAACAAATTGGGCTTATAAACGCAATGATTTATATGGTAGCCTCACAGCAACTTGAATTATACTTCTGTTTTTTTCAATTGGTCATTACCAACGCCTGTTTTTTGAAGGATTAATAAGAGGATACTCATTGCCATGCCTACTACAGTAGCAAGACCCATACCTTTCAATACAACAGGACCTACAGCAAGCTCTGCACCGCTAAGACCTACAACAAGGATAACGGATGTTAAGATCATATTAACAGGATTTGTATAATCTACCTTGCGTTCTACAAGCATGCGCAAACCGGATGCTGCAATGATACCGAACAAGAGAATAGATACACCACCCATAACTGGTACTGGAATAGCATGAATCAGAGCTGCTACTTTACCTACAAAGGAGATAATCATAGCAAGAACGGCCGCACCGCCAATTACCCACACGCTAAAGCAACGAGTGATAGCGAGGACACCGATATTTTCACCGTATGTCGTATTTGGTGTAGCCCCAAAGAAACCAGAAAGGATGTTCGCAAGGCCATCACCTAGCAAAGAACGTTGTAAACCTGGTTCTTTCATCAAGTCTTTTGATACAATGTTGCTCGTTACAACTAAGTGACCTACGTGCTCAGCAAATACTACAAAGAGTGCTGGCATAATCATAATAATGGCATTGATATCAAATACAGGCATGCCATAGAACTGCGGTAAGGAGAACCAAGGTGCAGCCTCTACGCCAGAGAAATCAACAACGCCCATGAAGGCAGACAAGATATAGCCGGAAACAACGCCAATCAAAACAGGGATTACAGCTAAGAAGCCACGGAACACAACAGTACCAAGCAAGGTAACAACTAAGGAAAACATAGAGATAAAAATAGCTTGGCTGTGGCTCATGCCTAAATCTTGATTACCAATAAGGCCAGACATACTCATCGCTACTGGCGCTAATTCCAATCCGATAATAGCTACGATAGCCCCCATCGCTGCTGGAGGGAATAACTTATCGATCCAACGAGTACCAATATAACGAACGAGAATAGATAAAATCACAAAGGATAAACCAAATACAACGAAGGCCCCCTTTGCGGCCTCATAACCGAGACCTGCAGATAATACGCCTGCTACAGGAGCAATGAAAGCAAAGCTAGATCCGAGGTATGCAGGGATTTTACCTTTACAAACAAATAGATACAGTAATGTACCGATACCATTCATAAATAAAGCTGTTGCCGGATCTACTTTTAACAAATATGGTACCAATACAGTAGAACCAAACATAGCAAATAAATGTTGGAAACTAAGTGGCAACATTCGACCCCAGGACGGGCGTTCTTGGATATCAATATAATCCTTCATTTTTTCTCCTCACAAACAATACAAGTACGTTGTATTTATATAGCACCTCTTAAGAGATGCTATATAAATCCACACTAAATATATTCACCTTATACTACATAAGTTAAATATCAACGTTCAGACCTAGGTCGTCTACGAGTAGGCTTTTTAGTCTCTCTCGGTCTAAATGGACCAGGCATTTCCGTTTTTTGATGACTCTTCGGAGCAGCCGGTTTGAATCGGCTTTGCGTTTCCTCACGTAAAGATGGCAAAGCCTCAGCAGTACCAACTTGTTTTACACCTTCTACATTGCGACGACCAACGCTAGCTAACAAGCCTATAGCCATAAAGTTCATCAGCAATGAGGAACCACCATAACTAATAAATGGCAAAGGTACACCTGTTACAGGCATAATGCCACAAACCATGGCAATGTTAAATAATGCTTGTCCACTGATGAGCAAGGTTATACCCATCGCTAACCATTTGCCAAATTCATCGCGAGATCGATTAGCAATGCGGAATCCAAAGAATGTAAAGGCTGCCACCAGAAGAACTACAAAGACAGCTCCGATAAAGCCCATTTCTTGAGCCCACACGGCGAATGCAAAGTCTGTATGTGCTTCTGGCAAGTAAAAGTACTTAGATGTACCTTGCATAAAGCCTTCCCCAAGAATACCGCCAGAACCTACGGCCAAAAGACCTTGCACCGTTTGATAGCCCATATCTTGAGCATGAGGCCAAGGGTCGAACCAAGACTGAATCCGTTCCCAACGATACGGTGACATACGAGCCGCAATAAAGCCTATCACACCAGCTACAGCAAAAGCACCACCAAAGAATCGGCCATCAAAACCTGCTAAATAAATTAATATGAAGGAGAACCCGAAGATTAGCACAGTTGTCCCCATATCTGGCTGCAAGATCGTTAACACTGCAAAGATGATAGGCCAAACTAACATTGGCAACATATAACCTACGCGTTCACTCACATAACCTTGTAAGTTTGTGAGTGGATTATTATATCTTGATTTACCCCATTTTCTCATGGTACTCAATTTAGCGGATGTCCATATTATGGCAGCTAACTTGGCAAATTCTGACGGCTGTATCGATACGGGACCGATAACGATCCACCGACGTGCACCATTAATAACCGAGCCTGCAACGAGGACTAACACCATGCCTATTAGGGTTGCAATCATTATGCGTTGCAACATATGTGGCTTTTGTAGTTGTCTATAATCATACCGATATAAAATAACACCTATTGCCATTGAAAGAAATAGGAAACCTATATGTTTTGAAAAGTACCCTAAAAGCCCTGTATTTTCGTAAATAGAGCTAATATAGGTGGCACTGAAGATATTCACACTACCTATAATCGTGATGAGCAATATAGGTAAGAGCATACCTTGTAAATCATTTTTAAAGAGTGAGCCCCACCGACTATCCCCCTTATTCGGTGTTTCCATGTTAAGCCTCCTTTTGTACTTTTGGCTTAATTGCTTCTAAGCGAAAAATAGGTTGCCCTTTAGCACTAAACTTTTCTTCATACTCAGTTTTTACATTTGGAAGGTCTGTACTATGTAAATCATAGGTTACATTTTTAAGTTCCCATCCACATTCTTTGAATTCTTCAAGAGAGAACATAAACAAACCTTCGTTATCAGTTTTAAAGTGAACCTCACCACCATCTTTTAAAAGACGAGCATAACGGTCGAGGAATGTATGATATGTGAGGCGACGCTTAGCATGTTTTGCCTTAGGCCATGGATCACAGAAGTTGATATAGAAGCGATCTACTTCACCTGGCGCAACAATCTCTTCAATACCAGCGATATCAAAGAGAGATACCTTAGCATTATCTCGTTCTGCTTCAAAGATTTTTTGTGCTGCGTAATAAATTACCCCAATTTGCACTTCAAATCCTACGAAGTTAGCATCTGGATACGCTTCGGACATACCCGCAATAAAGCGTCCCTTACCTGTACCAAGCTCCATATATAATGGTCGTTCAGGATGTACAAACAACTCACGCCATTTACCCTTATACTGATCTTGACCAGATAAAATAATATGAGAGTCATATTCGTGGATAGCTTCATCAATCCACGGTTTTCTACGAAGGCGCATACTTTCTCCTTACATCTATATTAATTATTAATTATATCTATTATTACAGGTCATATACCTATCTTATTAATTATAGAAAAGGGGGCGTTAAACGTCAATTATATTTCCCTTTTCTACATATGATTTAGAACATAAAAAGACCTACCTCCGAAGAAGTAGGTCTAGATGGTATTAGAAAATCAAAGTTTCAAGATTTTCAATTTGATATTTGCTGAGGCCAAGCTCAGATAAACTCTTTTCAGATGCAGCGAATAGATTATTTTTACCTACACGCGTACCTAAAGCTGCGGCAGCGACCAATTCACGGTCCAATTTACCTAGGCGAGAACGATTGCGATTTTGCGGTTTCGGCTTCTTCATACGGAACGTATTATATTGAACCGCTTCCTTAGCGTCCTCAGGCTTCTGCTTTGTTAAAGCAGCCCCATTAGTGCCATTCCCCAATAAAGCACTAAGTCCTGTTTGCTTTGGAACCATTTTTTCGTAATCAGCACCAAACTCAGGGCGCTCTTCACGTAATTGATCAAATGTAGCTAATGCTGCATTCATTTGCTTCAATCCAGCAGCAGAGTAAAGTTGACGTATCGCAATACTCACCTCTTGCGGTGTCAACGTACCTCGCTCAATAGCAGAAGCGATTGTACTTTTCAACGCACCTTGATCACCGGACGCTGTATAGCGACCGATATCAACTAAGTCTTTTTGACGTGCATTGAGTTCTTTAGGCGTATATATATTTATCTCAGATATAGACGGTGCCTGCTTAGAAGGCTGTTCTCCCGCCCCATTAGCCTCAGACATATAGCCACCGGCGACGATGGCCACGGCTAATGTTAAGGTTAATACTTTTTTCAACGTCTTAGAATCTCCCTTTTCATTAATACTTACTTATATAATACTGTGATATTTTTGTACATTAACAACAAACTTGTTCTACTGTAATACATACTGTAGATAATATTATATAATACTTCATCTAATTTTTATAGTCCTATTCGAAAAAAATCTATAATCTTTTAACATTTTTTATATTTTTATAAAATATAACATTAAAATAATGCAGTAGAAATCGGAAATTCACTAGATTCCTACTGCATTTATAGAGAGAATTATTTATTTAATATTTTATCAAGCTAAATGGATAAAATTTGTTTGGCATCAGCCACAATCTGTTCTAAAGAAACTCCATTTTCTCTTAACAGTTCAGTTGCATCATAACGATCGTGGAACTCTTTAGCAATACCATAGTTTTTAACGCGCATATTAGATGGCCCATAGAAACTAGCTACACGTTGGCCCCAACCGCCTTCAACTACACCATCTTCTAAAGTAAATACAACAGAATGATTTGCCTTCAAAGATTCAAGTAATTCTTCATCTATACCCGAAGCAAATTTAGGGTTTACAACAGTTGCACTGATGCCCTCTTTCAATAATTCATCTGCTACTTCATTAGCTAAGTGGTAGAAATTACCCAAACCGAGCAATACAATATCTTTACCTTCACGTGTCACTTCGAATTTATTTAACACGCTATAATCCGTCGTATCAGCCACACCAGTAGATATAAACTTACCTACAGGAACACGAATTGCTACCGGATGCTCATGTTGATGCACGGCATACTCAGTCATAGCCAACAACTCTTCATTATTGGTAGGTGCTAAGTATACCAAATTAGGAATGCTTGTAAGCATAGGTATATCAAAGAACCCCAAATGCGTGACATCGTTCATGCCATATACAGAGGCCTGGTGATTCATAATAACGGCACTATTATTATTGACGCAAAGATCTTGTACTAATTGGTCATAGGTACGTTGTAAGAATGTACTATACACATTAAATACGGGTTTACCACCATTTTTAGCAATACCAGAGCTCATGGCAATAGCATGCTCTTCTGCAATACCTACGTCAATATATTGTTTGCCTGCCGCTTTGCGCCTTTCAGAATTAAATCCGAGGCCACCTGGTGTACCTGCAATAATAGCTACCACTGTTGGATCTACTTTGATTTGCTCCATCAAGTAGTTCGCAATCGTACCAACATACGTTGGACCATTATCTTTCGCTTTTAGCTTACCTGTTTCTAAGTCAAATGGCATTGTCCAGTGGAACTTTTCTTTATTTTGCTCTGCAATGGTATAGCCCTTACCTTTTTGAGTAACAATATGTAACACAATTGGGTGATCAATATCTTTTACATCCTTAAACACATCAATTAATGTTTCTAAATCATTACCGTTTGCAACAAAACGATAGTCTAAACCAAGAGCTGTGAAAATATTGGTGGAACTTTCACCATTAGTTTCACGTAATTCTCGAAGACCACGGTATAAACCACCATGATTTTCCGCAATAGATTGGTCATTATCATTGACGATAATAATCATATTACTGTCTAATGTGGCTGCATAATCAAGACCTTCAAAGGCTTCACCGCCAGACAAAGAACCATCGCCAATAATAGCGATAATATTTTCAGAGTCCCCTTTTAAATTACGAGCAGTAGCTAAACCAGATGCTAAGGAGATCGATGTAGAGGTATGCCCAATGTTAAAGAAATCATGCTCACTTTCAGTAGGATCTGTATAACCTGTTACATCATCATAATGATCATGATCTAAGAACGCCAACGCGCGACCGGTAACCATCTTATGTACATAGGACTGATGAGATACGTCATATACAATCTTATCTACAGGAGAGTTAAATACATAGTGCAAAGCCATAATCATTTCAGCTGCCCCCATAGGAGGCCCAACATGACCGCCATGTTCAGATACCTTTGTCATAAGAGCTTGACGAGCTTGCGCCGTTAAATCTGTTAATTCAGCAAGGGATAAGCCTTTTAAATCGACTGGAGATTTTATATCAATTAAATTCATATCTTTACCTTTCATTAGATATCATAAGATGTAAACAATACTAAAATTCGTATTGTATTACTAACCGTGCTATACTGTATGTCCAGCATGTAACAAGTATAAAACTTAACGTTAGGTTTAAGTCAAGCGAAAACCTAAAATTTAATATAAACCCAAAAGGAGGTCCTATGACATATACTGTTGGCGAAATCGCAAAAAAACTAAATGTGGCACCTTCTACATTGCGTTACTATGATAAAGAAGGTCTATTGCCCTTCGTAGAACGTTCTGCTGGTGGTATCCGTGTATTCCATGACACAGATATGGATTGGTTAGAATTGATTGAATGCATGAAGCATACCGGTATGCCTATTAAAGAAATCAAACATTTTATCGACTACTGCGTCGAAGGTGATAGTCGCATTAATGAAAGATTATCTATTATCAAAAATCAACGAGATCGCGTATTAGTAGAAATCGAAAGCCTACAAGCACGCTTGTCCATGCTAGAATTTAAAACATGGTTTTATGAACAAGCTCAGGCAAAGGGAACCACTAGCTTTTATGAAAGCTTAACACCTGATGACGTTCCTGTAGAGTATCATAAATATTTCGAACGCAAATGGCGCGCTGATAAAGAAGCCGCTGAAAAAGGTGAATCACCTAAAAAATATAGAGCTGTATAACAAAGAGGAGCTATCCAACGGATAGCTCCTCTTCTTACATAGCAAAAAGGCGGTACAACCAAATGGTTGTACCGCCTTGATTCATCAATTATTCAGCAGTGAATGGCAATAAAGCGATTGCACGTGCACGTTTGATAGATGTAGTCAATTTGCGTTGATGTTTTGCGCAAGTACCGGAAATACGACGAGGTAAGATTTTGCCGCGTTCAGTCGTAAAACGACGAAGTTTAGCAACGTCTTTATAGTCGATTTGATCGATATGGTCTGCACAGAAAACGCATACTTTTCTTCTTGGCTTTCTGCCTCTATCTCTTCTCATTGCGAATCCTCCTTTTCGAATTAGTAGGAGTCCCTGACACTAGAACGGGATGTTTTCGTCATCGCCGCCTGTACTGAAACTATCAAAATTGGACCCACCTTCGAAAGAATTAGTATTCATATCAAGGGATTGGCCCACAAAGTTCGCTACCACTTCAGTAACGTACCGTTTTTGACCGTCCTGAGTCTCGTAAGAACGAGTTTGCAAACGACCTTCTACGAAGCAACGACTGCCTTTACGAAGATTGCCTGCCGCTTCACCAAGTTTACCCCATGCAACACAGTTGATGAAAGCAGTTTGTTCTTTCGTCTCATTTGTTGTGGAATCAATATAGGTGTTTGTTGCAGCTACTGTGAAAGTTGCTACCGCACGACCAGTTTTGGTATAGCGTACTTCAGGATCACGAGCTAAATTACCTAGAATTTGTACAGAGTTCATGTTTTCCTCCAGGCTTTAATTATGCTTCGTGTTTTACAATTAGATGTCTTAGGACTTCATCGTTGATTTTCAATACACGATCGATTTCTTTGATTTCAGCCGGAGCTGCTTCAAAGTTGATCAATACATAGAAACCGTCAGTGAATTTCTTCACAGCGTAAGCAAGACGACGCTTGCCCCAACGATCTACCTTTTCTACTGTGCCGCCTACACGAGCAATTAAAGCTTCTACTTTTTCAATAACAGCGTTAGTTGCTTCCTCTTCAGCTGGTTTCACAATAAACATGACTTCGTATTTGTTCATACAAAATCACCTCCTCTTTCGGACTAATGCCCCTATCGACACATAGGGGTAGGAAGTGCTTACCATCAATAAGCCTTACTATTATAACCTAAAAAAAGAATGAAAGCAAGAGTTCAAATTTAAACCCTTGCTTTCACCAATATTATATACGATTATATTTTTCATCCTCAGGAAAAGCGATAATAGCGCAGATAATAACAAATAATGTAATGACCCCCATCATAGGATCTGCCGTATCGTTTGGTAAGAAGGTAAGTATCAACGATGATACAATACCACTACCATATTGCATAGCCCCTAGTAGTGCCGCCCCAGAGCCAGCCATCCTGCCAGCTCTATCTAATGCTAAGGCATTTGTTACAGCTGCAATGATACCATTCATGGAGAAGAATAAGAAACAACCAATAACGATTAACCACAGTGAATGGTAGCCCACAATTATTAAGCCCATTACAACAGATACACAAATGGCAGCAAATAATGTGGCATATCGCAACAATCTATCGAGTCGTATAGCGCTTACAATACGACGATTAATAGCACTTAGTAACATTACGCCAATAATATTGACAGAAAAGAGATATCCAAAGTATTCCTTTGGTACTCCATAAACATCAATATATACATAAGGAGAGCCCGTTAGGAACGCATAGATAGCAATATAAAAAGAGCTAACACATAGCGTATATTTCATAAAACCTTTGTTACGTAATAAAATCCAATAATTATTATAGGTATGACCTATCGACTTTTTACTACGCTTCTCTAACGGATGTGTTTCTGGAAGTACTAATACGGCAACGAGCATCAGAATACCGATAGCGACCAATAGCCAGAATATGGCATGCCATGTATACCATACAAGTAAATGCCCTGCTAGCATCGGCCCTGCAATAGGCGCTATGGCCATAACAATAGCTAAGGTAGATAACATTTTAGCAGCTTCAGTTCGCCCATATAAGTCGCGAATCATAGCCCGTGATAACATAGGACCTACGCAAGCACCAAATGCTTGGAACACGCGCCAAGCCAGCAATTCCATCATGGATGAACTCAATGCACAGCCCACAGAACCAATGATAAATAAAACTACCCCCATAATCAGTGGCTTCTTACGTCCAATTTTATCGCTAACGGCGCCCCAGAAAAGTTGGGCTAGCGCAAAACCTATTAAGAAACCAGTCAACGTTAACTCCGCATCACCATTAAGATCTCGTCCCATCTCAGGCATGGCAGGTAAATAAATATCCGTCGACAATGACGTAAACGCCATCAATGCACTTAATATAGAAGTAAAAAGCCATCCTTTATTGCTAATCGTCAGCATAAAGACACCACTTTCATGTAAAATCGCACTATAATATGTATGTATTTAAATTATATCAAAAACAATGTTAATACTATATAGTATAGTGATAAACTAAAACAATATTTATATAAATTAGAAATTCTATAGAAAATCCTTGCGTCATTATTCTATATAATTTACTATATATAGAGAAATCTGATTATAAAAAGGAGTCATCATGGCTAATATTAATGAAAACTATTTAAACCTACAAGGTTCTTATTTATTTGCAAATATTGCTAAAAAGGTTGCAGATTACCAAGCAGCGCATCCAGATGCAGATATCATTCGTCTTGGTATCGGCGATGTTACATTACCACTTGTTCCAGCAATTATCGATGCTATGAGCAAGGCTGTCCAAGAAATGGGCAAAGCTGAAACATTCCGTGGTTATGGCCCTGAGCAAGGTTATGACTTCTTACGTCAAGCTATTGTTGATGGCGACTACAAACCATTGGGTGTAGACATTGCGATTGACGAGGTATTCGTTTCCGATGGTGCCAAATCTGACGTGGGTAATATCCAAGAATTATTCAGCGAAGACAATATCATTGCTATTACTGATCCAGTGTACCCTGTATACTTAGACTCTAACGTTATGGGTGGTCGTACTGGCGAAGCGGTAGATGGCATCTTCCAAAAGGTTGTCTACCTTCCTACTTACGCTGAAAACAACTTCTCTCCAGAATTCCCTTCTGAAAGAGTAGATATCGTATATCTTTGCTCCCCTAACAATCCAACAGGTACTGTTTTGAGCCGTGCTCGTTTAGCAGAATGGATTAAATGGTGTAAAGATAATGATGCGATTTTGATGTTCGACTCCGCTTACGAAGCTTTCATCAGCACAGAAGACACTGTAAAATCCATCTATGAAATCGAAGGCGCTCGCGAAGTAGCTATCGAATTCCGTTCCTTCTCCAAAACTGCTGGTTTCACAGGTACACGTTGTGCTTATGCTGTAGTGCCTAAAGAAGTAACCGGCAAAACTAAATCCGGTGACCGCCAACCACTAAACCCTATGTGGAACCGTCGCCAATGCACTAAATTCAACGGTGTGCCTTATATCATTCAACGCGGTGCTGAAGCAGTATACACTAAAGAAGGCCGTGAGCAAACTCGTGCTAACATTGCATACTACAAAGAAAATGCTCGCATTATCAAAGAAGGTCTTGAATCCATCGGCCTTACTGTATATGGGGGCGTAGATGCTCCATACATTTGGTTAAAAACACCTGGTAACATGACTAGTTGGGAATTATTCGACATCTTGCTCGAACAAGTTCAAATCGTATCTACACCAGGCTCTGGCTTTGGCCCTCATGGCGAAGGTTACCTTCGTTTAACAGCTTTTGGTAGCCGTGAAAATACAATTCGTGCCGTTGAAAGAATTAAAACATTAAAATTCTAATAGGATACTCAATATAGGGTTTATCCCCTATAGAAAACTAATACCTATAGAGACAAAAAGACCGATTGTACACCTACATTAGGAGTACAATCGGTCTTATATATATCATCAATTAATTCTATAGAAAAATATCAAATACATTTATTTTGTGCTATAATAAGTGTGTTAATAATTAAATTTCTCAATTTATATAGGAGGCTAATATGAGCAAAATTCGTATTGGTATCGTTGGCTACGGCAATTTAGGTCGTGGCGTTGAAGCATCCGTAAAATTACAACCTGATATGGAGCTTGTTGGTGTATTCTCTCGCCGTAAAGGTTTAGAAACAGTTTCTGGTGTTCCTACATATACTATGGAAGATCTACCAAACTTCAAAGGTAAAATCGATGTTATGGTTCTTTGCGGTGGTTCCGCAACAGACCTTATCGAACAAACTCCAATGGTAACAAAATACTTCAACTGTATCGATTCCTTCGATACACATGCACGTATTCCTGAGCATTTTGCTAATGTAGACAAAGTAGCTAAAGAAGCTAAAACTGCTACATTGATTTCTTGCGGTTGGGACCCAGGTATGTTCTCTTTACAACGTGTATATGCTGAAAGCATCTTGCCTCAAGGTAAATCTTATACATTCTGGGGTCGTGGCGTTTCTCAAGGTCACTCCGATGCTATCCGTCGTATCGATGGCGTTCTTGACGCTCGTCAATACACTGTTCCTAAAGAACAATACCTTGAAGCAATCCGTAATGGTGAAACTCCAGACGTTGATGGCTACAAAGGTCATCTTCGTGAGTGCTATGTAGTAGCTGCTCCTGATGCGGACAAGGCTAAAATTGAAAATGAAATCAAAACTATGGAAAACTACTTCGTAGGTTATGAAACTGTAGTAAACTTCATTTCTCAAGAAGAACTTGATCGCGACCACAAAGGCATTCCACATGGCGGCTTCGTTCTTCGCTCTGGTGAAAGCACTGAAGGCACACGTCATGTTGTTGAGTATTCCTTGAAACTTGACTCCAATCCTGAATTTACTGGCTCTGCACTTGTTGCTTACGCTCGTGGTATCTACCGTCTTGCTAAACACGGCGGCACAGGTTGCTACACAGTATTCGACATTCCACCAGCTTGGATCTCCACACATTCCGCTGAAGAATTACGAGCTCACTCTCTATAAGATATATAACAAAAAACCCACACTAGTGTGTGGGTTTTTGTCTTCTTATATGGTATACTATTACAAGAAGTGAGGCGTAGATGTTTAGTAGCGTCAGCCTTGTTTCTATAGGTAAAAATTTGAAGAAACGGCTTGATTCTACTGGGTCAGGCCCTTTTTCATTCTAGCGGTAGAAAGCTAGGTGTACTAGATAGTCAGTCTATTTTGCCGCCATGATAATGGTAGCGATTAAGATTCCAAAATTTATTATTAAAAATAATACATCTTTGATCTCCATCGTTATCACCGCCAATTCTCGAGATTAATTAGCAAGAACTGACACATCTAGAGGCCTCGACCTCAATATATAATTTGTCGATTTCTATGTAAAGGGGTTTAGTGACACTACTAGTCACCTATGTGACTAATGGTGTCACTTTTTTAGTACAAATTTATAGCGTCTATATGATATAATATTTATTTGATAGAGTTTCTACAGAAACTTTCACAAAGAACGAAATCAATTAGTTAATAAAAGGTGGTACCATGAGCACAAATTTAGAAGTAGGCATCGTAGGCCTTCCAAATGTTGGTAAAAGTACATTATTCAACGCCATTACAAAAGCAGGCGCTGAAGCTGCCAACTATCCATTCTGTACAATCGAACCAAACGTAGGTGTCGTTGATGTTCCAGACAATCGTTTAGCTGTATTGGCTGAAATGTTCGGTTCCAAACGCATCCTCCCTGCTGCTATGCGCTTCGTAGATATTGCAGGCCTCGTAGAAGGCGCATCCAAAGGCGAAGGTTTAGGCAATAAATTCCTTAGTCACATCCGTCAAGTAGACGCCATTGCTCAAGTTATCCGTTGCTTCGAGGACCCTAATATTACTCACGTTGCTGGTTCTATCGATCCAATCCGCGACATCGAAATCATCAATACTGAACTTTGCCTTGCTGACCTTGAGTCCGTAGAAAAACGCAAACAACGTATCGAAAAAATCGCTAAATCTGGCGACAAAGACGCTCGTGCTGAATTGCCATTACTAGAACGCATCATCGAAGGTTTAGGTGAAGCAAAACCAGTGCGTGCGCAAGGTCTTGAAGAAGAAGAATTAGAAATGATTAAAGAGTTGACATTGTTGACAGCAAAACCATCTCTTTATGTAGCTAATATTTCTGAAGATGAAGTATCTGATTACTCTTCCAACGAACATGTAAAACGCGTAGAGGAATATGCAAAAAACGAAGGTGCTGGCATTGTTGTAGTTTCTGCTCGTATCGAGTCTGAAATCGCAGAATTATCTGAAGAGGAATCCGCTGCATTCCTTGAAGACCTTGGTCTTGAAGAATCTGGCTTAACTAAACTTATCAAAGCAAGTTATGCACTCTTAGGTCTTATCAACTACTTTACAGCTGGTGAAATGGAAGCTCGTGCATGGACAATTGTAGACGGCACAAAAGCGCCTCAAGCAGCTGGTAAAATCCACTCCGATATCGAAAAAGGCTTTATTCGTGCTGAAATCGTATCCTTCGATGACTTACAAGCTTGTGGTAGCCAAAATGCAGCTAAAGAAAAAGGCCTCGTACGCCTAGAAGGCAAAGACTACGTTATGAAAGACGGCGACGTAACACACTTCCGCTTCAACGTATAATTAAATTTATAACAATAAAAACCAGTAAATCGGCCGATTTACTGGTTTTTTGTGCTACATAATAGCTTTTATTTACTTTTATTTGTCATCATCGCCTAATGCATTTTTAAGGCCACTAATCGCACCTTCTACAGCATCTTTAGCATCATCTGCAGTTTTTTTGATATCTTCAGCTACAGTATTAGCAACATCTTTTACTTTTGCCACTGTATTTTCAATAGTCCCTTCTGCTTCTAATTGTTTATCACCAGTTAATTTACCAGCATTCTCTTTCAATGCACCTTTAGCTTGGTTCAATTTATCTTCTAATGCCATAATAGTGACTCCTTTCATGTAAATCACGTTTAGCTATATTAAAACTACTTTTAAAAGTTGATTACTATCCCCTTTTTCCGAAGAAAAATGAGACTACAGCAACAACAATTACTGCACCTAATACAGATGGAATTAAGGACATCCCTGCTAAGCTAGGACCCCATGTACCAAATAGGGACTGACCTACGGACGAGCCAATTAAACCAGCAACAACGTTAGCGATAACGCCCATTGCACCGCCTTTGTTAGTGATGGCCCCCGCTAGGAACCCGATAAAACCACCAACTATAATTGACCATAACATACAATCACTCCTTCCTATTTAATCAAAACATTCATAAATCCTATTAAATAATACAGTATTTATAAACATTTTAAAATCCTTGTATATTTATAATATAGCATTCAACTCTAAAGATTAAATGAAGAATTTCGATTTAGTTTTATCTATAACGATTTATTCAACTACTGTTACAATTTCATCCATTGTACGACGCGTTTTATTACGATGTGGTTCTTCGTCTCGGTAGCCGAAGGCTGCCATTACAGCAATGCCAAAGTGTTTAGTATCGAAAAGGCCAAGTTCATCACCTAAGAGTGCTGTCATATCATCTTGATTGAAGCCTTCTAATGGGCAAGAGTCTAAACCTTCATAAGCAGCCATTGTCATCATATTCGCCATAACGATATACGTTTGTTTAGATGCCCAGTCAAAGGCAGCCCGTTCAGATTCAAAAGTTTTATAGTCACTTGTAGTAAATTGAGCATATTTTTCGCGATATGCTGCATCTATTTCTGCTGGTAATTGCTTAACTGTTTCTTGAATGTAACGTACATAAGGGGAGTCAAACTCTAAGTCCACTTTTTTACGTGTTAAAAATACCACAAAATGACTTGCTTCAAGGCCTGCATGAATGCCCCAGCCATGAGCTTTCATTTTTTCTCGAATTTCTGGATTTTGGATAACTAGCAATTCAAAAGGCTCAAAACCAAGGGATGTAGGAGCCAAGCGAGCTGCTGTTAAAATAGCATTCCAATCTTCTTCAGAAATCTTCTTCGTGCTATCAAACTTTTTACATGCATAACGATATGTCATAGCATACTCTAAATCTTTACGATCCAATTTAGGAGCTGTTAATTTTACATTTTCTATTTCATACTTGCTCATATATACCTCCATAATGATAAAAAGTATCATATATCTATAGTACCATAGTTAACCTTTAAATTATATAAGAATCAAAGCTTTAATAAAATAGAAAGAAAAAGCCTAGACCATAAAAGCCTAGACGATGTCTAGGCTTTATATGGTACAGCTAGCTCACCTTTTTCGTACCAAAAGAGGCCAGATGTACTAATCTTATGTTCTATTAAAATAGTCTGAACCTGCTCTACAATACTTGGATCTATTTGTACAGATAAACCACACATATCGTAAAGCTCAGGAGGTGTAGCCATCAATTGATGAGGCACCTCTAATTCTGTTAATACCTTGTCTGCTTTATCGCCAAAATAATAGGACGTAAAGACGACTAGCAATTTTTTGTTTTCCAATGCGCCACACCTGTTTTAAGTTATCTCATAAAGTCACTGACAATTATAGTTTAATAATATTATCGCCTAAGATAGAATCTGTAATAGCATACATATTTGTAATGCTGCCTACACCAAGCTCTTCTTTTACTCCATAGAAATCAAGACAAATTCCACATGCAGCAATTTCAACACCTGCATCAGCTAATTTTTTAATATTTTCTAAATGAACCGAATCATTTGTTACCATCTTCACACTGCTATTAATGAAATAGATCTTAGATGGCTTCACATCTGCTTCGACCATGCATACCCAGAACGTTTTCATTAAGTTACGGCCTAACTCTTCACTACCTTCACCAAGATAGTCCTTTGTCATCAAGATGACACGGTTGCCATAGCTCATTGGTTCACAACTACCATCTGCTACTGGATTTGCATTAGGGGTCATAGTGAGGTAGAAATCTTTACCGTCTTGTCGGATATCCACCCCATACCCGCGGGACTTACCGAATTTTTCTACATTATCGCGACTAACCTCATTATCTACGACAGTAATAATAACAGCACTCGGATTCGCATCACTTACCTTCTTTGTTTCAATTACAGGCTTTGGACACAAGCTACCACGCACATCTACAGTTAATTCCTTTGTATTGTTCATCATACACCTCTATATTATATTCTTCCTAATATCATTCTGTTACACGTACAGCCAACCCTGAGAAGCTTTCAACAGTACCTACTATAGCGGCACAGTCGATACCAGCCTTATGTAATGCCTCTACCAGTTGCTCACCTTCATTAGATGGAACAGAGAACAGCAAACCACCTGAGGTTTGTGGATCAAAGAGAATATCCGTCCATACAGGGTCTAAAGATTCAGCTACTTGTACGTCAGTTATAGCTTTACGGTTACCATAAGACGCAGCTGGTACTAATCCCATTTGAGCCGCTTCGATGACATCATCAAAGAGAGGAATGTCGCAAGCCTTAATGTGTATTGTCACATCAGAGGCACTAGCCATTTCTACAGAGTGCCCCATAAGGCTAAAACCAGTCACATCAGTACAAGCATGCACGGTAAAGTTATGAGCCACCTCTGCACCTACTCTATTTAAAGTACTCATACTAGCGATAGCTTGCTCTGTACCTACAGGGAATAAATCTGCTTTCAGCGCATTGTTCATGATACCTGTTCCAATAGGTTTTGTTAGTACCAATACATCCCCTACTTGGGCCCCTTTGTTTTTCCAAATACAATTGGGATTTACTTGCCCAGTCACAGACATGCCAAAGATAGGTTCTTTATTTTCTATGCTATGACCACCTACGATAGCCGCACCAGATTCGGCTACCATTGAGCCTGCGCCGTTTAATACGTCTGTTAAGATGCCTTGCTCAACAAGAGGTACTGGGAAGCCTACGATGTTCATAGCAGTCAATGGAGTTCCACCCATAGCATACACATCGCTTAATGCATTGGCAGCAGCAATCTTACCAAACAAAACAGGATCATTAACCATAGGTGTAAAAAAGTCTAATGTTTGAACCAATGCCAATGCATCAGAAATTTTATATACACCTGCATCATCAGAACCGGTCATATCGGCTAAGACTTGGTCATTTGTAACAGGTGTCACTGCTTTCAAAACACGATTTAATATATGAGGACCAATCTTACACGCACAGCCCCCACTTGTTACGTAATCAGTGAGTCGTACCATACGCCCTCCTTATTCATTCTCTGGCAATCGAGATACGATTTTCTTGACAGCCTTTTCAAATTTAGGGCGCGGCATCAGCAGTTGATGACCACAGCCGCTACATACGATGAGAAAATCCGTGCCAATACGTTTCACTTCCCACTCGTCACTACCGCAAGGATGTGATTTTTTCATCTTCACCACATCGCCTACGTAATATCTAACAAATGCCATAGCGCCTCCTTTTTCAATGTTCAGTATTTATATACTTATTATACAAAAAATACAAAGTTCTATAAACATATCATAATTCTATAGTTTATATAGTAGTTTTTGTAGTTATTTTATAGGTAGTTATTAGTACATTTAACGAAAAGATTATTAATTACTAATCAATAATGATTTTTCATTTAGTTATCATTCTCAATATCAAAATAACAGTTTTTTACAAATCCCATACTATCCATGCTTTAAAAAACCGCATTCTTACTGCATTGATAATATTTATCATTTAGAAAATTTTCGAAATAAATTTTACAAAAACACTTGCATTTCTCATTTAGTATGTTACAATATAGTCAACAATGATTATTCGTTAAGTATACGGATACACCATTGTATATAAAACTGTTAAGACGGCAAGTGCCGAAAAAACAAAAATCAGTAAGTACTATTTTAAAAGTTAGGCAAGTGTCTATTAAATCCAAGAATAAGTTTTCTTACTAAGGCGAAGTCGCCCACGAAAATTGTAGAATAAGTATTCTATTATTTGAATTCACAACCAAGTGGTTATGAATATAGAAGTTAAGTAACAAATTTGAAAATTATCGTAAGTACAAAGGAGTATTAAAATGGCAGAATTAAAAGGTTCTAACACTGAAAAAAATCTTCAAGCAGCATTCGCTGGCGAATCCCAAGCATTCCAAAAATATACTTTCTACGCAGCAGCAGCTCGTAAAGCTGGCATGAACGAAATCGCTGATTATTTCGAAGAAACAGCTCACAACGAATCCGCTCATGCTAAATTGTGGTTCAAAGCTCTTCATGGTGGCGACGTATCTTCCGATATCGAAGCTAACCTTCGTGATGCAGCAGCTGGTGAAAACTACGAACACACTACAATGTACAAAGATTTCGCTGACGAAGCTGAAAAAGAAGGCTTTGCTAAAATCGCTTACCAAATGCGCGAAGTTGGTAAAATCGAAGCTCGTCATGAAGCTCGTTACCTTGCATTAGCAGCTCAAGTATCTGGTAACAAAGTATTCACTAACGATGAACCAGTTGCTTGGATCTGCGCTAACTGTGGTTACGTACACGTTGGTGAAAAAGCTCCTAAAGTTTGCCCAGTATGTGCTCACCCACAAGCTTTCTTCCACCGTTTCGTGGAATCCATCTAATCTGTAAGTACGACACTAACTAAACTAACAACCTGTAAGTACAGATTTAAATTAAACACACCTGTAAGTACAATATAATCTTACAGTAAGTACTAACAACTTCCTTAACAAAAAGACGATGACTTAGGTCATCGTCTTTTTTTGTGTTCTATTCGCTATTTAGTACTATCCACTAAATGCTTAAACTGTTGTACCGCCTCATAAGGGTTATCTGCATGCGCAATAGCAGATATGATGGCAACACCACAGGCTCCCGCTTCTAGTATAGGCTTCGCATTGTCTAAAGTTATTCCCCCAATACCAACACATGGTAAGGTCAAGCCTTCTGCTTGTAGTTCAGCGACACGCTCCGGTCCACATGGCTCTTGTGCATCAGGTTTACTACTTGTAGCATACATAGGACCTACACCTACACAATCAGCATAGATTATATCAGTCTTATGAAGTTCCTCCACGGAGTGAATGGAGATGCCAACCACCTTATGGCCTACAAGATTACGAACGGATTCTAGGCTCATATCCTCTTGCCCTACGTGAACGCCATCAGCATTAACAGCTACTGCTAAGTCTACATCATCGTTAATAATATAGAGTACATTGTACTTAGCACAGATTTGTTTTAACTGTTGGGCTAACTCTAGTTTCTGTTGCCCCACTAAAGTACCTACGCCCTTTTCTCTAAATTGGAAACAAGTCACACCGCCTCGACAAGCATCCTCTACGATAGAGAGTAATCGATTTTCATTCAATTCCACATCTTGCGTACCACTGATGAAATATACTTCTAATTGATCCGGCACAACTAGAGGACGTATACGATTCTCGGACTTAAGCACCGCATCACCAAGAGAATATAAGGCATCCATAAAGGCTACACTAAAGCTACCAGGTTTTACGCCACTTACCTGCACTGCACTTTCACCGGCTAAACCATAGTAAGCCAATGCATAGGCAAGAAATTCACCGATAGATAGTCTGTTTTTACATGGATAATAAGCACTAAAGAAAGCCGCCAATACAGCTCCTAATAGACAGCCTGTTCCCGTTACAGCTGTCATAATAGGATGACCATGCGGTACGGCAAACACCCGAGTTCCATCAGAAACATAATCCTCTTCGCCAGTAGCTACAACAGGACAGTTGATAAGGCGCGCTAGACGATATGCGATAACAGCACTATCCTCGATTTGTCCTCCATCTACACCTTTACCGGTAGTGGATGTATCTGCCTGATTATTAGGAATTAAAGCATCGTATATAGCTTTAATTTCACTTTGATTACCTCGCACTAATGAGATATCACCAGTCTTAATCAAGTCTAACACCACAGATAAACGATAAGCCCCCGCATGACACCCCACTGGATCTAAAACGATAGGAACCTCATGTTTCTTCGCCAGTGCTATGGCCTCTTTATAGTAACTAACCTTGTCGGGTGTAAGAGTACCAATATTGATGAGTAGCGCCGATGCATGGACGATGAGGTCTTTCAAATCTTCACTACACTCACTCATCACAGGTGATGCGCCAATGGCGAGTAAACCATTGGCTGTAAAGGTCCTCACTACATCATTGGTAATACAAATAACGAGAGGATTTCTTTGGCGTAAAATTTCTAATATATTGAGTTCAGTCTCAATTTGATCATTCATATATGGATTTTTATTGGTCATATCACTATCTCCTCTCGTCATTTTTCAAGAGCTCATCCATCGTTTCAGGTCCATTAAATAAGAGGCCATAAGCCATATGATTAACGGGACCACAGCCATTTCCCAGCCCGGGATTATGTTTAATAGCAAGTGCAATATAGTCCTTGGCAATACCAATGGCATCCATTACGTCACGGCCCTTTGCAAGCTCCGCCGTAATCACTGCAGAGAAGGTACAGCCCGTTCCATGAGTATGTACCGTATCATATTTAGGGCTTGTCCAAGTACGGATGCTACCATCTTTAGTGAAAGCATAATCCGTTGCATCTTCACCGATGTGACCGCCTTTAATGATAACTACTTGAGGTCCTAAGTCCTGTAAGATACGATTCGCCGCCGTTGTTATGTCACTTTCACAATCAATAGACATGTCCGCTAAGACCTCAGCTTCATTGCGGTTTGGTGTAATCACTGTAGCCGTCGGAATGAGTTTGGATTTTAAGAAATTTACTGCCTCATCTGATACGAGTCGGTCACCGCTAGTGGCAATCATAACGGGATCCATTACATAAGGAATTTGTTTACTCACATAAGGATAGATGAGATCCATCATCTCCGGCAAGGCAATCATGCCCGTCTTAACGGCTTGTGGTTCAATGTCAGAATACACATCGTGTAATTGTCGGTCAATACTCTCTAGCGACAGATGTTCTACATGATGAACGCCCGTCGTATTTTGGGCTACCACAGAGGTAACAACAGCCATGCCGTATACGTGACGACTTTGGAAGGATTTCAAATCGGCCATAATACCAGCACCACCGCTAGGATCAGTGCCGGCAATTGTCAATGCAGTATGTAGTTTCATTATGCCTCCTTATGTAATAGATGACGACGAGATAAGATTTGTAATGCTATGAAACCAATGCAGGCACCTGCCACAGAGCTCATGGCGAAGGATGTAATCAAAGTCAACAATGCCAACGGTTTACCTAACAAGAAATGGGCTATTGGATAACTCACGAGAGCACCGATGAGGCCGGTACCAATGATTTCGCCTAGAGCCGCCGCCCATAGAGCGTTATATTTCTTATATAAATACGCAGATAACCAAGCGCCAATCATGCTGCCAGGAAAGGCTAAAGGAGAACCTAGTGCCAATACATTGCGTAAACAAGATGTACTAAATGCGGCACCTACGGAAAATCTAGCCCCCACCACAACGGCTAAGATAACATTAATCATATGTTGAAACGGAAAAATGCGAGCCGGCCCAACAGGAATTGATGTAGTAGATAATACTACACCTAAGGCCACACATATGCTAGCAATAATCAGTTTTTTCATAATACCTCCAAACATATAAAAATGAGACCACTCCAAATGGAATGGTCTCGTAATAGTTTAGTATTATGTTTCACTCCACTTTCCTACGCCAGTATTATCTGGATCAGGTCTAGGGTTTTGAATGGTCAATCTCAGCAAAAGCACCCCTAGTGGCAATATATTTTTATACTCTAGTTATAACATTATTATACAATCTATGCAACAAAAGAATTGACGATTCTCTTATAGGCGCATATAATGAAGCCATAACGGGGTGCTCACAAGAGTGGGCTGAGAGTAAGCTATCGCTTTAACCCATAACCTGATTTGGATAATGCCAACGTAGGGAACATAGAGGATTAATAGCCGAGTTCCTTTTTGGACTCGGCTTTTTCTATGACTTCCTGGCAAGGAGGACGTATGAAAAATACATACATTACACAACCACAGTTCGCCATGATATGGTTTGGTGCCGCTCTATCTATAGCGGAAATTATGACAGGAACCTATCTGGCCCCCTTAGGGCTCACCCAAGGTCTATATGCCATCATACTGGGGCATATCATAGGCGGTATATTGCTCTTTGGAGCAGGTCTCATCGGTGGACGTTTACGGCAAGGCAGTATGAATACTACCGCCTTCAGCTTTGGCCCACTAGGGGCTAAAGGCTTTGCCGTTTTAAATATGCTTCAACTTATCGGCTGGACTAGCATCATGATCTACGATGCCATGCTAGCCTTACAAGAGCTAGCACCTCTATCCCCTATGATTTGGACGATAGCTATTGGCGCGCTTGTCATCCTGTGGCTTTTCATCGGCCTCCACAATACGGGCTATATTCAAGCCATCGTATCTATTCTATTACTAGGGCTCACCCTCTACATGGGCGCTCACATGATATCGCAGTGGCCTAGTGAGGCTAGCCTTCTAACTAGCGGAAATATGAGTTTCATCGCTGCCCTAGAATTATCTATTGCTATGCCACTATCTTGGCTACCTCTCATCAGTGATTATACCCGTGAAAGTAAAAAACCTTTCTCCGCATCACTTACAAGTGCTACAGTCTACACTGTAACAAGTATTGTTATGTACACCTTAGGTCTTAGCGCCGCAATCTTTGGCGGTGGCGACTCCATCATTACGATCATGATGAATGCAGGCCTCGGTCTTGCGGGCCTCATCGTTATCATCTTCTCTACCGTTACTACAACCTTTATGGACGCTTACTCTGCAGGCGTATCTAGTACGACTATCTATAACGGTGCCTCTAGTAAAGGCATCGCCGTCATCGTTACGCTCGTGGGCACTATTGCAGCTATGCTCTATCCAATGGATGATATTACAGACTTCCTATACCTCATCGGCTCTGTATTCGCTCCGATGATTGCCATCTTATTGGCGGACTACTTTATCAATCGCCAACAAGTACAAACATTATCCGCTTATCTCCTACGAGGTCTTATTTGGGCCGTATCCGTTGGTTTATACCACTATATGTTACATAGTGAAAGCACAATAGGTGCTACACTACCATCTTTTGCTATGGCATTTATCGTTACAGCTATTGTGGGATTTATAAGTAAAACAGCGCACATATCAACAGAAATTAAGTAGCATTAGCAAGTAACATCTATTATAAACGTACAAATTCAATACTAAAGATTAAAGATAATAGTAAGTACACTGCTATCATTGCTATCAACTATCTAAAAAGAAAACACCTTCACAATCCACTAGTTACTGAACTATACATCTCAAAATTGTGTCCAATTTTTGGCATGTAGTTCATAGGATTATGAAGGTGTTTTATGTATCTCTATTTAATTTTAAAGTATTTTATCACTGTATCAAAACCATACGATTTAAATGTTTATCATCATTCAGCAATCGTAATAAGCCCGTTTACACAGGTCCAGTGTCTATCTCCTACGCTTTCTGCTTCGCTTTCATCATGGGTAACCCATACGCAAGGTACATTCCATTCACGGATGATAGAAACAAGATCCTCTCGAACCTGTTTACGCAAATTCCAATCTAATGCAGATAAAGGCTCATCAAGAAGCAACACAGTCGGTTTAGAGTAGAGAGCACGGCCTAATGCAACCCGTTGTTGCTCACCACCAGATAAGCTACCCGCCTTAGTTTTGCGGTATTTCTCTAAACCTAAACGTTGTAACAACGTATTACACATGTCAGGTGTGCCTCGTTTGCTATAGGTAATATTACGTTCTACCGATAGATGAGGAAACACAATATTACCTTGTGGCATATAGCCTACTTGGCGTTCTTGAGCAGGCACCCAAAGTTTTTTATCTCGATCAACCCACGTCGTTTCATCACATTGAATACTGCCAGTTGTGGGTTTCACGAGGCCAGCGATGCATTTGATAAAGGTACTTTTACCACTACCAGATTGACCAGTCAATACAGTAATCCCAGAAGTCAGTGTGCCCTCGGCTTTCACAGTCACAGAAGGTCTAGCTACAGTAAAGGAAAATGTAATCATAGAACCTCCTAATTATTATCTGTATGGCGGAACAAAGAACCTTTTGTAATAAGGTGAATCCCGCTCAATAATGCCAATGTAAGAACACAAATATAAATAACTAGCTCAAAGGCATCCATGTACTGCCCTGCCTCTACATAGGAGTAGATAGCTAACGGCATAGTACGTGTTACCCTTGGAATATTACCAGCAATCAAGATGGTAGCACCAAACTCGCCCATAGCACGGCAGAACGCTAAAATACTACCTGTTAAAATACCTTTCCATGCGAGCGGTACAGATATGGTGAAGAAGATACGTAACTCTGAAGCACCTAAGGTGCGCGCTACATCCTCCATATTATGATCTACGGACTGCAATGCTGAACGTACAGTTTGATAAAACAGTGGAAATGCAATAACAGAAGAGGCTATGACAGCACCAGAAGCGGCAAAGACGACGCTCATGCTATGAGCTTCAAGCCAAGCCCCAAAGGCATAGCCCGGTGTAAATACCATAAGCAGCGCAAAACCAACGACTACAGGAGGTAATACTAGAGGTAATGTAATAAGGGCATCAAGAATAGCAATGCCGCCCCATTTACAGCGATTCATCCAGTAGCAAACGGCTAGGCCACTTAGGATAACAATAACGAGGGCAATGCTCGCCACCCACAGCGATAGCCAGAATGGACTCATGCCACTCCCCCTTTCTATATACAACAAGTTTAGGCTATGTACAATATCTATATTGTATCATAAGAAAACGCTAGCCATGAGAGCTAGCGTTTTACTCTTATTTAGAAGTGGAGAAACCGTACTTCTCTAATACTTTTTGGCCTTCTGGGCTCATTACGTATTGGTAGAAATCTTTCGCCAATGCGTTGTCATATTTTTTGATGATACCGATTGGATAAATAACTGGATCATGAGAGTCTGCAGGTGTTACTGCGGAAATTTGAACGGCATCACCTGCCGCAATAGCATCAGTTTTATAGATGAAGCCCGCATCACCAGCACCTTGGCTAATAGATGCTGTTACAGCTTTTACGTCTTTAGCATATACTACATTTGGCTCTACTTGTTCCCAAACACCTAATTTTGTTAATACTTGTTTACCATAATTACCAGCTGGCACTGTTTCAGGATTACCCAATACGATGCGTTTCACAGTAGCAATTTGACTTAACTCAACTTTAGGTTGACCTTTTGGAACTACAAGAACTAATTCATTAGTTACGAAAGGTTTAACATCACTTACAAGGTCTTTCTCTTGTAACATTTTCATATTTTTTTCGTCAGCAGAGATGAATAAGCTAGCTGGTGCACCTTGTTCAATTTGTTGACGCAATGTGCCAGAGCCAGCAAAGTTAATAACAATTTGATCGTCTGCTAAATTATGGCTTTTTTTGTAAGCATCAGCCAGTTCTGTAAGAGCCCCTTTAAGACTAGCAGCTGCTTGTACAGTAATCTTTTCGGATGTACTCGGTTTAGCAGATTCAGCTGGTTTGCTTGCATCGTTACCACAGCCTACTAGAAAAGCAAGCATAAAAATGCTCATTAATACTAATAGAATTCGTTTCATAATTCCTCCTGTGCATCCCTTTGGACTCCACACTGTGAAAGCTATGGTTACTCACCGTAGAGACACCATCAAATAACAAACTAAAATATACGATATATTCACATTATACTATAAGTTTGTTCATTAAGATGTATGTAATAACTCACATTTTGTATATATATTTCTGATAGAAACCATAAGAAATCATAATGGATAAAACTTTTAAGCCCCAAATAATACATACTATGGTATCATAATATTATGATTAACTATGCTATATATTAATGAGAAACTCTAGGTGAGACGATGAATATATTCGAATTAATAGGCCATATATTTATGAACTCTATGGTTCCTATCTTCATGCTTATAGGCGTAGGCTTTATATTAGATAGAAAATTCAAACTAGATCTATATACGCTGAGTAAACTAAACTTCTACATATTATTACCAACCTTTGTATTTAGGGCCATGTATGAAGCTAAATTTACATCCGGTACGTTAGAAATTGTATTTTGTGCACTAGTTGTACTCATACTGAACTCTATACTTTCAGGTGTAGTCGGTAAAATACAAGGCTATGATGTAGCAAAAATCGCCACATTAAAGAACTGCGTTATGTTCAACAATGTAGGCAATATGGGCATCGCCCTTGCTATCTTTGTTTTTACCAATGTGCCCTACGTCATCGATGGCGCAACCCCCTATGCTGATTTAGGTCTTGTCAGCGTTGTATCCATTATGATTATACAGACCATTACGAGTAACACCTATGGTTTCTATCAAGCTGGTGCTGGCCGATTGAGTACAAAAGATGCCTTAAACGTAGTGTTCCACATGCCTATGGTATACGCCATTCCTCTCGCTTTGATTTGTCAGCTCTTACCATTTGATTTACACGGCCTCTTCTTCTTTGCACCTCTTAAGATTTTTGCTAATGCCTTCGTTGGTGTTGCGATGATTGCCTTAGGGGTACAAATTAATAGAACACCATTAAACTTCTTTAAAGCCGATGTTATGCTCGCTACATCCTTACGACTCATCGTAAGTCCTCTTATCGCAGCAGTTATCACTATACTCTTTATTATGTTCTACGGCCCAATGCATCCAATAGCAGCACAGACTATAGTCATTACCTACAGTGTCCCAACAGCTATTAATATGGCACTCATTGCTATTGAAATGAAGAATAATCCTGAATATGCTACGCAAATCGTTATGGGCACCACAATTTTATCGGCAGTAACTATGCCGCTATTTATTACAATCGCCTATTATCTTTTCCCATTATATTAAAAATATAAAAATTATAAAAAAATCACTCATAGTCATCAACTATGAGTGATTTTTTTACGCCTTAGCATTTAGTCTCGTCAAACAAGTCACACAAAGTGTAACTATTATAGCACCTATAATTTCATTTAAGCCTAAGTGATGATTAAGAATAACTACATCTAAACCCAAAGTAACTATTGGGCCCATTGCACTAATAACTGCTGCAAGAGATGCACTAATTTTCTTTAGCCCAAAGGACATTAAGTATGATGGAACTATAGAGCAGAAAATAGCCAAGAAAATTAAATAAATTATAGTATGAGGTTGGAGTGCTACAATCTCTAAAAAGCCACTACTATTTAGTATAAAGCCAAAAAGTAAAAATACTGTAGTTATACACATATATGTACTAGTAAATATAGTAGGACTAATACTTAAAACGACCCGCTTACTATAAATTATGAATAAAGCCCAAAATATAGCAGAGACTAAAACTAATAACACGCCTATTAAAGTATTAGTAAAATGACTGTCAACAGTGGGATTAAACATAATCCCTAATCCTAAAACAGTAAGAATAATTAACACAATCTTTGAAATCGTAATTCTGGATAAATCTGATGATAGTAAAAATACATAGATAGGAAATGTAAATAAAACGGCACGTTCTAAAGAAGCAGAAATATATAATAAACCTATAAAGTCTGCCATAGACGAAATTAAATAAAGAACTGCTCCAACAAAAGAATAATAAAAAACTTGTTTTTTATTCACACTCTGCCAATTAAAATGAATCATTGGTAGGATAAAAAAAGGTAATGATAAAAGCGCTCTATATGCCAGAACACTCAAAGGACTTAATGAATCTAGATAAATTAACTTTGCCCAAATTGATTTGGTTGATAAAAATACCGTGGCAATAAATACCGCAAATATACCTATATTTTTCATCAACAGGTTCACTATATATACATCTCCACTCTCATATCTAACATAACTAAAAACACCTTTCATTCATAATATGATGAAAGGTGTTCATTGTAATAAAATGTATTATTGATGAGATACGTGTTCCATACCCATTCTTACGAGACCTTCTACATGATCATCGTTTAAAGAGTAGTATGCAGTTTTACCTTCCTTGCGATAGGTTACAAGGCGTGCTTGACGTAATACCCGTAGTTGGTGTGAAATAGCAGATTGACCCATTCCCATTGTTTCTGCAATATGATTAACACACATTTCATTTTCTAATAATAATTCTACTATTTTAAGGCGTGTCGGATCTCCCAAGATTTTAAACAGTTCTGCTAGCTTTAGCAATGCTTCTTGTTTGTCGCTCATATAATCCCCCATATCTTAAAGCACTATTCTTGTTTATGTATCATTCTTATATTACTTATGTTCTTACTCATTTGTAACCCCGTGGGGCATACATATAAATATTATATCATTTTTATTATATTAAAAAAGAGACTTTGTTTAAACAAAGTCTCTTTTATATCATATCTATACAGGATATGAATTATTTAATGATTAATACAGGGCAAGTGGAGTGACTAGTTACATAGCTACTTACGCTACCCATGAACAAGCCTTTCAATGGACCAAGGCCACGGCTACCCATTACGATAAGATCAGCATTGTATTTTTTAGCTACTGCCAACAATGCAGGACCAGGGGAGCCAACTTCGAATACGCTTTTAACTTTTACACCTGTAGGAATTTCTTTCACTACATCGTTAAGAATTTCTTTACCAGTTTCTTCCATATCTTCTGCAATTTGTTCAGATACGTAGCCACCGGAAATTGGTGTTTGATCGAAATTGGAAATAGCAGACACAATATTTGCAACGTGAACAATAATCAATTCAGCATGGTTGCGGTCCGCTACAGCGAGAGCATGTTCCAACGCACGTTTAGCATTTTCAGAACCATCAGTAGGTACGACAATAGTTTTGTAGGTAACCATAATAACCCCTCCTATTTCTAATCCCTCAAAGGGGATATGATCAAAGATCGTTTAGCCTATATTATTATATTCTAGACCATCAAGGAAAACTCCTCTTTTTCTAGAGGATTTCTTTTATTATAGCACAAATTATACAGAATTATACAAATAAAAGAATATTATGTGTATATTATAACACTTGCGAAGATTGGTTCGTATTCAATGTAGTAGTCAACTTGAATCCATCGAGCACATCGATAAGCTCTGGTGTGCTAAGGCTTGTGCCTGCTGGGCCAATCATACGAGCCACAGCTACATTGCCTTCATTACCTAAGATAATAGTAGCTGCGAAGGATACCGGTGCCGCTGCGGATGTATCAGCTGTATTAGGATTCTTCATATGACCTGCCAAGTAGAACATAACATTACCATCGATGATATGCGTTTCGTATCGAGTGATGGTTGCCTTATTCACCTCAACCAATTGTTTAAGATAGTAATCACCTAGCATTTGTTTGCCCATCATCGTAGGCATGCCTGTGCTAACTGCTTGTACTGGAATTGTAAAAGATTCAATATCAAGGCGTATATTATGCTTAGTGAAAGCAATTTTCCCCTTTTCATTAAGACGGGTAAATCCTTTTGGATAATTAAATTTGATGCCTTCATCTACGCTAATGTCACTAGTGCCAGAGATAAATTGTTTAACACCTTTAATCGTACTAGAACCAGTTTTATTTAATAATTCAAAGGACGGAATCGTATGTTCCATCAAACCTTGTTCCATAAACTCCCCTTGAATAGGAGCATAAGTACTCGCTAAATTATAGCGATGTGTTGGGTCCTTATCCATGATGAATTCCGCTTCAAATACGGATTGAACAGGCTCTGTAGAGGTCATTTCAGCATATGATTTTGGTGTCGTCTTATCCCAACGCGCTGATATAGCACCTTTTTTGTTAAAGAAGCCACCAACGATATCATTATTTTCAAAGGCATTACTATGTTGACGCCAAATACTCAAATATTCTTCATCAGACATACCCTTGATTGGCACACCATACCAAGTCGTATTCCATTCTTTTTGAGATACACCGTCTTGTGGTGTATTATTGCGCTTTGTGAAAGACACTGTATAGGAATCATCTTGTGTAGGACCGGCTAAGTTGAAAGAATAGCCTTGAATATGCTCACTTTCACTGCGCACATCCATATCCAGTTTAACACCATCTGCTACACGCCAAGGAAGCGTAAAGGTATAGCCATTTTTATAATCCTTAACCACTGTATTCATCGTAGTAGCATAGGACTTATATTGTTCTGGCAAGATAGATGCAGAGTCTTTTTGTGAGTCTACAATAGCTATTGGTGTGCTAGGTGTCCCCTGCAAACCTTCCGCCATAATAGAGGTCGTGCCCATAGCCATTACAGCTAATGTGGCGGCAATAAAACGTAACTTCATAAGACCTCCTATAACATATTCTCCAAGAACGCTTTCGTTCTATCGTTCTGTGGATTATTGAAAATTTGCTCTGGTGTGCCTTCCTCTTGGATGACACCGTCGGCCATGAAGATGACACGGTCAGATACTTCACGAGCAAAGTTCATTTCATGAGTTACGATAATCATCGTCATGTGATCATCGGCCAATTGTTTAATAGTCTTTAGAACCTCACCTGTTAACTCTGGGTCAAGAGCAGATGTTGGTTCATCAAAGAGCATAATTTCTGGATTCATCGCCAATGCACGAGCGATGGCCACACGTTGTTGTTGGCCCCCAGATAAACGGGATGGATACATATCGCGTTTTTCCCATAGGCCAACTTTATTAAGTAATCGCTCTGCAATCGGTAAAATCTCATCATCTTTCATGCCTTTTACCATACGCGGTGCGATCATAATATTATCGAGCACTGTCATATGAGGGAATAAATTGAAAGATTGGAACACCATGCCCATGCGTAATAGCAAGTCATGTTGTGTTTCTTGGCTTGCATAGTTTACAGTGCCATTAGCATCAGTGCTAGCAAGAACAGTGCCATCTACAGTAATTGAACCACCGTCGATAGTCTCTAATTGACCTAAACAGCGCAAGAATGTAGATTTACCAGACCCAGAAGGACCGATAATAGAAACGATTTCCCCTCTATTCATTTTGAGCGATACATCGCGCAATACAGTTTGATTGTTAAAGCGTTTTTCAATACGCTCCATATTTACAAATGTCATAAGTACCTCTTAAATCATCGCATCCTTTTATCTAAACATACTAATCATTAAGTATCAGTCCGCTATATGAACAATAATTGGATGTAAAATACGACAAGCAACTACAGAATAGATTAATCTTCGTATACAGCAAATCTTCTTTCTAAGTAGTTGAAGATATTTGTCAAAATAAAGGTAAAGATCAAGTAGAACAAAGCTGCCACCAAGAAGGCAGAGATGTCAAAGTCACGTTGAACGATAGATTTTGTAATACGCAAGATATCGTTCATAGCCAATACGTATACGAGAGAAGTATCTTTCAACAAGTTAATTGTCTCATTCGCAAGCGGAGGCAATACGCGTTTAAACATTTGTGGCAAGATGATCTTACGCATCGTTTGGGCATAAGTAAAACCAAGAACCTTCGCCCCTTCGTACTGACCACGAGAGATGGATTGAATACCACCGCGGAAAATTTCACATAAATACGCTGCGTAGTTTAATACGAATGTAAGCACCGCTGCTGTAGCATCATCCATTTGGACAGCACCATCTGTAATGATAGGTAATGCATAATAGACGAATAAAATTTGAAGCATTAGTGGTGTGCCGCGCATCAAATATACGAAAGCTTCAACGATTTTGTCGAGCACTGTAAATTTAGATAAACGTACCAAAGCAAGTAGAATACCACCAGGAATGGATAGGATCCATACAATACAGAATAGCGATACGGTTACCTTTAAACCATCAGCAATGGTTGGGATAATCTGCAATAAATAATCTAACATGGAATACTCCTTCAAAACACGACTAGAGAAGAGGCTTCTGGCCTCTTCTCTAGTGTACATTTCGTTCTTTAATTATCTGTTGTACAAACTGACCATAGTACTATTAGTATATCACGAATTGTACTATTTAGCATCGCTCTTATCTAGGTCTGCGCTAGAGCCCAACCATTTTTCAACAATTTTATCAGCAGTACCATCTTTTTTCATTTCAGCTAAGATACCATTGATTTTATCACGTAATGCAGTGTCATCTTTACGGAAGCCAACAGCGAAGTTATCAACACCGTAATCAGTACCTTCTACGATTTTGTATTTACCAGGTTCTTTTGTCATGAGGTAACGAGCGATAACACCATCTGCGATAACTGCATCAACACGTCCAATACCAAGATCCATGAAAGCACTTACGAAATCAGCATAAGATTTAATTTCTTTCACAGTTTTACCGCTTGGATCGTTTTGCAATGCAGATTCACCAGTACTTGCTTGTTGAACACCTACTACTTTGCCTCCAAGATCTGCTTTAGATTTAATGGATTCATCTTCATTACGAACAACGATGTATTGTTTATCCTTCATATATGTGTTGGAGAACAAGATATTCTTCTCACGTTCAGGAGAAACTGTTAAGCCATTCCATAAAGCGTCGATTTTTTTAGATTTCAACTCAGCTTCTTTACTAGACCAGTCGATAGCTTTGAATTCCACATCCATGCCAGCGCGTTTAGCTGCTTCTTTAGCCATATCGATATCAAGACCTACGATTTCGCCTTTATCATCTTTAAAGCCCATTGGAGGGAAGCTATCATCTAAGCCGATAACGATTTTTTTAGGTAATTCTTTATTAGCAGTTTTAGTATCACTACCACAACCCGTTACAAATACCATCATAGATACTGCTGCAAGGCCAACGGCCATCATTTTTTTCCAATTCATAACTATCCTCCACGGTGTATTACACCTTTAACTACTTGCTAATATATGCTGTACAGAACTCATGTCTGTACCCGATGATTGTATTATACTTTAGTTCATTAAAGTTGTAAATAGCTAATTTGATGAATTTTAGAATTTTTTAGCTCTCTCATGATTCATACAGGATTATAGTACTAAATCCTTTGTATATACACATACATTATGTATCTGAATGCTTATGAATCGCTTCAATCATGGCCATTTTGTCTTTATACCCTACCTGTGCGAGATCTAATGGTATTACATAAATCCCACCATGACCATTCATGGCCTGCAACTCACGCCAACCTTCAGTAAATCCAATTATATGCTCATAATCGACAAAGACAAAATATTCATCGCCATGAAAGAGGCTGTGAAAGTATTCTTTCACAGAAAAAGGCCTTCGCTTTAACACGAGGCCCTTTTCACAGATAAATGCTTGACTTTCACCTAATCTATGAAGGGTCCACAATATTACGAGTAACAACAGGTAATACCATATACGCTCAGCCCAATCGGAGGGCATATATTTTACAATTAAGGCGCAAACCAATAGACCGATGATACGACCGGCCCACTGAATTCCACGATGTATTTCTAAGCTCTGTTGTACGGTACCTGATGAAAAGCGTTCCATCGCCTCTTGTTTCGTCATGGCTTACCTCACAAATTGAAAGTCTACTATATGATTTTATTTACGGCACAAGCCCATAGCTTGCTCTACTTTACGATACATTTGACTTGCTTTAGCATGAGCTTTAGCAGCACCTTCATCGAGAATAACATCGAGTTCAGGGCTTGTAATCAACTCATTGTAACGTTGTTGGATTGGCTCAAGAGTTGCCACCAATAGGTCTGCAATATCGGATTTGAAAACGCCATAACCTTTACCAGCATACATTTCTTCGATAGCTTCATAGCTGTCTTTTGTGATAGCACGGTAAATGCCCATTAAGTTAGAAATGCCAGGTTTGTTTTCTTTATCATAACGCACCGCGTTATCAGAGTCAGTTTGAGCGCGTTTCAATTTTTTCACGATCAAGTCTGGTGCATCCAAAAGACGAATTGTAGCATTTTGGTTATCATCAGATTTACTCATTTTCTTAGTTGGCTCTTGTAAGCTCATAACGCGAGCACCACCTTCACCTACCTTGATTTCAGGTACTACGAAAGTTTCACCAAATCTACGGTTAAAACGCTCTGCCAAATTACGAGTCAATTCAAGATGTTGTTTTTGGTCCTCACCTACTGGAACATAGTTAGTACCATATAACAAAATATCTGCCGCCATCAATGGTGGATACGTAAGCAACGCTGTAGGAATAGAGTCACCTTGCTTTTGAGACTTATCTTTGTACTGTGTCATACGCTCTAATTCGCCAACATAGCTGATAGATTGCATAACCCAACCGAGTTTAACATGCTCAGGCACTTCGGATTGCACAAATAATGTTACCTTTTTAGGATCGAGGCCAACAGCGAGGTATAACGCAGCCAAATTACGAGTATTTTGGAATAACTCTTTTGGATCTTGCGGTACAGTGATTGCATGTTGGTTAACGATGCAATAATAACATTCATCAGTATCTTGATACTCTAAGAAATTACGTAAAGCCCCCAAATAGTTGCCAAGTGTTAATTCCCCACTTGGTTGGATGCCGGAAAATATAACTGCCATAATAGTCTCCCTATATTGAAATAAACCAACAGTGCCGAAGCACTGTTGGTTATATATATTATTCTACGGTTACAGATTTAGCCAAGTTACGTGGTTTATCTACATCTGCGCCGCGTGTAATCGCTGCGTAGTACGCCAATAATTGCAATGGTACAACCGCAAGGATTGGAGCGATGAATTTATTTGCACGAGGCACATAGATTGTATGGTCTACGTGTTTAGATAATTCTTCGTCACCTTTCATGCCAATACCGATTACAACAGCTTCACGAGCTTTTACTTCACGGATGTTGCTGATCATCTTATCATACACATCTTCTTGTGTAGCCAATGCGATAACAGGTACGCCTTCTTCAATAAGAGCCAATGTACCATGTTTCAACTCGCCACCAGCATATGCTTCAGCATGGATGTAAGAAATTTCTTTCAATTTCAAAGCACCTTCCATCGCTACTGCGTAGTCGATAGCACGACCTAAGAAGAACGCATCAGATTTGAAGCCGTAATGTTTTGCAAAGGCTTTCATATCTTCGTCTACTTCAAAGATTTCATGAATCAATGTAGGCAAGCTTTTAACACCGCAAAGGATTTCTCCGCCTAAAGCCGGATCCATTTTATCATTTAATTGGCCAAGGTATACAGCGAACAACAAGCCTGCTACTAATTGAGTAGTATACGCTTTTGTAGACGCTACAGAGATTTCAGGACCTGCCCATGTGTACACAGTGTTATCTGCTTCACGGGAAATACTGGAACCTACTACGTTTGTAATTGCCAAGGATTTAGCGCCATGACGTTTAGCCTCTTTCAAAGCAGCCAATGTATCGGATGTTTCACCGGATTGACTGATAACGATACATAATGTTTTATCATCAGTCAATGGATTGCTATAACGGTACTCAGATGCAATTTCCACACTTACAGGAATGCGCGCCAAGTTTTCAATATATTGTTTTGTTACAAGACCTGCATGGTATGCTGTACCACATGCAACGATGAGGATTTTATTGAAAGCTGCTACATCGTCAGCAGTCCAATTCAACTCATCAAAGATTGCTGTTTTACCATCTTCGGAGATATGTGTACCGAATGTATCACGTACAGCTTTAGGTTGGTCATGAATTTCTTTCAACATGAAATGTTCATAACCGCCTTTTTCTGCTGCTTCTGCATTCCAGTTAACGTGGAATACTTCTTTATCAACTGGATTACCTTCACGGTCAAATACAGATACAGTATCGCGAGTAACGATAGCCATTTCACCATCGCTCAAGATGTATGTATCACGTGTGTAGTTAATGATCGCTGGAATATCGGAGGCTACAAAGTTTTCACCTTTACCAAGACCGATAACCAATGGATTTTCTTTTTTAGTACAAATGATTTTGTCTGGCTCATCAGCACAGATGATTTCAAGAGCATACGCACCGTCAACACGAGCAAGCATGCGGCGTACAGTACCTACGAAATCGCCATCGTACATATCCTCTAATAAATGAGCTACTACTTCTGTATCAGTTTCAGATTTGAAATGGTACCCTTTTTCGATGAGCTCTTCTTTTAAAGGCATGTAGTTTTCAATAATACCGTTGTGAACAACAGCAAATTTACCATCTTCAGATGCATGAGGATGGGCGTTCATATCGGATGGACGACCATGAGTAGCCCAACGAGTATGACCAATACCTACAGTTCCTTCATTAGGATCTGCTTTTACAATAGCCTCAAGATTAGCTAGACGGCCAACCTTTTTTTGAATTTTGATTATATTTTCAGCACCAATAATAGCGATGCCTGCAGAGTCATAACCACGGTATTCTAATTTCGCCATACCGTCCAATAAGAAATCAGATGCTTGATTAAAGCCAATGTATCCTACGATACCGCACATAAGTATATCCTCCTATACTGGGGGCATTCTAGCCCCAGCCAAAAACTAAGGCTAACAAATTACTATTCTAACTTAACAATCTAAGTTAATGTTCAAATTATGTATCAAATAGTATTTGAATACAATTCATTCAGATACACTTTGTCCCCATCGTTACCGATGGGATTTTTAATATCTGTTACGACATGAATATGCCGGAAGAGCATCCGCTGATTATTCGATCACTCTTCACCTCGTCTACCCTAACGACTGCCTTCGCGGGTACTTGCGCTATTCGCTCTTACGAATTGTGAAACTCCTTTCTATAAGATACGGCAGATCTTAACGGTATACATCATATACCAATCTATATTATACGTGATAAGTAATGATGAAAGCAAGGCATCCTTATCGACATATATAAATATGCTACCGTAGTATCCTATGGATATCATGAACTATTAAATTCTAGAAATCTATGAATTCTATGACCTATATAACCTTACGTAATATTCATATATATCTATAGATTACATATTTAGTATTCGTTTATAAACCCAATGTATCATTCATACTATTTTCACAGATAATTACTATACTTCTTACAATCTTAATTTTACACAATTCGATTTTATCGCGCAATAAATATTTGGAGGTTATTATATATGACACATTCACGTAATTATAAAACTTTAAGACGTTTCATCGTTCCCGCTTTAGCGGGTGGCGCCCTCGCAGCACTCGCATTCGCCCCTACCTTTGGTGCAGAACCAATACAAGCTAATGTTCCAACACAAAGCATATCTGCCCCTAAGGCTGATGTGCCTAACGCTAATACACCTAAAAACGATGTACCTAGACCAGATGATGTAAAGACAGGAGAAATTAATGAACCAACGCCTCATAAGGAAGGCGATCCTAGTACTTTCAAAGGCACATCTGTGATTAGTGAAAGTCAAACATTAGAACACCAACGGTTCGACAATACTACAAGCGACCAAAATGCTTTCATCGGAAAAAACAAAGCTACTATTATCATCGATAGTAGCGTATTTGATAAACAAGGCAATACCACAAATGATGATAACAGTAACTTTCGCGGACAAAACGCAGTAGTGCTCGGCATCGAAGGCAGTCAAACGAGCATTAAAAATAGTAATATTACATCTAATAGCATTGGATCTAATGCGGTATTTGCCACTGGCGAAGGATCTGTTATCAACGTAGAGAACACTAATATTCACACAAAAGGTGATTCCTCTCGCGGCTTAGATGCAACATACAAAGGCACTGTAAACGGTAAAAATTTAACCATCACCACTGAAGGAGCTCACTCTGCTACGCTCGCTACAGACCGTGGCGAAGGTACCATTACTGCAGAGGCAGCTAAGCTTACAACCTCTGGTGCGGGTAGCCCTGTCATCTACTCCACTGGTAATATTACAGCAAACAGTATCAACGGCGTAGCTAACAAGAGTGAAATAGGCGTCGTAGAAGGTAAAAACTCCATTACCCTTACGAACTCTAATGTTACAGGCTACCATGACAATGGTTTCATGCTTTACCAAAGTTTCTCCGGTGATGCCGAAAGCGGTATTGCTCGTTTAAAAGCAGAAAATAACACACTCACAACTCATGGTACAGGCGCGTTCATCTATGTAAACAACACCACTGCCGAAGCAGACCTTACAGGCAACACAATCTTAATGCCAAATACTACCACACTCGTGAAAGCTGCAGCAGACTCCCGTTGGGGTAAAGATGGTGAAAACGGTGGACACATCACACTCCGCGCATCCAACCAAGAACTTAGCGGTAACATCGTGGCTGACTCCATCAGCACCATCGCGATAGACATGGCAAATGGATCTAGCCTTGTTGGCGCTATCAACACAGACAATACAGCTAAAGAAATCACAGTAAAACTCAGCAAAGACTCTAGCTGGACACTTACTGGCGATAGCTATGTAAAATCCTTAACTAACGAAGACACAACAAACAGTAACATTCACTTGAATGGATACAAACTCGTTGTGGCTGATAAATAATAACAAAAGCACTACTCTGAATTATTACAATTCAAAGTAGTGCTTTTTCAGTTCATTTCTCGCTATATCGCTATAATAACATAAATTACATCCTATATATGTACCTATAGTAACAGCAACACAGTTCTTAACTATATATAAGATGAATTGCATCATCTCGTCTATCCTCCCCCTCATATGCGAAATAACTCTTAATGAGTAGAAATGGTATAATGCAGAAATATTTGCGCCATAGTGACGGTTCCATTCGGTAACCATCCTAAATAAATATAAAATGAATACCCTCCTATATATGTTCCTGCAGCGACTTTACGTAGGACGGAGCAAAGGGACATATATAGGAGGGTATACCTTTAATATGAAATTGTAGAATGGAACCAAACGGAGTAGTATCAAACTACTCATTAAGAGTTATTCGGCCACCCCTTGTTCTCTACCGATGATATCAGCAATTTCTTGGCATAATGATTGTAGTTCTTCTTGGTTAGGACCTTCTGCCATTACGCGAATGAGTGGTTCTGTACCAGATGCACGAACTAGAACGCGGCCTTCATCACCAAGTTCACCTTCTGCTGTTACGATGGCAGCTTTGATAATATCATTGTCTTCCCAACCTGTTTTTGTAGCAACACGAACGTTGATAAGAACTTGAGGATACTTAGTCATAATGCCAGCCAACTCAGAAAGTGGTTGATTTTTTTCTTTCATAAGAGCCGCCACTTGAACAGCTGTTAACATACCATCACCAGTTGTATTGTGATCCAAGAAGATTACGTGACCAGATTGCTCACCACCAACGGAGAGGTCATGTTCACGCATGTATTCCAATACATAACGATCACCAACAGCAGTAGAAACTGTTTTCATTCCTAGTTCTTCTGCCGCTTTGTGGAAACCAATATTACTCATAACAGTACCAACTACAGTATCATCTTTGAGTTTGCCTTCTTCTTTCAATTTAAGAGCACACAATAGCATAATTTGGTCACCATCGAGAACTTGACCTTTTTCGTCTACCAATAAGCAACGGTCCGCATCACCATCGTTAGCGATACCAAGGTCTGCATTGTGTTGTTGTACAGCCACTTGTAAGCCTTCGATATGTGTAGAACCACAGTGATCATTGATATTCAAGCCATCTGGATTTACATTGATGTTGATTACTTTAGCGCCAAGACCAGATAAAATTTCAGGACCTACGCTAGATGCAGCACCGTTCGCACCATCATATACGATAGTCAAACCTTCAAGGGATGTATCAACTGTGTGGCGAACAAAGTGAGCGTAGAAATGAGCTAAATTGCTATTGTACTCAATGGTACCAATGCCATCACCTGTAGGACGTGGTAATTCATTATCTGCACTTTGACGAACATATTGTTCTAATTGATCTTCTACTTCATCTGGCAATTTATAGCCATTGCCATCAAAGAATTTAATACCATTATCTGGATATGGATTGTGAGATGCAGAAATAACAGCACCTGCATCAAAGCCTTGTTGACGTACAAGGTAAGCTACTGCTGGAGTCGGAATAACACCGGCAATTACAACATTGCCACCAACAGAGCAAATACCGGATGCTAACGCACTTTCAAGCATAGAGCCAGAAATACGCGTATCACGACCAATCAAGAATGTAGGATGGTCTTTTTCTTTACCAAAATATGTAGCCGCTGCACGGCCTAAATGATAGGCTAATTCAGGTGTTAAAAATTCATTAACAACACCACGTACACCATCTGTACCAAATAAACGAGCCATAATTATCCTCCTCTAGGGATTGTGAAAATCACAAATCCTCATATATTCACTGTTGTGTATTATATCACAATATATACACCACACATATATATACTATATAGATATAGTATTTTACAGTACCAAAATGAACCTATACTGTAGTTTACTTTACAATACATTCTACTACTAACTAGTTAGGTTTTGCATATTTTGCCATGCATATAATGGCAGTTTCTGCTCCATCAAGGGCTGCACTCATAATACCGCCAGCATAGCCTGCACCTTCCCCCATAGGATAAAATCCACCTACAGTTGGAGAAACGCGATCTTCATTACGCCCCATGCGAAGCGGCGCAGAGGTGCGTGTTTCAACACCAGTCATACATACCGCAGGATCATCAAACCCATGAATCCGTCGTCCCCAATACGGCAATGCCCGTTCCAACACGGACGTTACGAATGGTGGCAAGCAATCATGTAAATCGCAATTTACTACACCTGGTTCATAACTATATGTGCTATCTTGTACGCTTGGTGCTTGTGAAAGCCCCAAAAACTGGCCTACGGTCTGAGCTGGTGCATGGAAGTTAGAGCCACCTAATTCATAAGCTTTACGCTCCCATTCACGTTGGAATGCTACACCATCCAGAGGATGATTACCAAAGTCATCAGGCCCTACATTAACTACGATAGCACTGTTCGCAACACCGCTATCACGAGCATATAAACTCATGCCATTTACAACAACGCCACCATTTTCGGACGCAGATGCTACAACTTGACCACCTGGGCACATACAGAAGCTATACGCTGTACGGCCTGTTTCTTTATCATGGTACACAAGAGAATATTCCGCTGCACCAAGACCTAAGCTAGATGGTTCTACACCATATTGAGACTCGTCAATGACAGCCTGATCATGTTCAATACGAACACCGATAGCAAATGGTTTTGCCGTCATTTCTACATTACATTTATGTAACATTTCGTACGTATCGCGTGCACTATGACCTACGCCAGAAAGGACAACCGTCGTATCAATGCGTTCGTTATCGTTAACTTCAACACCTACGATATGGTCATTTTCAATAAATAAATCGGTAATCTTAGCGCCAAAGCGAACTTCACCACCCCATTCGATGATGCGTTCACGCATAGCTTTTACCATGGTACGCAACTTATCTGTACCTACATGAGGTTTATGTTTATACAAGATTTCTTCTGGAGCGCCGAACTCTACAAAATATTTGGAGATTTCATGCAATCTAGGATGAGTAACGCGGGTTGTCAGTTTACCATCAGAGAAGGTACCTGCACCACCCTCGCCAAATTGTACATTAGATTCGGGCTTAAATACACCTTCTTTCCAAAATGTTTCTACATCTTGGCTACGAGTATCAACGTCTTGACCTCGTTCAAAAACGATTGGACGGTACCCTTCACGAGCTAAATAAAAGGCAGCTAGCATCCCAGCTGGACCAAAGCCCATCACTACAGGGCGATGTGCTAAAGGCACATTACCATAAACAATAGGTTCTGGATCCTCTGGAGTAAATACAGATACATCCTTTTGTTTACCTAGTTTTTTCATGATTTGAGCTTCTTTATGAACCTCAACAAACAAGGTATACACAAATACAATATTCGGTTTTTTACGAGCATCTACAGCGCGTCGTACAACGTGAATCGTTTCAATAACGCCTCGCAATTGGGGATATTTCTTTTCTACAATATCCTTTATATCCGACTTGACCGTAACAGCCACTCGGAGATTTATTATTCTAATCATATCTTTCCTATTTCGGCTCCCTTTTGGGGCAGCTTATATCATTATTATTTGACCTAAATTTCTAACAATTGACCTACAAGAAAATGGTCATACACTTTTATTATACAACACTACTATAAAAGCTAATATATGAATAATAAAACAAACCCTAATAGAGTTATGAATCTACTCTATTAGGGTCTTTTTTAACTACGTATAGGGTCTTTTTAGCTACGTAGTTTTCTTTTGTATATCTACCTTAACATGTACTGTAGTAACATTACTATTAACACCACTCGGTAATACTAAGTTGTAATTACCTTGAATGCCCTTCGTTGCACCGGTAAGATCAATTGGTTCTGTTTGAATTTCTGAAACAGAATCAATCATTTCTTCTCGACCAGTCACAGTTAATTGAGTTGGTGTAACGGATATAGACTTAACTTCATACCCATCAGCTACCGTTCCCGCCGTTGGTACTGTAATAGGAACCGCTTTATCTTTACGCAATAAGTTTAGTTCATATTGCGCTTGACCTTGGCTCGGATTGATGTGTACATCTAATACATTACCAGATATATCCCAGGCTTCTAACGTACTAACAGCACTAAAGTTCTTGGTTTGACCAGAGATATTAACCTTCATAACAACCTTATTTACAGCGTTAACAAGCTGTTTACGTCCAGATACAGTTACCTCTTTCGGTACAATAGTTACTGACTTGAGAGCAACATCGTCGGAGAACTTACCAATTGGAACAATTTCAACCGGTATTTTCCGCTCTGCATATTCGTCTACATTAATTGTTACAGTATCAGGCTTAACCTCCACAAGGCTCATCCCCGCTGGAGGGGTAAATCCAATGGTTACATTATTTTGACCTGGTTTTACACCAGATGCATCAATATATGCACGAAGATTATCTGCCTTTATAGCCATAATCGTATCGCGAGGGCCCGAAAGGACAATGCGTGCTACATCAGGTGCATCTTCTATAATATAATGGGAATCAAGATTTTGGACTTGAACAGGTACCGTATAGGTTACCTCCATCACAGGGTTCTGATCTCGCATGATAAAGAACCACATGACGATGGCCGCTAGCAATGATAATAACTTAGCTGGCCAATTGCGTTTCAAATGTATCATCATTTTTTTGCCCCCCATTTCCACATACCAGTAATGGTTTGACGAGGGCGTTCCATAAATGTACGCAACGCTTCTTTAATTTGATCTTCTGGCAAATGACGATAAATATGACCGCCATAGGTATAGGAAATTGTCCCCGTTTCCTCACTGACAACAACAACGACAGCATCTGTTTGTTCAGATAAACCGATGGCTGCACGGTGACGCGTACCAAGTTCAGTACTCAATGTACGGTCTTCAGTTAGTGGCAACAAACAACCAGCTGCACGAATGCGACCATCACGGATGATTAGCGCCCCATCATGAAGTGGTGTACTAGGAACGAAAATATTTTTAATTAATTCACGGCTCAACACAGCATCAATTAAAATACCTGTATCAACGAAGTCATTGAGACCTACTTCACGTTCAAAAACGATAAGTGCCCCAGTATGCTCACGAGACATAACGCGAGCCGCCGCCATCACTTCATTGATAGCCATATCCATTTCCTCTTCGTTGACATTCTGTGCCTTACTGAAAATTCGACCACGGCCCAATTGTTCTAAAGCACGACGCAATTCCGGTTGGAACACTACAGGTAATGCGAAGAGAAGAACGGTCATACTTTGTTGCAAAATCCAATTGATAACATATAGATTCAGCAAATGACTCAATAAATTTAGAATTGCTAGCATAACAAGACCTTTCAAAAGAGAAACGGCCCGTGTATCTTTAAGCAATTTATATAAGTAATAAATACCTACGGCAACGATTAAGATATCAGCAATATCAAGAAGCCTAAAGGTATGTATAAGTGCGTCAATATGCATAAAAATAGCTCCTTATACAAAATAATAAGGTACAACCAACTACTTGGCTGCACCTTATATTTTAACTCATTTTAGAAACACTGTAAATTTATAAACGAGTATAAGATTTTATTTTTTCTATAGTTATGAACTTAAATGTTTTGTGTTTCAATCCACACATCCATCTGTCCGCCACACACCATACCTTCTTTTACAGCTACATCGTCATCTAAAAGAACTTCGATACGACGATGTGCTTCTTTTTTATTCAAGGAATCAACAGCGCTTAGACGAATCTCATTTTCAGCACGACCACCACCGATAGTACCAAAGATAGATCCATCTGGGAATACTACCATAGATGTACCAGCCTTACGCGGTGTAGAACCACGGGTAAATAAAATAGTAGCTACAGCTAGTGTTTCATTTTTACGAGCACTTAAATATTCAATAAACTCACGATTCATGGCTCACTCTACCTTTCCGCAATGAGCCGCCTTTTTTACCACGCACCACTGCCAAATATTCGCTAACGATAGATAATGCAATCTCCTCAGGAGTTTGTGCACCTAAGTCTAGACCAATTGGTGCATATACCATATCTAATTCTTCTTGCGTCCAACCTTGTTCACGCAATACTTCAAATGCATAATGAATACGCTTTTGACTGCCCATAACACCCATATAGGTTGGCAAATAATCGCGCAATTGTTCTAAGCATACATTATCATACTCATGAGCACGAGTAACAATGATAAACCCATTATATTCATCAAGAGGTAGATCATTTTTAAAGTTTTCTAACGGCAAGCATTTACGAGTTACTCGTTCGTCAAAGAATTCAGGAACTACATATTCTGGGCGGTCATCTACAACGGTTACACGACACCCGATAAATAATAATAAATCCGTAATAGCACGGCTCACATGACCAGCACCCAATACGAGAACAGATGGATCGTTTTCTACAGGTTGTACGAAACATTCCGCTTCGCCTACCATACATAAAGAATTAAGCTTTGCTTTATCTACCATAAATCCTTCGATTGGTGTACCATACAAAACACTACCATCTTCAGCATAAATTGTCTTATCCCCTTGACGAGGGCCAGACAATACAGTAACCATCAGCGTAGTTTCTGTAATCTGAAGACGGTCTTTCATCACATCATAGATCGTTTCCATCTTGATTCCTTTCATACTCCCATGCAGTAACAGCTTCTAAAACACCGCCACCAACGGCAAGGGATTTATCTGAAATACTATAACAATGAGCTTCTTCACAACGAGCATCTACATCGGCCAATTTAAAATGGTCGGATACGATGAGTCCGCTCTTAAGAATACCTCTAAGAATACCTGTAATTTTTGCCCGCACTGGCTCTTTATCTACATAACCAATGACTTCATTAGCTTGTACAGAATCGCCAATATGGCGCTTAGCTGTAAACAGACCAGCCTTTTGTGAGTGAATAACACGTTCATGAGTATAACCACCTACATTACCGGGAATCCCCGTATTAGGCTGCGCTGGACCATCATAGATACAACGACCTAAGTAATGACCGCGCATGGTTTCAATAACAACATCCACATCATGCCCTGCAGTAAATCCAGGCCCCACACCAATGACGAGATCTGCATCATCACGTTTGGTACCAAGATTCTTTTTACTTAAAATAGCATCTACCACAATAGCTGGCTTCAATGTATCAAGTAGCTCTTCATACGAACTAGTCACAACGGGAATAACACCTTGTGCCAACGTATCTGCTACTTCACTAAGGGCTACATGACGTGCTACAAAGCGTTCCAAAATCATTTCTCCACGATGTACAGCATTGCCATAACATACTTCACGGCGAATCATGGTAGGAATGGCGATTTCGTTAATCACCACAGGATAGCCTGCACGTTTCAATCTATATACAGCGCCAGAAGCGATGTCTCCGCCTCCGCGCATAAGGACTAATGGTTTCATAATGCCTCACTTTCACGTTGTTTCAAACGCTCAAAATCATCGGGTGTGTCAATATCATATCCAACATCGTCACGAATCCACAATTTGATAACATGGTCTTTACCACTACCGCGAATGATAGTTTTGCCACCTTGATCCCCTTGGATATGTTGCAATGATTCAAACCAATGTGAACCAAATAGAACAGGATTTCCCGACTGATAATTCGCCCCATAATGCGGGACGACGATAGTTTTCGAATGAAAGTTATCACTAAATGCACTAATAACCTGATGTACAACATTCCCAGTCAATAGTGGTTGATCCCCTACAGAACAAAGAATGCCGTCTAGCGGTATCGGTGAGTTTTCTACCAAATGACGTACTCCTATCGCTATGGACAGGCCTTGTCCACGACTAGGATGTTCATTCTGAACCACTTCAAACCCATAGCTCGTAACTATAGGTTCTAATCTCTCATGATCATCACCAGTAACCGCTACAAAAGGTAGTTTACAGGATTCAGTAAGTTCTACCGAATCATTCCATCCACAATGAAGAGCCCCACAGACCGCATCTAAAACAGTTTTACCACGCCAAGGCAAAAGTTGCTTATTACATCCCATGCGCTTGGATTGACCTCCTACGAGGAGGACAATGCCAATATGCAAAGGACGACGGTCTATGGGGTCTCTCATGGGACTGAAAGCGGTATTAGATTTTGCTTTCACATAAGACATGAGTACCTACCGACATTGAATAATGCGACGGATTTCACAACTTGCTTTGTATCCATCAGCTAAGATGATATCGGAAATGTCGCTATCTACAATATGATCAATAAAATCATCAATGATACGATGTTGCACCGTTTCATAACCAGTACAGAACAGAATTTTTTTACCTTTACTGTATTGGAATAAACCTTGTTTATGGAGCACAAGATCAGCCAACATGCGTGGCGTTACAATGGCACCCATATCGCGTTTCACAATATCTTGAACGAGCTCGATGTTATGCACGTGCTCATCATCAAGCGGCGCTCCTAACATTTGTAAATTCACAAGACCAATCGTAGTCTTTGTGAGAGATGGGATGACTGGCTCAGTCGTCTTAGGCGCCTTAAGCCATTTTTCCTTTGCCCCATCTGCTTCCACTACAATTTGCCAGTTCGGATGCAATTTTGCTAAACCATCGATAAGATCACAATCTAAGGAGTCCACTTTTGTTCCTGTAATGCCAGAGAACCACGCACCACAATATCCACGCAAAATACGATCAGTACAATATTCATCAGCTTCATTAATATTTCGAGTATAAATCGGTTCATAATGAGCCACTTGAGATTCATAGAGTCGAGTCGTAGTCGTAACTACGATGGGCTGACCTTTCAGCCTTCCATATTCTACTAATTTTGAAAGCACAGTCGTTTTACCGCCTGCCCCAACAAGGGCCACGATTCCCGGCTGAATCAATCGATTCCAATAGGATGTTTGTGATGTCATAAAACCAGGCCTCCTTAGAAAGGAAAAGTAAATAGAAATCTCTATACTTTATATTTCTCGTCCATAGCCATAAATACCTTCTCAGGTGTCATAGGTAATGTACGAACGTCCGCACCAACTGCATTTTTAATAGCATGTTGAATAGCTGGACTAGCCGTATTAATAACAACTTCACCAATAGATTTGGCACCAAACCCGCCTGTCGGTTCATAAGACTCTACAAAGTCTACATGTAACTCGCCAATATCTTGACGGGTTGGAATTTTATAAGTCATAAGGTTATTAGTCTCTAAGCGACCATTATTGGAATAGCGTACATCTTCATATAACGCCATGCCGATAGCTTGTACCACACCGCCTTCAACTTGAACACGAGCCAATTTAGGATTGATAACAGTACCGCAATCGATGCAGGAATATGTATGAAGCGGAATAACCTTGCCAGTTTGTTTGTCTACTTTTACCTCTGCAATAGTTGCCATGAATGGAGGTGGGGACGTATGACTGCCCCATGTAGCGAAACCAGACAATTGTTCTGCATTAACGCCTACCAATAATTTTGGAGCTAATTGATGGATATCCATAGTTTGAGAACCATCTTTTGTGGTAGCTACAACGCCATCAAAGTCGATGTTTTCTACATCTGTATCGAAGAATTGAGCGAACTTAGCAATAATCTTAGTGCGTAATTCTTCAGCAGCCATTTTTGCTGCCGTACCAGTTACGTATGTTGTACTAGATGCATAAGAACCTGGATCAAATGGTACGATGTCTGTATCAGATTCAACAACAGTCATGTATTCCATAGGACAGCCAATGATTTCACAAGCCATTTGAGTCAATACAGTATTAGCACCCATGCCCATATCGGAAGAGCCCGTATACAATGTGTAGTTACCATCATCGCCAAGACGAATTTCTACAGATGCTACATCAATGTTAGCAACACCAGAACCTTGTAACGCTAATGCCATGCCAAGGCCACCGCGATAACGTTCGTCAATATCCCAAGAATGAGGACGTTCATCCCAACGAGCCATTTCTTTTACGCGATTTACTGTATCTTGGAATAGACCAGAGTCAAGGTATTCATCTGGAGCGTATACCAAGCTTTGTTCACCTTGAGCAATCAAGTTCTTTTGACGCAATTCAGCAGGGTCAACACCCATTTTATCTGCCAAATTATTAACAGCACACTCTAATGGCCATAACGCTTCTGTAGCACCATAACCACGGAATGCACCGCCTGGTGTATGGTTCATGTATACGCCTTCTGTACCGTAGTGGATAGCTGTCGCTTTATTGTATAAAGGAATGGACTTATGCTCACCAGCTGTAGTAGTAGTGAAACAGTGAGTTGCATGAGCACCTGCATCAGTAATGGAGTCCATATCAATTACTTTGATAATTCCATCTTTTGTAGCACCTACACGGATTTTCCATTCACGAGCATGACGTGTAGTGGAGCAAGTCTGTGCTTCCGTGCGATCGTATAAGAGATAGCAAGGTTTCTTCAATGTCCATGCCACAAAAGCTGTCATAATTTCTGTGCAAGCCGTTTGTTTAGAACCGAAACCACCGCCGATACGAGGTTTGATTACGCGAACCTTTGTAGCCGGAATTCCTAATGCACGCGCAATATGACGGCGCACATGGAATACGATTTGTGTAGAAGATACGATAACTACGCGGCCCAATGCATCAATGTAACCATAACTTTGGAATGGTTCCATTGCTGTTTGGCGTGTAGCTTGGTCAAAGTAAGTACCATCTACTACATAATCACATTTTGCAAGTTCAGCTTCAATATCGCCTACTCGTTTATGATAAGATACGCAAATATTGCGTTTATAATCTTGACCTACAGGGATATTATTGTGAATATCATCTTCAGGGTGGACTACTGTTTCATGGTCGATAGCCGTATGCATATCGAGTACAGGTTTTTGTACTTCGTATTCAACCTTGATAAGAGGCATCGCTTTAAGTGCTGTAGCTTCATCTTTTGCAACAACAAGAGCCACTTCATCGCCTACATAGCGAACTACAGGATCCAAGATAAGCGCATCATAAGCAGATGGCTCTGGGTAGGTTTGACCAGCCAATGTAAAACGAGTATTAGGCACGTCTTCATGTGTAAAGATCGCTTCTACACCAGGAATCAATTTAGCTTTAGATGTATCGATTGATTTAATGCGCGCCTGTGCATGAGGGCTACGAAGAACCTTAATAACGAGCGCATCTTTTGGAACAAAATCGCCAGTATAAGACGGTTTGCCCGTCAAAATACCTTTAGAGTCAACCTTATCATAAGATTTACCAATGTGCTTATTCATTATTTTAGGCCTCCTTCTAAGAATTTACGAACCCCTCGAAGTTGTGATTCATAGCCAGTACAACGGCACAAGTTACCGATGAGGTATTCACGAATCTCATCATCAGTAGCCTTTGGATTTTTACGTTTCAAATTGATAGCACTCATCATCATGCCAGTTGTACAGAAGCCACATTGGTCAGCGCCTTCACTAGCAATACAAGCCGCTAATAATTCAGCCTCTTCTTGCAAGCCTTCTAATGTAGTGATTTTATGACCTGGCGCACGGAATGTAGGATATGCACAAGACAAGATAATTTCGTCATCTATCCATACAGTGCAAAGGCCACAGTTTGTTGTGTCACAGCCACAACGTACGCTATAGTAACCAAGATTACGCAATGTATCCAATAACATTTCATCAGTTGGCACATTAACAGTTACATTTTTATTATTAATATTAAGTACGAGTTCCATTATTGTGCCACCTCCTTAGCCAAGCGTTGAACCATTGCTTTTACCATTTCCATGCGATATTCTTTGGAAGCATGAGAGTTAGATTGGTAAACTAACTCTTCAGATGCTAATTGACCTGCTTCTTTTGCTGCAGACAATCCTTTTTCTGAAAGCAGAGCACTTGCTTTTTCTGCTAATTGAGGCACGCCAGGTCGTGTACCGATGTACACTTCAACGCCTTTGTCATCACGGCGAAGTGCACCTGTCAACACTGGGAAATCACCACGAGAGATGCGAAGAGCCTCTACAGCTACAGGCACATCTACTTTAGGGATACGAATTTCCACGAGGATATCACGTTCTCTGTATTTCATATAGTCATGTATGGACATGCGACCGCCTTTAAAAGTAACGATGTCTGCATGTACTGCCATTAATGCAGGAATAATGTCGGAGAAGCCGAAGCGGCTTGCTACAGATCCACCCATAGTAGCAGTGTTGCGGAATTGAATGCCAAGAATTTCTTTAACACCTTTAACAACAGCACCACCACAGAATTGTTGTAATGGCTCAAAACGTTCCACGTCGCCTTGCGTTGCCATAGCACCAATGACAAATTCGTTATCCTCTTCGCGAACATAACGCAAGTCAAGACTAGCCATATCAATCACTGCAGGCCATGTGCGCCGACCTAAACGCAACCAGCAGCCGCCAGCTAGCATTGGGGCAGTTTTGTTTTTTGTGGCTAATTCATAAGCCTCTTCCACCGTCTTCGGTTGTAATACTTTCATAAATGCTAACATAATCTGTCCTCTCAATGGTATACTAATACTAACAGAACTGGATGATAACCACAAAAATACAGATATCACCGAACTACAAACTTAGCAGGAATCTATAGAATTCCTCACGTTTCTTATACTTTTATTTTACCAATTATTCGCCACTAAATCTATGATGAAAGATATAAATTTACAGGAATTTTGCAAAGAATTACATATTTATGAATTTGGGATTGCCCCTTGGCCTCTACCTGAAAATGCAAAAACCATTTTGTACGAAACTAATCCCTGTCCATTTACAGCTGCAGATGTGGAGGAACGACTACTAGGAACAACTGAGTTCACACCTAAAAGTGCTATTGTCTGTCTCTTTCCATACTACGTAGAACATAGCGGTCCATCCAATCTATCCCGCTACACATGGGGTACAGATTATCACCTGGTCATTAATGAATATTTAGAAAAACTTATTGAAAAATTACAAAAAATAAATACTTCAGCTCAGTTTTCTATACATTGTGACACCTCTCCCCTCGCAGACCGTTACATGGCATACTTAGCAGGCCTTGGCTTTTATGGCAAAAACAATTGTTTTATCAGTCCTAAATGGGGATCCTATGTTATGATAGGAACAATTTTAACTACCTTAGAATTTGAGCCGAACACACCGCTTAAACAATCTTGCATGGGTTGTAATCGTTGTATTACCGCTTGTCTAGGTCAATGCTTAGGGCACGAAGAATTCAAATATGATACTTGTAAAAGCTACTTAACCCAGAAAAAAGGCGAACTCACCGACCAAGAACAACATATTATCGCTAAAACCCCATTAGTATTTGGGTGCGATGTATGCCAAGAGGTTTGCCCTCATAATCAAGGTATCCCCGCAACGCCTATACCTGAATTTCAACGAGTAGAACCGTACATAGATATTAACGAACTAGAGACCCTAACAAACAAAGAATTCAAAGCTAAGTATGGTAATCGGGCATTCTCGTGGCGGGGGAAGAAAATATTAATGAGAAACCAAAATATTATTGAAGAAAAATAGATATTATAATTTGTTATGCTTTATAATATCTTTGTAAGCTTTACAGGCTTTGACATCTGTTTAGCAAAAACTTATAATAATATAACAGAGATAGCTAGATGCCTAAGAACGTCCAGCTCATCTCTAAAACTTTATTTGAGATGTAAAATGGCTGTGACGTCTATTAAGATGTTATGGCTATTTTTCGTTTTTACGGCAAATAAGCACTACGAATGCGCCACAAGTGAATAATAAGCTGATGATGCTTACCACTAGGGACAATATTTCAAAATCACTCATAGTCTCACCTCCTCGAACGAGAGAGATGAGCAGAACAACATCTAACTACCTCCTACACTAAAGTATAAATACAAGAAATTACGAAGTATAATGATTAATTGATATGCCACTAATAGTCACATACGTAGGAGATTTGGTATTTTTGCAGAATAAAAAGAGACGACCATCCGTCGTCTCTTTTTTAATCATTATTTGATTTCGTAATAATTTAGCTCATCTAAGCTTTTACCAAGAGCAGGCATATAAGTCTCAAGGAACATATCTACCTCTGGCATGTTGAGTGCTTTCAGTTTAGCCAAAATGGAGTCATGTGCTTCTTTAAACTCATCGTTCCCTGCCTTGAGTTCGTTTACACATTTCATATAGGCCGAAATTGTATCTGCTGCCTTAACGATAGGCCACTCAGGATTACCCTCTGCATCTACTATGAAAGGCTTATAAACAGCTTGTAATCGTTCTGGCAAGGTAGATAACATTTTCTCTTGTGCTAATGTTTCAACTTCACCGTACAGTTCACGAAGTTTTGGATCAAAATATTTAATCGGTGTTGGCATGTCGCCTGTAAAGATTTCACTCACCTCATGATACATGGCAATGACCGCTACCTTATTAATGTCCACATTACCACCAAAGTATTCATTTTTGAGAGCTGCTAAGTTATGAGCTACCATAGCCACTTCAAGGCTATGCTCTTGAATATTTTCAGTTTCTGTATTACGCATAAGGCTCCATCGATTGATAAAGCGCATGCGTTTTAAAAATGCAAAGAATGAACTCATATATCCCCCATTACACAATAGTTCCCCTAAATAACTCCACGAAGTTTAAAACCGTAATCAAGGAATTGTACTGCTTCATCCCAACGGTTATCATCGTTAAGCATAACTACAATCATAGTATGACCATTACGGGTAGCCGATGCAATCAAGCATTCTCCGGCAGCATTCGTAAAGCCAGTTTTTAAACCATTAGCACCGGGATATTTATTGCGAATGAAATGGTTTGTGGTGCGAATTGTTTCTGGCGTACGGTTTTGATAAGGCACCTTATAATAATCATTGGCTACTTTATCGCGGAACATTTGGTATTTCATACCATACGCCGCAATCATCGCCAAGTCACGAGCCGTAGAGTGATGGCCCATTTGTGTCAAACCATGAGGATTTAAAAATACACTATTTTTTGCCCCTGCTTTTGCAGCAACGCGATTCATGTCCTTTGCAAAGTTCTCTACAGAGCCACTTACATTTTCTGCTACGACAACGGCCGCATCATTACCGCTAGCAACCATCATGCCTTCAAGAACGCCTTCCAAGGTAATTTGATCGCCAACGCGAACCCCCAGATTGGATTCCTCCATACTAGTGGCATAACTACTAATAGTCGCCAGTTCATCAAGTTGTGTACCTTTGAGTTCTAGAGCTGTTAGCAATGTAACCATTTTCGTAGTGCTCGCAGGATGCATCCACTTATCAGGATTCTTTGCAAATAGGATTTCCTTTGTATCCGCATCAATGAGAACAACAGCCTCACCTATCGTAGATGGCGGCGCAATATACGCCGCATGAGAAACACTAGTACTGAAAATAATAGCGCCTATACAGGCTATCATCAAAATAAGTCGTTTCCAAACTATACAAACATTAGTTGTTAAAGATATCATATATCTCACTTTCTGTATCACATATTAACTTTCAGGGTTATCATCAATGGCAACATCCGTTCCACTTGCTTTTTTCTTAGTTCCCTTAATTTCACCAGTAGAGTTATCTACATTTTGAAGATATACAACACGTTGAGGATATGGAATGTCGATACCATATTTATCGAACGCATCTTTTACATCAGACATAATTCCATATTGCACATCTAAGAAGTCTTTCGACTTAACGCGTGCATAGGCAGCAATGCGTACAGAGTTATCGCCAAATTCAGAAATACCAATTTCCATATTTTTAGGATTGAGTACACGTTTATCAGCAGCAAAAATATTTTTTAAGATTTTAATTGCTTCATGATGATTATTGTTATAACCAATATCAAAGACGAACGGGATAACCCTTTCGTGGGTATAAGCAATATTAGTTATGGCTTGGGAGGTAAGGATAGAGTTTGGTATATACACATTTTTTTGATCTTTAGTAGTGATAATAGTATACATAAATTGAATAGACTTAACACTACCTACAGTATCTCCAACTTGAATAACATGACCTGCTCTAAAAGGCTTAAATATAAGAATTAATAAGCCTGATGCCAAGTTAGATAAGTTGTTTTGTAAGGCCAAACCAATACCTAAACCAAAGGCACCAAAGGCAGCTACAAAGGATGTAGTAGGGACACCAATTTGATTTAAGCAAATCAATATTAGACCTACTAGCAATGCATAATTGATGATCTGCGTAATAAAGCTCATCGCAGCAGAGTCATAAGAGGCCTTAGTCATAATACGGACAGCAAAGGTTTTCACCCATTTAATAGCATAACGACCTACCCAAAATATAATAAGAGCTAATAATATATTGCCTGCTTGAGAAAAGAACCAATCTCGAAATTGAATCAATACATTCGCATCTTTAAACAGTAATTCAGAAGCCCTATTTAAAAGATCACTCATACTAACCTCCATGAATAAAATATAACGCTCATTCGGTAGAATCGGAAATATATTCGAAATAAACATATGTGTTATAATCTAACATATGTATTTTACAATAATTTAGTAAAACTATTATATCCTTATATTATATATATAACAATCTAAACCTAGGGAGACTTATATGTTTAACAATCCATATGAAGCACCACAAGAGCTTGCAACAGGAGGTCATGTAACAAAAGAGTTAAATTCCGTTACCGTACACTTTGATGACATCCATTATTCCTTATCTAGTGGTCAACTCAATGGCGGATATCACCATACTTTGGCCGTACGAAATCAGCAACTGACGTATCAAATTGAAACAGAAAAAGATTTGCCTGGCGGCTCTGTAGCAAATTATTTAGCACAAGAGTTTGAACACATCGATACACCTGTTCATTTTAGTACAGCGCTTCTTACGTCTGCTACAATGAACCTTCACGCGTACGCTAAGGTTGAAGAACACGATACGATTGTGGAGACCATCGTTACTGCAGGCTATGAAAAAACAGCCCATCGTGCAGGAACAGGCTATTGCTACGAGGAGCGAGATGGTAGTTTCATAGTACCTGGTACCATTAATATTCTTGTCTTTACAAACAAGGCATTAACAGATAGTGCCATGGTGAAAGCCATCATGACAATTACGGAGGCTAAAACCGCAGCCCTCCAAGATTGGGGTGTTGAAAGTGTACACCTCTATCCATTTATCAACGAAGATATTCCTGAAGCAATTACAAAAGAACGCAAGACTTCTGCTACCGGTACCTCTACAGATGGTGTGGTTCTCACTATCGATACCAATGGTGATGTGTTAACAGATGCAGGCTCCTTCTCCCTATTCGGGGATACATTAGCTAAGGCTGTTTATATAGGTATACAACGAGCCTTAGAAAATGCTATTGGCGCCGAATAAAAAATACGCATTCTAGGCGAAATCAGAACCACCCGTAAAACGGGTGGTTTGCTCACGGGCTATAAGCCCGTAGTACTAGGCCAGCGTCTAAAGGCGCTGGCTTTCACTACGTTCAAGCCGCATAGCCATTGACTCGTAACGTTCCCCTTAAAGGGGATATGTATTACTTGCTACCCTTAAAAGGGTCCTCATATTCTTTTACACTAAGTTTATCTTTCATTTGGTCATGTAACTCTTGCTCACGTATATATTTCTTTACTGTAGCCTCATTTAAACCTACTGTACTAACATAATACCCCTCGGACCAAAAGTGTCTATTTCCAAATTTATACTTTAAGTTTGCGTGTTTATCGAACATCATTAGCGCACTTTTCCCTTTTAAGTATCCCATAAAAGATGATACTGATATTTTAGGTGGGATTAATACTAGCATATGCACATGATCAGCCATAAGCTCCCCCTCTATAATCTTGACACCCTTATATTCACATAAACGTCTCAGTATTTCACGTAAACTATTTCTATATTGATTATATATAACTTTACGTCTATACTTAGGTGTAAATACTATGTGGTATTTGCATAACCATTTTGTGTGCGCAAGGCTCTGTGTCTTTGTTGCCATATAAAATCACCTTTCTTTTGCATATAATGCGGCTTGAACACCTACATTATACTTAAGCAAGGTGATTTTTTTGTATAACTTTCGTTGCCGCACCCGCATAGCGGGTGGTTTAATGATTCGCGACTACGTCGCGAACCAGTCTAAAGACAATAATAAAAAACCGCACATCCTAGGCGATCGGGATGTGCGGTTCATTGTATATAAAACTGTTACACATAGTATAATACTTGAAAATGAATATCAAATTAAGATTTGAGAGTTTTTCTCAAATCTTTTTTTGTTTTCTAATTAATATTCATAGAAGAACTGTTGTAACTTTTTAAGATTTTTAGTTTTTGTAAGCCCCAGCATCAATAAGATACGAGCTTTTTGTGGACTCAATGTATCACTTACGAGATAGCCTGCTAGTGCATCTTGTGGTACAGCAGATACCATGCCACTCCCTGTACGAGAGGCACGTACAGTTGGGAATGCTGTATTTTGTGTTATTTGACGTACATTTTGAGGAATTGTACCATGACCCAATCCAGTCAAGATGAGCCCATCAGGATTAGTGGCAACTACACTCATTGGCACCATGTCATCCATACCGCCATAGCAAGTCAAAATGACTACACGAGGCAATTCCTTAAGGTCATGTACATCAAAGATGGATCCTTTCGTATGACGACGAATAGAGGCTTTATAATAATGAGCTACACCATCCTGGACGATACCAAGATGCCCTACTAATGGACTGTCAAAGGTAGCCACATTAGTTGTATTCTGTTTGGACACATCACGGGCCCCATCAACATAGCCATTTAGAACAACAAGTACACCTTTACCTACAGATGCAGGTGTTCTTGCCACTTGAATCGCTTGTAACAAATTAATAGGACCATCTGCACTGATTGCCCCAGCAGGTCTCATCGAGCCAGTAATAACGATAGGTTTATCTGTATGAACAGTAAGATTAAGAAAATAAGCTGTCTCCTCCATGCTATCTGTTCCATGAGTAATAACAACACCGCCTATATCCTCTTGATTGACTAATTCTTGTACTAACTTAGATAAATCCAACCAATGCTGGACAGTAATATCGGAACTTTCAATATTACTAAACTGAGTATATGTATATGGACCATATGGTTCTGTGCCTGGTACGGAGTCTAAAATTTCATCGAGGCCTAATACACCTGCAGTATAGCCCGTCAAATCTGTATCGGATGCACCTTGTCCAGCAATTGTACCACCCGTACCAATCAACGCAATTTTTGTCTCCATATTACCTCCATCATAAAATACATAAGAAATAGTAAATCTTTTGTTAATCAACATTAGCATGAATTAGACTAGCTAAAACAAGTCCTCTCTCAACATTGTGGGTGAAAGGACGGCATCAATTCTAATTTATGCTTATTAATACGATTTAAATAATCAATACGTTCTTTCGTTTCAAGATTTTCTATCTCTCCAGTTCTAATATATCGATCTAATACAGCATAGGTAAATCCTAATTTATCCTCATCAGATAGACCGCTGAGTCCATCACTAGGCGTCTTATCTACAAGATATTTTGGAATATCAAGTAATCGACCTATTTGGCGCACCTCTTCTACGACAAGATTGGCAAGAGGACTAAAATCCCCAGCACTATCGCCATATTTTGTAGAATACCCGACATAATCTTCAGATCCATTACATGTATTAGCTACGCGTGCCCCATTTGGCAAATTTTGCCCTATTGCATATAGCGTTGTCATGCGAAGACGCGGTGGTGTATTAATTCCTGCATCCTTGGATATATCAGATCTACCAGTAACTGCTTTATAACCTTCACCTTGAATGATAGCATTCGTCAAAGCTTCATAGGCAGTTCCAATATTCACTATGATATGTGGAATCCCCAAATGTGCCACTACAGCCTTAGCATCATCGATATCAGACTGAATTCCATTCGGCATAAGAACACCTACTACGCGTTCTGCCCCAAGGGCTTCTTTACATAAAGCAGCCACAATTGTGGAATCCTTACCACCTGAAACGCCCACTACGGCGCTACAGCTAGGCCCATTTTGACTAAAATAGTCTCTAATCCATTGAACGAGAGCCTCTTTTGTTGCTTCTGGATTGTCTAACATAAGCCCTCCTACTTCTTCCGGAAAATACGATTTAATAAATCCATTTTCATTTGATAGTATCCTGGACTCATATCAAGGTAATGGCGATGTGGATTTTCAAAGCGCTGTTCTTCTAACCAAATTTCGCGGTCTAATTGGTCTTTAACGTATTGACGAAGCTCTTCTAATGTCGGCAATTTTACGATAAGCTTGCCATCTTTAATAATGAGTTGTTTCATCTCTTTAAAGGTGCAATTTTCAAAGTACAATTCACGCCATGGTTGTTCTGGATCGATATAACGATATGGTTCTGTCGTATCTGGCACCTCTTCTAACAATGTTAATAAATCTGCAATGGCACGCCCTTTATCATTGTATACGCGATACACCTTTTTAAAACCTGGGTTCGTAATCTTTTCAACAGATTCAGAAATCTTGATACGAGGCTCCCACAAACCATTCTTTTCAACACCAGCAATCTTGTATACGGCCCCAAATACAGGGTCACTCTTAGAGGTAATCAGTCTTTCACCTACACCAAAGATATCAATGGGACCACCCTGTCCCAATAAAGAGGTTATTGTATATTCATCAAGACTATTGGAAGCCATAATTTTGCAATCTTCTAAGCCTGCCTTGTCAAGCATACGACGCGCTTTTTTAGCTAAGTAAGCAAGGTCACCTGAATCAAGGCGTATACCTTTTAAGCGTTTTCCCATAGGTTCCAATACCTCTTTAGCTACTTTAATAGCATTAGGAACCCCAGAGTTTAATACATCATAGGTATCAACAAGGAATACCGCTCCATCCGGATACACTTCAGCGTAAGCTTTGAAAGCTTCGTATTCAGAATCATGATACATAACCCAGCTATGAGCCATGGTTCCACTCACAGGAATACCAAATTGTTGGCCCGCTAAAACAGTTGCCGTAGACTGTACCCCACCAATGTAGGCTGCTCTCGCACCATATACAGCGGCATCCACATTATGAGCTCGACGAGCCCCAAAATCGGCTACTACACGCCCATCCGCAGCACGAACGATGCGATTAGCCTTTGTAGCGATAAGGGACTGATGGTTCATCATAGTTAGCACTGCAGTTTCTACGATTTGTGCGTCTATGAGAGGGGCTACGATGGTTATAACTGGTTCATTTGGATAAATAATAGAACCTTCTGGGAACGCATATACATCACCAGTAAAGGAAAAATCTTTAAGATAGTTTAGAAATTCCTCACTAAAGATCCCTTGATTCCGTAAAAAATCGATATCACTTTCATCAAAGTGTAGATTTAAAATGTACTCAACGATTTGTTCAAGACCACCAAAAATGGCAAAGCCACCCTTATCTGGATTGCGTCTAAAGAACACATCAAAAGCGACGCGATCCGTATTTTCATGTTGTGTAAAATAGCCGTGTGCCATGGTCATCTCATAAAAATCCATGAGCATACTAATATTGCGACTGTCGTGTTGCATCGGTTCACCAACCTTCTAAAATCTAATGGATTTAATCAATCGTTAATCGTATATCCTCATTATACATTATTATTCCTATATAGCCAGTACATACATATATTACAGATTTCATTAACTATCCTAATAATCATTCTTGTGATATAACTATATATATACTAACTATTTATATATTCCATATATATGTCTGTGAAAGTTATCACTGGAATAAATTCTTTTATTAGTATTACAAATTCAGATACTAATAAAAACACTAAGTATTCCGTATAATCAATCAACATATATATCTATTATTTACATGAGAATGAAAGGAACCATTATGGAATCAATCGTTCAAGCAAAACGCGTATTAGAAATATTTAAAGAAATGAGCCAAATTCCTCGTGAATCAGGAAACGAAAAAGGCATCAGCGATTATATCGTAAACTTTGCTAAAAATTTGGGGCTTGAGGTTCATCAAGACGATCAATTTAATGTAGTCATCAAAAAGCCAGCGTCTCCAGGTTATGAAAACCGACCTTCTATCATCTTACAAGGCCATATCGATATGGTTTGTGTACGAGATCATGACTCCAATCATGACTTCTCCAAGGATCCTATTGCAAACATCATCGAAGGTGAATGGATGCACGCAGACCACACTACACTAGGTGCGGACAACGGTATGGGTGGTGCCATGATGCTTGCCATCCTCGAAGATGATAGTCAACAACATGGACCTATGCAATTATTGTTCACCACAAATGAAGAAACTGGCATGGATGGCGCTTTCGCGATTAAAGAAGGCCAAGTAAGTGGCGATTACTTACTCAACCTCGATACAGAGGTAGAGCACGACTTCACTGTTAGCTGTGCTGGCGGTTGCCATGTTCACGTAAACATTCCATTATTGCGCGAAAACAACCAACCTGGTTATGATGCAGGCTTATCTTTTACCGTAACAGGCCTTAAAGGTGGTCATTCCGGTATTGAGATCTGCGAACAACGTGCTAATGCTAACCAAGTATTAACACGTGTACTCTATGATATTCAACAACAATATCCTGTATGCTTAGCATCCTTTGAAGGTGGCGTAAAACATAATGCCATTCCTTCTAAAGCAGTTGCTGTATTATCCGTACGCGCTGAAGATGTAGCGGCCATTAAAACATTAATTGCCTACCAAGAAAAGCAATATCTCCATGAATATGGTATCCAAGATCCAGGTCTTACATTTGTTGTAGAAGATGTCGCTACTCCTGATGTAGTATATGCAGATGACACAACAGAAGCTCTTATTACTTATATCTATCTTGCACAAGATGGGGTTCATTCTGTAAGCAAATCTATCCCAAATCTTGTAGAAACTTCTAACAACATCGCTATCGTACGAGAAAACGAACATACTATTGAAATACTCATTTCCATTCGTAGCTCCAATAGCAACAGTCTTGAATTCTTGGCTAAGAAAATGATATTACTTGCGAAAACACTAGGTGTATCTGCAGAGCGTACGGGTGGTTATCCTGCATGGGAATACGATAAAGGCTCCAAACTTGAAGAACAAGCTATTTCCTTACATAACGAAATGTTTGATACACCAGCTAATGTAAACGCTATTCATGCAGGTCTTGAATGCGGCTTGTTGAAAGGCGTATTACCAAACACCCAAATGATTAGCTTTGGACCTACTATCGTAAGTCCACATACACCAATGGAACGCGTTCATTTACCATCCGTTGAAAACGTATATGTATACCTCAAAGCATTATTAGCTAAGTTACAATAAAATTATAATAAACATACAATATTAAATAATGACTATATACTTTATATATAATTTGGTATACTAAAAGTAATCTAATTAGAGATTTATATAACGAATTCTCTTCCCCCTCCTATGAGGGCTTCAGTCAACTCTTCCCGACTGAACCTTCTATAGGAGGGATTTTTTTATGTTTTTCAAAAAAATATAAAATTAATATATATTCAAACAGGAGTATTCATTCATATATGGAGAAATTGATAATTCCTACGTTTTTCACAATCAATTATGAATATTAAATACATCTGTTAATATACTCATATAATGTATATAATCCATATATTTAAAGAGAATTTTAAGAATAATAGAAATTTCATAACTATGCATATACCCTAGGATGTATTTTCTGTGTTATCCTATGGGTGTATACTGTGTTTAACTTACTCAGGAGGCACGTATGATTCCTATTATTATCATATCCGGATTTCTAGGTTCGGGAAAAACAACATTTTTACAACATATACTAAAAGAACATAAACCTACAGACAAGGTTTTAATTATAGAAAATGATTTTGGCGAAACTAGTCTTGATGCAGCAAATCTGGCTAAAACAGGTGCTACTATTCGTGAAGTAACGTCTGGTTGTATTTGCTGTAGCTTACAAGGAAATTTCCAACAAGCATTACTCGATATTCTTCAAAATTATGATGTAGATATTATCTATATCGAACCATCTGGGGTCAGCAAATTGAGCGAAATCATCCATACATGTGAAGATGAAGACATTGCGAAATCCGCCTATGTTCACGCCTCAGTAACAACGGTGGATGCTATGCAAGCACCTATGTTTATCAAAAACTTTGGTTTATTCTTTAAAGATCAAATCACAAACAGTGACGCTATTTTCTTAAGTCACACCGAAGATGTTCAACAGACAAGTATTACAAAGCGCATGATTCACGACTTAGCTCCCAACACACCTATTCACGAAGAGTCATGGGATACCATTTCCTTACGAGACTATATTAAACGCCTCTATCACTGTCATGATGACAATTCATTACATGATGAGCATCTATTTATGAGTCATACCTTTAAAGACTTGCGCACACTCACTGTATTACAGTGGAAAACGATCTTGGAAGGTATGCCAGACAGTGTGCTCCGTGCTAAAGGTATTGTACCTACCACCGAAGGTCCCCATGAATTGCAATATGGTACGCATTACTGCTCCCTAGTACCTAGCGAATCCACTGACTACAGCTTAGTCGTTATTGGTACTGATTTTAATGTGCCAATGGTACATAACGAAGTGTGTCAATCATGATACCTGTTTATATCGTTACCGGATTTATCGGTTCTGGTAAAAGTACATTCATAAATGAACAATTACAATACCGTAAAAAGCTGGGCGGCACAGCATGTATCAGTGCCGAACAAGGCTCTGTATCACTTATTAAAGATGCTTTACAACTTAGCCCTGATAAACTCAGTGCAATCACACCTAATCAACCTGACACCTATAGTTCTATAGCAGACGAAATCGCAACCTATATCAATAAGGCAAATCCCAAAGAAATATGGATCGAATGGAATGGTATGGTCAGCTTTCACGAGCTAGAAACCTTGCTATACAGTGATAAGCTGCATCACATGTTACAAATCGAAAAGGTATTATATATTTGTACGGATCAATTCGTCGCATCGATGTTACCTGGTTTAGGTAATGATGTAACAAGCCAGTTATACAGTGCAGATTGCATCATCACGGAGACCGATACACACCATGCCTTATTACGAACCTATAATAGAGAGGCCAAGATTGTAACAGCGCCAACGCCAGAAAAGGTAGAGCAATTATGTCGCAATTCTACGTGGGGCCTTATACCAAATCTATTAGTTATCGGCATTACCGCCTATATACTTTTAGTTACCGCGTTCCGTCATGACATTCCTTACTCTATTCATCAATGCTTTGCCATCATTACAGGGCTGATTATCGAAGCGATTCCATTCCTTTTATTAGGAACTATTGGGTCAACCGTTATACGCTATTTTGTACCACAGAGCGTACTACTAAAACTATTAGGCGATTATTCTTGGAAAAGCTATGGTGCCGCCATGGTTAGTGGCCTAGCCTTACCTGTATGTGACTGTGCTATTATTCCATTATTCAAAGCACTCACAGATCGAGGCGTACCATTATCAGTGGCCCTCCTATTTATGCTCGCCAGCCCAATCATCAATCCTATTACCATTCTCTCCACTTGGTATGCCTTTCCAGATGATCCCATGATTTCTGTATGGCGTATCGTCCTCGGTCTTGGCGTGGCTTTATTGGTATCATTATCGTTCCGCTTCTATCCACCTTCAAAGGAAATAATGAAATCTAGAAATACCCAGAATCTTAGCTACGAAGAGATTTTAATAGAGTCATCTAAGAGTAAATACATCAACAAAAAAAGATTGTTAATTCATATGGAAAAAGAGTTTTCCCAACTCTTATTCTATTTCTCCATGGCAGCCTCTGTTTTATCAGTAGTCCAAGTATATGGAAAACCTTGGCTCATCAATGCGGGTATTACATTACCTATCGTGTGGGCTATTCCAATCTTGCTAGTATTAGCTTTCTTCTTCTCAATCTGTTCTACATCAGATGCTATTATAGGCAAATCCTTAAGCACCCTATTTCCTATAAGCTCAGTTATGGGTTTCCTCATCTTAGGACCAATGCTCGATATTAAAAATGTATATATTTTAAAACAATATATGCCAACTTCATTCATACTTCGTCTAGGCATAACTATTGTAATTATGTCTTATATAACAGCATTAGGTTTTCAATTCTTTGTAGGCTAATTTTAGTCATTACCATTTCAGTTCGTAATAAATATAAAAGGAGATGATTCTATGAAATTAGGACTGAAAGATCGCTTTTCAATTGTGAAAGGCGCTCTCTATCTCATCTTAGGTATCTGCTGTGTATACCTAATTCTGACGGGCCGTTATTTGAACTATATTGCACCCCGATATGAACTACTGCTCGGCATCAGTAGCATAGCTCTCATATTAGGTGGATTAGCAACTATCATTTGGGCTCCATCCCGCTATTACAAGCACAATTTACGTTCTATCGTGCCTATTATTATCCCCGTAGTTTTGCTCATTGTTCCCCCTGTCCTAGTTCCTAATACTGGTGTTCACGGCGCGGCACGGGTTAATGATGATACGAATAATTTTGATTTTACAAATGATGCTATAGGTGAGGTTATTACCGTTAATAGTGAAAGCAAAGAGCCTGGCATTTCTAAAGACAAAAAAGAAATCGTACTAAACTCCGATAACTTCTATCAAACCATAGTAAAGGTCGGCTCTAATGTAGAGCAATACAAGGACTACACTGTATATATGACAGGCTATGTAAATCGCGATGATAATACGCTAAAATCTAATGAATTTACCATCTCTCGTATGGCCATGTCTTGTTGCATCGCTGACGTAGCTCCCATTGGCATGACAGCTCATAAAACAGATGGCGATAGTTTAGCTAATGAACAATGGGTTTCTATCGAAGGCAAAGTATCTACACGAGACTTCCACGGTCGTGCTCAACCATATGTAGAAGTAACCAAAATAAAAACAGCAGAACCTATTTTAGGTTATGTATATCCTTAAATAAATAATATTAAATCAATAGTCTTAATAAAGCTGAAAGAGATATCATTAAACAATCTTAAATAGATATCATTAAACAATCTTAAATAGATATCATTAAACAGTCTTAAATAGATCTGTAAACAAATAAAACCGAGGCATAACGCCTCGGTTTTAATAAATATATAATAATATTATATAAAGACTATATTATCGATGTAATTCTTTAACAATTCGTTTGCCAAGAGATGCTGCAACGGCACAAAGGAAGATGTCTGGACCTACGGGAATCAAGAAGCATGTAATAATAACAGCTTCAACCCCAATTGGTTTGCCTAAGTATAAGTTCATAATAAAGTATAGATAAATCATACCAAGGCCATACACGATAAATAGATTTAATATGGAACCTGCTAATAATTGTTTAAAGGAAAGTTTCTCCATAGATTCTGCAATACGACCTACTGCATAAGCACCTACCATAAAACCGATCAAATAGCCAAAGGTAGGTTGTAAAATGTAACCAGGACCACCACCAGATGTAAAAATCGGTACTCCAATTAAACCTAAGACAATGTATATGCCAACGCTAGCAGCCCCCAATCGACTGCCTAATACAATGCCTGCGAGGGTAGTAAATAAGATTTGTAATGTAAATGGACAATTCGGTAATGGTACCCGTATAAAAGCACCTACGGCAATCAATGCGACAAAGAGTGCTGTCATCGTTAACTGACGGGTAGTGATGCGACCTTGTTTCGACACGGTAGAACTCATGGTATACCTCCATTAATAACACATCAACAAACTACTAACTACCTAAATTAAAACACTTGCATTTTTAATTGTCAACTACGTCTGTTGACTTTTAGTTAACTATGTAGTCTAATACTATATATACGGCAATTTCAAGTATTTTGTTATTTTGACTATACATTATAGTTATTACCAATCATTTATAATAACTAAAAGATATACTCATCTTCATACAAAAATCTTTGAATTTCATCTTGTATTCATGTAGCAACATTAAATTATACGTAAGTAGATTGAGTAAAATCTACTTTCACAAAACAGTATATAAAAGTACCTTATATTAGGAGGCATTCATTATGAAAAATGTTAAAAAAGTATCAAAGGTATTATGTGCATTTGGCGTTAGTACAGTATTATTAGCAGGTGTAGTTGGCGCAGCTAGCAACCATGCTTACAACAACAATAGCAACTGGAAAGGCGTTGGTAGCGTAGCTCCATCCGCTCAAGCTAACTATTCTGTTGATTACATGGGCGCTGTTACAGTATTCCAACAAAACTTCCCTGGCGCTACTGTAAAATCTATTTCTTACGATGCTAAACATAACCCTTACTATGAAGTAGAAGGTTACTACAACAATCGTGCAGTAGAACTTAAAGTAGACGAAGCAACTGGCCAAATCGTTGGTAAAGAAGTTAAAGGCTATGCTAAAGCAAACAAAACTATTAACGTTCAAAACATCATCATCCCTGAAGTAGCTGAAACAAAAGCTCTTGAAAAAGTTGGTTCCGACTTCCAAACTATGGAATGGTCCGTTGAACGCGAAAACGGTAAAGTTGTATACGAATTCGATATGACAACTGGTGGCGACAAAAAAGCAGAAGTAAAAGTTGACGCTACATCCGGTAAAGTATTGAGCTCCAAAGTAAAAACTACAAAATACTAAGAAGCTCTTTTCATCTAGTGAACCCCTATCCTAACCCACTAAGATGACACACTACACATATAACACACATACTATACACACAGTATCCCAATGGATACACTCTCTAACACACAAACTAACACACAAACTAACACACAAACTTAGAGAGCCCTATAACTCATAAAGGGCTCTCCCAAAACCCTATCTCACACAATAGGTAAAGGGTCTGTGTTCACACACCACAGGCCGAATATTACACACACTATACTCCCTTTAAAAGACCTTGGATCGTTGAATCCAAGGTCTTTTTTCTATCCTACTCTATCCGCTATCTCCCAGATATGACTATCTATTTACAAAGATCTATCATAACCCAATAAACTAATTTACAATTAACCAGAATATATATTACAACACAAAAAGACCTCCCAAGAAGGGAGGTCTTTTGTATAAGTTTTATAGGTCTGATAGTTTGTGTTCTATTTCTTAAGCGAGGTCAAAGCTCAAGAATGTCATTTGTATGTTCTGAAAGTTTGATCTATAGTATTTCCATAATGGAAGTAAGAAGTTATGCTTTATCCAAAGCTTGAGCCAAGTCTTCGATAATATCGTCGATATTTTCAAGGCCAATGGATACACGGATCATATCTGGTGTTACGCCAGCAGATTTTTGTTGTTCTTCGTTAAGTTGTGCATGTGTTGTAGATGCAGGGTGAATAACAAGAGATTTAGCATCTGCTACGTTAGCCAAGTTGGAGAAGATTTCCAAAGAGTCAACAAGTTTAATACCTGCTTCTTTTCCGCCTTTTACACCGAATGTGAATACAGCACCAACGCCTTTAGGGAAGTATTTATCCGCTAAAGCTTTGTATTTGCTGTCTTCTAATTCCGGATAGCTTACCCATGCTACTTTAGGATGTTTAGTCAAGAAATCTACTACTTTACGAGCATTTTCTACGTGACGTTCTACGCGCAAGGACAATGTTTCAACGCCTTGCAAGATTTGCCAAGATGCAAGTGGAGTAATGCATGCGCCAGTATCACGAAGCAATTGAGCGCGGATTTTTACAGTGAATGGAATTGGCAAATCACCATATACTAAACCATTGTAGTGTTCATCGCCTTCGGAGAAGCCAGGGTATTTACCAGAACCTTTATAATCGAATTTACCAGATTCTACTACTACACCAGCCAATGTTGTACCATGACCACCAAGATATTTAGTAGCAGAATGTACAACTACGTCAGCACCATGTTCTAATGGACGGAACAAGTATGGAGATGCAAATGTGTTATCTACGATCAAGATGATATTATGTTTATGTGCAATATCAGCTACCGCTTGTACATCAACAAGGTTAATACCAGGGTTACCAATGGACTCGATATAAACAGCTTTAGTGTTTTCATCAATAGCTGCTTCGAATTCTTCCAAATTATCTGGGTTTACGAATTTAGTGTGAATACCCAAACGTGGCAATGTAGCAGTGAACAAGTTATAAGTACCACCGTACAATGTAGATGCAGCAACGATATTATCGCCCGCATTAGCTACGTTCAAGATAGAATATGTAATCGCTGCGGAACCAGATGCTACTGCGATACCACCAGCACCACCTTCAAGTTGTGCCACACGGGCATCTAATACATCTGTAGTAGGATTGCCAAGGCGGGAATAAATGCCACCAGGATTAGTTAAGGCAAAACGACCTGCTGCTTCTTCTGCATCTTTAAATACGAAAGATGTAGTTTGGTAAATAGGCACTGCACGAGAACCTGTTGGATCTACTGTTTGACCGGCATGTAATTGTAATGTTTCAAATCTGTATTGTTTGCTCATTATAACAACTCCTTTATATTAACTGTGAATTGAGTTCATTCTTTATACCTAGTATAATACTATGTTTTAAAAATTATGTCTACTATTAATTTACATGGTTATCCATAACTTAAAGCTATATCCAATATATCTATACAAACCAAAGATCGCTATTCTGCACAAACCAAAGATTGCTATTCTGCAAAACTGCAAAGCGAGATCAATTGATAACATATAAAAATCCCCTAATTACTTTCTTTATATTATCTCACACTAGAGATTTCAGCAGTAATTAGGGGATCTTTTACTAATGATACTTTAGATATAGGCACCTAAGTTCTTATCACGTTCAAATTTCATTTTTTGGATTTGTTCAATGATATACGGTGTTTCTTGGTAAACATAATAATTTAACCAATTTGTAAATAACAATGTACTTACAGAACGCCAGCGTACGATAGGACGTTGTTTTGGATCGTCGTTAGGGAAATAATTTTCAGGAACAGCGATATCCATGCCTTTTTTAATATCCCGTACGTATTCGCGGTTTAATGTGTCCCAATCGTATTCAGCATGACCGAAGACAAAGATATGTTTATTGTCTAAGCTCCGAACGATAGCTGCACCTGTTGGCTCAGAGCCAGCCAACAATTCTAAATCGCGGTTTTCCTTAATTTGTTGCAAGGAAACTGTGGTATGACGGGAGTGTGGCATCCAGAACTTTTCATCGAAGCCACGTAAGAGTACTGGTCGATCATTGTAGATATCATGTTCATACACACCAAATAGCTTTTCATCCATAATGCATTTATTAATACCAAAGTGATGATATAAACCAGCTTGAGCGCCCCAACAGATATAGAATGTGGAGTATACATGCTCTTCGCCCCAGTTCATAATTTCTACTAACTCAGGCCAATAGTCTACCTCTTCAAAAGGCATTAACTCTACAGGAGCCCCTGTAATAATCATGCCGTCAAAGAACTCATCTTTTACCTCATCAAAGGTACGGTAAAAAGTTTCTAAATACTGCTCATCTGTATTTTTAGCCTTACGAGATGCAGTATGTAGTAGTGTCAAATTCACTTGTAATGGACTATTACTAAGAGCACGTAAGATTTGTGTTTCTGTAACTTCTTTAGTAGGCATCAAATTGATTAACAGAATATTCAAAGGTCGGATTTGTTGAGTCTCCGCCCGTTCTGTATCCATCACGAAAATATTCTCTTGAGCTAATTTCGTAATGGCCGGTAAATTTTTTATTACTTTAATAGGCATATTATCACCTCTATACACTAAACAATTTGATAACCTAATCTAAAAAAAATAACTAATTTAGTTAAAACCCTCTAGCCTCGTAGGCACGGCGCCAAGCTTCAAGGCCTTCTTCCAATGTTTTACGAGGACACGCTACATTGATACGTTCAAAATCTTCCCCATCAACGCCAAACATGGAACCAGTATCAAGCCACAACTTAGCTTCATTGATAATCCATTCATCCCGTTCTTTAGGGCTTAATGGCAACTTAGAGCAATCTAACCACATAAGATATGTGCCTTCTGGACGATATACGTGGATTTTCGGCATATATTTTGCTACATAATCAATGGTGAATTGAATATTATCTTGAATATATTCTTTTAACTCGTCGAGCCAAGGGGCACCAACTTTGTAGGCCCCTTCACAACCAACGATGCCCATCGTATTTAGCTGGCTATAGCCAGCACGGTCGATTTCTTTAATAAAACGACGACGTAAGGAATCATTAGGAATGAAAATATTACTTACTTGAAGACCAGCGATGTTGAAAGTCTTGCTCGGTGCAGTACATACGATGCAATGTTCTGCATAGCTTTCACCAAGATCAGCAAAAACCTTGTGCGTATGACCTTTCCAAACAAAGTCAGCATGAATTTCGTCGCTCACGATGAGTACGTTATGTTTAATACAAATGTCGCCAAGACGTTTTATCTCATCCTCAGTCCACACGCGACCTACAGGATTATGCGGATTGCACAAGAGGAATAATGTTACATTTTCCTCCACGATAGCACGCTCAATACCTTCAAAATCGATGGTATATTTGTCTTCCCCTTTGATTAATGGCACATTGATAAGGCGGCGATCATTATCATCGATAACCATACTAAATGGATAGTATACCGGTTGATTGATGAGTACGCCCTCACCTTCATTGGTGAAAGCGCGAACTGCCATGGCCAAGGCAAAGACGATACCAGGTGTTTTAACTAGCCATTTTCGGTCTGGTGTCCAGTTAAAGCGCGTAGTAAACCAGTTTTGTAATACTTTAAAGTATTCATCATCGGATTCTGTATAACCAAATACACCATGGTTTACGCGATCTAGCAAAATTTGCTTCAACTCAGGTGGCACCTCAAAGTCCATGTCCGCCACCCAGAATGGCAATACATCGGCTGGTTTACCGCGTTTTACAGCAAAATCGTATTTCAAGGATTTTGTGTGAGTTCTATCTAAAATTTGATCAAAATTATATTGTCCCATAGGAACTCCTTTATTTATTGAAAGCTTGTTCCAAATCCGCAATCAAATCATCTGTATCTTCAATACCTACAGATAGACGCAATAAGCGACGTGTAATACCTTTGCGCTCTGCATCTTCTGGTTTTAAATCTGGATGTGTTTGCGTTACAGGGTAAGTCAACAAGGACTCTGTACCGCCAAGACTTTCAGCAAACTGAATAAGCTCAATGCCTTCTAATACTTTTTTAGCCGTTTCTTCGCTATCTACTTCAAAGGACAACATACCGCCGAAGCCTGTTGTTTGGGCTTTATTGATTTCATAGCCTGGATGTTCTGGAAGACCTGGGAACAATACTTTAGTAACCTTAGGTTGTGTTTTGAGCCATTCCGCAAGAGCAATGGCATTCTTTTGGTGTTGTTCCATACGAAGGGCCAATGTTTTGACGCCGCGGATAACGAGCCAGCTATCCATTGCAGATAAGCAAGCACCTACAGTTTTGTAAGTTAGACGCAATTTCGCAGCCAATTCATCGTCTTTCACAATAGTAAAACCAGAAATTACATCGTGATGACCACCGATGAATTTTGTACCACTATGAACGACAATATCTGCCCCCAACGTTAAAGGTTTTTGGAAATATGGGCTCAAGAATGTATTATCGATGATTACAAGCGCATTACGCTCATGGGCTAACGCACAGAGAGCGCGAATATCAGTAATCTCCATCATAGGATTTGTTGGTGTTTCAATATATACAGCCTTTGTATTTGGTTTGAAAGCTGCTTTCACCGCATCAAGATCAGATGTACCTACATAGGTAAACTCAATGCCATTTTGTTCGTAAATATTTGTGAACATACGGATAGAACCACCATATAAGTCATCACCTAAAATGATATGGTCTCCAGGGGAGAATAGATGGAATACTGCGTCTACCGCTGCCATACCAGAAGAAAATGCCAATGCATCTGTACCGTCTTCAAGGCCTGCAACCAATTGTTCCAAGCGGTCACGCGTCGGATTAGATTCACGCGTATATTGATAACCTGTTGTATCACCCAACTTTGGATGGGAAAATGTACTAGACATATAAATTGCAGGGGAAATTGCACCAGTGCTATCTGGTTTACCGCTGCCATGAACGCATTTTGTATTAAATTTCATTCCATTCAACTCCTCATATTTGTATACAATATGTTAATTATAAAAGTAGACAATGACTAAGGTCAACAAAAATGGGCACTCATACAGTATGAGTGCCCTTAAAAAGTCATATCTATTTTGAATGGCTTGCCATAACTATAAGTTAAGTTAGACTAAATTTTAGTACGTTTTGTAATAAGTAGAGCCAAAATAATGCCCAAAGAAGATGTTACCAATTGAGGCCAACTAGATACAAATAACATAGTATTTACAATCTTCGGTGGGAATTGGAATAGAGAAAAGAACAAGGAATATCCTCCAAAGAGAACACCTGCTTTTACCAAGGCCGCCACGATAATAAGCAATACCTTCGGTTTATGTTGTAACCAGTGCGCTACGAATACATAGGCTGTCGTGCCAAGGGCGGTAATCAAAATAAACGGTGGCAACGGCAACATGCCTTGTAAATATGCGACTACTGGTGCAATCCAAGCAATAACAAGGCCATTTTTCCAACCATAGCGCCATGTGGCGAGTACAAACGTAGCAGATGTAATAGAACCGATGAGGAACATACTCACCTGGTTAGGAATAAATGGAAAAATGAGACGCAAACTTTGCGCCAATAAGGCTACGGCCAACAATAGACCTGTGCCCGTAATAGACTTTGTAGACATAAGAACCTCCTACTATACGATATAGATTTTACAAGAGGTACCTACCTCATATTTCAAATTAAGCCTCTACAAAATATAGACGCGCTCGATCATACACCCAATTATACACATACGTATAACCTAAGATAACCAATGTCATCGTTATATCCGTCATAAAAGCCATCCAAAAGGTCATCTGCATCATGTACATAATAATCGGTACAGTAGCAAGCATAAATAGACCTTCAAACAATACGGCATGGATTGTACGGATAATTGGGCCCCGTGCTAATCGATCACCTGGTACTAGTTTATCAAAAATCCAATTAAACACAAAATTCCAAACCATAGCTAGTAAGGAAAAAATAACCATTAATACAAAAGGCTGTCCCTCATGCGGAACAAACTGCATTACCAAACAACCAATTAAAATACAACCAAGCTCATATAAAATCGACTGCACCACACGCTCTGAAGTAGACATAATAATAAACACCTCCAGTAAAAACCCCAGATAAGTAATTTACCATCACACCACTATTATATTGATTTTTATAGATTTGTCGAATTTTGTGGAGTATTGCCATTTTAAGATAGAAAAAGCTGCCATATATCTGTCTAGCGACTTGCCCTCTGAAGTGAGTTTTGCCATTTTAAGATAGAAGAAGCCGCCATATGTCTATCCAGCGACTTGCAGCGAATGGAGCGCAGAGAGACATATGGCGGCGGAAAGCCTATCCTAAAAGTGGCATTACGAACTGAATCCATGGAATCCCCACTACAATAAAGATAGCGAGGTAGATAATTCCAAAGATAGCGCCTAATTTCCAGAATTCAGGACCTTTGTTATAGCCACTAGCAAACCAGATTGGGCTGTGACCAGTACCATATGGTGTGAGGATACCCATAATCCCCATTGGTACTAAAAGAATCAACATAACTTGCGCTGGGTCAACGCCAGGAATTTGAAGAATTAGAGTAGCAAATAAGCCTACCATAGCCGTTACATAAGCAGTACCAGATGCAAAGAAGTAACGAAGCAAGCAGAATGCTAACAACAAACCTAAAACTGCCATTGTAGGATCTAGAGACACTAAAGAACCACCTGCAGATTTAGCAAGCCAGTCCAAGAAACCTACATTTTTAAGGCCGGAAGCCATAGGTACGAGTGTAGCGAACCAAGTCAAAACATTCCATGCTGGTTTGTTAGCAAGGAAGTCTTGCCATGTCATAATCTTAGTGAAAATCATTAAGATAATAACAATTAAAGCTGTTGTAGTTGGGTTTACTTTAAATGTAGAAGCACCAATCCACAATACAAGAGCTAACACGGAAATCAAGGCCATGAAAATTTCACTGCGTGTCATGGAGCCTAATTTCTTGTACTCATCCTTTGCCCACGCTGCAATTTCAGGGGAACCTTTCACCTCTGGCTTACAGAATACATAGGTCAACAATGGAGTGATAATGAACAAAATAAGACCTACTGGCAAGAATGCGAGGAACCATGTGCCCCAGTTTGCCGCCACGATACCAGATTTGGCAGACAATTCAAGAGCCAATGGGTTTGGCGCTGCGCCAGTCAAGAAGATGGAGCTAGATACACATGTAGTTGCCAACGCTACCCAGTTCAAATAGGAACCGATTTTACGAGGGTTCTTATCTGGATAAGAGTCAAACATCGGACAAATACTAGATACGATTGGGTAAATCGTACCACCAGAACGAGCCGCATTACTTGGGATGAACGGCGCCAATACAAGGTCCGTAATAGCGATGGCATAACCAAGGCCTAAAGAGGACTTACCAAGCTTTGCTACGAGGAACAACGCAATACGACGGCCAAGGCCAGAGTTTTCATAACCGATACCAATCATGAAAGCGGCAAAGATCAACCACACGATGGCATTAGAGAAACCGCTAAGGCCCCAACTGATAGCTTGTGCATCAGTAATCGCCTTTGCTACACCAGTTGCTTTATCTACAACAGGTGCAGGACCAACCTTAAACAACATAGACACGGTAACAGCAATGATACCGATGAAAGCTGGTGGCATTGGTTCTAAAATCAACCCTACCACGAGGCCCGCGAAAATGCTTACGTAAATCCAAGAATTTGCGCTAAGGCCTTCAGGAGCACCGATGAGCCATACAAGAATAGCTACTACAAGCGGTGCGAATAATTTCCAATTCAACTTCATTAGAAACTCTCCTTACTACTTCAAAACAAAAATTGCAAAAATTGCTTATATAGTATATCAAATATTTTAATAAGATGATATAAACTTAATCATAATACTTATTAATTGATAATAAACTTTTAGTAATAAATTTCATCCTACTAGTAGTAGAAAACGGCACCATTGTGAAACAAGGGACACATCACGAACTGATAGAGCGTGGTGGTCACTATAAAGAACTCTATGAAAACTATGCGGCAGGCATGACAGTATAAGTCAATCTAACAAAAGTTCCACTTTGTATCAGCCAATAATATCCTCATGTTATCTCATATAAATAGAACCCCTAATAAGTAAAAACTTATTAAGGGTTCTTTTATTCATTCCTATATAGCTGTTCGTGCCTATATATTACATTATTATATTCTATTCACCTTTTGGTACGAACCATAGGCCATTGTTATTTTTTTCCATGTAGTCTTTGAATTCTTGAGAGTGGTAAGCTGCTACGATGTCTTTTGCCCATTGTGCATCTTTGTTTTTCTCATTAACTACGAGTTGTAACAACCATTGTGGCAATACGTCTTCATTTGCCAAGGCAGATTTAGGATCGATTTTTGCATTATAGATAATCGCGCCAGTAATGACAATGTAATCGAAATCAGTACGTACAGAAGGAATTGTAAGGGATTTCATTTCTGTAAATTTAAGATGTTTAGGATTTTCAATAATATCTGCTTGTGTTACTGTCGCTAAATCTTTATTTGGATCAAGTTTAATCCAACCAATTTTTTGCAATAATGCATAAGCACGAGCCATGTTGGATGCATCATTAGGTACTGCAATAGTGTCACCATCTGCCACTTGATCTAGAGATGTTTTAGAACCACTAAAGATACCTGCTGGTACTGTTGGAATTGGAGTTAAGGCTACAAGATGACCATTTTGTTTTTCGTTGAAGTTTTTCATGTATGCTGTATGTTGTTCAACGTTGAAATCTACTTCACCATCGCTCAACACTTGGTCTGCTTGTACCAAGTCAGACATATCTACACCTTTAAAGGTATAGCCTTGTTTTTCCAAAATTGGTTTTACACCTTTTTCGAACAATTCAGAGTAAGGGCCTTGAGATTTACTATAGCTTAATTCTTTTTTAGCACCATTATCACTACTGTTTGAGCCGCAGCCTGCGATAAAAGCTACGCTAAATACTAATGCCGCACCGAGGGCAAGAAATTTTTTTAATTTCATGGTATATTCTCCTATACTTTTATACTTTCACAATCAAGATGACTAGAATCTATTTCATCAAATTAGGAACGACGTGCACGACGTGCAAAGTAGTTACCTATTGTTTGAATAATTTGAACAAAAATAATTAAAATAACAACGGTAAATAGCATCAACGGGAAGTTCAACCGTTCATAACCATAAGTAAGAGCCAAATCACCTACACCACCTGCACCAATGGCACCTGCCATAGCAGTAGCACCGATAAGACCTATGGTACCTGTTGTAATAGATAGAATAAGCGAACCCTTTGCCTCTGGTAAAAGGAAATGCCAAATCACCTCAAAATGAGAGGCCCCCATCGATTGTGCTGCCTCGATAATGCCTTTATTAACCTCTAAAATAGAGTTCTCAAAAAGTCGAGCCAGATACGGTGCAATGAATATAACAAGTGGTACAATAGCCGCTGTTGTGCCGACACGAGTACCTACAATCATCTTAGTTAACGGTAATATAAACACCATTAAAATGATAAATGGTACAGAACGCACAATATTAACAATGGTATTTGTAATGGTATAGACAATACTATTTTTAACGATACCATTAGGATTTGTTACTACCAGTGTAACTGCGATAATTAGACCTAATACAGTACCAATGAACAAAGATAGGAACACCATATATAATGTTTGTTCTGCGGCTAGCAATAACTGCGAACCGGGAACACCAAGTTCTTGCATAAAGAAGTCCATTATAGTGTCACCTCCTGCCATTCAATACCTTGTGTCACAAGATATTCTTTTACCTTGCCCACTTCAAGATCATCACCAATAAACTGAACAATAAAAATACCAAGTACTGTATGTTCTAACTCCGTTACTGTAGCAAATAACACGCTCGTTTCTAAATCAAAAGTTTTATTAATATGATATAAAACATTATCGGTTGTATTATTTCCTAAGAAATGCATCTTAAGAATAGTATAAGGTCGCTTATCACAGGCCAAGGTATGTTTCACTGTTGATGGAATTTCATCAGGAATGACAGTCCTAACAAATCGTTTCGTTGTTTCATGCTTTGGTTTACTAAACACCTCAAGCACAGAACCACTCTCTATGAGTTTTCCATGTTCCATAACCACAACGCGATTGCAAATTTTTTGAATTACATCAATCTCATGAGTTACGATAACAACCGTTACCCCTAGTTCACGATTAACGCGCTCTAATAATTGAAGAATAGACTCTGTCGTATCTGGATCAAGAGCACTTGTTGCTTCATCGCAAAGTAGAATTGATGGATCTGTAGCTAGCGCACGAGCAATACCAACGCGCTGCTTTTGACCACCAGATAATTCTCCAGGATATGCATTTGCTTTATCCCCTAAATCAACAAAATCTAATAAGGTTTTAACCTTGTTATCAATCTCTGATTTAGGTACCTTATTTAGAATCAATGGAATCGCCACATTATCGTACACAGATTTAGCATTCAACAAGTTGAACTGTTGAAACACCATACCTATGCGCTTACGAACCTTTCTGAGCTCATTAAAACTTAAGCCATTGATATTCACACCATCTATTTCAACATGACCAGAGGTAGGTACCTCTAAAGCATTAATCATCCGCAACAGTGTAGATTTACCAGCTCCACTGAAACCAATAATGCCAAATATATCGCCTTTTTCTATGGTAAAGTTTACATCAGATAATGCAGTAACCTTTTGCTTATTAACGTCAAACTCTTTCGTTACATTTCGTATAGCAATCACTGTACCACCTCTTTCCCCACAAATTAGTAGGAATTAATATTTTTCTAAAACATATCTTTAAGGTATGTTTTAATTGTATACTTAGATTACTACAATTTATAATGACTGTCAAACACAAAAAGAACCTCAACACTAAAAAGGTTGAGGTTCTTTTCGTATCTATATACTTTTATTTAAGATTAAAACTAGTCCTTTTATCAAACCCATCATCTATATCGATTAAAGAGGTATAGTGATCCTAAAATAACAGGTGCTCCAATATAAAGTCCCATATTTGGTATTTCTCCCAATAAGAATGCTGCCACTATAGCTGCCACAATTGGCGAGATATACATAAAATTGGTTACATCCGAAACTTTTTCGGCATGTTCAAAGGCATAACTCCAGAATACGAATCCTAATGCACTGGAAAAGAATGCTAGGTATACCATAGCAAGCTTCGCAGTAATTGGTGCGGCTCCAATCATTTCAATAGCATGATCTGCAAAAGGTAGTGCCATAATGGCACCTGTAAACATGGACCACATAGCGATAGTAATAGAGTCATAACCTTTCAGACTAAGCCCGCGATTTAGAATATTATAAACCGCAAACAGTATCATACCAATCAACGTCCATATGGCTCCCATTGGAATGGTCAGAGTGGAATTCCAAAGAATAATAATAGCCACACCTATAAAAGCAGTTATGGTGAAGATCCAACCTATAGGGCGTATTTTATCCTTATAGACTACCAATGCCATCAATGCTGTAGTCATCGGTGTCAAAGCCATAATAATACTAGATGTAGCGGCCGGTATTGTTCGCAATCCTTCATTAAAAACGACTTGGTAAACGAAGTTTCCTGTAGCCCCTAGCAGAATATATATGCCCCACTCACGCCAAGATGTAGGTATATGTAATCCCTTAAATACACCGATAATGAGCATGAGTATAGCACCACCTACAACCCGCGCTACCGAGAGTGTCAATGCATCTACTGATTGCAATGCTACTTTACCAAAAGGAAACGCCGTAGCCCAAACGGCAATGGTGGCAGATGCCCCTAAAATGGCTTTCATCCGATTTGTCATTAGCATCTACCTTTCTACGTAATTCCATAATCAATACTATCTAAATATTACCATAATAAGACCCTACAATTCCAAGAAGATACATCACAACATATCGAACGCTCTCTATTTATTGATATAAATTTTCATTATTTAAAGATAATACAATAATTAGTTCCCCCAAATCCAAACCCAAACAAATCAAGTAATTAGTTATACTTTCAATGTATTTATATAGTGTTTTCAATATTATTAAATTACAAATAACATCCATTCTTACGAAAATTGCATAGTATGTATTGAAAATATATATCATTTAAAATTTGTTAAATCAGGACAAACATTGTACACTATAGGCATAGAAATCTATAGTTATATCCTTTTATGGAGGTGCAAAATGCAACATACTGCATGGAAAGATTTTAACACAGGTGTGTGGGATAAAGCCGTTGACGTACGCGACTTTATTCAAAGAAACTATATCCCCTATGAAGGGGACGATTCCTTCCTTGCTGGTCCTACAGAAAGAACGACAAAATTATGGGACCAAGTAATGAAGCTTTATGAAGAAGAACGTGAAAAAGGCGGCATGCTCGATGCTGATACTTCCGTGGCCACACACATTACTGCCCATGCGCCAGGATATATCGACAAAGACCTTGAAACGATCGTTGGTTTGCAAACTGACAAACCATTAAAACGCGCCATGTTCCCTTATGGTGGCTTGCGTACTGCGAAATCCGCTATTGAAGAATACGGCTTCAAAATGGATCCGCAAACAGAAGACTTCTTCAAAAAACATCGTAAAACGCACAATGATGGCGTATTTGATGTATATACACCAGAAATGCGTGCCGCTCGTACGGCTCATATCGTAACTGGTTTACCAGATGCTTACAGCCGTGGCCGTATCATCGGTGACTATCGCCGTATCGCTTTATATGGTATCGATTACCTCATCGAAGATAAAAAAGAGCAATTCAGCATTACTATGGGCGATATGCTTGAAGACGTAATTCGCGACCGCGAAGAGATTCAAGAACAAATCCGTTCCTTAAAAGAATTAAAAGAAATGGCTGCATCTTATGGTTACGATATTTCTGGACCAGCTAAAGACGTGAAAGAAGCTATGCAATGGATTTACTTCGGCTACCTTGGCGCTATTAAAGAGCAAAACGGTGCTGCTATGTCCATCGGCCGTAACTCTACATTCCTAGATATCTACGCAGAACGTGACCTTCGCAATGGCACATATACAGAAGAGCAAATCCAAGAATTCGTAGATCATTTCATCATGAAATTGCGTATGGTTCGCTTCGCACGTATCCACGAATACAACAACTTGTTCACAGGCGATCCTGTGTGGACAACTGAATCCATCGGTGGTATGGGTACTGACGGCCGTACATTGGTTTCCAAAATGTCCTTCCGTTATCTACATACATTGACTAACCTTGGTCCTGCTCCAGAACCAAACCTCACTGTATTGTGGTCCCCTCGCATGCCAATCGGCTTCCGCCGCTTCTGTGCAAAACTATCTATTGAAACATCTTCCATCCAATACGAAAACGATGACTTAATGCGTCCTAACTCTGGTGATGACTACGCTATCGCATGCTGTGTATCTCCAATGCGTATTGGTAAAGAAATGCAATTCTTCGGCGCTCGTTCTAACCTTGCTAAATGCTTGCTTTACGCAATCAATGGCGGCGTTGACGAAAAATTGAAAAAACAAATTGGTCCTAAATACCGCCCTATTACTTCTGAATACTTAGAATTCGACGAAGTATGGGAAAAATTCGACGACATGATGGAATGGTTGGCAGGCGTATATGTGAACGCATTGAACATCATTCACTACATGCACGACAAATACGCTTATGAAAAACTAGAAATGGCATTGCATGACCGCAAGGTAACTCGTTGGTTTGCAACTGGTATTGCTGGTTTATCCGTAGTAGCTGACTCCTTGTCTGCTATTAAATATGCTAAAGTAAAACCTATTCGCGACGAAAACGGCATTGCTGTTGATTTCGAAATCGAAGGTGACTTCCCTAAATATGGTAACGATGACGATCGTGTAGATAGCTTGGCAGCAAAAGTTGTTTCCACATTTATGAACAAGATTCGTAAACACCCTACATACCGTCAATCTGTTCCTACTATGAGCTTGTTAACAATTACTTCCAACGTAGTATATGGTACTGCAACAGGTTCCACACCAGACGGCCGTAAAGCAGGTGAAGCTTTTGCCCCTGGTGCTAACCCAATGCATGGTCGTGATACTCACGGCGCTATTTCTTCGTTGGCATCCGTAGCAAAAATGCCATGGCGTGATAGCTCCGATGGTATTTCCAATACCTTCTCTATCATTCCTGACGCATTAGGTAAATCTGGTGAAACATTTGTGTCCGTCAGCGATTTTGATATTGAGTTAGATTCATCTCAATTACCTAATTCCAATACAAACTTCGCATGTAGTGAACCGAATGTTACTATAAAGGAAGATAAATAGCGTCTTCCATAGTATCGAGTTGCTTTCACCGGCACCGATACGAGTGTTAGTCTTGGTTGAAAGGAGGCAATACCCATGAGCAACCAACAACAAGTTGATAACTTGGTAGAGTTATTGGATGGCTACTCCCAAAAAGGCGGTCATCATTTGAACGTTAACGTGTTCACTCGTGAAACATTGTTAGACGCTCAAAAACATCCTGAGTTGTACCCTCAATTGACTGTTCGTGTATCTGGTTACGCAGTACACTTCAGCAAATTGACAAAACAACAACAGGACGAAGTTATTTCCCGTACATTCCATCAACAAATCTAATCGAGGTTTCCTATGACAGGACGTATTCATTCGGTCGAAACGATGGGTACGGTTGATGGTCCAGGCATGCGCATGGTGGTTTTTCTCCAAGGATGCCCCATGCGTTGTGCTTATTGCCACAATCCCGACACATGGAATGAAACTAGCGATGATGTTAAATTCATGACTGTTGAGGAATTGTGGGACCAGTACGAACGTAACCGCCAATTTTATACTAATGGTGGTATCACCGTCACAGGTGGGGAAGCTCTCATGCAAATTGACTTTGTTACTGAGCTTTTCACATATTTCCGTGAAAGAAACGTCCATACCTGTTTAGATACAAGTGGAATTTGTTTTGATCCCCACCAAGAGGTGGCCTACCGTAAGCTACTCAGTGTCACTAGTCTCGTCATCCTAGACATTAAGGAAATCGATGCTGATAAACATCTGTGGCTAACAGGCAAACCGTTAGAGCCCATTCTCGGCTTTGCTAGATTGACAGCAGACGTAGACGTTCCCATTTGGGTTCGTCACGTTGTAGTCCCTACGATTACAGATAATGCAGATCATCACTATCGTCTAGGCTTTTTTCTAGGATCCCTGAAAAACTTACAAGCCGTTGATTGCTTACCATATCACGTTATGGGTACTGCTAAATATAAGGAGTTAGGTATTACCTATCGCCTAGAGGGCATACCAGCTGCCACAAAAGATATTGCAGCTAAAGCGACAAAAACCGTGGTGGAAGGAATCAAGGCCTATCGACGCCATTGGTGGAGTCCCATCAAAACACAACATCAATCATAATCAAGTTTGAGGATAACTACCTCCCTTGATATATATATACATATATACCAAGACTTGATCTATGATAGCCCTAAACAATAGAGCCGCCCCCACACAACCGGGGACGGCTCTTATTGTATTTATTTAGATACTACGTTAATTGGTTCACCTTTGAAGAATGCTTGAACATTGTCACGAATGATGCCTACCAAACGTTGACGTGTTTCAAGGCCTTTCCAGCCCATATGAGGTGTGATAATCACATTATCGAGTGTATATAGAGGGCTATCCTCTGCTGGAGGTTCTACCTCTTGTACATCAAGGCCTGCACCTGCAATGCGTTTAGTCGCTAATGCTTCACAAAGATCTGCTTCGTTAATGAGTGGACCACGACCAGTATTTACAATGACTGCACTAGGTTTCATCTTAGCGATTGTCTCTTTATTGATCATATACTTAGTTTGCTCATTCAATGGGCAATGCAATGTAATATAATCACTATTTGCGAGTAATTCATCAAGGCTTACATAACGAACGCCGTCGCCATCAGCCTTTGGTGTACGTGTATGAATCAAAATATTCATACCAAGTGCTTTCGCCACTTTGATAACTTCCATACCAATGTGGCCAGCACCAACCACACCTAATGTTTTACCATTCACTTCTGTGTGGCTCACTTGCAAATATTTTGTAAAGTTGCTGCGATCACCTTTAGCAAGCATGCCGATTTGTTGTTGCATTGTGGACGCAAAATTGAGGATCATCATGATTACTGTATGTGCTACACGCTCTGTGCTATACGCTGGAATGTTGCACACAGTGATCCCTCGTTCCTTTGCTGCATTAAGATCAATATTGTTATAGCCTGTACCTGCTTCAACGATGAGCTTTACTGTATCTGGGAATTGTGAAAGTAACTCAGCATTAACAGGAAGCTCTTTTGTTACTACTACACGAGCCCCTTGAATGCGCTCAATAAGTTCTTCATTTGTACTATTATCATAAACCTGTACATCATTAGATAATATGGAGAAATCTAATGCATGGTCATAATTCATTTTACCTGCGTTTACCACTACCACACGTTCGCTCATGAGAACCTCCTACATAGATACTATATTATATATTTATAAATTCCAAACCTACAAGTAATCTGGCTATGTTCACGATGTTAGATGATTACAATTTTGTCTAAATCATTCATAATCAATCTATTAGCTAGAAAAAGCATATATCATACTCTACTATAAATTATACTATTATTTATATAAATTTATACTATTAATATCACAGCTAACAATATTAATTAGTATACTTTCACAATTATTGTATATAATATATGCAGAAAAGCTATAAAATTCAAAATAATACCAATATTTCTGTATAAAACTTTCACAAAAGTATTGTTTAATTCCCTAAAAGTTATACAATAAGATTAATGTTATATAGAATTGAGGAATATCATGAGACCTACCTATTTGACCATAAATACAAGTCTCGTTCGCGAGAATTTGCGTAAAATTAAAGATAGTTTACCGGAATGGAGCACATCCACCGCTGTTATCAAGGCCAATGGCTATGGCCACGGCAGCGTTATGATGGGCCGTATTGCCGTTGAGGAAGGTTATGAATCCTTAGCCGTTGCTATTCCTGAAGAGTCAGTTCCACTTCGCAACGCAGGGATTATGGTACCAATTTATCTACTTGGCCTCACAAGACCTCAGTCCTTTGAACTTGTAGCAGACACAAATTCCATTCCAGCTGTATGCGAATCTACCGATTTAGAAGCACTCGACAAGGTAGCAGAAAATCACGATATGATTATCCGCGTTGCAGTCGCCGTTGATACAGGAATGCATCGTATTGGTATCAAGCCTGAAGATGCTGTTGAGTTTATCAAACGCGTTGAATCCTACGAAAATCTCGAGGTAGACGGTTTCTTCTCTCATATGAGTAACGCCGATGCGGCGGATCAAAGCCACGCTCATGGACAGGCACAAAAATTCCATAAAATGGTCGATGAAATCCGTGCATTTAGACCTGATGCGGACTATCGCTTCTCTCTTGCCAATAGTGCTGGCTTATTATCCGTAAAAGACAGCTTATTCACCGATGCCCGTCCTGGCATTATTCAATACGGCATTATGCCATCCCTTGATGTGCCAAATCGATTAGGGTTAAAACCAGTCCTCTCCTTCCATAGCGAAGTAGTACATGTACAGCGACTAGAAGCAGGTGAAGGTATCGGTTATGGTTCTACCTATGTAACACCTGAACCAATGACGATTGCTACCATTCCTGTAGGCTATGCAGATGGATATCCTCGTAGCTTATCCAACCGCGGTACAGTCCTCATTCATGGCACACGTTGTCCTGTAGTGGGTCGCATCTGTATGGACCAATTCATGGTGGCCGTTCCAGATACGATTACTGTACAACCAGGTGACAAGGTTGTGCTCCTAGGTTCTCAAGGTCATGAAAGCATCTCTGCACTCGAGATTGCTGCTCTTGCCTCTACAATTCCTTATGAAATCTTTTGTGGTTTCTCAGAACGCGTGCCTCGACAATACATATAAAAGGCTAACTATTGTTACTAATAGTAAATGCTCCATATACCAAAAGCGCAGATATGCATTGTATCTGCGCTTTTTCAATTTTTACTATGTATTTTCCTTATATGGTATATCTTTATATTAAATTAACATAGAAAAAGCCCGTAATACATGCAGCGGTCTACATGTATTACGGGTTTTCCTGCTCCCCTATACCTAGCGTACTGTAAAGCAGTTACGTTCTTATTGTGAGAGAGAGTATTATATACCAAGTATATAATCTTATGATTGGGAGGGAACCACAATGCATAAGGGGCCCTCTGAACGACAGACGGCATAGGAGAGAGTCAATGTTTGTCTATCCAATCCAGAGGGCTGCGTGTGTGTAATTGTTTATTGTGTGTGTAAGTGTATTGTGTATGTGTGTTGTGTATGTGTGTAAGTGTGTATAGTATTATGTGTTTAGTGTTCGTGTATTAAAGGGGTTTGCTTTACAGTAGGATAGGCTTAGGATTAGCTTATTTTACGGCCATACCTGTTTTAGCATCCAATGCAATGGATACAGGTTTGTTTTGTGCATCATGGAACTCTACAGTATATATAGGTTTACCATTTTGGTTCACTACAGACCAAGAGTTAATACCAGTTGCTACATTGCCAGTTTGTGCGAAGGCTGCATTGATCGCCACATGTGGAGGTAACACAGTACCAGCATCAATAGCACTAGCTTCCATGGATGCATCATATGCTTTAGGAGTACCTTCAGTTACATTACCAGTTGCCACATCTAGAGTCATGGAATGGGCACCACTAGCATTGAAACCGTCTACTTCATAAACAGCAGTTTTGTCGGCAGCTTTGAAGGATACTTTAGTAATCTTAGAGTCGCCATATTTATTTTCAAATTGATCGATTAAATAATTCGCACCAATTACGAAAATACTATTTTGATCGACTACGCCTGCTTGCTTACTTGTTGTGCTAGGTTGTGATTTTCCACTTTTAGAGTTTTTTTTTCCTCTTTAGTAGTTTCTTTTTTGTCAGCTTTTTTATCTGCTTTTACTTCTTTAGTTTCTTTTACAACTTTATCAGCTTTAACTGCTTTGTCAGCTTTTACTTTAGGCGCTTTATGTGCTTGCGCTTTTTTAGTATTTTTTTCGTCTTTATTAGCTTCTACTTTTTTATCTGCTGCACGTACTACTTTAGCTTCGCTAGGGGCTTTTGCTACCGCTGCAGTTTCAATTGTAGGAGTTGCTGCTGCTGCTGGATTAGCTGCTGCTGGAACTACAGTGTCTTGAGCAACTGGAGCTTTTACATCTTGAGTTGCTGTTGGAACTGGTGTAGTATCTTTAGCTGCTGGTGTAGCTGGAGTCACTTCAACTTTAGCTGCTGTAGGTACTACTTTAGCTGCTACTGGAGCTACTTCTGTTTTAGCTGCTGGAGTCACTTGAATGGTAGGAACTACGTGATGAGTAGCATGTTCTGCGACAGGAGCTGCAGTAGCTGCTACCTCTTGAGTTACAGGAACCGGTGTTGCTTGTTCAGCTGCTGTTACTGCTACAGTAGCACCAAATACGCCAGCTACTGCTAAAGCAATACTGCTTTTCAAAATAGATTTTTTCATAATATCCTCCTTGATAATTCATATATATGCAATCTTACGCATATATATTTCAACCAACTCGGTGTCATCGTTATAGTTCCAAAACATATATCTAGCGTGGACTGTAGATATATAGTCTGGAAACTCCCGATATATTTGAGTTCTGTCTTTTGACTGGACACATATTATCGATAATCTATGAAATAAAAATGTAGAACTCACCGGTCTAGCTTATTTTGGGGTGAGAATAAAATGAATTTATATGTAATTTCAATGAAATTCTATAGTAGTCGATTTACAACTAAGTATTCTATGAACTAACTCTAAAAAGCCTTTTTCCCCATAAATAAAGGAACAAAAGACACTCATTGTAATTCTCATAATGTAAATATCCCCTTTCATGAGCAAATGTTCACAAAAAACTCCTTAAAACTATCCTTTTCTACAAAAAAAGATAATTTTAAGGAGTTTAATTCTTATATTTAAGATAATAAGTCTTCTACTATTAAGTTATATTTACTAGTCACCATAGTTTAGTCGTCAAATTTAACAGACAACAACGTACCATTCATAGCATCAATTCGTACATTGACCTCTTTGTCACCTTCTGTACCGAAGCTAACTTTGTATACTATTTTACCTTTATCATATTGTACAGACCACTCATTAAGGCTTGTCGCTTTGCCTTGTGTTTGAGCATAAGCAAAGTTAACTACAGCTGCTGGCGGTAAGATTTCACGAGGATCAAAGGATTTTTTCTTTAAGGATTTATGGAAGTCACCTTCACGTTTTTCAAAGATTTGATTTGTTGCATAGATATAAGTGAGCTCATATTTGCCACTTTCATCAAAACCTTCTACATCATATCTAATTTGTCCACCATCCGCATCAAAAGTGATTTCAGTGATAGCTGCATTTGGATGATTTTGAATAAATGCATTCAATAAACCATTTGCCCCTACAATCGCTGCATGGTTTCCATCAACAACTGCAATAGTTGGTTCTACTGCTACTAAAGGCGCCGCACTTGCATTTGGCATACCAAACACTGCTGCCAAGGCTAATACAAGGCTACCTTTTATAAATAAGGATTTCATAGGCTCCTCCATCTCTCAAACAGGACCATAGTGTATATATACAATTATACACTAAATCGATACGATTTATTAATCTTTATTTATAATATTAATGCATAGACCACTGCCCTATGATACAATGCACGTAGAATATTTTTTACTACAAGTGAGACCATTATGATTTCAATATATCCTACTATATATCACACATTTCAATGCAAAGCAGATCGATGTGAAAATACATGCTGCCAACTGTGGACCATCGATATTGACGAGACCACTGCGGAACGCTATCATGCCACGACAGGACCTCTTGGTGAAAGCTTACGACAAGCCATCACTGTCGATGACGAAGGTAGCCATTTCGTGTTTTCTAAAGAACAACCTATGTGTCCGTTACTCAATGAAAATGGCCTCTGTAAGGTGGTGCTCGAACTAGGTGAAGAAGGCCTATGCGATACATGTCACATGCATCCGCGATTTTATAAATATATTGAGGACCTCGAGCTATGTGGGGTTGGTTTATCCTGTGAAGCATCGGTAGAACTGCTAGCAGAAGACATGCAGTCTAATCAAGTAATCTTTACTATTGAAGACGATAACGGCGAATTTAGTCCTGATGAACGTTTAACTATTCAGAATATATTTGAACTATTAGCCTTTGATATAGATCCAGCACTATTTCAATATATTCCATCCCCTGACGCACAGTATTATACAAGGCTATTAGATCTATATGGTACAACAGAGCCTATCGATGAAGAATGGACTGCACAAGTCAATAAATTATCTAGTGATATAGATAAACTCACTACCTCTGTTCAAACCTATGTTGCCACTCACGATATGAGCCTATTTAACAAGATTTTCCAATACATCTTATATCGTCAAATCGATATGCTAGCAGATTATTCTTTAGAAGCCATCCTTTCCTATGCTAAGGATGGTGTGGAATACATACTTATGACAAGTGCCCTCGAAGGCTCTCCACTTAAACAAGTGGCAAGATGGTCCCAACAAATCGAATACGACGAAGACAATGTAGAACTACTATTACAACATTATGAAGCAACAAAAACCTCCTAGTATAAACTAGGAGGTTTTTATATAGTTACGCAAACAGTATGCGCATAATCCAGTTATATAAAAGATTTATAATAAATAATACCACATAAACAGCCCCTACTGTAAGAGGCTCTACTTTCATAATACGAGATAAAAGCATAACGGCAACGTAGATAACGGCACAAACATAGGCTAGTGCTAAAGGAACTAATAGGATCATCAAAAATGGCGTAATATAAATGCAAATAATAGATACCAAAATTAATGCTAATCCCAGTGCGCCTGTATAGCCTTCCACATAAGCAGTGCCCATTAATACTTGCTTGAAATCAAACTCACGCTCTAAAAGAACACTCAGTAATTTCCAAAGTATAAAGCTACCAATAAACCAATATATACCAAGGCCTAATATCTCTCTCAATATAGAAAATATGCCATATACAGCAGGAATAAAGCCAAATAAAAAACCTCCAAAGGTCATGGCCAAAGGTAACAGAACAATACCTAAAGCAAAGCCTAAAATATGAGTGGCACACCAACTAGCAAGGCCAGCTTTAATACCCTTTTCTAAGGTACCAAACCAGAAGATTTCATCTATTCCCTTCTTCGGTGAACGCACCAGCAGGGATATTTCTCGTAAAAATGTCGTATCCATAACTAACTCCGCTCTCAACTATACTATAAATTTTATTATATCATAAATTCCAAGATTTAAATTATATATAATTAATTTTAATATAAATTAAACGACAAAAAAACCACAAGACTTTCATCTTGGGGTAATACTTGATTTTACGACTTATATTATTTAACTAATGTATGTACAAAGCGGATCCATTGAGGCAATACCGATACTGATAGCAATGCTACAACAAACATAACAATATAGGTTTTTACGATTCCTAGATTAACATAGCGGCGCATGAGTTGTGCCCCAATAAAAACAGCGTAATACTGACTAAACATGGTAACAAGATAGGCCATATCACCTACATATTTCGGCATAGATAGATAGATTAATATAAGACCCACTATATGAACCAATACCAATACTACGGTACGGAGTGCATTCGTATAGGCTAAGCCATAAATATAGTTCCGCATTACTCCCTTATAGGTACCTGTGCCGCCTAACAATATAAGTAATCGCCAGATAACGAAAGCTCCTAGGATAATCTGAAAAATTAAAAACGATGCATTCCCGAAGGCACTGACTATATCAAAATGTGTTAACCCTGTCATCCGTTTTATGCCTAATGCGGGCGATACGGCTTTCACTATCAAAGGCAACGCATAAGTTATTACATATAATACAACCGTAGATGTTATGAGATTTAAAATAGCGCGAGCATAGGATCCATTTCTAATAATATTTTGAAAGGATTGTTCACTTAATTTCGTGAATAAATGCAATATATCCTTATACCAAGTCATAATGCTCCTTATCTGTTATCGAGTTAATGTATATAGCACTTCACACAACAAAGCCACTAGAATGGCAAGCAACATAATGCTTAGGCCTTCATAAGCACTACCATCAATACAAGCCCCTGCAATACGTCCCATGGTCTGTAGCAACAATACAGTACTAAGAATGCATAATACAATCATACAAAAACCAATAATGGCTTGTAGCAGAATTGGTATGGTCGTTAGAATCAACATAATACCTGCCGTAAGAGTGATCATAGCTACTACTAGTTGAGCAAAGGCCATCATATGTAAAACCCCAGTGACTACGCCGCGAATGTAGAACTTACGTTTTTGCAACACGGCGTAACCTATCAAGATACCAGACATAAGCGCCGCTTTTAAAATCACCCACGTAAAACGACCTACATTCCAAAACTCACGAGGTTTACTTAGCTGCTCAAAAAAGACTTGTATTTCATGCTGCCCTACGGGAAGCGAAAACAATTGCCACTTTACCAAAAGTGATGAATTACGTATAAATGCGCGTATAGCGTCTAAATAGACGCTTTCACCAACGATGGTAAATTGATAACATATGAGGGACAATACCAGCATCCATACAAGCTGACCATAGGTAACATCATAGTGGTACATGCGCGGATGTTTTTCTTCAATGGGGTTTAATAAGCGATAAACGAACTCTAATAAACCTCCCATCATGCCTCTCACCACCTTTTACACAACAAGAATAGCACCATTCTATATAGAATGATGCATCACACAACACAACGATTACGAATTTATAACAATTATTTTATTTTTAATTCATACTCTGTTCATCATTATAGCACAAAAGCAAGGTATATTCATACCTTGCTTTCATATTTTTCATGCTATGTAATTATCTAGATGTAGCAAGCATAACCATGCCTACCAAAATACCAATAAAGACTACAGGAATTAAACTCGTAATAATAGAGATGCCAAAAGTTGCTAAACGAGATTTATTAATTTGGTGACTCAACAATGTCAACCACACCCAGAATATAAAGACTGAAAAAGCAATTAATGTAAATATAACAATAGTTAACCATACGATACTATTTACTGTAGAATTTAGATTAAAACCTAGTATCACAAAGAATGGCACTGATACTAATATTAGTCCAATAAAATATACTAATCCCATAATCTGGTTATAAGCTTGTTCATACCACATAATCTTTAACACAGACTCATATGTAGTATTGGCATCAAATTTATTAGCGACCCAAGAGAAAATAGCAGAATAAATAGCAATGCCAATAAAAGTAAATAGCAAACCTAATACTAGATTCAATATACCGCCCCCAAAAAGAGCTGCCACAATAGTAAGTGCACCATCAAGTTTATCTGCAAATATCGTACTCACAATAATAGGCAAGATATCTGAGAATACCAAGGATACCAATGCCATAGCCACAGTAGCATAAAACCCCTTTCGACAAGATCCATGCTCTACAATCTGTGGAATACCACGTTTAAATGGAGCTACAATAAGCTGCCAAATATCTGAATACCATTTTGTTTCCATATGTTCCCCTCCAAATACATCTAAAGCACATATATGTCTATCATTGTATCATAATACACTTTTAAATTAAATATAAATTCATTATAAATTATCAAAACAAATATAGTAATAAAAAGGTTGATAGACACCTAAAAGCATCTATCAACTTTTCGATTACATATATATTTAAAGAGACATGGACAAGATAATGCCACCTATGCCAAAGACAAAGGATACGATATAAAAGGAAATACCCGTTATCCAAGGGCTCAGGCTAAATTGCTTAGACATTAATTGTGCCATGATAAAGACATTAATGAGTTCTATAGTGCTTAATCCCCCCGACCCACCTCGAATTTGTAAGTTTAATAAGAGATAAATAGGTGCAGCCAAAAGTACAAAAATAAAATGAATCCAACCAGCAATACAAGTATTCAAAAGTAAGTCTGCTACTAGTTGCTTATATGTAACCTGCCCCTTAAAGATCTTGAAAATACCATATAAAATACCAGAAGATGCGAGAACAACTGCTACAATTCCAAGTACATATCCAACGATAGGCACTACCTCAATCTCTACGGGGCTTATAATCTCCCAAATAAATGTTTTAAAAAATGGGCTTTTGGAGAAAATTAGCGATAATATATGTAACCCCAAGTCAGTTATGATTGCTGATATAACAGCTAATAATAACATATTTTTAATGGTGATTAAATGCATCCATTTTTCTATATAAGGACCAAACAAACCATTCATAATACTATACCTTATAAATCCTCACTCTTAAATAATTGATAGCCTTCAAAATAATAACTATGGTCAAGGCCTTTCATAAATAATTCTCGATTATTGATATCACTTGTAAGCGCCTTAGCTAGGACAGTTTTAATTTCTAAATCATTTACTGGACTTCGTTCCATAGCAGATAAATATTGCTCTTTATCAACTTGACTCCAGTCTATAGTCTTTAGTAATTCTGTACACAGCATATGATCAAGCCATAATCGCATACTCCGCCCATTACCTTCTCTAAAAGGATGGGCTACATTCATTTCTACATATTTTTCTATAATTTCATCAAAGGTAGATTGCGGCATATCTTCAATAGTTTTAACCGCTTCAGCAAGATACATGACAGGAACAAAGCGGAAATTTCCTTTTGCAATATTCACAGTCCGCAATGTACCAGCAAAATCATATATATCTTGAAATAATATAGTATGTATTTTTTGCAAGGTAGTCCACGTACCACTAGGCATATCATTAAGTAAGTTTTTTTCAAACAATGTTGTTGCCGCTTTTTTACTAATTCGTTCTTCTTCTCTAGCCAAAGTGGGAGAATCAGTAATGCCTAATTTATTAGTACTAACCATATTGGACCTCCTTTTTATTTATCTTTATTATATATTATACTATAGGTACAAAAATTATAGTTGCTTAATTGTAGAATGAAATTGAACAAATAAAAATCCATAGTGAACCTTGTGTTATGATTTAGGTGTCTAATCAAAATATAACCGAGGTAATCACTATGGACTACAATAATCATAACACGACATTACGCACAAACACTTAAACTTCGAAGAACGATTTTATTTAGAAAAGAGAATTCTTCTAGGAGATAGTATCACTGCAATTTCACGTGCACTGGGTCGTTCTAGAACAACTATTTATACAGAATTAAAACGCGGTACTGTGATTCAAATTCGACAAGGTAAATCTCAACTTGTATATTTAGCTGATTCTGGACAGGCAACATATGAAAGACAACGTGTGGGCTCCTTTAATACCATGAGAGTTGGTGCTATAGAAGCTTTTATAAATTGGATTGAAAGCAAAGTTCTAAATGATCATTGGTCTTTTGATGCTGCTGTTGGATATGCTAAACATAAGGGTTTGTTTGTGCGTAATGAAATGGTTTGTGCTAAAACTTTATATAACTATCTTCACAAAGGTGTATTAGGTATAAAAGCAATTGATTTACCATTAGTAGTAAGGCGTTCCCAACGAAAATCTATTTCTAGAAAACATAAGCGAGAACTTGGTAAATCCATAGAACTTCGTGATCCTAAGATTGAAACGCGCGAGGAATTCGGGCATTGGGAATTAGATACCGTCCGTGGAACAAAAGATAAGACAGACCATGTTTTAATCTCTTTACTTGAGCGTAAAAGCAGACTGTATGTGGCTTTACGATGTCCATCAGCACGAGCTGCTGATGTAAAAGAAACACTGCATACATGGTTAAATACGTTTAAAGATGTTAATCTATCCTACTTATGTAAAACAATAACTGCAGATAACGGTTTAGAGTTTTCAGAGATATCTGATTTAGAAAATGAAACTTTGTCTATTTATTTTGCTCGACCTTATTCTGCTTGGGAACGTGGATCGAACGAAAGGCATAATGGTTTACTTCGTAGATGTATACCGAAAGGAATGTCAATAAAAGCCGTTTCAGAAGAAACAATTCAACGAACACTTCAATGGTGTAATAATTTGCCACGCAAGCTTCTAAATTATAGAACCCCTTTGGATGTTTTTCTTGAAGAAGTTAATAAAATTGTAGATTTGGATACTGTTCAATTTCATATTGCAATTTAAGAAAAATTATAGTTATTACAACTTTAAATATTACGAGCAATGAATAGAACTAAAAAAGCAGCCCAACAAGGGCTGCTTTTCGTTCATCTTATTTCAAAGATGCTGCAATTTTTGTAAGGTTTTCATCCATACGTTCTAAGTATGTTTTATTATCTTCGTTACTTTCGATTGTGTAAATAGTTTCTACCTTAGCACCAACTTCGCTTGCCAAAGTCTTGGATACTTCTGGGCTAGCCATTTCTTCTGCGAAGATAGTAGTGATATTGTTTTCTTTACAATACTTGATGAGTTCTGCCAATTGCGCTGCATTTGGTTCGCCTTCAGCAAATACATCTTCTACACTATTTTGTTCTAACCCAAAGTCACGACATAAGTACGCAAATGCTGCATGACCTGTAACAAAGTTTTTATGAGGCGCTTGTGCAAATTGACCCTCATATTTCTTAATCATTTCATCAAGTTTAGCTACGTAGTCATTGTAATTCTTTTCGTAGTAATCCTTATTAGCTGGGTCAGCTTTTACAAAAGCATCTTTAATATTTTTCACTTCGATTTTTGCATTTTTTAAAGATAACCATGCATGAGGATCTTCTGCGCCATGTTCCTTAATTTCTTCAGGATCAGTATTTTTGATAGCTTCTACGCCCTCTGTTGCAACAACAGTGATGAGCTTGCTGTTTTTAGCCGCATCAATCGCTTGTTGTGCCCATGGTTCCATACCGAAACCGTTGTACACGAATACTTGAGCTGTTGCCAATTGTTTCATATTGTCAGGTTTCAACTCGAAATCATGGGGCTCTACGCCATCTGGAATAATAGTAGATACCTCTACCTTGTCACCGCCAATAGCCTTTGCAAATTCAGCCATTGCATTAAAACTTGTTACCACTTGGATCTTCTTACTTGCTTGCTCCTTCGGTGCATCATTGCCACAGCCTGCAAATAGAGCGGCCATCATGATGCCTACAACTAACAAAACCAGTTTTTTGACCATCGTAGTCCTCCTTTTGTTAATCCTGATCGCTATGCATTCATAGAATATTAATCATTCTATAGTTGCAGTTGCGACTCAGTTGCATTTGTAATATAGTTATAGTATAAACTTACTCAAGATTTTGTCAATTAGAAAAGTGGTTTTTATATGTTATCTATTGAACATCTTTATTTTTCCTATCAAGGTCAGCCACCTTATGTGTTGAATGACCTTAACTTACATATTCACAGCGGTGATTATATATCCATCGTTGGGGACAATGGGTCTGGTAAAAGTACCCTTCTACGTCTCATCTTAGGGTTCCTTAAACCTGTAAAAGGCTCTATCAAGCGAGATACAAACAACATTCGCTACGTATCTCAAAAGAATGATTTCTCTCATGCAGGCTTCCCTATTACGGTAAAAGAAATACTCGATTCCTACCGTAAGCTATTAAAAATTAAAGATAAACATGAAGTAGATCGTGTCTTAGAACTCACCAATATGACGGAGTTCAAAGACCGTTTAATTAGCAAACTATCTGGTGGTCAAGCACAGCGCGTCTCTATCGCTCGTGCCCTCATCGGTAATCCTGACCTCATCATACTTGATGAACCATCTACTGGTGTTGACCGTAAAAGCCAAGAAGGCATTTACTCACTCCTCTGCGAATTAAATCAAGTTCATCACATTACGATTATCTCGGTGGAACATAACCTTGAAATGGCCTTAGCCAATTCAACTAATATTTACCATATCGCAAATGGTCAAGGTCATCTTTGCTCCCCTGAACAATACGCTTGTGAAATTATGCACAGCACAGGACGCAACCCTATGGATCACGAAAGCTGTGCTTGCTTCACAGATGTAACAACCCAGGCTCAGGCTCAGGCTCAGGCTCAGGCTCAGGCTCAGGCTCAGGCTCAGGCTCAGGCTCAGGCTCAGGCTCAGGCTCAGGCAAATGATACTATAATTGAGGAGGTGCGCCATGTTTAGTTATGATTTTATGCAAAACGCCTTCTTTGTAGCTATCTGCATTTCCCTCTTATGTCCCTGTATCGGTATCTTTATGGTACTACGCCGTTCTAGTATGATTGGTGATACCATGAGCCATGCCTCACTAGCAGGTATTACATTAGGCTTATTAACAAATACGAATCCTATCTTAGGAGCATTCATCTTTACTGCTATTTGCGGTGCCCTTATCGAGTTCTTGCGAAAATATTTTTCTCACCATCTCGATTTGATTCTTACTATTATCTTATCTCTTAGCATCGGTACAGCTATTACTCTTATTAGTTCAGGTAAATTAAAAGCTAACGCCAATGTATTCTTCTTTGGCAGTATCTTAACCGTAAACACTACGGATATGATTAGTATTGCAGCCCTAACAATTCTATCTGTTTTAACCTTATATTTCTTATATAACTCACTTCTTTACATCGCTTATGATGAAGAGGCAGCCCGTGTAGCCGGTGTTAAGGTTGATTTTATCAATTACATCTTTGCCATCTTAATGGCTGCGGCCGTATCCATTTCTATTAAAATCGTTGGTGTTCTCGTATTAAGTGCTATGATTGCCTTGCCTGTAGCATCGGCATTACAACTAGAAAAAGGATTTAGAACGACATTACTCTGTTCTATTGGATTTAGTTTGCTAGCCATGATTATCGGCCTCTTCGGATCCTACTATCTCAACGTAGCTCCAGGTGGTTTTGTATCGCTAATATCAGTTGCAATTCTACTCGTAGTATTAGTCATTAAAAATATCAGAACTATCCTACGCCGTATGCAATTTAGCAAGTAAACAAAGATAATCATCAATATATAGATAGCTATTCTATTAGCAAAATAAGATGGCTATCCTGTGCAAAAAAATTATCTACTTATACTTGTATAACAAGTTTAGTATTAAAACAGAATCGAAAGAGCGTTATGAATACAACAAGTTGGCCTGAAGGCATAAAAAAAACCAAACAGCGCGAAGCCATTTGGTCCGTATTAACAACTACAGATAAACCTATTACGGCTATGGAAATCGCAGAGCGATTAGGCGATGGTAGCACTACATGGATGTCTACTATTTACCGCACTCTTGAGCTGTTAGAAACAAAGGAAATCGTTACCCGTACAACACTCATGGGTAGCGATATGGCATATTATGAAATTACACCGCATACACACCGCCACTATGCAGTGTGTACAAAATGTGGAGCCATGATACCTCTGCACACATGCCCTGTTGTAGAAATGCCACAGGAATTAATTGATGCAGGCTTTACGGTGACGGAGCATCATTTGGAAATTGCCGGAACATGTAAAGATTGTAAGAATAAAGGTTAATAAAAACTCTCTAAATAAATCAAACAAAAAGGACGTAACTTTTGAAAGTTACGTCCTTTTCTTATTTGAATATGTTTGAATTAGCCTTATTTAGCTTTTACCAACTACAGCATCAATGGAGCCACTACAAAGCCAAGTGCTACTGCGATAGCAATGGATAGTACACCAGGGATGAAGAACGGATGATTAAATACGAGCTTACCGATTCGTGTTGAGCCAGTATCGTCCATTTGTACAGCCCCTAAAAGTGTTGGGTATGTAGGCAATACGAAAAGTGCAGATACAGCTGCGAAGGATGCGATGATAATGTATACGGATCCTGGGTTCTCTGGAGTAATACCGAGAGCTAGAATTACAGCTGGTACCAATGCTTGCGTAGTTGCCGCTTGGCTATACAACAATGTACTAGCAAAGAAGAATGCTACGGCTAATAGGAATGGATACGCTGTTACCAAGCTAGATGCTAGAGCTTTGATTTCAGGGATATGACCTTTTACGAAAGTATCACCCAACCATGCTACGCCCAATACGCAGACACATGCGGATAAACCGGATTTAAATGTGCTTGTATTAACAAGTTGTGCTGTATCAATCTTACAGAAGAATGTAATAGCAGCCGCAATAATCATCATGAATCCAACGATGGCATCATTTCGACCAAAAATAACTGGTTTAATAAGACCAATGTTCTTGGAGATGGCAGTTGCATAGAATACGATACAAATAATACCAATCAAGAAAATCAATACAGAAGTTTTCGCACCTGGTTTCAAGTGGAAATCAGCACTCTTTTCACGAGGTGGAGCCACATGCCCTGCTGCCAAACGTTCTTGGTATACTGGATCAGAAGACAAATCATTATTCGCAAATGTAGACATAACAAAGGCAGTAATCATAACTGCTACGAATGTTGTAGAAATACAAATAGCGAGTAATGTTGGGTAGTTTACACCGAATGGTTCAAGGAAACCACTCATAGCAACAACTGCTGCAGATACTGGGCTCGCTGTAATAGCGATTTGGCTCGCTACAACGGCAATAGATAAAGGTACAGATGGCTTAATGTTTTCACTTTTTGCCACCTCTACGATTACCGGAATCATAGAAAATGCTGTATGACCAGTACCAGCCAACAGAGTTAAGAAATACGTTACTGTTGGTGCTAAATAGTTGATGTGTTTAGGGTTTTTGCGCAAAATATTTTCCGCAATACGCACCAAATAATCAAGACCACCGGCTAACTGTAAGGCACAGATGGCAGCGATAGCAGACATGATGATGAGAATTACATCCCACGGAATCTGTCCAGGGAACATACCCATACCAAGGCTTAACAATACTACCCCAAGGCCGCCAGCGTAACCGATGCCCATACCACCGAGGCGAACACCAAGGAAGATGGCACCAAATAAAATAATAACTTGCATAATTACATAAATGTCCATACGATGACCTCCTTTATACATATATAGTATCATAGATATGCAGAAATATCATCGAATTTTCACAATGTATAGTCTATAGTTTAAAGACATAACTAAAACATCATAATAAATAAATATAAAAAGCTATATATATCGACAGCCTACATCGTCTGTAGAATCGTGATATATATAGCTTTTATTATTACACCAAACCTTTATAAAATGCTTGATCCTATATTTTTACAAAATAATTGGCCGTAAATCTTCGAGAATCCCCTCTTCTTCGGTAGCTCGTTGGATACTTTCACCAACGATGCGAACCATATCCTCTAATTGTTCCACAGTGGACGCCAATGGAGGCATGAGAATTACTACATCGCCGATAGGACGGCAAATAAGGCCTTGTTCACGGGCAAGAATAGCCACCTTAGCCCCTACCGCATCATTTGGACGATATGCTTCATGAGTGGCCACGTCTTTTTCAAGTTCAATACCTACGATGAGGCCTCGTTGACGAACCTCTTTCACATGTTTCAAATTTTCGATTGGCTTCAATGCATTGGTGAAAGCCTCGATTTTTTTAGGCAATCCTTCGATAACCTTTTCATCGCGAAAAACTTTCAACGAAGCCAATGCAACCGCACAAGCTAAGGCATTACCTGTGTAGGAGTGACCATGATAGAATGTTTTCTTTTCTTCAAAGGTGCCAAGGAATGCATCAAATATGCGTTGTGTAGTCAATGTGGCAGCTAGAGGCATATAACCGCCAGTAATCCCTTTAGACAAGGTCATAAAATCTGGAGCCACATCTTCGTGTTCGCAGGCAAAGAATTTACCAGTACGACCAAAGCCTGTTGCTACTTCATCGACAATGAGAAATACATCATGTTTCGCAGTCAATTCACGAACCCGTTTCAAATAGCCATGAGGCATGACGAGCATGCCTGCTGCAGCTTGAACCAATGGTTCCATAACAAGAGCTGTAATTTCATCACCTTCTTCATTAAGGATGCGTTCTAATTCAGCCAAAGACTCATCGAAGGCTTTATCTCGATCTGCTACGTCGCGATATACGCCAGGGCTTGGTAATGTCAACGGTTTGAATAATAGATTATGGAACACTTGGTGGAATAATTGAATACCGCCTACAGATACAGTACCTAATGTATCCCCATGATAGCCTGCATTAAGGGCAATGAACTTAGTTTTCTTTGTTTGTCCTACAAGTTGACGGTATTGGTACGCCATCTTGATGGCAACTTCAATAGCTGTACTGCCATCATCGGATAAGAATACTTTATTTAAGCCTTCTGGAGCGAGCTCTACCAATTCTTTACACAACTGTGCAGATGGTGGGCTTACAAGACCGAGCAATGTACTATGGGCAATCTTATCTACTTGTTCCTTCAATGCTTGATTTAATACAGGATGATTATGACCATGAATGTTAACCCATAAAGAGGATACGCCGTCATAATACTTTTTACCGTTCTCATCGATGAGGTATACCCCCTCACCACGTTCGATTACCACTGGTTCTTGTGCTAACCAATCTTGCATTTGTGTAAATGGATGCCATACAAACTCATGGTCCCATTGTGCCGCTTGTGAAAGCTGTTTCTCTGCCATTTCCTCACCTCATACGTACAAATTTTACAAACTATAATTCTCTATCCCTATAATACTAAATTACTATAACAATCTAATACCATAAATAATTAGTCTAAATTAAATTACAATATCTAATTACTATATACCTAATACTGTATTCCATACCTTCTTAGAGTCCACAAAGGACCGAGCCCAACCTAGCTGAACCTTTTGGATATCTGGGCCTTGATATGGCGGTACAACAGCCACCACAGGAATACCTGTATATCGTTCCATGTCTTCCACATTTGTTTTCAACAAGAACGGATCCACTGCCGTTGTATCATTAACAATGATAGCTTTCACTTCAATACCATGCATCTTCGCGTATTCACAAGTCAAAATCGCGCGGTTAATGGAGCCCAACCGTCCATCAGCTACAACGATGGCTGGTAATTTAATATCTTTCATTAAATCAGTAAATGTTGTATCGCCGTAAAGAGGTGTTGTAATACCACCAGCACCTTCTACAAAGGTTACATCATAGCGATTAACAACATCTAATGTATGAGCTACTACACCATCATAATCGATTTCTATACCAGATAACTCTGCAGCAAGACGAGGAGAAAAATCACCAGCAATAGCATAGGGATTTACTTCATGACGACGAGATTCAGGAATACCTGCAGCACGCATCAAATGCGTAGCATCCTTGCTTTCAAGATCCACATTATAATTATCCTCATCCATCGTTACACATTCAGGAAAAGGTACTGCGCTGGAGGACACCGGTTTAACCATACCAACCGCAAAGCCATCATCAACAGCCATAGCCCCTAACAACCCTGTCACAAACGTCTTGCCTACATCTGTATCGGTTCCAATTATAGAAATACCTAACTGCTTCATACACGTCTCCTCTCAGCGATACTTAACGCCGCATAGGTTAACCAATTTATGTGAGTAAGTTTACAATCTAATTACAATATACAGCTAAACGGAATATATAGTCAACCTATTATTCCGCTTAAGGTTTACCGTAATAGGACTATATGGGGCCCCCATACATTAGTGCAAGCCTTGTTAAAAATCACAGAACCTAGCTCATCGCTCCAAAGCGAGCTAAGTCGCTCTTTACTAGGTTCTGTGATTTTTATGGCTGTACTTATGTAACAGTCCCATATAGTCCTATCTACAACCATAAATGCGAGAATAATAGGTTGGCTATATATGGAGAAAAAGAAAAAGAGTGATGACTAACCGATTAGCGACTTAGCTCGCTTTGGAGCGTAGAGGTTAGTCATCACTCTTTTTTACCTAAATGTAATTATGTAGAGGGGCCCTTTATTTCTTTTCCCCCTCTCGATACGGCGAAATTACGCTAACTCGTTAATGGCATTCAGATTTGATGGGACTAATTCATAGGTACAGTTAGAAAAAGGACGAGAACTAACCGATTAGCGACTTAGCTCGCTTTGGAGCGTAGAGGTTAGTTCTCGTCCTTTTTCACTTAAATGTACAAATCAACTTGGGCCCCATCAAATCAAAGGTTATATTTCGAGGTAGCGGAATTCGCCTGTATCAGGATCCATCATCCCTCCATAGAATCCCATTCCTTTTGGGAATAGTGGGTGGTTACGCAAGAAGTTAACTGTATAGATTACATTGTCTTCGGAGATGTGGAAACGATCCATCCAGTCAATAAGTCCTGGTTCGATCATGCGAATCGCATCTTCACTGATACCTTTTTCTTTCATGGACTCCATAAATGTAGTAGCAGAGAAATCAATCATACCACAGTTTTCATGGCCAATGATTAATACGTCTTCAATCTCCATACCATAAGTCGCAACTAGCAAGCTTTGTACGATATTATCGATCGGTTGTGTTACGCTATTGCCGGCTGTTTTAATGACGATAATTTCGCCACGGTTAAAACCTAGTGCATCTTCTAGCATGCAGACTAAACGCGTATCCATACATGTGACAATACCTAATTTTTTAGTAGGATGGCTTGTTAATCCTGCCTTTGGTAATTCAGGATGATTTTTCACATATTCTTTATTGGTTTCAATTATTTTTTTAATATCAATCATAAGGTACCTCATTTACATTTCTATCTATAAAATAGATTCTATTCATTATATACAACATATTCACTACAAAACAAGTGATTTCCATCACCTATAAATATTAATTATAACCTATCATCTTCACAAGAAGGCCATAAAACTCATATTAATTCTATCTTTATAATTAATATTCATTTATTATACCTTTTATTCTTATATATTTATAAAAATGAATATACTGTATATTTCTTACATTACTAGTAGATTATAATTCCCCCTATGTGGTACTATTAAAACTATAGAAGAGAAACGCCACATGATACCACATATGACGTGAACTGTATGTACAGTAAGGAGGTTTTTATTATGGGTATCAATCAAAAAACATTGCCAGGCATTCTGCTCTGTGCAGTCCTCGCTATTCCTTGTTGGCTATTAGGCCTGGAATTTCACCTTATTGGTAGTCCAATCTTTGCCATTATCTTAGGTATAATTATTGGCTCTATATTCACATCTTGGAAACGCGAAAAAACTGGTGCCGGCATTGGATTTACATCCAAAAAGATTTTACAATGGGCCGTTATTTTATTGGGCTTTGGCTTAAATATTACACAGATTTTACATGTAGGTTGGATTTCATTACCTGTCATCATTTCAACCATCGCTACATCCTTAATCGTGTCCTATGTTATCTATCGACTCACTCATATCGACTCTAATACAGCTGTACTTATCGGCGTAGGTTCCTCCATTTGTGGTGGTTCTGCTATCGCTGCAGCTGCACCAGTCATCAAGGCAGAGGATCAAGATATTGCCCAAGCAATCTCCGTTGTATTCTTCTTCAATGTAGTAGCAGCTTTTGTATTCCCTCCATTTGGTGATGCTATTGGTCTTTCTAATATGGGCTTTGGTCTATTTGCTGGTACCGCTGTAAACGATACATCCTCTGTAACAGCTACAGCTGCCGTATGGGATAGTATGAAAGGTACTGGTACACAAGTACTAGAATATGCGACAATCGTTAAATTAACACGTACCCTCGCTATTATTCCTATTTGTTTAGGTTTAGCAAGTTACCAAGTATATAAAGCAAAACAAAGTGCTGCTCAAGCTGATGGTAGCAGTGTTAGCATCGCTAAAATCTTCCCTAAATTTGTTTTATACTTTGTGATTTGTTCTCTTATTACAACAGCATTATCCTATGCGAATGTAGATATTCAATTCTTGAGTGTATTCAAAACTATTTCCAAATACTTTATTACAATGGCCATGGTTGCTATCGGTCTTAATACTAATATCGTAAAATTGATAAAATCCGGTGGTTCTGCCCTTGCATTGGGTGCTTGTTGCTGGATTGCCATCACAGCAGTCAGCCTAGCTACACAACATATGATTGGTTTATGGTAAGAAATATACATACCTATTTTAATATGATATAATTGTATATAGTTAGAATAGTAATAACCCCTCCAGTAATGGAGGGGTTTCGTGCTACTATTCACCTTATTAGTACTTTATCATACTATAGTTAGGAGGGTTAACATGTACTTCTTACAAGGACTTCTTGTCGGTCTCGCAACATTTGCCCCTGTTGGCATGCAAAACCTCTTCATCATCAACACAGCATTGGTACAGCCTATACGTCGTATCATATTGACCCTTATCATATTGGCACTATTTGATATGAGCCTCAGTACGGCAGCCTTCTTTGGTATCGGCGCCATTCTTGAAATGTGGCCTCTTACAAAGCTTATCGTACTCCTTTTTGGGGGCCTACTGATTGTATACATGGGCTTTAATATATTCAGAACTGAACCAGATATACGCAATGTAAATACGAATATTCCAATTCGTAAAATTATCCTATCCGCTATCGCTGTATCCTGGGGGAATCCTCAAGCCGTTCTTGATGCAACTATGATGCTCGGCGCCTTTCAAGCTAATATACCTGAAGAAGGTATTTATTATTTCTTTGGAGGCTTCCTAGCTATGACCCCAATGTGGTTTGGAGCCTTGGCTGCCACCATGCATTTATTAGCTAAAAAAATCAAAATTACCCATATGGCTTGGATCAATCGCTTCTGTGGTGCAGTACTCGTCATTTATGGTATAAAATTATTCATCGATGGTGTTACAATGCTCTTGGAATATGTTTAATTAAACGATCCTCAATAAAGCAATATTCAAACAATAAAGCCGTTAGCATATGCTAACGGCTTTTATATTGTAATTGTTTATTTGTTATATGACGATTAAATTTATTTTACATAATCCGTCTTTGATACATTAAAACTCTGCTAAAACTTGTTTAAACATTTCTCTAAAGGCTTCTACATAGGTGTTACTTTGATTTTGTTGCGATACAAAGTAGTAATTGCGCTCCATCGATTTACCATGGTTAGTCAATACCTTGCGCTCAATACCTGGCATGGAGTCGGTTAAATATTTAAAACGATCAAGCAGCAATAGTCCTTGTTGACCTGCTACTAAATAGCGCGCCTCCTCTAATGTACGAGCATAGGCAAAGGCACCAGCATAACCAATGGCCTTACGATAATGTTCTTCCTCAGCTAGCGTATACTTACCGCGACATACTAAGATAAGTGGTAAGTCATCAATAGTTTTAATTTCGACGCTACCTTCCTTTGTATAACCTTGTGGCACCTCGATTACTGTGGTCGCCTTATCAATCAAATGACTTTCATAATCATCAGATAAAATCTGCCAATGATCATTAAAAATCACATCTACGCGACGATCATCTAACATGCCATATAGTTCCTCATGGCTGCCACTATACATGCGGATATCTAGGTTTTTATAGCGTTTAGCCATGCGAATGACCGTTTGCTGCATAGCCATCCCACTATAGCGATTTAAATAGCCAATTCGTAAACTAACACGTGCATCTGTACCAATGCGGGTTGTTTCTACCTTAATATCGTGAAAGCGTTCTAGTAATTTTTTACCAGATCGATATAAATATTGCCCCGCTGGTGTTAGGTGAAAGCTTCGTTTTTCTCGTACCATCAGCTCCACACCTAAACTTATTTCAAGGGCTTTAATTTGTTGTGAAATAGCAGATTGAGACACATACTGCTCCGTCGCAGCTTGAGTAAAACTATTATTATCAACTACACACACAAAATACTCTAATTGTTTCAACAACATAACGATACACTCTCATCTCTCTTATAATTAGTAGCCTTACTCTATCTACTAGCCCACTACACAACATACACCAACCCCTCTCATTGGTATTTGCTACTCACATAATATTTTTCTCTACAACTACAACTACAACTACAACTACAACTACAACTACAACTACAACTACAACTACAATTATTATATTTCATTGAAAGTAGATTCACTATGATGAACTGCTTTCACGAGACATAACTAAATTACGATATACAAACCAGGACGCCACAAAGAATATTGTCGCCGTAGACCAAAACACAGCACCATATCCAAAGGCACGCGCAATAACACCACTAATAACAGGGCCTAAAACATTACCCATCATGGCTACGCTAGATACGGCACCAAAGACAATGCCGCGTCGCTCAACAGGGACGGCCTTGGATATCAGCGTATTTGCAATTGGCGTAATAAAGCCCATAAAGAATCCGGCTATAGCACGGAATACGCCAAGTCCCCATATACTAGGCATCAAGTATTGCAAAATAAATAAGGAGCCCACCGCCCATGTAGCAGTAAAGATAATACGAGGCATGGTCAATCGTTGTGTTACCTTACCGATTGAAATGGATGCTAAGGCGCTAAACAAACCAGCCCCAAAGATAATAATCCCTACAATGGTAGCAACAAATTCATCATTCACGGCCATATAGTGTTTGATATAAAGCGGTAAGATGGGACCAATACCAGTAATACCAAAGTTACATAAAAACTGCATCGCCACTAATAGACGAACTCGAGGTATCATGAGAAATGATTTAATCAAAGAAATCTGTGATTCTTGAGCATCTACCTTATGCTTAAACTGAAGATTAGGCATTAAGAAATAAATACCTAACAAGCAAATTCCAGTCAATCCAGAAAATACAAAAAATGGTGCTCTATAGCCTAATAAATCGGCCGCTAATCCCCCCATAAGAGGTCCAAAGACGAGTCCCATTACCATAGAGGCCTGATATAGCCCCATCGCCCATGGCACCTTTTCCTCAGGTGTTATGAGTACAATAATGGCCAGTCCTATCGGCACATAGCCGCCTACTACACCTTGCAAAATTCTTAGAACCAACAGCTGAGACGGGGTTTGTGTGAAAGCACAGGCCCCCACCGTAACCATTAAGGTGAATAAAATAAACATCATTACCTTACGTGGCCCAAGCTGGTTTGCCTTGCGCGACCAATACGGTGCACTAAGCGCTACCATACACGGCGTTACACCGGATACAATACCTGCCCACATAGCAGCTTCACCTGGATTATGTAGACCTAACTCTATAAGGAATAACGGAAGGAATGATAGTACCCCTATAATTGTTATTCCCCCACCGATCTGTATAATACAGATTAAATAGATAATTCGTTTCCAAGAAGACTCCATAGTGACCTTCTTTCTTATCAGTATATACTTGCACAAAATAATAGAATATACTCATAATATTATTGTATCGTAAACTACAAAAAAAGACCATCTCTTCCACATATAAAGGGTAGAGATGGTCTCTTTTTAGTTCTATGATTATACGACTTTTATAAGAATAAAAGTACGTATATATCATTTATTTTTGTTTAAACATCCAATAGATGTAGTAAATAACAAGTGCATACGTCACTACATCAAATACAGGCAAGAATGGTACCATTTTAGACAAACGTCCAAAACCATGAACATGAATATTTGCTGCAATGATAGCAATAAGGTTCAAACGATGAATCCAGATTGCTTTTTTACGAGATACAGATTCTGCCATATTGCCTACCCAAGGCGTTAAGTACAATACGGCAAAGATAAGAGCAATAAACATGGCTCCAAGGGAGATATAACCGCCCCAGAATCCTAAGAAGGACTTCAATGCTTTCAAGAAGTATACATACCAATGTGCACATACAAGAACAACACTAACGATACCTACGATGCGATGAACTTCAAACATTTCTTTTGGATTATATCGTTTGATAAACCATTTTGGTCTTGTTGCAATATATGTTAATACAAGCCATGCAACATAAGGAATAAGACCTAAGTGAACCTTCCAGTTACCAAATGATCTACCTCCTGTTACATAACCATATTCTACCATTCCCATAAATATTAGGGATAAAACCGCAATCCATATTAAAATATGGTATTTACTCTTAAACTGTTTTTTTACTACTTCTGCCATATAAACCTCACTATTTCTTATACAAACTACCAGTATATATCTAGTTGGCCTAATGTAGCATGCTAACAATTTCAATCCACATAGCATTCTACTTAGAACTTAAAACTAATTAGTTATTAAATCCAGATCCATCCTAAAATTAGAACTAGAATTTGAAGTTGAGGTCTGCACGGTAGAAATCATTTACACGGTTACCATCTTGTGTTTTCGCATGGAAGCCATAGTATGCATTAATACCAATATTTTTCTCTGGTGCGTAAGATGCACCTAATTGCCATGCTTTATAACCTTCATACCGTGTTTTCTTCAATAAATCATTAGATTCATATTTTTGCGTTTTAAATACTGGGGCATTTTTAGCTTGATCAAAGTAATCTAAGCGGATATCCCAAGAGTTCTTCTTGTTAATTTTATAATCGCCCCATTTAACGCCTACGTTCCAAACATCGGAATCACTCAAGCCAGATGCTTTTACCCACTCGCCATCAATACCGAATTTACCAACATTATATTTAGCATTAAAGCCATATACATTATCGAATTCGTTATTTTTCTTGCCATTACCCATACGTACATTTGTTGTACCTACATGAGCAAACATACCGCCAAAGCTAAAGTGATCATTAACAGCTACATGGGCATTAATAAGACCTACATCACCATTATCAGCTTTACTAGTCTTAGCAAAACGGCCTGCTGTCATATAACCATATGCACCATTTAATGTAACTTTATCACCTAGCTTCGCTGTAGCGCCTACACCATCAAAGTTAGAGCTATAAATCAAGCCACCACCAAACTTTTGAGTATAACGACCAGCATCAACTACAACATTTTTACCAAATTTGTGCTCTACATATGCTAGATCCCAGTTAGCTTGAGCTTCTTTAGAACTATCACCTAACTCAATAGAGCCTGTTGTAATACGCGCTTTTACAGATGTATTTTTATTAACCTTTGCATCTAGGCCTAAACGTACACGGGCTGTAATTTTATCTTCGTAATCATAACCATCGATACCCTCTTTGCCGATATAGTTGATACGAGCATCACCAGTAACCTTTACATTGCCTACGCGGTCTTCCAATTTAGCTACACGCACACCAAGCGAATGCAACTCATTGGAGAACTCGTCGGCCAAGCGATTCAACATAGCTTGTTGTTCTGCATTAGCACGATCTTGATTAGCCATGCCTTTCGCAATCATTTGAGCCATTTCGTAACGAGTAATGTTATTTTGGCCTTTGAAAGTCCCATCAGGATAACCATTGATAATACCAGCTGTAGCCAATTGATCTACTGCTTGATATGCCCAGCTATCGGACGGAACATCGGAAAATGGATTAACAGCAAACGCTGTAGCCACACCCATCATGGCTGCCACTGCAAAAGCACTGGTCATTTTACGTTTAATCATAATAAACCTCACACAATAAATAATGATTAATAAAAAATGAAAAGATAATGAAATTTATGACTATAATTATCATTATCATATTTAATATACAAATAATAGCAATTTTCATCTGGTCAGTAAAGAGAGAATGTATATCAATCTCATAATCAATTATGCATTAAACTGATAATATAGAATATTTTATTTCTTAGAAAATAAAAATATAACGAAAAAATCCCTTCTGTATAATACAGAAGGGATTTGTAGGTATCTTATTATTTCTTTTTAAACATCAAGTAGATGCAGTAGATAACAAGGCCATATGTAATGATATCAAAGACTTGTAAGAATGGTACCATTTTGGAAATACGATTAAAACCATGAATATGGATATCCGCAGCAACTAATGCTACGAGATTTAAACGATGAAGCCAAATACCAACATTACGACCAGATGGTGTAACTTTTCTAAGTTTTGGCGTCAAGAACGCAAGGCCAGAAATAGTACCAATACCGAAGGAAGTAAGGGCTACATAGCCACCCCACCAACCGAGAACGGATTTAGCAGCTTTACCGAAATAGAGATACAAATGGAATGCAATAACAGCTACAGATGCAATACCTAATGCACGGTGAATCTTGAACATTTCACATAAGTTATAACGGCTTGTAAACCATTTAGGGCGCGTAGCTAAGTAAGTCATTACAACCCATGCACACCAAGGCACAAGACCTGTGTATACTTTATAGTTACCAAAGGCACGACCACCTACGATATAGCCCCACTCTAGTAAACCAATCATAATTAAAGAAAATACACCGATCCATATAAAAATATGGTAAATACTCTTGTATTGTTTTGTTTCAACTTGATTCATCTAAAACCTCTCTAAAATAATACCTATGGATAACAATCTATCTAAGATATTTTATCATTTAAATCGAAATTTGTGGATTACTTTTATTAGATAGGTAGTATCTATTATAAGAATAATTCTAATTTAGACTTTTATTCTAACTATATAAACAACTGCAAAGTATTTCGGTATAAATAGATTATTCAATCAGAAACAATGTTATGTTATCTAAACTACTTTATCCAAAATTAGCAAACAAAAGCCCCTTGTAGTAGTGAGCATCAGCTTTCACTATTACAAGGGGCTACGATCAATTTGTCATATCATGAAGGGCATACAAATCAATCATCATCCTAATTATTTTTCGTCACGTTTACGATATACAATGAACGGACGTGTTAAGTAGTTGAGTGGAACACTCAAGCAGTGTACCAAACGGCTGAATGGGAAGATAATAGCTACCACCATCCACGCTAACATATGGAATTTAAACATGAATGGTACGCCTTCCATCAAGGATGGATCAGGCATAAAGGATAGTAAGCTACGGAACCAAGGACCGATAGATACGCGGTAATCAAAGAAACCAGATGCATTAAGCAATGTACCAGCCATACCGCTGAAAATAGCTAATGTTAAGAACAAGTATAACCATTTATCAAGGCCAGATGTGTTAACTTTCATAGCAGGTACAGTAAAGCGACGTTTCATCAAGAGCAAGAAGCCTACGATGAAGATAATACCCGCTACAGCACCCATGTATAACGCACCTTCATGGTACAAATGGTCATTAATACCGATTGCAGCAGTCCAAGTTTTAGGGATTAACACACCTACTACGTGACCACCGATAACGCAAAGCAAGCCAAAGTGGAACAATGGATTGGCAATGCGCAATTGTTTTTTCTCTAAAAATTCACTCGATTTTGTAGTCCAGTTTCTTTCAAAATAGAAGAAACGAACCAAAGTACCTACGATTAAGAAGGTGAAAGCGATGTAAGGCAAAGCGCCCCAAAGGAATAGATTCATCGTGCACCGTCCTCCAATCCATTTGCAACAGACAAGATAATATCAAACAAGAATGCATAAGGCAATTTAGCCTCAATGAAGCGTTCTCTAATGTATTCCAATTTTGGCTTACAATAGTCGTAAATTTCTTTTGCTTTTTCATCATCGATAACGGCACATAATTCAAGAAGTGCTGGAACATAGTCTGGCATTTCTTTTGGCAAATCATAGTCGTTTTCTAGGAAGAAAGCTTTAAATTTAACGAGTTCTTCTGCTTGTTCCCCAGTACCTTGTAATTCATAAGTCGACAAATACATAGTTGTATTTTGACTAAAATCAAAGGTACGAACATATTGGTCTTCAAATTCTTTTTTATCGGATTCCTCTACATAGTCGAAGAATTCTAATAAACCTTGGCGAAGTTGAGGATGCCCAACAGATTGGGCGTCCTCTCTCCATTCAGGTAGTTCGTTATACCATTGTTCATCAGGATAGCGTAGAAGAAATGACGCAATAAGAGCGATTTTCTGAGCATCCTTCATTATTGACATCCCCCTGTAGGGCAAGCAAAACCGCGATTATGTTGCATTTCTAGGCGACCTTCGCGAGATACTTTTACGTCAGATGGAATAACAAAGCGATCATTGTATTTGGACAATGCCAACAATTTGTACATACCGTACATTTGATCCTCTGTTAAATCAACTTTATGTTCAATAGGACCGTCACCTGTTTCACGACGGCGCATGTATTCACGCATGTCGAGAACACGTTGCAATGTACGAGCTAAAATTTCTGTATTACCTGCTGTAAACAAGTTAGCAAGGTATTGTACAGGTACGCGCATTTCATGTGCATCTGGCAAGTATACATCAGATGTTACACGTTGCAAGATTGGGCTGAGTGGTGGTACATACCAAACCATTGGCAATGTGCGATACTCAGGATGCAATGGCAATGCCACGCCCCACTCTTTTACAAGTTTGTATACAGGAGATTTTTGAGCTGCTTTAATCCATGCTTCGGAGATGCCTTCAGCACGAGCCGCTTTGATAACCTCTGGATCATGAGGATCCAAAATCAAATCTAAAGTATTTTCGTAAATATCTTGTTCATTTTTTGTAGCTGCCATAGCTTCTACTTTGTCCATATCGTAGAATACAACGCCAACATAGCGCATACGACCTACACAAGTTTCAGCACAGATTTGAGGCAAACCATTTTCCAAACGTGGGTAACAGAATACGCATTTTTCAGCTTTATTAGTTTCCCAGTTATAGAAGATTTTTTTGTATGGACAAGATGGAACGCAATGTCTCCAACCGCGGCATACATCTTGAGATACGAGAACTACACCATCTTCGTCGCGTTTATAAATCGCGCCGGATGGACATGCAGCTACACATGCAGGGTTCAAGCAGTGGTTACAAAGACGAGGCAAATAACGCATGAATACTTCTTCGTAGTCAAATACGATATCTTGGCCCATCTTAGTTAAGTTCACATCAGAACGAGCATGTTGACCACCAGCCAAATCATCATCCCAGTTAGGACCCCAAGTAACTTCCATTTTTTGTTTCGTTACAAGGGAACGAGGACGAGCAACTGGTTGGTTATTTTTACGACCACCATGAATCAATGTTTCATAGTCGTAAGTCCAAGGTTCGAAATAATCCTTCAACTCTGGTTGTTCAGGATGGAAGAATAATTTCATCAAACGATTTGTTTTAGAACCTGTAGAAAGAGCTAATTTACCAGAGTTATCTAGCGTCCAGCCGCCCTTCCATTTTTCTTGGTCTTCCCAATTACGTGGATAGCCTACACCTGGGCGAGTCTCCACGTTATTAAAGTACATATATTCCGCGCCTTCGCGGTTCGTCCATGTATTTTTACAAGTGATAGAGCATGTATGACAGCCTAAACACTTATCCAAATTTAGGACCATGGATACTTGAGCTTTAATCTTCAAGCCAATCCACCTCCTTCAACTTACGAGCCACAATTGTCATATCACGTTGGTTACCAGTTGGGCCATAGTAGTTAAAGCCATAGCTCAATTGACCATAACCGCCAATCATGTGTGTCGGTTTCATGTGAATATGAGTTGGTGCGTTGTGTGTACCACCGCGACGGTCTTTCTTAACTTGCGTACCAGGAACGTTGATGTGACGATCTTGAGAGTGATGCATATAGGAAATGCCACGAGGAATACGTGGAGATACAACTGCACGAGCTGCAACTACACCATTTTTATTGAAAGCTTCTACCCAGTCATTATCTTTAACGCCAATTTCTGCTGCATCATCTTCGTTGAGCCAAATAGTTTGACCACCACGGAACAATGTCAACATTTGTTGGCTATCGAAGTACATACTATGAGTAGACCACTTATTATGTGGTGTTAAGTATTTCAATGTAATTTCTGGAATACCTTCTTGTTTGTAGTCACCTTGTACTGGTTTGTAGGACAATACAGGTTTGTACAACGCCATAGCTTCACCGTAATCGCGCATCATTTCATGATCGCAATAGAAGGATTGACGACCTGTTACGGTACGGAATGGTACTTTATCTTCTGTAGATGTTGTGAATGGGGAATAACGACGGTTTTTATCGTTTTTACCAGTACTTGTTACAGAGCTAATAATGAAGCGTGGTTGGCGAACCATGTCATCAAAGGTAATTTTTTCTTGTTCACGACCTTTTGCATTCTTTTCAAGATCAGAAAGACCAGTTTTTTCTTCCATTGCCTTCCAAGAACGAACAGCCAATTTACCATTTGTACAAGAAGACAATGTCAATACAGCATTACAAGCTTCTTTACATTCGTAAATGCTTGGACGGCCATGAGAAATGAATTCTGGATTATCGATTGTACCATTTTGTGCGTACAATGTTTGATATTCATCAGATACATCCCAAGCCAAGCCATGAGCACCCATTTTGTTTTCAATGTTAGGTCCCAAAGCAATGAATTTTTCAAAGATTTGGCCATAGTTGCGTTTTACATGAACGAGGTTAGGCATTGTTTTACCAGGAATTGGTTCACATTCGCCTTTGCTCCAGTCGAGAACCTTACCTTCTGGTTGAGCCACTTCACCTGGGCTGTCATGACCAAGAGGCAATGCTACGATGTCTTCGTATTCTGTGAAGCCAGACTCTTTTGCTACGCGAGATACTGTTTCTGCAAGGGTACGGAATGTATCCCAGTCAGATTTAGTTTCCCATGCGCAATCAACAGCAGCTTGGAATACGTGTACATATGGATGCATATCTGTAGAAGACAAGTCTTCTTTTTCATACCATGTAGCTGCAGGGAATACGATATCAGAGTACAAGCCTGTAGAAGCCATACGGAAGTCGATGTCGATTAAGAGGTCAAGTTTACCTGCCCCATCAGCTTCACGCCATTTGATTTCTTCTGGACGTGTAGGTGCATCGTCATCTTCTAATACCGCATTTTTAGTACCTAATAAATGTTTCAAGAAGTATTCATGGCCTTTAGAAGAGGAACCGATAAGGTTCGCACGCCATACAAACAAGTTGCGTGGATGGTTTTCTTTAGCCGCAGGATCTTCTACGCAGAATTGTAATTCTTTATTTTTCAACGCTTGCGCCACATATTGATTAATTTCTGCTTCTGTACCAGCACCAGCTGCACGAGCATCGTTAATCAAGTCTTGGCTGCCTTTATTGAAAGTAGGATATGATGGCAACCAACCTAAACGAGCCGCTAATACATTGTAATCGCCAGGGTGACGGTAACGAGGCTTAGCTAATTTAGATACGCGGTCTGCCAAGTCGATGCAATCAGAACGATATTGTTCTGTAGCAAAGTAGAACCAAGATGTACCATTTTGCAAACGAGGAGCTTTACTCCAGTCGTTAGCTGTCATGATACCGCCCCAGCCTTCAATAGGACGAAGTTTTTCTTGACCTACGTAGTGAGCCCAGCCACCACCGTTAACACCTTCTGTACCACAGAACATGATAAGGTTCAAGATTGTACGGTAAATCACGTCAGCATGGTACCAGTGGTTGATACCACCGCCCATGATAATCATGGAACGACCTTTAGTTTTTTCTGCATTGTCTGCAAACTCACGAGCTGTAGCAATAGCGATATCTGCTTTTACGCCAGTAATTTTTTCTTGCCATGTAGGTGTGTAAGGAGTGTCATCTGTATAAGATGTTGCCACTTCACCGCCGATACCACGATCGATACCATAGTTAGCAAGAATAAGATCATATACAGTAGTTACTTTTACAGGACCATCTACAGTTTGTACTGTAATTGTAGGAATAGCACGTTCAATTACGCCTTCGTGCTCTTCATCTCCAAAGTATGGCAACTTAACAACAGTCACATCTTCACGTTGATCAAACACGGATAAACGAGGGTCGATTTTAGCCCCTGTATCGCGGTTTTCAAGGCGTAAGTTCCATTTTTGTGGATTTGTGTGACGTTCGCCCATTGTACCATTAGGAACAACGATTTCATTAGTTGTATCATCGATTAATACCATTTGGAAGTTAGCGCCTTCCTCTTGGCGACCCAAATCCTTAGCATTCAAGAAGCGGCCTGGTTGTACAGTGCCGTTGATTTCTTCAACGCGTACAAGGAATGGCATATCTGTGAACTCTTTAGCATACTCTTTGAAGTATGGAGTTTCTTTATCGATGTAGTATTCTTTTAAGATTACGTGGCCCATTGCCATAGCAAGAGCCGCATCAGTACCGGCTTTTACATTGAGCCAAGCATCAGAAGAAGTTGTAGATTCCGCATAGTCAGGGGATACGGATACTACCTTAGTACCTTTGTAACGAACCTCTGTTAAGAAGTGAGCATCTGGCGTACGAGTCAATGGTACGTTAGAACCCCAAGTCATGATGTAACCAGCATTGTACCAGTCACCAGATTCAGGTGTATCAGTTTGTTCACCCCAAACTTGAGGGCTAGAAGGTGGTAAATCGGCATACCAGTCATAGAAGGACAATGGTGAACCACCCATTAAGTTAAGGAAACGAGCACCTGCTGCATAGGACAACATGGACATCGCTGGAATTACAGAGAAGCCTGCGTTGCGGTCAGGGCCGTATGTTTTTGCAGTATATAATAAGGATGCAGCAGTAATTTCTGTCGCTTCATCCCATGTGGAGCGCACAAAGCCACCCATACCACGGGCAGATTTGTATTTTTTCGCTTTTTCAGGATCTTCTACGATAGATTTCCAAGCTTCGATTGGGTTCTTAGCATGCTTTTTAGCTTCTCTCCAAAGCTCAGCCAATTCGCCGCGCACATATGGATATTTTACGCGCAATGGGCTATAGAGATACCAAGAGAATGTTGCACCACGAGGGCACCCACGTGGTTCGTAATCCGGCATATCATCTGGTGTTTCAGGGTAATCAGTAGCCTGATTTTCCCACGCTACAACACCATTCTTAACGTAGATATTCCAGCTACAAGAACCAGTACAGTTTACGCCATGCGTTGTGCGGACAACTTTATCGTAAGACCAACGGTCACGATAAAAATTTTCCCACTCGCGACCGCCATCTTCAGTTATTTGATGGCCGCTTGGAGATACGTTCTTCTTGCGAAGAAACTTAAACTTTTGAGACAACAAGCTCATCTCGTGTCCTCCTTCAAAACTACAAAAAAATCCTTTGTGCTAGCTGAGCTAACACAAAGGAGAAAATACTGTTATTCGATATTACTAATATTAGGGTCTATATTATCAACCTCTAAATCAAGCAATCCGATTAAAGCATCAAAATCACAGATTACTAGATGGTGTTTGTCATAGGCTACATAGCCCAACTTACGCAACTCACTTAGCATGCGATTTAAACTTTCTCTTGATGTGGCAGCAAATTCAGCCAACTCTTGATTTGTTAGGGCGATATCGATAAAGATACCATCCTCGCGCTCTACACCATAACTATTGGCTAAGCGCAACAAGGTAGAATAAAATGCTCCCTTCTTGCCATATAGTAGCAAGTCTCGGTATTTTGCCTGTTGACGACGCATATGTAATGTGTAGATTTGCATCATCGCAATAGCCAATGAATGATCTTTTGCAATAGCTGGCTCTAACACATCATAGCGAATGGAATAAACAGAGCAATCCTCCCGAGCGATGGCGTTGAACACATACGTTCTTGTGTTCTCCTCATACAACGGAACCTCACCAATTACATTATTCGGACCTACTAGACGCAACGCAAAAATGTGCCCACTAGATTCGAATTTCTTAATGCTCATTCTACCTTTTAACACTACGTAAAAGTGTTCTGCCTTGTCCCCCTCGTGGAAGAGAAAATCACCTTTATTAAGATGGAGTTCCTCGCCCGGCAAAGCAAGTAATTGGTTAATTAAATTTTTATCCATACCTTCACCACTCCATTGTACTTTTAAAATAAAATCCATTAGTTATACTAATCTATTTATAGTAAAAGCACATGTATTATATACTTTTTTGTATATATAAGATTATTATAACTTATTAATTTCAGAATATGTGTGTTTTATGTCACATTCACAAAAAATTTTACAATATATAATATATTTGTGATATAAGACATTGCAAATTTTGTTGATACAATAATTATAACTCAGTTCTCTAAGTAATTCGAATATTTTCTATAGAAATTCTATAAATTGCAATATTCATATACATTGACTGATAATTGTATCTTCCATGTCTTCATTGCATGTATAGTTTTTCAGTAAGGAGAAGTTCAAAATGAGCGAACTAAAAATGCCTCAAGTAGGGGCAAGCCGAAGCGAAATTGTGGCTAATTGGCAACCAGATAATCCAGAATTTTGGGAAAAGTTTGGTAAAAAAATTGCTAAACAAAACTTGGTTATATCCACAATTGCATTAACCCTTTCATTCTGTGTATGGTATTTATGGGCAACCATTGCAGCGCAACTCAACGGCGCAGGCTTTAATTTCACAACCGATCAATTATTTACCTTAGCTGCATTGCCAGGCCTTGTAGGTGCTACATTACGTTTTGTATATACCTACATGCCAGCCTTAATCGGTGGTAAAAACTGGACATTTATTTCCACACTTATTCTATTAGTTCCTGTTGTATGGCTCGGCTTTGCCGTTCAAGATACAACAACTTCTTATACGACATTCATGATTTTGACTGCCCTTATCGGTTTAGCGGGCGCCAACTTCTCGTCCTCCATGGCGTACATTGGCAACTTCTTCCCTAAATCCGAAAAAGGTACTGCTCTTGGTATCAACGGCGGTGTTGGTAACCTTGGTATTTCCGTAATCTACTTCTTGGCTCCATTCGCTATGGGTTCTGCTGCACTAGGTAGCGTATTCGGTGTAACACCAGCTATCATCAAAGGTAATGCAGTATACCTTGCCAATGCAGCTTTCATGTGGATCGTACCACTTGTTGTTATCCTTGCACTTATGACACGATTCATGGATAACTTACCTCTAGAAAAACCAAATCCTAAAAATCTAGTACAAATCTTTGGTAACAAACACACTTGGGCACTTACATTACTTTATACATGTTCCTTCGGTGCTTTCTCTGGTTATGCAGCAGCACTTGGTCTATTAGTAGGTAAAGAATTCCCAGAAGTACCATTTGCTTCTATCGCATTCGTAGGTCCACTTGTAGCAGGTGCACTTCGCCCTGTAGGTGGTTGGTTAGCAGACAAAATTAACAGCGGTACAAAAGTTACCTTTGTAAGCCTTCTCGGACTATGTGCTACAACAGCTCTAATTGCAGTTGGCGTAGATATGCACAACTTCCCATTCTTCTTTGCTATGTCCGTGTTGACATTCGTATGCTGTGGCTTCGCAACTGGTGCTACATTCCGTATGATTCCTCACGTATTCGGTAATCCATTGCTTTCCTCTTTAATTACAGGTTTCGTTGCTGCCGTAGCTGCATACGGTGCCTTCATTACACCTAAAATCTTCGGTTTTGTATATTCCATGTTTGGCAATATTCACCCAGCCTTTGCTGTATTATTAGCCTTCAACATCGTAACTGTAGCAGTATGCTACTGGTTCTATGTGCGTAAAGCAGCTAATATGAACGTATAATTTTCTGGAAACAGAAAATTTACGTTCACTGGACGGTACAACAAAATATAATTCACTTTTCTAAACTAAGTGATAAAAGAAACCCCGCATCTCTCCTCCATACGTATCAGGTCTGCGGCCTAGGGCCTTGACCTCGTAAGTCGGATCGATGCGGGGTTCTCTTTTATAAGAATATAGTTATAAATAAGCTACTCAAACATAGTGAATTATATTTTACGCAGTACATGTACAGTGCGTACAGCAAATTTTCTGTTCAAAATTATAGACTTCATGTTAAGGGAAGAAAAAGAGGACTGCTAAGCAGTCCATTCATTCTAATTTGACGATATATATCTTTATCTCTATAATATAAATAGATAGTCAGACGAGTAGGAACGTCAGGCGCATCTCAAAAACAAAACATATAGGAAATGGCCTTTCTGTTTAGCTAATTACACTTGGTAACGGAGGGCTATTTGCTTTTTAGAGGCCCAACCTCGCTGACTACCTTAATAGTATTATAATCTGAACAAATATACGATACAATAAGCAGTTATTTATCTATATATATGAATAATAAAAAGAGCCTGCTGGAGCAGGCTCTTTTATTATCCAAAGATTTCTTCTAGTAGTGCATCGTCGATGATGGTACCAACGTAGAAGTCGCTGAAGATGCCGTATTTTGCACTGGCTACTTCAAAGCGCATATCATATACGATTTTTTTGAATTGGATGTCGTCATTACTGAAGATTGTAATGCCCCATTCCCAGTCGTCTAGGCCACAGCCACCTGTTGTAAATTCGGATAAAACGTCTAAGTATGTTTTACCAAGTTCACCGTGAGATTTCATCAACATGCCTCGTTCTTGTGGTGGTAGCATGAACCAATTGTCATCACCTTCACGTTTTTTGCTCATGTTATAGAAGCAGATGTATTTGTCACGAGGTACATGAGGGTATAGTTTTTGGTTAACTTCTTCTGTATCGAGTTTGGCCTTAACATACGCACTTACTTCTGTTACAGATGTATAGGAATATGTTTGAACTAATACACTTGCAATCGCAAGGCGACGGAACTTGCGTTCTACTTGTGCCAAATATTCAAGGGATGGCCCAAGGATCCATAGGATTAAGTCCCCTTTTGCGCCATTGCAATCATAGAATGCATAGCTACCTTCTTTAGCTTGATGTTTAGCTTCAAGATCCGCTAAAAATGCTTTTAATTCGTTGCGCGCTTCTGCTTTTTCTTCAGCTGTAAAGCAGTTCCATGCACTGAAATCCATGGCAAATACCATGTGTTGGCTATGCCAACCTTCTACTGTAGGGATTGCTTTTCCCATTGTGATCACTCCTAACTATGGTGATTATATAAAAATGATATATTTCTATTACTATAAGAATCGAAAAGACTCCATATACTATTATAGCATATGGAGTCTTTTCTTATAATTATTTATTAATATTAATTTTCAATTGCTCTCTGCAATAGACTCTACGAGTTCTTTTGCTTGTTTTACACCATCAGGAATACCGATGCCATCAAACGGTGTACCAATGAGATGTAAGTTTGGATAGTGTTTCGCTACATGTTCACGTACTGCTGTGATGCCTGCTCGATGTCCTACATTATATTGCGGCATGCAGTGAATGAGACGATTGATGCGCACCCACTCAGGTTGCGTGGAGAAATTCATAATACGTTGAATTTCCTTTACTGCTAATGCTGAAAGTTCCTTATCATCGAGATGTTCTACCACATCATTGCCAGGTTTACCGATAAAGACGCGCAATACGATTTTATCGTCAGGCGTTGTTTGAGGCCATTTTTGATTAAGAATAGTACACGCTGTAAGAGGCGTATCTGTATTGCGTGTAATCAAGAGACCAGAACCTTTTAAATCACCATCAAAGGTAGCTTTATCAAAGGCCATAATAGCAATAGCGCAGCTAGACTGCTCCATGGAGCGCAAGAAATCAAAACCCGGATCATCCTTAAACCATTGCGTATATTTGGCAGGCGGTGTCGCGATAATCACATGATCCGCCATAGCAGGAGCTTTATCAAGGAGTACCTCTATAGCTGAATCTGTAGTAGAATCACTAGCTTCTACCCTGTTCTCAGCATTAATAGACGCAGTTCTAATAGATTTAGAATGAGACTGACAGCCACAAGCATCGTTTCCAGAGTTCTCCACATCGATAGCATACATACCTTCAACATATCGAATATTAGAAACTAGCGTACCTGTATACAAGTGCACATTACTAGGCATGGCATCAACGATAGCAGTAATAACGCTTTCAAGGCCGCCTGTCAATTGGCGGAACATACCAGATTGAGCAGCAGTCCCCTTTCGGCTCGCCATATCTACTTGAACCTTACTAGTTTGTCGGTGTGGACTAGTATTTGTGGCATGGCCAGAACTGTTTGAACTATTATTCGTAGATGCAGTTTGACTAGACTTTGCTTCATGACTTTCGAATTGACGGTCTGTCATAGTCCCTTTACCAGCACGCGGTACGTCGCCTTCAGCTACGGCACCTTTAGCCGCTTTAGTAACCCCCGCTTTAGAGTGGCCCATCTTAGCAGCCATCATGCCTTTTACCATATTCCCGTATTTTTGTTCTACTTGAATAAAATGAGGGAATGTAGATAACAAGCTAATTTTATAAATGTCGCCGCCATAGATACCCGCCAATAGAGGCTCGATGAGCTTATCCATCATTTCTTGACCTAAATGGTATTGAAAGAAATGACCAATGGATACATCTCCATTTTTATCTAGCTGGTATGGCTTTTTAAAGTAATCTAAACCAGCTCGTAATTTGCCAGGCCAAGAAATAAGCGTTGCTTTCACAAAAGGCATCATTTCCGTAGGGATGCCCATGATAGAGCCCCCTGGAATAGGATGAATAGAACCTTTGTCATACACAAAGGCTTGCCCTGTTTCATTCGATACAAGGGTGTCCCCTAATCCGAGATCATAGACGAGATCCGTCATTTCCGTTTTACGGCCTAAGTAAGAATCAGGTCCGAGCTCTACCACGAAGTCATCGACGCGTTGTGTTTGTATTTTCCCACCAAATCGTGGTGCTTGTTCATAAAGAGTAATGGTCCAGTTCGGCTTTGCATGGCCTAAATAATAAGCCGCTGTCAATCCGGTTAGGCCACCGCCCACTATTGTTACATTCACGAATGAATCCTTTCTATTATTGCACTCGCCATCGCTTGCAAGAATGTTTCATCACAATTCGGCATTTCTGCACGCATATATACAGCGCCGCCAGCATCAACGAGTTCTTTGCACTCTACATCATTATCGTACAACACCTCTACATGATTGCTTACAAAGCCAAATGGTACAAAGGCTATATGTATCGCGCCACTACGTAGAGCTTGATTAATTGCTTCTGCTACGGTTGGCCCTAACCATTGCCCGTGAGGGGCTGCGCTCTGCCAAGCTACAGACCACTGTTCTAAATCGCAACGTTGAGCGATTTCTTTTGCACTTTCCTCTAAGGCCAAAGCATAAGAGTCTGCATTATGACTATTAATAAGAGGTATGCTATGAGCACTAAAAATAACAAATACATCTTTAGTATCATTGATGCAGTCTGAAACTGCTTTTACCCAATACTCGATAAAGGAAGGTTGATCCCACCAAGCACGAATAACATCAAAAGTTACACCTTGAAGGTCACCAATTGCAGCCTGCACTTGTTTCTCATAAGCGCCAGTACCAAGAGACGTAAAGAATGGGGCAGTTACAATAGCGATAATATGCTCTACACCTTGTTTGACTAATGCATCTACCGCATCAGCAATGGACGGCTTCATATGAAGATATCCAATGGCCGATGGTATGGATGGCAACAAAGTAAGCAGTCTATTATATTGACGTTCTGCCATCGTTTGTAATTCTACGTTGGACCACTGACCAATGACATCATAACGATGGGTAAGATTATTAACTTCAGCATCGGTCGGTACGCGACCATGACGAATACTCGTCATGTATGGCACTAAATCAGCCTTACTTGAAGGGCTACCATAGGATAAAAATAATAATCCTTTTTTCTCAATGTTCACTAGATTACCCCTCTTGAGCCCATAGTTCACGACTACGTTCATGTACATAGTCTGTGAGCCAATGAAGCTTCTTAGGATCCGCTTCTGGGAATACGCCATGACCTAAGTTAAAGATATGGCGACCGTAACGAACACCGTCAAGTAAAATACGATCCACTTCATGAGCTAATGTTTTTTCATCGGCGAATAGGTACGCTGGATCTAGATTGCCTTGTACCGTTTGTGTTACACCTCGTTCATTAGCCATAACGATGGAGCTACGCCAATCAAGGGCGATTACATCCAATGGCAAATGAGACCAAATAGATACGAGATGATCGGTACCAACACCATTCATAGCCATAGGCAAATGAGGGTATCGTTCTTTTACAGTCTTAATAATACGTTCCATATGAGGATAAATCCCTTGTTTGTATTGGTCCGCATTCACAGCACCTACCCAAGAGTCAAAGATTTGTAATGCATTCGCGCCCGCTTCAGCTTGCATAGACAAATATTCAATGGACATATCTGCTAACTTTGTCATCAATGCATTCCATACATCAGGTGCACCTATAAGCATGCCACGGGTCTTATTATAATTCTTTGTTGGTCCCCCTTCGATGAGGTAAGACGCAATCGTAAATGGTGCGCCACAGAACCCAATGAGAGGTACATCGAGCATACCGGATGTTAATAATGTAATCGTTTTTCCAATATAATCTACCTTTGTAGGATCAAAGGTATCTAATGTATCTACATCAGCCATGGAGCGAATTGGTGTATTAAACACAGGGCCTACACCGGCCTTGAGCTCTACGTTTACATTCATCCCTACCATAGGGCTCATAATGTCCTTATAAAGGATCGCTGCATCTACGCCGTATTCTTTTACAGGTAGCTCTGTAACACGAGCACATAATTCAGGCTCTTTTGTAATTTCAAAAAGTGTATATTTTTCTTTAATTTTGCGATATTCCGCTTGGCTACGACCAGCTTGGCGCATATACCACACAGGTGTTACACCAGGGTTCTTACCTTGGATCATATCTAAATATGCTGTATTCAAGTACTCAACCCCTTTCTTTCTAATCAATACTAACACACTATGATAATGAAAACAGTTACTTTAGTTACATCATTTGTAACGTTGCCATTACTATTCCCTGTGAAAGCTATATACCTTCACAGGGGTTATATTTAATTGCGACTTAATCTATGCCGATCAATACCTGTAACGGATTGAGCCATATCAAATACAGAACGTTGGCATGTGAATAACCAGATTTGTTGGTTTTTTCCAATTTCAGCTAGCAATTCTAACGCACTATGTTGACGATTTTCATCAAAGCGCACAAGAATATCGTCTAGGATAATTGGCAAGGATTCAACTTGGTAAGAGAATACCTTAGCTAATGCTAGGCGCAATGCCAAGTATACTTGATCAGCTAAACCACTAGACCAGAACTTCAGCTCTAGTCTCTCTCCGTTGCCATTAACCAAGGCTACGCCTTCGTTGATCCCGAGGATATCAAAGGTATAGATACCGCCAGTCAAACGTTCTATATAAGAGGATGCAAGTTCTAACATATGAGGCTGTTTTTCTTGCTCGTACGATTGTTGAGCCTTATCCATGCAGTGGCTCATCAACACTTGAGTAGCCCAATCTTCGAGAGCAGATTCCAGTTCATTTTGTAATGCTTCACGCTCTTGAAGCATTTGGTGTTGCTCTTGGTCAGAACCTAGGGCACGCATAGATTCTACAATTTGACCACGACGTTCATACAAGATAGCCAACTTATCTTCAATAGAAGCTATTTCTCGTTCAGAATGATCTAACTCATCTAACCAATTATCCTTATTGCCTTCACGCAAGCGGCGATAGAATAAATCTTTATTCTCCGCATCAGGAGCTAATAAATCTAACTGTACCTGACTTTGCTTGTAAATGGTTTGCCATTGCTTGTATTGGTCTTCATCGATAAGATGTTGACGATACTCGTTAGAGCTTTCCATGCCAGCCTTGTGCAATAGCTCTTGTTGACGAAGTAGCAATTCTTTTTCTTTGCGGTGCCAATTATCGTATTCATTGCGGAAGCTTTTACGTTGTGCTTCCTTTTGTTCCCATACAATTTTATTTTGTTGGAAGTTTTTATATTGGTTATAAATACGTTTTAACTCTGTAGGAGATACAGGAGCCTCAACACCAAGGTTATACCACAAGGTCATGGCTTGGTCTTCGATAACACGTAAGCCTTCTTTGTGCTCTGCTAAGCGCTTTTCATAACCTTCAATAGTACGTAACTGTTCATGGTACTGATCGTACTCTTGTTTGAGACCGAAGAAATCATCTTCGTTAAGGCTCTTCGCCGCACCTTGAGGCAACCAATTCTGCCAAGCTGCAAGGGCTTCATCATAAATAGCTTGCAACGTATGACCTTCTTGGATCCAACGATCAAGATGTGCTGCACCCTCTATGGATGGAATTGGGTTCACTACAGGTGTTGCGGCTTTCACAAGTGCCTCTAACTGATGTTCTACATCAGATTTACGAGATGACAAGATTTGTAACTCATAATTCAGTTTAGACACATCAGAATTGCCGTTATGACGTCTCCATGTAGCATACCAGAACAATGCCATAGATAGGATTAATAGTATAAAGCCACCAATCGTATAAAGTACAGACTCTAATACTAATAAGCCTGCTAATACGAGTAAAACGCCAATCACTGCAGCTACGCCACTAATGCGTTGTAACCACTTTGGCAAATTGGTCGGTTGTGCATCAGGACCATAGCTATCCCGTTTTTCTGTAACTCGATCAATATCCATCAAGATAAGCTCTAGTTCACGTTCGAGATGCTCTTTTTTCGCCAAATCCTCTTCACTGTAATTTGGTAACGATGCTCCGTCGAGATTGGCTACTGGCAAATCATCAGAGGCCTCAGCAGGCTTGCGATCTTGCCAGTGTAATAATTGATCTTTAGCAGTGCGCAAGCGACTTGCTAAGCGCTCTCCTTCAAACCAATTCACATCGTCAGCCATCGGCTCATCATCACGCCATGCAGAATGCATAGAACGAGAAAACTCTAATTGTTCTCGTACCTTAAAGATATACGCATCCCCTTCTTCACACTCCCGGCGCAATTGCTCCCACTTGGCACCTTGTTGAATAAGGTCTTCAATATCTTGACCATACGTACCAAATGGACTATTCGGGCTAAAGTTAGCTGGCATCAAGGCCGCTTCCTTTTCCTGCCACAACTGCATATTGTCTCGAGCTCGTTTGATTTCCTCATCGATGCGAAGGAACTCATCACGACTCAAGGCAAGCTCACTATTGTACTGTTGCATATGCATACGCGCTTCTTCGCTACGGCGATACGTATCCCATGCGCGCAATACGACGTCTATACCATCGCGGTATTCCTTCCACTCTTGCAACTGACCTTGTAATTCTGCCTCAGTCTGTTCCGTGCTGTGAAAGACTTTTTGCAATTCTACATATTGCGTTTCATGCTCGGCTAAATGGCTTAACTTTTGACGATTTTCTTTAAGCTCATCCATCAACACATTGATGCGGCGTTTACCGTTAGAGGAAGCTACTAATAGATCAGTAGCGCCTTTTTCAATATCTTTTACGACCGATCCTAAATGCTCGCCCCCTTCAGCACCGAAGAAGCGAGACCTAACCTCTACCTCTTGTAGAACATCGAGGCCTTGTAAATCATCAAGGGTCAATGCAAAAATGCGGTTATATGTCTTTTTGTCGATACCATGCCACCAGTGTTGAGCTGGCTCCTCATGAATGGCTGGATTTCCTGGACTGTAAAAGTCTAGTTGTTTACCCTTACGACCAATGTAGTAGCTTTCACCATTACGCTCTACATCGAGGGCACCCGTCATAGGACCATAAGCCTTATGAGTACCACCAAATAGAAGTGTGCGCATCCCTTCAAGCAAAGAGGTTTTGCCACTTTCATTAGGTCCATACATGAGCTGAACACCATGATTTCCCGTAGTGAAAGACCAGTTGCGATACGGGCCAAATTCATCAAATCGTATGCGTTTAATGTTCATCGTTAGCCCCCATCAATACAGTAACACCTTCAATTTCACAGCGCTTCAAGGCGCGAAGCAATAATCCATCACTCAACAAATCGGCATATACACCTAAGCGTTTAAACTCAGGTCGTTCTGCCAAAATTTGACGTACCGTCTGTACCGCATTGCCATCGACCATATCATCATAGGCACGTAAATAATCCCCTACTACATCGGATAACAATCTACGTTCGGCCAAATTAATGCTAGGTCGCGTATTACACATCATGCGATAAGGCATAACGAATATAGACTTGCTTTTCTCTTCACTTTGGGACTCTTGCAACCATAATTTGCGCACACCGTCTTGTGTACATAAACGATGCAATGGACCTGTACCTACGAGAACGATGGAAAGCAAGATATTTTTCTTATGTTGCTTACGCAGATTTTCTTTTTTATGGCGTAAAATTTCTAAGAATTCTGCTTCCGTTTTCATGCCTGCAATATCAATTTTGATTTCTTCAAAACGGATTGCACTTGTTTCAATGAAACGAGGTTCACAATGACCATTATGAGATACAGAGACGAGATAGCACCCCTTAGGGCCTATTTCCTTGCGGTGTAAACCTTGGGGATTACCGGAATAGACAACAAGAGGTTCCTCGCTAAGAACTTGAGATTTGTGAATATGTCCTAACGCCCAATAGTCCATAGCCGCCTCTACTAGATCAGTTAAACTGCACGGGCCGGTCACATTATGGTTTTCAGAGCCTGCACTAGAACCGACTGTGCCGTGCATGACAGCCAAAGAAAACTCATCTCGTTCAAAGGCGCGGTATTGGCGCGCATAATTGTCGCTTTCATTACCATGGCCACAGCTAATGCCGTAAACGCCCCCAATTTCTATATTGTTAACAATTAATGGGAAACGTTGTACTTGTTCACTAGAGAATACATGCACATTATCAGGCATCTGCAATTGAGCCTTCCAGCTTTCAGCAGGGTCATGATTACCTTGCACCATATATACTGCAATGCGATGTTCTGCCAAACGATACATGGCGCGCACAAAGCGTACTTGAGCCTCTAGATTATGGTCTTCGCTATTATAAATATCACCAGCTATGACAACAGCATGAACATGCTCATCAATAGCCGTGTCAATGATTGTATCAAAGGCTACATAGGTAGCTTCGCTCACGGCACGATCAACGGCGCGGCTAATACCTGTAGCATATTGAAAGGGTGCCCCTAAATGCAGGTCACCACAGTGTATAAATCGAAATGGCTGCATCTATATCCACTCCTTGTATTAGTACTTTTATTATAGTTATATATAGTAATTACAATATTTTATTATACTACAAAACCGTAAAGATTACTTAAAAATAACTATTAATCAATCTATCAAAATAGATACTAAAATATAGTATCTCCCATTAGATTCAAACTATAGGCCTTACCTGTATTCAAAATGGTCTAAAACCTACTGCGATATTTTTGTTAACTCAAAAATACATTAAGTTGACAATTTATACACGAACGTTTACAATCAAATTGTCAATATTTTATGTTTTTATTAAGTTAACAATTCTTGGAGGCTATTATGGCTTTGCCTACAGATCAACAATCAACCCAAGTGGGTACATACGAAAAAATCCTTACTATTGCCAACCGCATTATGAACGGCGGCGAAATCACTAAGAAAGAAGCAATCGAGCTGATTCATACTTCAGATGATGACACTATGATTTTACTTGCTATGGCCGATAAAATTCGCCAGCATTTCAATGACAACTCCGTGGATGTATGCGCCATTGTAAATGCACGTTCTGGCAAATGTCCTGAAAACTGTAAATTCTGTGCCCAATCTGCCCATCACGAAACAGGTGTTCAAGAATATCCGTTCATGGATGATGAAAGCATCCTCGATGCGGCGCGCAAAGCTAAAGAAGCAGGCGCTATTCGTTTTTCTATCGTAACGAGTGGTCGTAATACTAATAACCCAAATGAATTTAACCAAATCATTCGCGTATTAGACCGTATTAAAAACGAAGTAGGTCTCGAAATTTGCTGTTCTCTTGGTTTGTTAACTTACGAACAAGCTCTCAAATTAAAAGAAGTGGGTGTAACTCGATACCACTCCAATATCGAAACAGCGCCTAGTCACTTCCCAGATATTTGTACAACCCATTCCTACGAAGATAAAATGTCTACTATCGATAATGCTCAAAAAGCAGGTATTCGAGTTTGCTCTGGCGGCATCTTCGGTCTTAATGAAACATTAGAACAACGCGTAGAGATGGCATTCGAGCTTAAACGTTTGCATATTGACTCTGTACCACTCAACATTTTAAATCCTGTTAAAGGTACACCATTTGAAAATAATAAAGCATTACGTCCTCTAGATATTTTACGTACCTTCGCTGTGTTCCGTTTCATCTTGCCAAACGCATTGATTCGTACAGCTGGCGGTCGTGAAGTAAATCTTCGTGACTTACAAGCTTATGCTTTAAAAGGTGGTCTTAACGGCATCATGGTTGGTGGCTACTTAACAACTGGTGGTCGATCTCCACAAGACGATCTCCAAATGATTCAAGACTTGGAGCTAAGTCGCAATTCTGCCCAAGTTTAAATTTTCGTATATACCATTCTCGTTTGAGAATGTTGTATATAAAAAATATTCCTAAGATTTATAAATTTTTTACACATATAAAAAAGAACCATCTAGTTTGCTGTGCTAGATGGTTCTTTTATTGCCACAATAAATTATAAATGGCTTGACCATTTGTATTGCCTTCAATAGGTTCTGGGTTTTCATTATACTCTACATTTTCATAAGGTGTACCGTCTGCCATGTACGCATCTACCTTTAACGTTTCCATGGTACGATTATATCTACTTATATACACTTTATATCGCAATTCGTCGCCACCCAGTTCATTGACCCGCAGCCACAAAAGCGCATCATAATCACTTTTTTGAACACTGTCATTGTCAATAAATAATTGGTTTCCTGACGCATCTGGTCCAACATAATACCAGTCCGTTGCGTTAGCGGTCCCCCCTATACTGAGTAGCCACAAAAGGGACAATATGGTTAATATTTTCCTCATATGACTGCTCCTCTCATGCCTAAGAGCTGTATACTTTATAAAACTTTAATAGCCATTAAACCTTTATAAAATATACAACTTCTCCTTTATATATAATACCAAAATTGTCCCATATTTATCAACAATAATTAAACTTAATTATTATCTTTTTTAGAATTTCAAGAAATTAAAAGAAATTTCTTAAAAAATTTCATTTTCAACTCATTTTTTGTTCTTATAATGACAATGTCAAATGATAAATAGAGGTAACAATTCCCTGGTTACCATACGTGTATTTATCTCCCGACAAGTATTACTAACCCCAAACCTACTACTTGTTTAAATACATGGTTCATTTGATATTAATACTAACACTCCCCTTACATGAAAAAAGGACTCCAGTTGGAGTCCTTTTTTCGTTATATAAAACTTCAATAAATCTCAAAATACAAGCGTGTATAAATTCTATTTACTTTGTAATCCACGATAAACGAGTTCAAAAATAATTTTCTGAGCTTCTAACCACTCATCGCTCTGAGACCACTTATATTGTTTATTAACAGCATATAGACCGTGTACTAAAAATACAAAAACGGATACCCCCACATCAAACGAAACGCCAAGAGATTCTGCCATAACGAGCCCTTGCCGATCTTTTTCACGTCCTATAATGCGTTGTAATACATATTCTGAAATTTGTTCATCTAAAAATAAAGGTAAATACTTTTTATGTCGTATAATACGCTGACATAAAGGCAATCTATCAAAAATAGAATCGTATGCTTCTCTCAACGAAACAGAATTAGAAGCAGCTGATAAGGTATTAGCTATAGTTTGTAAATTGTTGTTATCTACCATTCCTGGCTTCGAATAAGCGATTGCATCATCCACTAAATCATCAACAATTTCCATGATATTACTATAGTGTAAATAAAAAGTGGAGCGAGTTATACCCGAAGCTTTACACAACGATGTTACTGTTACAGACTCAAAGGAATTGTTTGCTAACCAACTAAGCAAGCCTTCTTTTAACAACATACGTGTCATTTCTTTTCGAGTTATCATATAACCTCCAACATAGACACTTTTATACAATGTGTCTATTAATAAACATAGTGTTAATTATTGTTGAGACTAGTATACCAAAACAAGATACACTAGTTCTAGAGATTACAAATGATAATCTATTCAATTAAATCGACAATAATTTAATTAAGGAGATAACTATGACACAATATACTCACATTCGAAATGCTACAGGAAAATTAACAATAAAAAATACAACATTCCTTATTGATCCATTTTTAGCACCAAAAGATACGTATCCTGGCTTTGAAGGAACATTTAACTATCAACAAAGAATGCCTATGGTTGATTTACCTCTATCAATGGACAATCTATTAAGCAATGTAACTGCAGTGGTAGTCACACACACACATCTTGACCATTGGGATGATACGGCAATTAATGCTATTCCAAAATCACTTCCTATTTTTGTACAAAATACAGCGGACAAAGAACTTATTACTTCACAAGGCTTTAATGATGTACACATCATTTTTGAAAGTCTAGAGTTTAATGGTATCACATTAAGAAAAACAGGTGGCTCCCACGGCACTCTAGAAATGTATGCAAATCCAGCTCTCGCACAATTAGCAGGCGATGCGATGGGCGTTATTTTTGAAGCAGCAGACGAACCAACTGTGTACCTTGTAGGCGATACAGTTTGGACAAGTGATGTTGAGAAGGCTCTTCTTCGCTTCGACCCTAACGTTATTATTATGAACACTGGATATGCTCAAATTTTAGGCTTTGAAGATAGTATTATTATGGGTACAAAAGATATTGGCCGCATGGTGGTACGCAAACCAGAGGCTAAAATTATTGCGGTTCACATGGATACAGTTAATCATACTGCAACAAGTCGTAAGGATGTGCGCAAATTTATCAAAGGCAACAACATTGAAAGCCATGTAGAAGTGCCTGAAGATGGTGAAACCATCACACTTTAATAGGTCTAAAACAATTAGTACATTATACTACGGCTAATACAAGACTAGTAAAAAAATCTATCCACAAACAATAAAAAACACCCTCTTAATTCTAATAGTCATAATAACTATAAGATCTATAGAGGGTGTTTTTATACGTAACTACAAATTATAATCTATCAAAAGATAAACTATTTTACTTCAGCCCAACCTAAAGCAGCACGTTTAGCATCGATATCAGCTAAGATTTTTTCAGCTACTTTAGCAGGATCAGTATTTACATACATAACAGAACCTAAGATATCCTTAGTGTCTTCTTTAAGCCATTTTGTAACAGCATCAGAGCCTTGTGTAGGTGGCTCAACGCAGTGGTAGGAGTTGATCCCCATCAAGCGGAAGCCAAGGGATGCATCGATACCTTTTTCGTTAGACCATTCAGGGCTAGACATTGCAAATGGCATTTGTGGTAAGTTAAGACCTAATTCACCTGCAATACCTGCGAAAATACCGGAAGAACGGGCATTATCTACACATTCGCCAACATGCCATACTGGTGGTTGATCATCGCCCAAGAACTCTTGCAATGCAGGGCTACATTTCTTAATAGCATCTGTATTACAGTAACCAAGTTTCATCAATGGGAAGGATGCACAACCATTTGTTAAGATGATACAGCCATTTTTGATAAGTGTATCAACGATATCTACAGTTGCTTTTTCATAAATAACGCGAGGGTTAGAACAACCTACTACGTTTACGATACCACGAACTTTACCAGATTTTAAAGCCTCTGCCAATGGTTTGAAGGAACCGTAATGTTTAACAGTGGATTCTGGAGAGAAACCAACTTCAGCAGTGATTTCGTATGGCGGAATGAATACAGGCATACCTTTACGCAATTCATGAGCTTCAAGAGCGCGATCCAAGATTTTGCGAGCCAATGCTTTTGTTTCAGACAAGTTAGTGTGATGGTGATCGTAACCGATGTGTTCAGCACCTGGTAAACGAGCTGCATCAGATGTAGTGATAACTTTTGTGTTGAAGCAACGTGCTACGTCCATGATAGCAGGGTAAACGTCTTGAACGTCAGCTACCCAGCAATCGAGTGCGCCTGTACCAAGTACAAGTTCCGCACCGATAGCATTACACAATGGAATAACGTTTTCATAACGGTACATGCTGGACAAGCCAGAGCAGCAGATACCGTAGAATTGGATGCCTTTGGCACCGATAGCTTTCGCTTTTTCTAAGTACTCTTCAGAAGCACCAATTTTACAAATTTGGGATACTAATGTTGGCAAGTGACCATGAACAGCGATGTTAACATAACCTTTTTTCAAGGCACCGATGTTAACTTTGGATGTACGACGACCACCAAGACCGAACAAGGCATCTGTTGCGATGTCCGCTGCTACTACGCCAGTGAATGTGAAAGCAAGGCCACAACGCAAGAATTGTTTCATATTGCTTTCCCAATCGCCATCTGTACCTACGCAAGTACGATGATATGCATCAAATGCTTCATTATACGCAGAAATAGGCAAGATATCCAAGTTTTTCCATACTTCACGACGTTCAGCTGGAGCTAACGCTGTAATTGTTTTATATTCGCCAGGCAATGCACGGCTCAAATCTTCGAGCAATACATCTGCCAAGTCATTAGCCACTTCTTTTAAGGAACGGCCTTCTTCAGGGATATTGAAAGCTTTACATACAGTACGAATTTTTTCTTCACCCATAATTGGAATATCCAATTGGTCATTAGCGGCAGCTTTCAAGGAAATCAAGATTTCACGAGCATGCGCACCGTGTTGAGTCAAGCCACCTGCAGCAGCGCGTGTCATATTACGAGCTACGATAAGGTCAGCATCGGCACCGCAGACACCACGAGGGCTCTTAGGTGTAATTTTACATGGACCCATGAAACAAATACGGCAACATACGCCGGCAATACCGAATGTACATTGTGGTTGTTGTTTATCAAAACGGTCAAATACTGTATCGCAACCAATTTGCTCCATGCGAAGAATCATTTCGCGTACAGCAGGATCTGGTGTTTGTTCGATAACATCTTGTTTTGTAGGCCAAGTTTTACGATATTCTGCAACGGCTTTCATGTAGTCGTTTACGCCATGTTCATGAGGTACCCCTGGTTCATGAGTGTGTGGCACCCATTTATCCGTAGGCAACGCTTTGCCATGACTATGGTCATGGTCATGATGGTGATCATGGTCGTGATCGTGATGGTGACCGCCACAATGGCAGTGATCATGGTCATGATGATGGTCATGATCATGATGGTGATGATGTTCGCCATGGCTGTGATCATGGGTATTTTTATTTTCCACATCTTTACTCATAATAATCCTCCTAGGGGCCTACGTAGGCCAACTAATACTAATAAAAAAACATATTCTACTTTTATGCAAGTTAATTCCACCTCAACGATGGGTTTTAAATCCTATCTCCAAAATATGTTTTAAACTACTATAAGTATATTTTCTGAAAGGACATTTGTCAATTAAATTTTGAGAAATTTTTGACTCATTTATGCCTACAAACTATTGTATTAACTATATTCATCAAATTCGATAACTTCAGATTCCTTTCATAAAACCAAAAGAGGTTAATTCCTTTTATTTCAAGGAATTAACCTCTTTAATCTATACATATGTATTTGTATATCTATATATGTGTATTTGTATATCAATATATATGTTTATAAGTAACTATAGCTTATAGTATCGTAATAGCTCCATATGTATAATTTATAAAAATTGTTGCATAATCTGTGCTACTTCAGCTAGATGGAATCGCTTAGCTCTATCCGATCTGGCAACTAATACCAACTGACGGAAGCAAAGTTTTGATGCAAGAGGATAAAATTTAACCTTATCATCATCGCCCTTACTATTTAATGTGCTTGGCAAGAATGTAATACCATAGTCATCCTCTACCAAGGATCTACAAGTATCCAGATTTTCTGACCCAATAACCGCTTTAGGTACAAAGGACTCAGCCTGACACAAACGATTTACCAAGGTACGTAACTTAAGACCTTCCCGTAGCAAAATAAACGGAAAGGCTCCAAATGGTGCTATGTCATGTATACCATCTGGTGTCATAAGCGAATCAGCAATAGCTATAGCTTTTGTATTTTCTACACTAATGGCCAATAAAATTTGCTCATCTAATACGGGATAACTTTCAAGAGCTTGAGAATAAATAGGCGTTGGAAATAGCCCTACATCAACTAAACCATCGCAAATTTGTTGTTCCAAAAAATGGGACTCTCCTTCTACTACGTGGAATTCCCAAGAAGGTTCAATTTGTTGAAAGCTCTTCAATGTTTTTCCCAACATATGGTGGCCATAGAATTGAGACAACCCAATACGAACATGGTAAGCCGCATCAGACCCTTGATTAATGATAGACTGCGTTAAAGCCTCTACCTTTCCTACTAAGGGCATCCCCTCTTTAGCAATCTGTAAGGCTGCAGCCGTTGGTACAACCTTTGTCCGATCTCGAGCAAATAAAGGCACTCCTAACTCAGCCTCAATGCGACGAATACTTTGACTCAACGCTGGTTGAGAAATATATAGTTTTTTAGATGCCTTTGAAAATGATGCCATCTCGACGATGGTACTTATATATTTAATATCCTTTATATCCATAGAAACACCTTATAACAAAACATTATTGATTTATCATAAGTATATATTACCACAAAAGAAAGAGCCCTCCATAAGGAGGGCTCTTTCTTTAAAGTTTTAAATAATCTCAAGACAGAAATTCAACTGACTCAATATATTACATTAGAGTTTTCAATACATCCAATACTTCTCGGGGCAATTCGTTTTTATGACCAATAAGTTTTTCTACATAGTCATAGCGGAACTCGAAAGCTTTGTGTAATTGGTGATGGTATTCACGCACTTGGAATGGTGGTTCAAAACCAGGAACCTCAACATAAGAGAGGTTTTCATATTTATAGAATGGTTTGAAGTCCAATGTACCTTCTACCAAACGTTCCAATAAATCAAGAGTTACCTCTTTAGGAATTTTGTCTTCCAAGAAGAAGCCTGTATTCATAATGTAGCATTGTACGCCACATTCAGAGAATAGTTTTTTGTAGCTTTCATAGTCACGAACCAATGGATATGTACGGAATGGATTTGCATATGGTTCGATAACAAGTGCATTTGGATCAACGTGAGCATCCAGCTTTTCAGCAGTAGAACGACGTGTCGCCAGTGTTGCGCCCATTGTAGATGCCAAAACAGGGTCATTAATTTTAAGGATTGGTGGCAACGTTTTATCCTTCATAAGCCATACAATGGCATTAACTGGTTGATCTACGTAGTTTACACGATTATCTGTCCAGAATTGAGATTTAATAGCGCGACCATTATTATTACGCACATCTTCTGCCAACACAACCTTATGGCCATCCTCATCCATAGTTACGCCAACATTTTGTAGAGTCAACAAGAATTCATTAGCAGGATGTTCCACAGGATAGTCTTGCATTTTGTCAAAATATGTAGGTTCAAGAGCAATAGAACTCAAGTCATTAGTATTGATGATATACGCATCGTCATGCAAGATAGAAATATCATAACGACCATCATGCTTTTCATGAGTTAATGTGGATTTACCAGAACCGGACAAGCCAAATACACCGATTGTATAGCTTTTACCATTGTCAAGATTGTAACGTTTCATACCACCGTGGCATGCTACATAGTCGAAGCGGTTCGCCAAGGACCACGCCAATGTAAGGGTACCTTTTTTATGTTCACCGAAGTAGCGCATACCAAGAATCATAGCGCAGTTATGAGCTGGGTCAAAAATAGCAAGCCCACCTGGATGACCTGGTACCACATAGTCAGGATCAGAATAGATATAAATGTCGCCTTCTGGAATTTCTACGCTATCATTGTAGAATTCTTTTACAGCTGCATCAAAGAACTTAAAGTTCATGATCCAAGAATACAAAATAGATGCGTGATCTTTTGGAATCATCAAATGAGCACGAGCAGTAAATTTTTTATCAAGACCTACGATAGTATCAGCAGAAATCCATTCTTTACCACGGCTATCATAGACTGCATCACGTGCAATATTAGCGAGTTCCACTTCGTCAATGCCTTCATCGCCAATAATACGACGAGCTTTTGCATAACGACCTGTAGTTTTACCATCATTTGTAACAAGTACCTTTGCATCAGCTGGCAAACCTTGCTCGCATGGTTTATATACAGGCATATCGAGGACGATAACGCCAGGTTCTTCAGTGGCAAATTGGTACGCTTGTGCCACAGATGTAATAGGCGTTACATTGTTTCCATAAAATGCAGTTTCAATAGTACTGCGCATCTTAGAAAATAATGGGTTTGTTTTAATTTCACTTTGCTTCCAAACGCGTCTTGTCGACATAGTATCCAGATCCTCACCTTTAATATATACGTAATTTCTCTTGTAAAAGTAGTTTAAGATAAGAAAATACTGCATCCGCAAATACTTTCATTATGTTTTATTGTACCCTTTTCAGACAAATTTGTATACACAAAACAGATGAATTATAAGAAATTAATGCATGCTTATTTTAAATTAGTGCAACACATTTTATATAAAATATTTTAATAACTCTATCTATTTTATTGAATTTATCCTAATAATGATTAATATAAAAGAGCTAACTGAATATACATCAACTAATAAAAAAATAAAATGAGGCTAGGTCATATGACCTAGCCTTTTATTCTAGAAAAACAAATATTTATCTTCTAAATTCAAGTTCCAAATATATCCTCTATATCTATTTTTTAGTTTACTTTTTATTTCTATTAATAAATCCATCAATTTTACCGACTAAATCATCTACATTAAAATCACCGCGCTCTGCAATCATCTTAATAGTAGCTACCTTTGCCATCACTTTTACCATCGGCGTTTTCAACTTCTCAAATTTAGGATTTAAGGAAATCAAATAATCTACCACTTCAGGGCTCTGTTTAATCAAGTTAGATAGAGTTGTCTTTGCATCGATATGGAAACGACCGTCAGCATCGGTAGTGAGTGGTTCTTCATCTACTTCTTCTGCAGCCTCTTGAGCTAGGGATTTATCATTACCATTACTATTGTCTGTATTTCCTACAAAATCAGTCTTATCCCAAGTCAACAATGTACGAGAGCCTTCAAGTTCACGAATATGAGTACAATCTTGCATCATTTCTAAGACACCGCGGAATTTACCATTTTCATCACGTACCGCTGTATAAATAACGTAGATAAACAATCCCGGTTTATTGATCCAGAATTCAGCTTGGTTTTGCTCACCAGAACGGAATTTCTCTACGATTTCCTCTACAATGTGAACAGACTTTGCAGGGTGACAATTCTTTACCTCACGACCGATAACATTGGCACTGCGAGGGAAAATGCGATGTGGCGTATCGCTATAGAACTTAACAAGTTCGTTTTCATCTACATAGGATAAATCTACTGGAAGATGACGGAACAGCAAATTGATTTGCTCTAAGGTTAATTTACCTGTCGCCACATCGAGGACTGTATCCTTGCCAACTTGTGCTCCACCTACAGGACCTACATACTTAGATAACAAGCCTGCCAAATCATTTAGAAACTCATTAGATACTGCACTATTTTGACCAGCAGCATTTCCATTTAATGAGGCTGCGGAATCGTTAATACCGGGCACGACATATAAACCTGGTGCGTTAATAATAGCATAGCCGATTTCATGGTCATTTTTGCTCATGCGCACAAACTCTTCATCGCTTAATAATTTAAAGGATGTTGGCAATAAAACCTCTAACTCCTTAGAGTTCAAATCACGTAACTTTGCCAATGTTTCTGGAACAGATGCTAAAAACTCCTCATATTTATCTTCCCGAAGCAAAGCATAGGATGCAGAGATAGCATCGCGCACGCCATCATCAAAGGTCCACATAATCCGCGTTGGACGATCAAACCCATGATTTTCTAACATTGGATATAATTGATTTTGCTTACGAGATAGATGGATACGCCATTCTGCTAAGGAATCAAATATGCCAAGCCAAGGATTTTTAATAAACTTATCTTGTTTTAATAATTCATCCGCTTCAAGAGCTACCTTTTCAACAGCATTGATTTCTTCTAAATAAGCCCACAATGGATGATTTTCAGGGTACTCATTTTCGGCACGCACCAACACACCGTCAAATAAATTCAATAAATCATCCATCTTATCTAGGATTTCTTCATCCTTATATACACCTTTCAAACTTTGCTCTGCATAGGCAAACTCATCAGGCGTGCAAGTACCTAATTTTTCTTTCAAAATACGGTTACCCTCTTCTAAGGATAATTTGCCGTCTAAATAATCCTCTTTAATAGATACAATAATTCTGTACCGTTCGTTATTAATGTCTAGCTTTTGCTGTAATGGATTCATATGCTTATACCTCCACGGGTCAAAGACTATTAGTATATACAATATATTATTACTATATTAAATATACATTTATTATACTTATTTTGAAAGTAATTTTCAGTTGCTGTGGATACATTTCTCAAGATAATTGAGCCACAAAATACTTTCACCCCATATAATTAAACCCTTAAGTACTTTCACCAGCACATAAAAAAGCACCCATACAATGTATGAGTGCCTTCTATTAATTTCTAAAATCAATATATTCAGTTTTAGAAGATGCTACTGGATTACCATTAGAATCTGTAGCAGGGGTAAAACGCCATGTAGAAATTTTTTCAACAAGCGCTTCGTCAAGGGCAGTAACGCCACTAGATTTTACGACCTCTATATCCCCTACAGAACCATCTTCATTAATGGTAAAACGCACATCTGCACTATGAATCGAATCGCCATAACCAGTAATATTAATTTGATCTACAGATGGAGTAGATATGGCTACAGGCAATTGAAATGGAGCCGCCAACACAGAGGCTACCATACTAGTTACAAACAATGCGCTTAATACAGTACAACGCAACACTTTTTTCATCACATTCTCCTTATTTAGCTGTTACAGCTTGTTTAGGTAGAGTAATTGTCATCCCAATAATAGATTCATGAGCCTTTTGGTCCACTCCAATAGCAGGTGTGAATTTCCATTGAAGGATTGCCTTTTTCACAGCTTCATCTACTGGTGCATAACCAGAAGAACGTTCTACGAATACATTTTTAACATTACCTTTTTTATCAATTAAGAAGCGTACGCGCATATTAGGCGCTACTGTAGCTGTTTGAGGAACCTCAGGCAACTCAGGTTTTACAATTTCCACTTCGCGCGGAGATTCTAAGAACTTAGCGGCATCAGCTGTATAGTTACCTAATACGCCAAAGGATGCAACAAGTAAAGCCGCCGCAGTGAATCGGAATAATTTATTCATAATATGCCTCCTTAGTTATTGTAAGTCTATAAATAATATCATACTAAATAAAGATGAATATTTAAAGAATATTTTCTTATTGATAAATTTTCTCATTTATGATATATTGAGTTCAAGATAACTGTTCGGACTTACATATCAGGTAGATATGACAAAAAACTACACAAAGGAGGTTCATCATGAGACGTAGAAAGCGTATTCAAATGAAGGTCATGATGGTACTTGGTATCGTTGCCCTCATTGGGCCAAACCATCTACAAGCTCTCATCCACTAATGGATCGTGACCCAAGCAGACGAACGTATTACTGCCAATAGCCGCTACGTTAGTAGCGGCTATTTTTCCGTTTAAATTCAGAGAAATATTCCTTTTCAAATTAATTCATTATTAGAGCAAAATATTTCCCTCAAACAAGATTGTTAAGGTTTTTAAAATTAGTATCTATAAAAAGGAGGTTTATTATGAAGTTCAACCGAGTCGTATTAGTCGTCGTATCATTAGCACTTATGTTGTTCACATTGGCAGGCTGTGGAAAAGATGCAGTCCAAGACAATCAGAAAAAATTAAATGTTGTAGCTACTACTACAATGTTAACGGATTTAGTAAAAGAAATTGGCGGTGACCATGTGTCCGTCCAAGGTCTTATGGGACCTGGCGTAGATCCTCACCTCTACCAAGCCAGCGCCGGCGATGTAACAACTATGTCTAAGGCAGATGTTGTGGTGTACAACGGCATTCATTTAGAAGGTAAAATGGGTTCCATTTTCGATAATTTAACAAAACAAAATAAAGCTACTATCCGCGTATCCGACGCAATTGATCCAGCTACTCTACTCGACTTTGACGAAGAAGATGGCGTGAAAACTAAAGATCCTCATATTTGGTTCGATGTAGCTAACTGGAAACTTGCTGCCAAAGCGGTTTACGAAGGTCTTGCAAAAGCAGATCCAGCTCACAAAGAGGATTTCAAAAAACGCTATGATGCATACCTCACTAAATTAGATGAAACAGATGCATACATCAAAGCACAAGCAGAATCAATTCCTAAAGAATCTCGCGTCCTCGTAACAGCACACGATGCCTTCCAATACTTTGCTCGCGCTTATGGCTTTGAAGTAAAAGGTTTGCAAGGTGTAAGTACTGCTACAGAAGCAGGCACACAAGATGTAAATGAACTTGTTCAATTCATCGTAGATCACAAAATCAAAGCCATCTTCGTAGAATCTTCTGTACCGCACAAAACAATTGAAGCCGTTCAAGAAGCAGCTAAGGCTAAAGGCTGGAACGTTGCTATCGGTGGCGAATTATACTCCGACTCCCTCGGTTCTGAAGGCACTGAAGGCGGCACATATATCGGTATGGTGAAAGCCAATATCGATACCATCGCTAAAGCACTTAAATAACAAATAACGTTTCAAAACAAGGACGACATACAGTGTACATCCTATGTAAGTACAAGTACTACTAACAATACAGCGATAGTAGCACTATTGATAAAAGGAGGTCTCTATGGAATGGGCCGTTGAAGTTGAAGATATGACCGTAGCCTATACGACAAAACCCGTATTATGGGACGTAGATATGAAGGTACCCATCGGTTCCTTAGCGGCTATCGTCGGCCCTAATGGAGCCGGTAAATCTACATTATTAAAGGCCATGTTAGGCCTATTAACAGTTATCTCAGGTAGTGTTAAATTTTATATCGACCACCACCTTGCAATGGACAAAAAGGATTACAAGAAAATCGCCTATGTACCTCAAAGCGGTAGCGTAGACTGGGACTTTCCTACTACCGTATTAGACGTTGTACTTATGGGCCGCTATGGTCATCTAGGTTGGTTCAAACGACCAAGTAAAAAGGATAAGGAGCTGGCCCTCTCCATGATTGAAAAAATGGGCATGAGCGACTATGTAAACAGGCAAATCCGTCAACTTTCAGGGGGCCAACAACAGCGTGTATTCCTCGCGAGAGCCCTCGTCCAAGAGGCAGATATTTACCTCATGGACGAGCCATTCAAGGGCGTCGATAAAACGACAGAGCACGCCATTATCTCCCTTTTACAAGAAATGAAAGCACGCGGTAAAACGGTGATTGTCGTACACCACGATTTAAATACGGTACCTCAATATTTCGACTGGGTAACGATGGTCAACAAGCAAACTGTTGCCTATGGCCCCGTAGCAGATACCTTTACCGATGAAGCCATCGAGCGCACCTACGGCAAGGGGAGGATTGTATGACCATACTCCAATCTTATACGACACAGATGGTATTGCTCGGCACGGCTCTCTTGGGCCTTGCCAGTGGTATTGCAGGCACCTTCGCAGTACTGCGCAAGGAAAGCCTCATCGGTGACGGCCTCTCCCACGCCGCACTGCCGGGTGTCGTTATCGCTTTTTTGCTTACAGGCATCAAAGATATTGAGGTTCTCATCTTGGGCGCCGCCCTCTCCTCGATTACTGCAGCTTGGCTTATTACCATCACCGTAGAAAACAGTAAAATCAAATTTGATGGTGCTCTGGCTACTATACTATCTGCTTTCTTTGGTCTTGGTATGGTTCTACTCACCTACCTTCAAAGTCTAAACAATGCAGGTCAGGCGGGGCTTTCAAAATTTATATTTGGACAGGCCGCCACCATATTAGCCCGCGACGTGTACATTACATCGGCGGCAGCGCTCATCATTATCGTTTTAACAGCCTTATTTTGGAAAGAGCTAAAGCTCATTTCCTTTGACGTAGAATACGCTAAAACATTGCAAATTCCCGTCACCTTTACACTCATTTTATATCGTTCACTATTGATCATGACCATCATCATCGGCATTCAATCAGTAGGTGCTATCTTGATTAGTTCCCTACTCATTGCACCAGCCGTAGGAGCCCGTCAGTGGACGAACAAGCTAGGTACCATGTGTATACTAGCAGGATGTTTCGGTATGATATCTGCTATGGGCGGTACCATTTGGAGTACAACAGTACAAAAACTGCCTACAGGTCCTGCGATCATCGTCATTCTGTCGGTTATCGTACTATTGAGCCTCATATTTGCTCCTAATAGAGGCATCTTGTGGCAATATCGTAAAAACAAACAATCAAAACAAGCTTTATTATCAGAAACTGCAAGGATAAGTCCTGCCGATTTACAACAAAAGATATATAGAGCAGAGGGTGGACAGCCTCGCATAGGAGGTACCCCATGACAGTACATACAGAGATTTTACTCATCGCCATCGCCGTATCCATCGCGTGCGCTATCCCTGGTGTATTCCTCGTGCTGCGCCGCATGTCCATGATGGCCGACGCCATTACGCACACCGTATTCCTCGGCATCGTGCTCGCTTTCTTTGTAACAGAAGACTTAAACTCTCCCTTGCTTTTAGTAGGGGCAACCATAGTCGGCGTAGGAACGGTGTGGCTTACAGAGATGATTCATAACACGGGCCTCGTCAACGAAGACGCGTCCATTGGTATCATCTTCCCCCTTCTATTCTCCATCGCCATCATCCTCGTCAGTCTCTATAGCGGCAACGCACACCTTGACGTAGATACCGCACTTCTAGGGGAAATCGCGTTCGCCCCATTCGACAGATGGATTGTAAACTCCACCGACTTAGGACCTGTATCTCTATGGATTTCCCTAGGGGTAGCGGTCATCAACCTCGTATTAGTTATGCTCTTCTACAAGGAATTGCAGCTATCTACCTTCGATCCACTATTGGCAGGGCTCTTCGGCTTCATGCCCGCCCTCATCCACTACGTGCTGATGACCATGGTATCCCTTACCGTGGTGGCTTCATTCCAAGCAGTAGGCGCTATCCTCGTTATTGGACTCATGATTGGACCAGCAGTTATCGCTTATTTATGGACGGACTCTGTGAAAGCCATGCTTATTAGCAGTATTATCATCGGCATTATCTGTGCTGTCATCGGTACAGAAGTCGCTTTCACCCTAGACGTATCCATCGCAGGTGCTATCGCAACAACGATCGGTCTCGCATTATTAATTGCCGTTATTTGCACACCAAAGACAGGCTATATTGCAACCTATCTTCGCCAACGCCACTTGCGTCGTCACTATCGAGAAACCATGATGCTCTGCCACATCTATACCCATATGAATACACCTGTGGCGGCCATTGAAAACGGTATCGGTACCATTCACGAACACTTGAACTGGAAGCCAGACTATACCCACCAAGCCGCATCACACCTTAAGAAACAAGGCCTGTTGTATGTAACAAATGGGTACTATATGCTGACCGATAAAGGTGTGGCGCAAGTTAAAGAAATTATTTAATTAATCTTATTTAATGAATGTTAATTAGACTCCTTCAAAAATACATATTTTTCCCAACAAAAAAGAAGCTGAAATCAATGCTACCCTGCAAGATTTCAGCTTCTTTTATTATCTGAACTATTAATATTCAATTTTATTGTAAAACCATAAATAGTTAATTCCTACTCATTTCTACGCACCTAAAATACAATCCGCATTTGGTACCATTTAGCACCGCCGTGATCAGACTCAGACTCACCTTCATTGACAAAGCCAAACTTGGCGTAATAATGAATCTTTTCTTCCTTACAGGTTAGAATAACGCCTTTACGTTTTTCCTCTCTCGCAAGGTCGATAAAGGCCTCTATTAACTGACCACCTACACCACGATTGCGGTATTCTGGCATTGTATTTAGACCAAATATCATCTGCCATGCGCCATTGGGATTATGCAGCGAAGCATCGGCGAACATCTCATCCGTCAAGACTTCATCATCCGTTACAAAACCATCTATAAAACCAATAGGTGTATCGCCGTCAAAGGCAATTAAAAACTGACCTGCATAATGATCTAATCGTTCCTTAAAAGCCTCACGAGGCGCCGCTTCAGCAAGCGGGAAACAAGTCGCTTCTATATGTGTCACTAAATCTAAATCAGCAGTTGTCGCTTTTCGTATTAAAATATCCATATCCTTCTCCATCGTATCTACATATCTGTTTTAGTATATACTGTTTTACATAACAAAGGCTACACGTAACGCTATGTACGTGTAGCCTTTTATTAACAATTTGACCACTTACTTGCTATACAGATTATCCGACCACTTATCTTTTTGTATATTTAGGTACGTTCCGATACTGCATCGGCAATGAATCTTCTTTAATTTTAAAGCCATGCTTCTCGTAAAATGGTGCATTCTTGCTATCACCAATCATAACATTAATGTACAAGTAAGACTTGTAAGCCTCTTTCACCATTTCTAACAAATGACCAGCAATACCTTGGCCATGATACTCAGGATGAACCAGTACATAATTGATGAAACACACCAATTCGCTGTCATCCATGACGCGAATAAGACCAACTAAACGATCGTCATCCCAAGCGCTAATCACACGAGATGAATTCATAAGAGCCTTATGTAATCGATCTGGATACTTGCCCACCACCCAACGAACAGATAGAAATAAATCTGCCACTTGCTGAGGCGTAAAATTTCGTTCTTCTGTATACGTAATCGCCATAAAAGCTCCTCCAAATAATTACTTTAACGTTCTCATCTCACGAATAAACGCCTCTGCTTCTTGCAGGTTCTTAGGAAACTCAAAATAAATACATTGCTCATGTCCACAATAAGGATTACGGAAGTCATAGCCGCTCAACAACAAATACTCGATAATCTTCCAATCTTTGTCATTAGATTTTTTAGGGGCTTTGAACTTCTCGTTCACAAAGTACATCTTACCTTTACATGTGGGACAGGTTTTATTTGTATTAAACAACTCGTAGTTTGTGCCCTCCGACAAGGAGAGCCTGCAGTTGATACATACATTTTTATATCCCATAGTTATTTACTCCCATACGTTTTATGTTGAAAGATTTCTTTTACAATTCCTTCACCAACAATATTGCTGCCTTCTATGATAAGGAACTCTGTACCCGCTTGCAGGGCCGAATAATCTGCAGTTTCATACAGTGGCAACGCATTAGCTCGTATTTGTTTACCAAAGATAACATCCTCACCATCAATAAAGTTTACACCTAACAGCTGTTCAGAGCCCTTTATAACAAGATGAGGACAATACTTTCCATTATTCAAATTCGGTATAGTTCTCCTCTTCTTGCTGAAGAAAGTAACTGTACAGCAAATAGTAAAATCTAAATCGCTCATTTCAAGCCTCATCAACTACATATACCATATCACCTGTAAAGTATATGTTCATTATACAATGTACGGGATTCCCTTCAGTCCACAACCAACCCTGGAGTACAGCTCGCCCCCAGTTATAAGTCTCTGTAATGACCTCGAACTCACTTTCACTATACTCCTGCTGATACTGAGGTAACTCAATTCTTTTACCTGTGAAAGTATCTAATATTGTACTATTAAAGACAAGAATTTCTAGATCATCAACATCACATTTCTCAAATACAATCTTGGCCTTATGAGTTTGTTCAACACCATTCTCATAAGAAAAAATATAATCAAAGGTAAAAGTTAAATTACCATCTGCGTATGCTATTTTTTGGACCCTTGCATCATGGAGAGAATATTGGGGATACTCGCCAAAAGATCTTGTCGTTTTCATAGGACCTCTATTTTCAAACAACTGTTTAAACCAAAATCTATAACTTAAAATCAGTATACCAATTTTTTTGTATAACATAAAAGGGGCTGTAACAAAACAGCCCTCAATCATTAATATTTAAATACCTAAAGTAAAAACCTCTTTATAAAATGCTATCATGTCTTTTGCATATTTCGCAGCCCGAGGAATGTCCAATCTTTTATAATAGTCAGCTACTATCTCTTGATGATTCTTCAAAAGATCGAACTCAATTATATACAAAGCAATACTCGTTTTAGAATATTTTCCTATTTCAATTGTAGTTGATACATCCTCCTCAGATATTTCCTCTCCTTTTGGAAATTCTCCATCAGGATACTCCTCAATAGTATCGTCGCTATATTGCAAAAACTTTTTAGACCAAACGATAATATCTTTTCCATATGCTTCTATCATTTGCTCGTAAAACTGCACCATCTCTTTTTCTGAAAGCACCTTACAATTAAAGCCTTCTAGTAAGAATTGTCTTTGTTTCAATCTATTTTTTAGCTCTTCTATTTCAACACTTTGGTAATCTTTATAAAAGTTGTCGACTCCTAGTTCTTTTATAATATCTAAATATATGTCACTATCTAAAAGTTCTTTTATGGTTTCCATACCCTTATTTCCTTAAAGATATCTACTAGTAACAACAAAATAGAAAAAATAAATTAGAACAACTACTACTTTCACAAAAGGCCTCTCACCATAACGATGAAAGGCCTTTGTATATGTATTCTTCAAATACTATGTTGTTCTAATTTTTATTCCCACTCAATTGTAGCAGGTGGTTTAGATGTAATATCGTACACGATACGGTTGATGTGTTGTACTTCGTTTACGATACGACGGGAGATTGTGTCCAACACGTCGTAAGGGATGCGCGCCCAGTCAGCAGTCATGAAGTCTGTTGTTGTTACGCCACGCAACGCCAATGTGTAATCATATGTACGGAAGTCACCCATAACGCCTACAGTACGTGTAGATGTTAATACTGCAAAGTATTGGTTGATGTCGCGATCAAGACCAGCTTTAGCAATTTCATCACGGAAGATGTAGTCCGCATCACGCAAGATGTCGAGTTTATCTTTCGTGATTTCGCCCATTACGCGAATAGCAAGACCAGGACCTGGGAATGGTTGACGCCATACGAGGTAATCAGCCAAACCTAATTCAGAACCAAGTTCACGTACTTCGTCTTTGAAGAGATTACGCAATGGTTCGATAAGGCCTTTGAAGTCTACAACTGCAGGCAAGCCGCCTACGTTGTGGTGAGATTTGATAACTTCTGCTTCGCCAGTACCGGACTCAATAACGTCAGGGTAGATTGTACCTTGAGCCAAGAAGTCAACGGAGCCGATTTTACGACCTTCGTCTTCAAATACGCGGATGAATTCTTCACCGATAGCTTTACGTTTAGCTTCTGGATCTTCAAGGCCAGCCAATTTATCTAAGAAGCGTTTTTCTGCATCGACGCGGATGAAATGCATGCCGGAATCTTTGAAAGCTGCTTCAACTTCGTCGCCTTCGTTTTTACGCATTAAACCATGGTCAACAAAGATACAAGTCAATTGGTCGCCAACAGCTTTAGAAATAAGAGCTGCCGCAACGGAGCTGTCTACACCGCCAGACAATGCTAACAATACTTTGCCATCGCCTACAGTGTTACGGATTTCATCAATAGCAGTTTTTGCATAGTTTGCCATTGTCCATGTGCCTGTGAAGCCGCATACTTCATACAAGAAGTTGTGAAGCATTTCTTTACCATGTTCAGTATGCAATACTTCTGCATGATATTGCATAGCGTATAATTTGCGTTCTTTATTTTGCATAGATGCAACAGGGCAGTCTTTTGTATGCGCAATGATTTCGAACCCTTCAGGAACTTTTGCTACATAGTCAACGTGGGACATCCAAACAACTTGGTCTTCGTCCAAGCCTTTGAACAATGGAGATGTAGTGTCCACTTTAGTAGGTGTTTTACCAAACTCACGGTTGTCAGCAGATTTAACTTCGCCACCCAATGTATGCGCCATAAATTGCATACCATAGCACATGCCAAGAACTGGAATACCAAGTTCAAAAATCTCTTTTTCGATTTTTGGAGAGTTTTCTTCATACACGCTGTTAGGGCCACCTGTGAAGATGATACCTTGCGGTTTTAATTCTTTAATTTTGTCCAGCGCTTTGTTGTATGGATATACTTCGCAGTATACGTGATTTTCACGAACACGGCGCGCGATCAATTGATTATATTGACCACCAAAGTCAACAACAATAACAAATTCCTTGTTTTCCATGCCTTCCTCCATATGCATCTATTTGTGAAAGTATATTCACTATTTTTTAATACCCTTACATTTCTGTACTGGCGGTGCGTTTTCTCGAGCAAAACGCTAAATTTCATTACATTTCATTATACCATACGAAGTATATGGACTCCATATATTCCGTATGAAATTTATGATTAATATTTTAATGTTCGGATTTTAGTTTTACTCTATACAAAACTCAATACAATGAGATGCCCTGTAAGAGACTCTAATCTTTCAAGAGACTATTCTTTCTCAGGCTCACGTTTAGACATCTTTACAGCTCCTACAGGACAGATGGAATAACAATCGCCACATCCGATACAACCTTTACCTATGTTAAACCGAGTATCCCCTTGGGTAATGCATTGAACAGGACAATCTACCGCACACGCACCACACTTAACACAAGTATCATCTATATTAAACTTTAGATTTCCCATTCTACATCACCTCCTATGGGTTTAAAAAACTAACTTAGCATTCGCTCTAACATCAGCTAAAGCAATGTATTACCTGTAATACACTTTCGAGCAATGCCTCACTATAAAACCGATTGGAATACAAACCGACAAACAAATATATATAGTTTTTTCAGATACTACCAGTTAAAAGTATTTATTTTTAACTGGTGGTATCTCAAATTTACACATATCGAACACAATCCAAATTAGAAAGATTTACTTTTAACTGGTAGTATCTCTAATTTACACATATCGAGCACAATCCAAATTAGAAAGATTTACTTTTAACTGGTAGTATCTCAGATTTGCACATATCGAGCACAATCCAAATTAGAAAGATTTACTTTTAACTGGTAGTATCTCAGATTTACACATATCGAACACAATCCAAATTAGAAAGATTTACTTTTAACTGGTAGTATTTCTAATTTGAGGTATGATTACTGTTTTTTAGTAATTCATTATTGTACGCAATAGCGGAGTAGATTGCTTTAGCCACGCCATGATGGTTATTATCGGTCGTCACATAACGCGCTGCTTCTTTAATATTTGGCTTCCCATTACCCATAGCTACGCTAGCACCTGCAAAACGCAGCATGGATAGGTCGTTTTCACTATCCCCTAAGGTCATGACTTCATCGGGACTAAATTTCCAGTGATTTGCCAGTGCTTCTACAGCGGTCCCCTTTGTGGTATGTGGTAGTACGAATTCGAGATTACCTTCACTAGAGAGCAGTACATCATAAAAGCGTTCACGACCCGTACCATCATGAGACATACCTTGATATTCATCACGCAAATCTTGTAAGATTCTTTGGCGCATAGGCTCATCGCCGTAAAAGATTTGCATCTTTTCAGGGCCTTCGTCTAAGGCTTCCATATGAGCTAATAAATCGGGTACCATCGTACGTGTTGCCAAGATAAATGGACGGATATTAGGTCTAAAGAAGAAATTAGACTGTTCCACTTCACACTCAGACATATTTTCATGTGCCGCTGCATCACCTTCGGCTAAAGCATAGTGATCATGCGTTTCACCTGGCAAATGTTTTTCTGTATCAGAAGGTATATGATTGTCCATTACGCTATGGGAACTCTTTGCATCACTATCATTACCTTCCTTACGTTCATCTAAGCATGCACCTAAGCGTTCCGGTGTAATGCAACGAGATGGTGGATACATGCCATAGATTTTATCTTTCACATAGGCCTCTACATAAACGCCATAGGTTAAGAGTTTACGTAATAAATATAATGCTTGTTCTTTATCAAAGGTAACATGGAACAGCGAACGTTTTTCTTCCTTATCCATTACATAAGCACCATTAGTACACATAAAATAGCGTAAACATGGCAGTTTTTCGATGACATCGTTCATCTCATTCCAAGCACGACCAGAAGCGATGGCTACGCGAATGCCGCTTTCACGAGCAGCACGAATCGCCTCGATGGCCTCTTCAGGAATTGCTTTCGCATCGTTAACCAATGTGCCATCTACATCGGATGCAATGAATCGGATGGGTTTATCACCGGTGAGACCTATGTAATTTTTAATTTGTAATGTTTCAGTTGAGGACATAAAGCCTCCTTTAATACGGTATATAAATGGATAGATATTATTGTAAATCAGTAGTACAGTAATACTTAGACGTATATATAAACAAAAATATAACGATTGAAATTTAGGGATTGAAATATAGAATTAAAATGTAAAGTAATCCCGGCCTAAATATCTCTATAAAAATACGTAAATAGTAATCAACATAGATAGGAAGTGAAATCATATGCGCATCATAATAGATCGAGATGCAGTTTGTGCAGGCGATGATATGAATCATCATCGGGAGGAATTTGTCGTTCCAGATGATATCACCATAGCCAGTTTATTTGAATTTCTTGAATTTAAGTATATCCCAGTCATTGCTGGGAATAACGTAGTCTGGACGCTCTATTATCACGAACGTGAGTTAGGAGCCTATTTCACCAAAATTCAGAGCTTCATAAACGGAAATATCTCATTATCATCCATCATTAATAGATCTGAAAAAGACCACGAATTCTACCTACACTATTACAGCCATCCTAATAGATATAGAAAACGCTTTATTTAGATGCATTAAATTCAGCAACGATTTCTTCTAATACAGCTGGATTTTCTACCAATCGTAACAAGGTACGGCCTATGATATTAGCACCGTCCACAATGGTTTGTTCAATGGTAGATTCTAGCATAGCCGCAGCGAATTCTTTAGAGTGACACACCTTGTCTTCACCTGCAAGGCGTAATTTAGGATGGAAGGCAGCACATTGATAGCTAACATTACCAATGTCTGAACTGCCCCCAATATCTGCTGGGCCTGGCTTGAAATCAATACCCATATCAGACATTACGTTTTCAATGAGAACGGTGCCTCTATGGTTTTGGTTCATATCATCATAAGGGTTACCGTAAAACTCTACATCTACAGTAGTGCCTGTACAGAGAGCGGCCCCTTCAAAGATTTTTTTAATTTGTTCAGATAGACCATTTAAATATTCACGTTCAGTGTGACGCACGGTCACCTCTAATTCGCCAAAGTCAGGAATGACATTAGATGCAGTGCCACCGGCAATGATCCATGTACCAATACGGCTTTCAGGACGTACTTGTTGACGCATCATATCCATCGCATGAATAGCGAGTTGCACACCGTTTACCGCATTGATACCATTCCAAGGCTCACCAGCCGCATGGGCTGGTTTACCATGATAGCGAGCGCGGAAACAGTCGAGGGCCAAGAATTGTGAATTAGGGCGTGTTTCTTCCCCATCAAGATGAACCATGATGGCAAAATCATAGTCTTTAAACACCCCTGCGTTACACATATCCACCTTGCAACCTGTGGCTTCTTCATCAGGTGTACCGATGATATCGATGTCCATATTGAAAGCAACGCCGTCTTGTTGCATTTTGCGGAGTGTTAATGCTGCCAGAACGCTCATAGAACCACTAGCAGAGTGACCACATGCATGGCCTACTTCAGGGAGTGCATCATATTCACATAAAATTGCCAAACGACCTTTTGGATTATCTACTTTCACAGCAGAAGCCTTGAACGCTGTTGGCAAGTTACAGAATTCATAGGTTACATCCATGCCATGTTTTTTAAGCACGGCGCCGATCGTTTTAACGGACTCAAATTCATGACTGGACAGTTCAGGATTCTTAGCTAATGTATAATTGATGGTAAACGCATCAGGTGCGAAGCTTTTACAAAGATCAGAAAAAGTATTTGTAAGGGACATAGTGCCTCCATGTATATACGCCAATGACTGTAAAGAATGAGGATGCTCTACAACCTAAAACAGAAAATGTTATATTACTATAAAGTATGGCCTAAGAGAGAGCCATCTTAAATAAAAATTTTAAATATAATGATAAATATAAAACTCGTTTACTCTTAATTATACAATGTTATTGCCTATTATTGTAAAATTCCGTACAATATAAACAGAATTTGATAAACCATGTATATGGATGTTTGAGGAGGTTTCTATGTTTAAGTTCAAAAAGTTGACAGCCATCGCCCTCGTAGCGGTAGCAGCAATGGGTTTATTGGCTGGTTGTGGCAATGACAAACCAAAAATGACACAACAAGAAGGTGTATTGCGTGTAGGTTCTGAAACTACATTCCCACCATTCGAATTTACTGAAGGCGACAAATACGTTGGTTTCGACGTTGATTTGTCCGAAGCAATTGCTAAAAAATTAGGTTTAAAAATGGAATTCAAATCCATGGGCTTCGATGCTTTGATTCCAGCAGTTCAATCTGGCGATATCGACATGATCGCAGCAGGTATCAATGCTACACCTGAACGTGAAAAAGCATTGGACTTCTCCGATGTATACTTCGACCAAGGTGGTTTCATCACAGTTGTTCGTAAAGACAACACAACAATCCATAACATGGATGAATTAGCAGGTCATACTGTAGGTGCTCAAATCGGTACTATCCCTGTTGAAATGGCTCAAAAAATCCCTAATACAACAGTAAAACAAATTGATTCCAATGCTAATATCTTCATGGAATTGAAAGCTGGTACAATCGACGGTGCTATCATCGATAACGCAGTGGCTATGTACTACCTTAAACAAGGTGCTGACAAAGACCTTAAACTCGTAGGCGAACCTACTAAAGCTGAAGGTACAGTTCTTGGCATGAAAAAAGGCAACAAAGCTTTACAAGAAGCTGTTAATAAAGCTCTTAAAGAACTTAAAGAAGACGGCACTTACCAAAAAATCTACGACAAATGGTTCGGCGATTACAACAAAAAATAATATCTATCCCTATGAACTAGGATAAATATGACCCCTCTGAAAGACTTCAGAGGGGTTTTTCCTCTTTCACGGTCCCTCGCGTTCGTTATATAATAAATACGTATTCTATAGTAAATGTAACTAATTAAAGGAGGCCTTATGGCACAGTACTTTACGGAACGCCTACAAAAGGTCTTCCACATGATTTTTAAATCATACAATCAAGAAATGGCCCAAGAAGGTTTGCGCCAATTAGAGCTGATTGTAAATAATCAGCATAGTCCTGAACAGCCGAATCATCGAGCGCTAAGAAACGATATGACTACGTCGCTGGAAAACGAAATCGACACCAAAGAGGACGTATTAAAAATTGCCAATGATCCAGAGGCTCGAGAAATAGCTGATGCATATGCTTTATTGGCTCGTATTTACGCAGGGCCACGATTTACATGGGAGGAATCAAACTTCCCAGAAAACAATATGCGCACTTATCAATGCTTGCACGATAGCATTCGCCGTTGTAGTCCTATCGGTACATTACAAGCATTACGTATCAATGGAACCATTACCCCTACTGTTGAAAAAGATATGTTAATATCCTTTGATGATGCATTTCGTATCGTTTATGACCATGCCAAGCAAGGTGATGCTTTTTGCCAATACATTATAGGCAATGTCTTTTTCTGGCGTGATGACAATCGTATTAGCCTTGCGAGGGATATGATTACACCGCCGCGCCTAAGTTTGGCGAAACGTATCCAACAGAGCTTGCAAAAGGGTTCTATACAGGAACGCCTTATAGCCTTACAAGGTACTGTTTCCAACGAAACATTACAGGAAAATGCTACTAAACTCGCCAAGGAATGGTTTAACAAAGCGCTCGATAACGGGCTCGCCATGTTCCAAGGCAATCTACGAAACATTTATATCGACGAAGGCGATTTTGATAACGCCCGCCGCGTAGCGTTAACGGCTGCTGAGCTAGGTAATCCAACCATGATGCTCTACACGGGCCTAGACTGTCACGAACATGGAAAATTTGAGGATGCTTTCACATGGTTCACGAAAGGTGCCGCCTTGGGCCAAGCTGAAAGCACAGCCGAATTAGCGGATTATTACTATCACTTTTATGATACGAAAGAACTACGCCGCCTAATTCCGTATAATCCTGTAAAAGCAATCGGCCTCTACCGTCGCGCAGCTACTAAGCATTTTAGCGACGCCGGCTATGCTGCATTGCAAGCGGCCTTCGGTTATATTTTCCACATAGGCCACCTTCCTCTCGACTGGGGTCTCATTGCAGACTTAACACACATGGCAGCCACAAAAGAGCGTTTTATGTTCTCCTTACCATATATTGGTTATATGCGAATCCATGGCTTAGGGGTAACGAAAAATATACGTTTCGGTGTACAATCCTTAACACGTGTACTAGATGAGGAAAAGCGCGCATTAGAAGAGGAAGATCGTGTTCTCTTCTATGATATTACACGAGCTTTAACGCGAGTTGCCTTAGGGTATGCCTATGAAAAAGGCTATGTCACAGGCAAACCGGATTTAGATGCCGCTGTAGCCTATTACGAAGAGTCTCATCAATATATACTATCTCACAAGGCAAACCTTGATGAAGAGCTGAAGGATATCCCTATCGATAATGAAGCAGAAGAGCGCTTAGCAGCCTTCGAAGAAATAGATGGCCATTGGCACTATAAAGAGGGCTTTACAGAGTCTACCTCAACAGTACGGCCTGGTCACACTGAATGGCCTCAAAATGCAGCTCGCTTATCTGTAAACATGGATGACTTCTTATGGGATACTACCTTATATGATTGGCAAACCATTGAGCACGCCTTAACATCACAAGACGAAATGAAGCTAAGCTTTTACAATCATTTCCTATCCGTTCCAGATAAGCTACGCAACATTTTTAAGCTAGATGTAAAGCGTATGCTACGTGATATGTACCAAGTCAGACTCCATGGTTATGACCCATCAGAAGGTCAAGAGACCATTTACCGAGCACTGCTCAAGAAAGAGAATGCCATTCAGCTATTAAAAGACCTCTACGATACGCACCAATTGCCTATATTAGGAGACAACTGGTCCATCAAAACGAACGAGGAAAAGCCGACTTGGCATTATGTACTCGATGTAGATCAACAAGCATTCCTACTTGAAGAATACGACGATGCTAACGCCATGATACAAACTGCACTACAAGGCTTAAAAGACAAAAAATACGAACAAATTAATGTCCGTACTCATGACTTTATTGGCCCATCCTATTTCATTTTCAGAGGCAATCACGCAAATCCATTTAGAGTTCAACTCTATCTAAAAGAATCCGTACGCCACTCTATCGACAAAGATGGAAACCCTCTAGATACGCCAGGTAATACCTATCTATTTGAACAACATTTAGGTAACGAAGTATCATTAAACTACTGGATTCAAAAAACGATTAATACCTTAGAAATTCCTGAACTAGACAACTGGAAAAAACTCAGCGTACCTAAGGCATTACAATAGAAATAACCGATAACATAAAAAGAGCTAGTACATAATGTACTAGCTCCTTTTTATAACCTATGAACAAGCTAAACTATTATAGATGATCATGAGGGTAATGAACATGGAAGTCCCCATTTAGTTCCATAGCCTGAACATCTTGTCGTTCAATCTTATCGAGCATTTTAGAACGAGCAGTTGTCATGCTATTATCACTATGCTTTCCACCAAAGAGAGCAAACTTAGATTTACCAAGCGTATACAAAGTTTGTACATAAAACTCTCCAGAATGGCCAAACGATTTATCATAACCTAGGCCTACCGAGATATGAGGTGTCACATTTACATTGACCCCTGTCTTAAGACCATTATTAGAGATACCATTTACAGGGAAGGCAATATTATAGTTATAAATATCATCACTAAACCATTCTATGTCTCTAATCTCACCATTCATATGATTCCAGTGATATCGGTCAATGTAGGCTCGAATATAACGGGCATTTTTAAAAGTTCGCGCATATCCGATATCATATCCAGAGGCAACTCGTTTTTCATGACTTTCACCAACATTAACGTCTGTATCTGGCATATTATAAGGTGCCGGAATCATTTCGTCACGTATAGTCAAACTATGAGACGACGTGGTATGTCCTAGTGGTTTATAGAAATTAGCATAAAATTCATTTTCACCAGTTATATATTCTACACCTAAACTGGCACGCTTATAATGTTCTTTGAAAGCATAATCATAGAAGGTATTGATGCCCACGTAGCTATGCTCTCCTTTACTTAGCCATCTATATCCAATCCCTACGCTACCAGTCGTGCCTATAGATTGTAATGATTGATTAAAGTCATATTCATATACAATTCCACCTGCATTACGAGTAACATGATTCGCATACCCATTGGCAATTTGACTTACACCACCATGAGAACTAACCTTGCCTTGTACAAATACTACGCTTTTAGAGTTATTATCATAATGTCCAATAGGTTGTAATGTCTCTATGCCATATATTGGCTTGTGATTGGTTTGAAACTTAGCTGAAATATCAGTTCTATCAGCCCAATCTTTATAACTGTTAGAATTCACTTTCGCAGCAGTATCTGTATTAGCACTATCTGCTAATGCAATAGACCAACACATCGTACAAGCTGCTACACAAAGCAGCAGTCGTATATTAAACTTTGTTTTACAATACATATAAAAATAATCCTTCACTTACATAATTATTGCTACAACACCAAATTACCATTTTCTAGGTTAATTTAATTGGTTACAAATTATAAACCTACATCGACAACGCCATGATCATAAGTTTCTTCTACAGTTTCTTGTACAACCATATCACTGCGACGTACCTTATCAAGCATCTTAGAGCGAGCTGTTGTAATCGCACTTTCACTATGTTTACCACCACGCCAAGCAAACTTGGATGTACCGATTGTATATTTCAAAGTTGCATAAGGACCACTCAAATGATGAGACGCTGTTTTATAACCCGCATCAAGAGTAAGATGTGGTGTAATATGGAATTCTGCACCCACTTTAAAGCCTTTAATAGCATCGCGTTTAGGTAATTTATAATACCCTACTTTTACAGCCTCTCTACCACGCCAGTTATAATAGTCTGCATAGACACGAGCCCAACGAGCATTTTTGAAGGTCCGTGAGTATCCTACATCAAATCCACTGGCAGCAACCTTTTCTGATAGCATCCAATGATTTTCATAAGAAACCACACCATAGTTATAAAGACTTTGATCAGGATCCATCCCATATGGATACAATCCTGTAGGATCACCCAATACAGTACTACGTCCATGGAGTCCTATATATTTTCTTTCATCAGTCCCCAGATTTCGGTACAGATTAGCATGAAATTCATTAAGGCCTGCCACATATTCTACACCGCCACTAACGCGCTTATAACCACCTTTAAACACATGGTCATAGAACGCATTAACACCAACATAAGCATGTTCACCTTTGCTAAGACGACGATAGCCAATGCCAATATTAGCATTCATTCCTAATGATTCTTTCTTATCTGTTTGCTTATCATGTGTTATAAACGTCCCTGCAGGTCTGGCTGGCTCCCAATAACTACCTAATTTATAAGATGAAATTTTTTCTCCACTGCGCCCAATACGACCTTGTACAAAGACAACGCTTTTAGCATTTTCATCATAATGGGTTATAGGTTGCAAGGTCTCAATATACAATTTATTGATTTCAGTAGATTTTAAACTTTTCGAAGTTACAGTATTTAGATCATCATGTCTCATCGATGATTCACCAACATAATGGTGCTGACTATGCGTCTCTTTCGAATCTTTCATACCAACGCCGACTACGATATCTGTACGATCCATCCAACTAGAACGAACTGCTTCATGTTTAGCTTCATTCACTTCTGTAGTAGAAACTGCAACACCTTGGCCATGTCCATTTTCTACATTGGCTGCAAAACCTGTAGCACTAACGGCACATGCTACAGCACCTAAAACCATTGCTTTTATCATTAATGTCTTGCTCATATAAATTACTTCCCTATTATTACATGTCTTATTTAATATCTATAATCTAAACTATAGTGGTATTATAGATGATCGATTGGCGCCAAATAATCGTATTCAATGTCATCAAAGGACTCTACAATCATGTCTTGACGACGTACCTTATCTAGCATTTTAGAGCGAGCTGTTGTAATCGTATCATCACTATGCTTGCCACCCCAGAAGGCAAATTTAGATGTACCTAATGTATATTTAAGAGTGCCATACATACCTTTCGACATATTATTAGTATTGTTATACCCAATATCTAAAGATATATGTGGTGTTAACTGTAATTCAGCACCGATTTTAATGCCCTTATAGTGATTTGCATTTCGTGCGGTAAACCACGGCACAGACCAATGACCTGGACGTCCCCAATTATATTCTTGTGTATGCCCGAATCCATGTCCCTTCCAACGATATCCATTTACATAGGCACGAGCCCAGCGAGCATTCTTGAAAGATCTAGCAAAACCAATTTCATAGCCATCTAGTGCTCTACCACCTTTGTAGGTATAATAATTTTCACTAGGAATCGTATTATAAGGGAATGTATCTGGATAGCCATTAGGATACAACCGTTTAGGATATGGATTACCGCCACCACCTTTTACGAGTTCCTTATTACCAAGGCCTCTATACACATTGGCATACACTTCGTTGAGACCATTCACATACTCTACACCACCGCTAATGCGATTATAATTGCCTGTGAAAGCTCGATCTACGAATGCATTGACACCTACATAGGCATGTTCATTTGGACTAAGGCGTCGATATCCAATACCAACAGTACCAATAACCCCTAATGTTTCGGATGATTTTTCATCCGTATTTATTTTTGTATAAGAAGTTTGTCCATAGCGATTGATTATTACTTCAGGAAGAAGATAACCACGCATTTCTTTCGACGCTATTTTCTCACCGCCGCGCCCAATGCGCCCCTGTACAAACAGAACACTTTTACTGTTCTCATCATAATGGGAAATAGGCTGTAATGTTTCTATATAGGCCTTCGTTAGATTGCCGTAATCAGATTGCTTATTATAAATGGTATTCAGATCATCTGTTAAAAAATGACCTTTATCTAATTTGGAATGACCTCCAGACTGTACACCTACCGCAATATCCGTACGATCCATCCAATTGGAACGAACCGCTTCATGCTTAGCCCCATTTACTTCTGTAGTAGAGTCTGCAATACCTTGGCCATGTCCATTTTGTACATCTGCTGCAAAACCTGTAGCACTAAATGCACATCCTATAGTTCCTAACACCAACGCCTTAATGAATACATTTCTTCTCATGACTTATACGCTCCCCTCGTTTTGCATAAGAAATAAAACCACACAACACTGCCCGTTCTTCACGTTCATTTCATGTTCAATTAATCTTCATTATAGGTATGCTTGCTTCTATAGTCAATATAAGGCCTTATAGTTAAACGACACTTAAAGATTCTCTAAATCATTATGTTACAAATTGATTTCTATTTTCAGGCATAAGAAAAAGACCACCCGCAAGCTGGGTGGTCTTTTTTCTGGGGAATGAAATTGTTATTTGAATAAAGGCAAGATTGCGTTTGCTAAACCAGTAAGTGCAGCCAAAATTGCTTTAACGATAGTTGCTACCATTGCTCTTCCTCCTTCTCATATAAGCACAATAACTAAACTAACTATAAACATCTTAAACTAGGATATTAAGTTTAATATGAAATGAGTAAATTTTTACACATTAATTTTTCATGAGGAAAACAATAAAGTACTAATTATGATAGATATTTTCATGAGAAAGATAGCATACAACGAATTCATAATTCTATATATTTTCTTAATATTTTGTAAACTAGCATAAATATGACTTAGAAACTCAGTCATAATAGAAAAACCCTTCTCTACATTCCCAGTTCAAACCGAACTAAAGAATATTAGAGAAGGGTTTCTATAAATTATGTTGTTTCCTATCTATAATTATAGAGATTTAACAACCTCTGCACAACGGTGGCAAAGTGTAGGGTGTTCGCTATCTTGACCTACTGTATCGCGGTGGATCCAGCAGCGTTCACATTTTTCAAGTTCAGATGGAGCAACTACTGTTGCAACGCCTATTTCTTCGTCTTTTACAGCTTCTGCAGGTGCAGAGCCATTTACGATGTGAGCTTCGGATACGATAACAAGTTTCGCTAAGCCATCTTCACCAAGAGCGTTCAATGCGTCGAATGCAGCACCTTCAGCATATACTGTAACGGATGCATCCAATGGGTGACCGATTGTTTTGTTTTGACGAGCAAGTTCCAATGCTTTTTGTACGGATGTACGCAAGTCTAACAATTGATTCCATTTATCAGCCAATTCTTGGTTGAAGTGTTCAGGATGACCTTGTGGCCAATCTTGAAGCATAACGGATTCAGCCATGCCTTCTTCTTTAGGCATGTATTTCCAAACTTCTTCTGCTGTGAAGGAAAGTACAGGAGATACCATAGCTACCAATGTTTTCAAGATTTCGTACATAGCTGTTTGAGCAGAACGACGAGCTACGTTGTTTTTGCTTTCAGCATACATAGTATCTTTCATTACATCAAGGTAGATGGAGCTCAAGTCTACTGTGCAGAAGTTATGAATTGCATGGTACAACATGTGGAATTCATAGTTTTCGTACGCTTCAGTAACCTTTTGACGTACTTCTTCTAAGCGCAACAATGCCCATTTATCGAATTCAGACATATCTGCGTAAGCCACTTTGTCAGTATTTGGATTGAAGTCATCCAAGTTACCAAGCAAGAAGCGGAATGTGTTACGGATTTTACGATATACTTCGGATAATTGTTTTACGATGTCTTTGGACAAACGTACGTCTGCTTGGTAATCCGCAGAGGATACCCACAAACGCATAACGTCAGCGCCGTATACGTCGATGATGTCACTAGGTGCCACTGTATTACCTACAGATTTAGACATTTTGCGACCTTCGCTGTCCACAACGAAGCCGTGAGTCAATACGGAGTTGTATGGTGCTTTACCAGTTGTTGCTACTGCAGTTAACAAGGAAGAGTTGAACCAACCGCGATGTTGGTCAGAACCTTCAAGGTACATAGCACATGGTACATCTAAGCCGTTAACTTCAAGTACACCAGACCAAGAGGAACCGGAGTCAAACCATACGTCCATGATGTCTGTTTCTTTTTTGAACTCATCATGACCGCAATGAGGACATTTGAAGCCTTCTGGTAACAATTCTTTTGCACTGTGAGCCCACCAAGCATCGGAGCCTTCTACAGCTACTTTTTCTTGTAATGCTTTGATAGTATCATCGTTGATGATGTGCTCGCCGCAGCTTTCACAATAGTAAATAGGAATTGGCACGCCCCAAATACGTTGACGGGAAATTACCCAGTCACCACGGTCGCGAACCATGTTGAAGATACGGTCATGGCCCCATTTAGGAATCCATTGTACTTGATTGTCGATCGCATCTAGAGCTTGTTGACGGTAACCATCTACAGAGGAGAACCATTGCTCTGTGGCACGGTAGATTACAGGGTTTTTACAACGCCAGCAGTGAGCGTATTGGTGACGCAAGCTAGATTTGTGAAGCAATGCATTGTTGTGCGCCAAGATTTTGATTACAGGCACTTCTGCATCGTGAATTTCTACGCCAGCCAATGGGAATTCAGTATCGCCATAACGGTTGTCATCTACTTGTTTAGTGTAGTTACCAGTTTCATTAACAAGGGATACTATAGGAAGTTCAGTTTTACCTTCCTTGTTATAACGCATAACGATGTTAAAATCGTCTTCACCGTGTGCAGGAGCTGTATGTACGCAACCAGTACCTGCTTCAAGTGTTACATGATCGCCACACAATACAGTGGATGTGCGTTCTACGAATGGATGTTTGAATTCAGCCAATTCTAAGTCTGCGCCAGAGAAACGATTTACGATTTCGTAGTCTTCGATGCCGATATCTTTCATAGCTGCATCAACTAGCTCAGTAGCCATCAAGTAGTATTCGTCGCCTACTTTTACCCAGCCGTATTCAAGCTCAGGGTTAACGGAAATTGCTACGTTGGCAGGCATTGTCCAAGGAGTAGTTGTCCAGATAACAGCATATGCTTGTTTTGGATCTACACCAGCTGGCAATGTCACCTTTTTCTCGGATACGTAAGGGAATTTTACGTAGATGGAGAAGGATTTTTTCTCAGCGTATTCAATTTCTGCCTCTGCCAATGCAGTTTCACAGTGAGTACACCAGTATACAGTTTTAAGACCTTTATAGATATGGCCGCGTTTTGCCATTTCGCCGAAGATACCAAGTTGTTTTACTTCGAACTCAGGGCGCAATGTCAAATAAGGGCGTTCCCATTCACCTAATACACCAAAACGAATAAAGTCTTGTTTTTGGTTTTCTACGCATTCCAATGCATATTCCTTACATTTGTTGCGCAAGTCCAATGGAGCCATTTCATGGCGGTTAAGACCAGTGTTTTTAATAACCGCATGCTCGATTGGCAAACCATGTGTATCCCAACCAGGGATATAACGTGTATAGTGACCAGTCATAGTCTTGTATTTCATGATGATATCCTTCAACGTTTTGTTGAGGGCATGACCGGTGTGCAATTTACCATTTGCGTATGGAGGGCCATCATGCAAGATGAATGGTTTTGCGTCTTTACGCAATTCCAAACGTTTTTGATAAATTTTGTTGTCTTCCCAGAACTTTAAAATTTCTGGTTCGCGCTTAGGCAAATTGCCGCGCATTGGGAATTCTGTTTCAGGCAAATGTAACGTCTTACCGTAATCCATGATGTGCTCCTTTTACATAAAAAAATCGCCCGTCCCCGAAGGGACGGACGTAATATCCGTGGTACCACCCTACTGACCTTCTGTGAAAGCTAGAATATTCCGAGCATACGAAATAACTAGGCTTCATTTTGTGAAAGCCACTTAGACATATAACGGTGTTCACCGGCAGGGTTCCTGCTTGCTCCAAAGTGATCCGCAAATCTCTAGATTTCCAAACCTTTCAGCCCATGAGTTTGGTCTCTATTAAATCCGTCTGAGATATGCCGTCTTTTTCAACGCAATATTCATATAATAGATAATTATAGGACTCAAACGGGGAAATTGTCAACAAGTAAACTATATACCTTCAGGTATATAAGCATCTTGTACTTTATCTAGTAATTTAAAATTCATCGGTGTCCGAGCTAGCTCATTATATTGTGAAATTACCTCATGATGTGTCTCAGCACTTTGTTCTGCTACAAATGCATCAATAGCCGCATCAAGATTCTTAGCTTGTTCAATCCGATTTTGTACCTCCACAGACGTAAACTTAGGTACAATTGCATTGGCTGCGTCCTTTTGAGCTTTCACCCATTGCACATCACTATTAGGCCCTCGCTCAATTATATGGCTAACAATATCACTATAGTACCCCATCATCTCTATCATATGAGCACCATTCACTTGACCATTCGAGCGCATCAACTCAATATCTTTATTACGTTCTTTTTTATGAGCAGCCGCAACTGCCTCATTTAACGCTTCATATTTTGGTTCAAATACTTCTAATAACGCTGAAAGCTTAGCTAGTGTAGCTTGACTAAATGCATAATTATCTTTTTCATACTGCTTTGCTTTATAATACGAATCTAAAGCCTTTACATCGCTTACGATGTCATGCAAGATAGGCAATAGAGCATCTGTTGTGCTTTCAAGATCCTCGTATGAACGACCTGCCTCTTTAGCAGCTACTAGTTCCTGTTCAAGACGCTCATAATCCTGTACCTTAAAATCCGTTAGTGGTTCATTTGAACTTGCCTGTTGCCAGATTAGATCATATTGGCTACCGTATTTAACCTCATTGTAGTTAAACTCATTTGTAGCAGCCAAATAGAAGCGAAACACCCTCTTCGTTTCATCCTTTTTACTGTCTCTTGCTGATGAATCTTGACTATATTGCTTTAGATTATCTAAATTCCACTGACAACCACTAATACAACCTAATGTTACCATCACGCAGCAGACTATCCCTAAGCGACGCCACCAATTTATACCATTCATACACGCTCTCCTATATACGTTTAACCTCTAGTAAAACTATTGTATTAAAATAGTAGCACCAAAACAATATGCGACAATAAATAGACATCTAAATTAACTAAAAAAGAAACTCTCCCTATAGTGAAGCTATAAGGAGAGTTGTCATTTTTACATCACACTTGTCGTTAGCAATCGATCCACCAAGAACCACAGCACAAAGATTGCACATAGTAATCCTGCTGTAAGGCCTGTGGTAGGTGTAGCATCAATCAAACCAATTTCATGAGCCATTTGCTTTGTGAGGATAACGTGCCCTGTTGGTGAGCCAAAACGGTTTGTATGGCTTTCACCAGGAAGAGCCATTAACACTAACAATATAATTGTACCAATGACAGGAACGAGGCCCACAAAGACAAGTCCGCCAGAACGGCCTTGATCGTGCAAGCGTCGTACTGCAACAGCCACGCTAGGGATGACCATAACGACGGACATAAGTACAAGAATGACTAGCCCGAAGCCAACGCCAACTACACTAGAGAGCGGACTAATATAGCTCAAGAATGCACAGGTGAATAGAATAGCCACAAATAGCAATTGATACACCAAAAAGAAATTCCAATATTCGCTACGGCTAGCACGCCCTTCAAAGTCAGCGTATTTATAAACAAAACATTGTTTAAAGTTTTCAATCATGCCTAGACTATATTTATCTAACGAAATGGGTGCTTTACGAATACGTCCACAGTTTGGACAGTATCGTTCACTTTTTAACACCTCGTGTCCACAATAGGGACAAGGTCTCATACTAAACTCCTTCCATTCACAGCAGGAAACAGTGAAGCTCATAAAGTCCTGTTGTTCTTAACACATATAGTAACTTAGATATGTTGTAACGTAACCATATCTATATTTTTAAATTCATCTTGATTTCATTTTACTACAAAGTGTTATATTGTCTATAAAGGAGTTGTTAAACTTTTATAAAATAAAATAATAATGATGCTATTTAATGCAGGTTAATACTATATGTAGCCATTAGCATTAATACCATACCATAATATATCACCGATGGTATCTCCAAATACGATGGATTGAAGAACAAATATGGTAATGCCCATAATCCAGTCTTGTTTTCGAGATGGAGTTTCTTCAAGCCCCGTGGATTGACTTACGCTAGCAGTAATAGGAATATAGGCAGTTCTTTCACCGTAACTATTCTCTCCTTCATCGCCACGTTTCAATTCGTAAGTTAAGAATATAAAGAACCCTATAATAGGAATAAAAGAAATTAGCTGAGTCCAGCCGCTACGGCCAATATCATGCATACGTCGCGTTGTGATGGCGATATTGGGAATCACGAAAAATAAAGTGACTAACAACGTAATCGTATCAATAATAGACTCGAAGTTATAAAGACCAATACCTTTACAAAGAATGGCTACAACCCCTAGTGTTCCTTGAACCATCATCATTCCAGCCATGAATCGCCAGTATTCACTACGGCTCGCACGACCTTTAAAATTGGCGTAGTTTTTGATGCCTAGCACGAAGGCATCGGTATAGTTTAAATCATATACATTTACAGATGCCATACTAGTCCTCCTCAAACTCTTCAAAACCTACGATTTTCCAACCGTTACCCACACTATATAAACGTACTAACATAGATGGTCTTTTATCTACAAAGTCCACTCTATATCCGATATAATCCACAATTACATCATCATCAATATCTTTAGACACATAGTCTAATTGTATAGATTCCACAGCAGAACGTTGTTCCTTCGCCTTAGCCTGTTGCCAAAGATCAAAGGTACCATATCGTTCCATTTCACGACTACTCAATTCTCGATACGCACTATGATAATCGCCATTCGCAAGTGCTTGGTAATACTCTTTCACAACTAGATAACCTTCTGTTGTAGCAGAATCACTACGTAGTAAACGGTTTGCTTTTTTGGTGAAAGCCCCCTGCCCCAAGTTCCCAAAGGCAGTTTCTTCTACCATATAATTATGCCCCATCATAGATGTCCCTACACTGCTAGTAATCCAACCTAAAACAAGGATAGCCACGATGAATACACCCGAAATTGATTTCTTTTCCTTTATACTTGGTTCTGCAGATATTTGTTCATTAGTTACGTTTACTTCTTGTGTTGGAGCCGACCGTTTACATAATAGGTAGAGCAAAACCAACCATCCTAAAATAGGAACAAAGACAAGAATCATCAATGTTGGATCATTGTTGGAATCACGCAACCGTCTTGCTACTAGCATAATAGTCGGCAATGTTAATAATACCGTCAATGCAGTTAATACGCCGCCCCCTAAGGATATGGCATATAGAAATCCATAAGGAATGAAGGTCGCAAGACCTGTTATAAATGTAACTAGACCATATACAAAGGTCATAGCACTTATGGTGAGCCAAAAGTCGGCTGTCGTTGTTCGTCCTTTACCATTTGCATAGTTTTCTACTAGCTCGCGATAGAGGATTTCATATACTCTCTGTTTCATAAAACTCCTACTATATTTAGATATTATACAAACTTAGCTATTACTATTATACTATGCTTTACCAAGGCTTACATTTCATTTTTTCTTCATTAATTTTACCTATACTAATAATATATTTTTTACAACTAAAATTCGTGCAATTAAGTTTGTATAGGAGATAACACTTATGAACGCTAAATTGACTAAAGTAGTAGCTATGGCCAGCTTGGCAGCATTCTTAACAGTAGGCATTGGTGCTAATGTAGCGCAAGCTAAAGATTACCACTTCAAAATCGGTGAAAACCATCGCATGGAAAAGAATGATGATGGTACAGTAGACAGCAGTGCTCATCCATGGTTCAAACCAGATCAAAAGAAACATAGAAAACATAGAATTTCCGAACGCGAAAAACATGACAAAAATGCCACTGCAAAACGCAGTGAACAACATCAACGTTCCGAATCTACAAACGGCTAATCATTCCCCTTTCATAACTGGTTATCCAGTCATATAACACATAACTAAACTAACTAACCTAAAAAGGACGTTATACACATGTATAACGTCCTTTTTATTATGTATTGTATTATCTATTTTATTATGCGTTAGCTTTTTGTACCGCTTGTTTCATAGATTGTACGTAGTCAAATAACGCTTGGTCAGCATGTTCACCGTGTTCTGCAACGATTTTAACGATAGCAGAGCCTACGATAGCACCATCAGATACGCGAGCCATCGCTTCCGCTTGTTCTGGCTTAGAAATACCGAAACCAACGGCTACAGGAATATCTGTATATTTGCGAATGGTCTCAACGATGGATTTAATATCTGTCTTAATTTCGCTACGCATGCCTGTAACACCGAGAGAAGACACACAGTACACAAAACCTTCTGCGTCTTTTGCGATCATTTCGATGCGGTTTTCAGATGTGGGAGCGATCAAGGATACCACTTCAACACCGTGTTTATTGGCTACACTCGCAAGTTCCTCTTTTTCTTCAAACGGCATATCTGGCACGATAACACCAGAGATACCGACCTCTTCGCAGAGGGTAAAGAATTTTTCACGGCCGAATACATAGATTGGGTTCAAGTAGGTCATGAACACGAGTGGGATAGTCACTGCATCTTCACCTGTGCGCAAACGACGCACCATATCAAAGATATCGTGAATTTTTACGCCTGTAGATAATGCGCGTGTGCTCGCTTCTTGGATAACTGGACCTTCCGCTGTTGGATCAGAGAAGGGAATACCAATTTCTACCATGTCGGCGCCAGCTTTCACCATGACGCGAATATAACGTTCTGTATTCTCAATGCCATGATCACCAGCGCTGATAAATGGGATGAATGCCTTACCCTTTGTGAAAGCGTCTTTAATTTTACTCATGAAGATCCACCCCTCTATATTTCGCCATAGCCGCTACGTCTTTGTCACCGCGACCAGATAAACAAATAATAATGATATCATCCTTGCTCATGGTAGGAGCAATTTTACGAGCATGTGCCACTGCATGAGCACTTTCAATAGCTGGAATAATGCCTTCTAAACGAGACAAGTATTCGAATGCATCCACTGCTTCATCATCCGTTACAGGCACGTATTCAGCACGGCCACTATCGTGCAAGTACGCATGTTCAGGTCCAATGCCAGGGTAATCAAGACCTGCAGAGATAGAATATACTGGAGCAATTTGGCCGTCTTCGTCTTGGCAGAAGTAAGATTTCATGCCATGGAAGATACCCACAGAACCTTTTGCGATTGTTGCTGCATGTTCCTCTGTATCAACACCACGACCAGCTGCTTCACAACCGATAAGGCGAACCCCTTCATCAGGAATGAAGTGATAGAACATGCCCATCGCATTGGAGCCACCGCCTACACAAGCCATAACAACTGTTGGCAATTTACCTTCTGCTTCAAGGATTTGCTCACGTGCTTCGCGGCTGATAATAGATTGGAAATCACGAACGATCATAGGGAATGGATGAGCGCCCATAACAGAGCCCAATACATAGTGCGTATCGGACATACGGTTTGTCCATTCGCGCATCGCTTCAGAAACAGCATCTTTTAATGTACTTGTACCAGTTGTTACAGGATGCACCTTAGTTCCTAACAACTCCATACGGTATACGTTAAGCGCTTGACGTTCACAGTCTTCAGCACCCATGTATACTTCACATTCCATGCCCATCAACGCAGCGATAGTAGCTGTTGCTACACCGTGTTGACCTGCGCCAGTTTCAGCAATAACGCGAGTTTTACCCATACGCTTTGCCAATAACATTTGACCGATTACGTTATTCAATTTGTGAGAACCAGTATGGTTCAAATCTTCACGTTTTAAGTAGATTTTAGCGCCCCCAAGATCCTTTGTCATGCGTTCTGCATAGTATAAAAGGGATGGACGACCTGTATATTTTTTATGTAAATCCTCGAGTTCGCGCACGAAATCAGGATCATCTTTGTACTTGTTGTATGCCTCTTCCAATTCGATGACTGCATTCATCAATGTTTCTGGCATAAATTGGCCACCGAAGGAGCCGAAATAACCATGTCTTTGTTCACTCATATAACTAACCTTTCCATATGCCATTCCTACTAACACGCCTGTATAGCGTTACTATTGGCATCTATCTCAACAATCGATGAATTCCATCGGATGTGTCTAAAATATTATTATATCTTAGATTTATGTATTTTTTGTGATTTAGTGAGCTATTATTCTCACAATGTTGGTGAAAGCTTTAATTTTCTCATCGTCCTTCACGCCATCTGTTTCAATACCGCTACTAATATCTATACCGTAAGGGCGAACTGTGCGAATAGCACGCGCCACGTTAGTACTGTCGATACCACCTGCAAGCATAAATGGACGTTCAAACTCATCTAAGCAAGACCAGTCAAACACTTCACCCGTACCACCTCGTTCATCCTTATGGTACGCATCAAATAATAGCATATCGGCACTGCTATCGATCCACGCTTCTGCATCTGCAGCGCTACGGATTTGAACAGCCTTCCAAACCTCTACATCCGTTCTCTCTTTAAGAGCTTGGATGAAAGATTCATCTTCATCCCCGTGCAATTGCACCGCATCAAGATTGGCTTCTTTAGCAATTGTAACGAGGTTATCTACTGTTTCATTTACAAAAACACCTACCGTTTTGATGTTCTCAAAATTAGGATTTTCTTGGACAAATTTCTTACTATCTTGTGCTGTTTCAGCATTCATTGGCGCTTCAACTGCACTATATGTTTTTGCGTATTGTTTATGAAGTTCTTCCACTAATATTTTAGCTTGCTCTACCGTCACTTGCCGTTTGCTCGGTGCAAATACAAGGCCCATGTAGTCTGGCTTTGCATCTACAATAGCCGGAATTGTTTCTACTTTAGAGATGCCACACATCTTAACCTTTGGCGTGTAGTATGTGGGTCCATAAAGATATGCCAACTTTTCAACCTTGTTAGGAGAACGCATGAAGGTTTCCCCCATCAAGGCTACGCCGATATTGTTATCCCGCAACACTTGAATATCCTCTGGCGTTTCTAGACCGCTTTCAGATACAAAAATCACATCGTCTTGAACGAGATTGCGCAAGCGCACACTATTTTGTACGTCTACAGTAAAGTCTTTCAAATTGCGGTTATTAACGCCAATAATGCGTGCCCCACAATCGATAGCCATTTGTACTTCGTGCTCGTCATGGGCCTCTACCAAAGAGGACAAGCCAAGAGAGTCCGCTAACTCACGGAACTTGGTCAATGTTGGTACATCGAGGCATGCACAGATTAAGAGGATTGCACTAGCGCCCCATACCTTTGCTTGGTAGATTTGGTATTCATCGATGATGAAGTCCTTACGAAGGACAGGAATTTTTACGGTACTAGCAATTTCTTGTAAGTATTTCTTATCACCTTTAAAGAAATCTGGCTCTGTCAGTACAGAGATGGCTGCTGCACCAGCAACCTCATATTCTTTAGCGATGTCTAAATACGGGAAATGTTCGGCAATAATGCCCTTAGATGGAGATGCCTTCTTTACTTCGCAAATGAAGTTAAAGTCTTGCTGACGAAGGGCTGCTTCAAAAGGAAATCCTGTATCAGATGGTAACGCCAACGCCGCTGCTTTTACAGCCTCAGGCGTTTCTACCTGTTTTTCTTGGTCTACCCGAATTTTGGTAGCCTCTACAATCTTATCTAAAATCAATGGTTATACCTCTTGGGTTGCTTTCACAAATTGTTCCATTGTAGCAAGCGCCTTGCCAGAGTCGATCATGTTTTTCGCCTCTTCAATGCCCTCTGCTAATGTAATACCCTCTTTTGCAAGGTAAATCGCCATGCCAGCGTTGAGAAGAACTGCTGTGCGTTTACCACCTTGCTCACCACCGAGAACACGACGTGTAATCTCAGCATTTACAGTAGCATCGCCACCTTCAAGCTCAGTTTTATCAGCGTATTCGAAACCATAGTCCTTAGGATCGAATTCGTAGCTTGTGAAAGTACCATTATTAATTTCGCATACATACGTTTTGTTGGTAGCCGTAATTTCATCAAGGCCATCAAAGCCGTGTACTACAGCACCGCGTTTAACCCCAAGATTAGCCAACACGCGAGCCAATGGTTCTACTAAAGATTTATCGTACACGCCCATCAACTCTACAGTAGCACCTGCTGGGTTTGCCAAAGGTCCGAGGATATTGAATACAGTACGAACACCTAATGCTTTGCGTACAGGGCCTGCATACTTCATAGCTTGGTGATATACAGGAGCAAACATGAAGCACATATTTGCTTTATTGAGGACTGCCTCGTTTTGTTCACCATTAAGCTCTAATTTAGCGCCTAATGCTTCGATTAAATCAGCAGCGCCACATTTACTGGATACACTGCGGTTACCATGTTTTGCTACAGGAATACCTGCTGCAGAAATGATAAAACCAGATGTAGTAGAAATGTTGAACGTATTCGCTTCGTCGCCGCCAGTACCTACGATTTCCACAACAGTACCTTCATGAGGTACAGAACCTGCTTTCTCACGCATAACCTCAGCGAACGCTGTAACCTCATCTACAGTAGGCCCTTTTGCCGCCAAAGCGCACAAGAAACCTGCCATAGGCACCTCGGCTACCTCGCCGCTCATAATCTTGTTCATTGTATCTTTTGCAAGGTCGTAGGATAAATCTTGACCATGCGTTACTGCATATAATGCGTCTTTAATCATTTTATATCTCCTTTTGAGGATATCTATTAAATTGATACCATATCTACCTAGTCGGTACCGATTGGGTCATGCCCTCAGCCTCCAAGTGGCCACCCCCCGCTATGCGGGGCGCCAAGTCGGCTTCGCACATAACCCAATCGCACCTATCAGCTAAAAAATCATACCAATTTAATAGATATCCCTCAAACAAACTATTATCAAATGATCCTGCGCATTATATGGAGTAACGCACAGGTCATCCCTTTATAGGGGGAGTGGGAAAGGTGGTGCTTTGCACCACTTTTTCTTATATTAGGGGTTCTGGTTCGCATATTTCTTTAGAAAAATATAGTTACTGTTCGATATATGTATTGTAGAGGGGCTATTATAGGTACTGCCAAGATTATGTTGGCAGGAAATAAGGTCTTAAGGAACGACTTGGCGGCCCTACATAGTGGGGTGGGTGGCCATCGGAGTTCCGAGAGACCTTATTTCTGCCCGATCGTTCTAGAGGCTAAGAATGGCCCCTCGAATACCTAAATTAAACAGTGGTTATTTTTCTAAGAAATTGCGAATCATTTGTTCCCCGTTCGGTGTCATGATAGATTCCGGATGGAATTGCACGCCGTAGATTGGGTAGTCTTTGTGTTCTACGCTCATTACTTCGCCGTCGTCTGTAACGGATGTGACGATGAGCTCGCTTGGCATGGTTTCATCAATGATTGCCAAGGAGTGGTAGCGAGCCACTTCAAATTGTTCTGGTACGCCTTTAAGGATTTTGGATGGGTGTACTTGTTTAGCTACGCTTTGTTTGCCGTGCATCACTTGTTTTGCATAGGATACGGTGCCGCCGAATACTTCGCCGATGGCTTGATGACCTAGGCATACGCCAAGGATTGGGAATTCACCTTTGCATTCGCGCAATAGGTCTTCATATACGCCCGCATCAGCTGGTCTACCAGGTCCTGGTGAAAGTATCACGTAATCTGGTTTTAAAGCGCGGATTTCTTCAACTGTTAATTCATCGCTGCGGATAACTTTAATGTCTGGATCGATAGAGCCTACTAATTGGTATAAATTGAAGGAGAAGCTATCGTAATTATCTATAAGGAGTACCATTATTCTACCTCCTGTGCGTCTGTAATTGCGGAAATCATGGATTGGCCTTTGATCAAGGTTTCGTTATATTCACTAGCAGGAACACTATCGCGAACGATACCTGCACCAGCTCGAACATAAACCTTACCGCCTTTATTCATAGCCATGCGGATGCCGATACATACGTCCATGTTACCGGAGAAATCGATGTAACCTACAGCGCCGCCGTATACACCGCGCGGGCTTTTTTCAAGTTCATGTAAAATTTCGATAGCACGAATTTTAGGAGCCCCGGACAATGTGCCAGCTGGCAATGTAGCACCGATAGCATCGAGAGCATCTTTACCATCTTGAATGTCGCCGCTTACAGTAGATGTAATGTGAATTACGTGGGAGAAACGTTGCAACATATGTAACGCCTCTACTTGTACGGAACCGAATTTAGCAATTTTACCTAGGTCATTACGGCCAAGGTCAACGAGCATGTTATGTTCAGCCAACTCTTTCTCGTCGTTAATGAGTTTTTCTTCAATAGCGAGGTCCTCTGCTTCGGTTTTACCGCGGCGCATAGTACCTGCAATTGGGAAGGTATACATTTTGCCGTCTGTCAATTTTACCAATGTTTCTGGAGAAGCACCTGTAAGCTCTACATCGCCACCAGATAGGTAAAACATGTATGGAGATGGGTTCAATGTACGCAATACGCGGTACGCATTTAACAAGCTGCCATCGAACTCAGCTTCACGGCGGTTAGATACAACACATTGGAAGATATCCCCTTCCTTGATGTAATGTTGTGTCTTTTTAACAACTGCTTCAAACTCATCCTTTGTAAATTCAGAAGTGAACTCTGTTTTAAGAATACCTTTTGGAACATCTGCCTCTTTGCCGTTTACTACGAGATCAGCTAATGCTTTTAACTCAAGCTCAGCCTTGTTGTAGTTGCGTTCTAAATCATTTGTACTGATGTTAGCAATCAGGTAGATTTTGTTTTTGTAATGGTCAAAGGCGATTACCTTATCGAAGAGCATAAGGTCTACATCGTTGACCATAGCAGAGTCATCATCTGGTGTTGGGAAATCGAGGGTTGGCTCGATATAGCGGATATATTCGCAAGCAAAGTAACCTACAAAGCCGCCTGTGAAGGTTGGTAATTCTTCTAAACGAGGGCTTTTATATTGGCTCAAAATATTGCGAATCTCTGCAGCTGGATCAGAGCACTCAAAGGTACGTGTTGTACCGTCTTTAATAGTCATTTTATGATTTTTGCAGAAAAGCTCAATCTTAGGATCGTAGCCTAAGAAGGAGTAACGGCCCCAATGATTACTATTATCCGCACTTTCAAGCAAGTACGTATGACTGCTCACTTGTTTTAACGCTTTCAACACACTAATCGGTGTGCGTACGTCGGATAAAATTTCCATATATACAGGCACGATATCGTAGCCCGGTGCGATAGCTTTCACACGGTCAAGACTAGGAAAAATCATGAGAACCTCCATCTGGCAGTTGCCAATAAAAAAACTCGCCCATGACAATGTAACGTCAAGGACGAGTCTATAGTTCTATTTTTACAAGAGTATTAGAAAATACTTGTATTATGCTATAAATCGCGGTACCACCTTGTTTGAATGCAGCGCATTCCTCTTTCGCAGGATACTAACATATCCCTCACGACTAACGCTCGTGTGACGTCGCACCATACTAGGAATGAAATTCATTCTGTTCCATGCGCCCTCGGTGGTCCATTTAATAAGCTGCGTACTACGGGTTCTCAGCTAATCCCGCTCTCTGTGAGTGCATTTCCTATTTTTATCTCCACCTCATCGGTTTCTTTTAGGCGAGTATAAAATTATAATCTGATTATAATGTTTCTATAGAATGAAAGTCAAGGAGAATCTTAACTTTCAATATGCCAAGATTTTTTAAACAAAAGATGATAACTAACAAAAATATTAATATACGGAACGAAAAGACCAATAATCCATAACCCACTTAATAGGGAATCATGAAGTCTACGTATGCCTAATGTAATCATTGCTATAGCTGGCCATATCAGGATAGCCATAAATCCCCAACGTGGTATATAAAGAGGTATACCAAGCTGAACAATTAACGATACTACGGCTATAACCATATTCATAATGACATCCATGAAAAGACGAGTTCCTATGAGACCAACCCAAAAAGCTGATACAGGAGTCCTTCCCTTAACATCAAAGATTCTAGCAAATAAAACATCCCATATACAGCTACAAATATAGTCAAATTTACTATTATTTGTAGCTTTAGTAATCGTGGAACTTCGAGTATAGGAAATAATATAGTTATTATAGCTATCTCGTCCTTCATCTAAACCATACTTATTAGAATCCGGTACACTAAGAGGCAACGCAAAGCAAGCCAAGATGAAATACTGCCAGAAAAATCCGTCCCAATGAAAGCCTGTATTGATAAAGGTTTCAGATATAGATTCCCAACTAAAACTCATCCCCCAATACACCCACAAACTTAGGTATGCTATGGGAACTAATATCATATACCACAAGGATGAACCACAGTCATTTAGTCTACGTTTGAGAATAAAAATAGATGCAATTACATGTATAATCTGCAAACATCCAAAATAAATATATGACAAATATGTACTGCCTTGAAACAGACCATCTTGAATAAATCCTATCAATACCACAAATAGAAGGTACGCTAAAAATTTACTTCCCATTAAACCGAGCACAGCCCACAAAAATGCCAATCGGCCTATACGTTGATTCACTCGCAGCATTTCTATATTTTGTTTAAATAGTGAAATTTCATTATGTAACCACATTAAAATAAAGCTCTCTTCTCTCTCATACCGAAGGATATCTACAAATTAAAGCTATGTAAATATAATCAATACAAAAATATATAGATAAATAATAATAATAATATCAAGCTCCAAATACGGCAATCATCATATCAAAATTTATATTTCTCATATTCATCCCTTTTATTGTTATATCACACCCAGTTTTCTATCTATTCTAATATAAATAATTAAAATTGAATATATTATTCCTCAAGCAATCGATAATTTATATTGTTTTCCTCTAAACACTAATAGTATACTGAAATTACATATGTTATCAGCTTCTACTGATTATTATGCGAAGGAGAGAGTATGAGTTTTTATTTCACTGATCAAATACAACAGTCTTTCAATAAAATATTCCACCAGTGTAATAAAGATATCGCTTGGGTGGGCAAGGCTGAGCTTGATGCCCTTGTGAAACTTGACGAGGAAGGCCAAAAGATTCCAGGTATTGGCGATGCGTACGCCATTTTGGCACGCGTCTATTCTGGCCCTCAGTTCACGTGGATTGAAGCAGGCTTTCCTGAGGATGACACAAAGGCGTATAGTTATTTACATACGGCTATTCGCAAAGGCAGTGCCATCGCTATTTTACAGGCTATGCGTACCTCTGGTGCCCTTACACCTACTATTGAAAAAGAGTTGCCTATGACGAAGGACCAAGCATTCCAGCGCGTCTATGAGGGCGCCCAAAAGGGTTGTTCTTACTGTGCCTACGCCATTGCCAATGTATTCCAATGGGGAGATTACCGCCTCTTGCCATCTGCACAAAAGATAGTTAATGAAGGTGAACCATCTGGTGTTGTCCATTTTTTAAAATCTTTATTTGCCCAAGTAGATCAACGTAGATTGGCAAATAAGGTAACCGCCATTGCGCAGCAATGGTTACATAAATCTGCAGCGGCAGGTCTTGTTATTGCGTACCGCAACCTTCGCCTTACCTATGCCGAGCAAAATAATAAGGCAATGGAAGAACAAGTTATTTTTGAAGGGGCTGCAGCAGGTTTGCCACTCATGATGTATTTAGCTGGCGATATTTGTAAGTCTCGCGGGGAGCATGAACGAGCTCTCGAATATTTTGAGCGTGGCGTAACCATGAATAATGGCATGTGCTTGCGTGAAGCTGCCGATTACTATGCAAAACCATGTAAGTCTAACAAACGAATCCCTCAGAATATTCAAAAGGCCCTCAAATACTACGAACGTGCTGCTATAAGCCCAGATTATTTAGACTTTAATGACCACGCTTATGTTACAATGCAAGCCATTATTCTTCGCACATTAAATATCGATGGTCAGTCCCAAGACTGGTCTCGCATCGCTCACTTATTGCAACAACCAGCGATTTACACTCTTGATACTATTTGGCCGTATCTCGCTTATGTATTTACTTTCAGGAAAGGTAACACCCCTGCCATAAGAACCGCCATAGAGTGCGTTAATAAGGCTAGCAAATGTTACGATAGATACGGTAGTTATGACTATGCAGATCATCTATGGCAACTGGCCGCCGGCTATTGCTACGAAATTGGTGCCATGACAAAAGAACCTGATTTAGACCAAGCCGTTACCTTCTACGAGCATGCTCGTGAAAGCATCAATCGCCTCAACACAAGAAATGATAATTGGTTAGGCACTGGTGAACCGTTGGCAATCCCTGACGAAGCATCTGAGCGATTAGAGGCCTTTGAACTCGTTGATGGACACTATCAGTACAAAAAAGGCATAAAACAATCTTCTACAACATGTAATCCTATGCCCCCTGCTTGGCCTCAAAACTCCGTAGATGTATTAGAAATCTTCGAGGACTCTACTACTGGTTGGCGCACTAATAAATACGACTGGAATTTCATCGAGCGTGAGTGGGATACACAAAAATATCTCAGCTTTATCATCTATGATAATCGCCAATCCATAGAGAACGTAATTTACGATGTGTACAGCATCGTTATGTTCCACAATGAAGATAAAAATGCTTGTACCATCTATCTATACGGCTACATTGAGGAGCCTAGCGAACTAGATGAAAACGTGGATCCTAGAGTATATGAAATAAGATACTTTAAAGAAATGTCCATTCCTGCAGGTCTCACTTTAATTAAAGACTTCTATGATAATGCCACATTGCCTGTGATTGATGAAAGTTGGGAGAAACAGTACAAAAACACTACGCCTCCTCGAGAATATGTATTAACTTGTGACAACGATATCTTCTACCTCAATCAATATGAACTTTCCAATCAAATGATCAAGGATGCCTTAGAAGGCGTAGCCAATGGCAAGTATGATATCATGGCGGTTCGCCCTTCTAGCCTCGACGATCAAGGTATTAGCTACTTCATCGACCGTGGAAAAGGTAAAAACTTACACATTTCCCTCTATATCACTATAGAAAACGACGGAGAAGAAGGTATCGTATATGGCTTTGAACGGGATTCTAGCAACTTAACCTCCATTAACTACTGGATCCAGGAATCTATGACAAGCAATACGCTTCCAGATTTAAGTGACTGGGATGAAATCAAAAAGAAATAAGAGTATTATTTTATTAAGAACGTACTAAGACTAAGAAAGGAGGGATACTTTGGAAACGTGGAAACGAACGGTGTACATCAGTTTAGTCTGTGTATTCTGTACAGCCTTTGGTGTAAGCCAGTTAGCTCCAATTCTGCCTTTATACTTTCATGATTTAGGCGTACAAACTCCAGAAGCTATGTCCTTATGGTCTGGCTTAGCCACAGGTGCAACCTATATAATCGTTTGCTTAGCAGCACCATTTTGGGGGCGTGTTGCCGACAAAAAAGGTCGTAAAATTACATTAATACGATCTAGCTTTGGCATGGCATTATGCAATATATTAATTGCTTTTCAAACTACACCCGAAGGGGTTGTTTTAATCCGGCTCATCCAAGGTCTAGTAAGTGGCTTTTACTCGGCATCAATTACATTAATAGCTTCAGAATCACCTATTGAGCGGACAGGTTGGGCCTTAGGATTATTAGCATCTGCTAATCTTGCTGGTTCACTAATAGGACCTTTATTGGGCGGATATATTGCAGATACAGTAGGCATTCGCAATGACTTCATCATCGTCGGTACGCTCATGGGTTTAGCTGGTGTGCTGGCTACTATATTCATCCATGAAAATTATGTACCACAACCGAATCCTGAAAAACTTTCCATCCGTAAGTTGAAAGAGCAAATACCGGAATTTAATAGTATTGTCGCATTATGTGTAGCGTCCTTTATCTATGCAATATGCATCATGTCCTTACAACCTGTTATCTCTGTATATATTAAGGGAATCGTTCCTAGTGATACAGAAAATCTAGCATTTATTGCAGGCGCTGTATTCTCCGCTATGGGTATTGCTCAACTTATGAGTAGTTCTCCACTAGGTAAATTAGTCGACAAGATCGGGCCACGGAAAGTATTAGTAGTATCTCTTATTTATGTAGGGATTCTAAATATCCCTCAAGCCTATGTTTCTGATGTATATCAACTGGCAATCATCAGGTTCCTACAAGGTTTTGGTTTAGGTGGCATGTTGCCTGCCTTAAACACTTACCTCTCTTCAAAAACGCCTCGAGAATTTACAGGCCAAGTATTTTCCTATAATCAGTCTTGTTTATTTTTTGGTTATTTCTTAGGGTCTGTTGGTGGTGCTAGCCTTATGGCATGGCTAGGCTTTACTACCCTATTCTGGGTTAGTGGTGGCTTATTTATTATTTCCGCTCTCTGGATTGGCTTCAAACTTAAATAATATAAAGACATATAAATAGAACCCTATCATGATTGAACTGCACCTCCAAAAATTGGACACAATTTTTGGGGTGCAGTTCATTTTGATCACAATAGGGTTCTTTTATTATGTATTCTAAAATTTAACGTCTTTAATATATCTGTAATTTATGAATTTATAGTTTTACCGCTACATTTTAATCTAATCATAGTAACAAGAGCATAATCACTACTGTAGCAATAATACATGGTACAGCATTGCGTTTTGCCATTTCCATAGGGTTAATACCTGCAAGGCCAGCAATGATGATACCTGCACCTGCTACTGGACTCATACTACGGCCGATACCAGCACCCAATTGAGCCATGGAGCCGAGTTGCATAATGCCATAGCCAAAGTCTGCCGCATGCGGTGTTACAGCTCCGTTAAATGCAAGAGCTGCCGCATTACCAGAACCAGAGATAACTGCCAATAAGAATGGACCAAAGGCTGCACCGATTTGAGCGATTTGTTGAGAGTTCTTCATACCATCAATGAGTGCACTTGTAAGGCCGATATATTGCATACCAGCTGTAAAGGCTGCCGCCGCAGCCATAAGACCCACAACATCACACATACCATCGCCAGTACCGCGGAAGAATTTCTTAACTGCTTCCGTTACATTAGGACGTACGGCAATAATACCGATAGCTGTACCAATGAGCATAGATACAGGAACAGAAATTTCAGGAATCACTGCTACTTGTTTACTACCGAGTACGAGTAATACAAGCGGAATAATTGGGATGATAGCATATAAATAATTTACTTTAAATTCTTTACCTTCTTCTTCGTTAGCCTCTTTCAATACATATCCTGTATGCTCTTTCTTAACGATAGCTACGATATTGAGCAAAATAGCTGCTACGACAATGCCAATAATGGCTTGCATAGAAAAGCTAGCGATAACGGTCATTACGTCTTCACCGGCAAGTTGTGCTACTTGAGGGTTAAACATAAGACCAGGACTCAATGCACTACCCCAAGTCCCTAAGAAAATAGCAGAGCCTGCCATCGCTGGATGCACACCGGAGCGAATAAGTGCAGGAATTAATAGAGCACCTACTGCAGCTGCACAGCCTGCCGCTGTAGGCAACGCTATATTGATCAAGAACGTAATAATAACAGCACCAGGGATGATGATTTTAGTCATTTTTTTAAGGCCTGCAGAGATGAAATATACCATGTGCTCTGTACATTTTGTATACTCCATAACATAACTAAAACCAAGCACTGTACAAATAGTTGGTACAAGACCTGGATTTGTAAGCTCTTTTACAAAGGCTGTCGTACCAGCACTAAGCTGTCCACCAATAAAGCACATTAATAAGCCCGATAATAACAACACAAGCCGTGTTTCAAACTGCTTAATAATGGCAATAAACGTTGCCACTACGATAACAATACCAGCAATAACCATAATCTCTCCAATCCATGTATTCCCTACCAATAGCAAGTATTCTTTGCCATTCTATTACGGAATACACCCTTCTAACCACGTAAAATATGATATTTTAGCTAGTTAACACAGATCTAACTAAATTATATCTACATCAAATATTCCACAGTACTCAACCTAGTTAAGTTTAGTACTTTCTAAGCTAAGCTTTCTTAGCACCGTGTCTAATATCTTAGCTCCCGTAACGATGTCATCCATATCTGCAAATTCAGCCGGATTATGACTGATACCTTCACGGCATGGGATAAAAATCATTCCTGTAGGAACTACATCAGCCCAATGCATGGCATCATGACCAGCACCACTTGGCATAGTCATATAGTCTACGCCTACAGACTGAACAGCCTCTTCAATTTCTCGAATCATAACCGGATTCATCACTACAGGATGATCCTTTGCAACAGGCTCAATCGTATAGGATAAGCCTCGTTTCTCTGCAATAACATCAATAAATTCCTTAATGAGGGTAACTACAGAATCTCGGGCCACCTTAGAAATACTGCGAATATCTACGCCCAGTTTAACGGCCCCAGGAATAACGTTCATCGCTCCTGGCACAACCTCTACTACACCGACTGTACCCACCACTGGAGGCTCTTCTTGCATGGATGCAATCTCTTCAATGCCAAGAATGATTTTAGAAGCCCCACAGAGCGCATCATGACGCAAGTTCATTGGTGTAGCTCCACTATGATCCGCATTGCCACGGATGGTTACATAGAACCGCTCTGGTGCGGCAATACCGGTTACAACACCGATAGGTTTAGCTTCGTGCTCTAGCACCTTACCTTGTTCGATATGAATTTCTGTGAAAGACTTTACAGGTCTCTTATATTCCATATGCTCAATAGCATCTGGATTTAAATTACGTTCTTTTAATGCATCATACAAGGAAATGCCTTGTTTATCTACTAAGCGATGTAAATCTTGCAATGTCAATTCACCGCGCATAGCTTTACTACCCAATGTAGCTGCTCCAAAGCGGCTAGACTCTTCACACATAAAGTCTACTACTGCAATGGTATGGTCATGTTCAAAACCATCATCAGTCATACTGCGAACCGCTTCGATAGCAGATAATACACCTACAACACCATCATAATTGCCCCCATTAGGTACGCTATCCGTATGAGAACCAACCATGACAATCGGTAAGTCAGGATTCTTACCAACCTTATAGCCTATAACATTCCCGAACTCATCAGTTTCCACTGTGAGTCCCGCATCAATCATGCGGTCAATAATATATTGGCGACCTTCCCAATCTGCATCGGTGAAAGCTAGACGATTAATACCTTCACCAGGTGCAGTCAACTGTGCCATAGCATCAAAGTCCTTAGCTAATCGCTCTCGTTGGATCATATAACACCTCACAATCTAATCCCCATATTACATCTAACTTATAGCCCACTATACATATTTCTATGCATCCATCTATATAGTTATGCATCTATATAGTCATGCATCTATAGTTTGGATGTAAGCATCACAATATCTCAATCAATATGGCCTATTTTAAATAGTGCGTAGCAATTGTACCTAATGCAACAATGCCGTTTAACATATCTTCTTCATCGATATCGAATAATGGATTGTGATGAGGTGCTTTAATAGCTGAGCCCAATACCATATAGGTTGCTCGACCACCACGATCAATAACACGATTTAAGAAATACGCACAGTCTTCACTACCGCCGCCGCTATAATCAAATGGCACCTCTTTAAAGATACCCAATGGTTCAATGATAGATTGTACTTCGCGAGCTAAATCATCGCTAATACGGCCTGCAGGAGTTTCACCTTGTTTTGTAATTTCAAAGGTACAATCATGCATTTCTGCAGCACCTTTAATAATGGTCTTAGTGCGTTCAATCATATAATCATTGATCTCTGTAGTAGCACCACGAGTTTCTAATTTAAGTGTTGCTACATCAGGAGTAACATTGCGACCTGTACCACTTTCAAAAACGCCTACATTCATGCGAGATGCACCCCCACTATGGCGAGCAATGGCTTGTAAGTTAATAACAGCTGTACAGCCTGCAAGCATGGCATTTTGAGCCTTTTCTGGAGAACCACCTGCATGGGAAGAATATCCATGGAATACAGCATCAAGTTTTGTAGTTGCTAAAAAGCCATGATCACTACAAGCAAAGCAATTAGATAACTGTTCATTGAATCCGATATGCATGCCGAACATCAAGTCAACGTCATCTACTACGCCAGCCTCTACCATCGCTTTAGCACCACGTACGCCTTCCTCTGCTGGTTGGAAGATAAGTTTAATAGTACCCTTCAAGCCATCCTTATGTGTAGCAATATATTCAGCAAGGCCAAGGCCCATTGTCATATGTGTATCATGACCACAAGCATGCATAGCCTTCTCATGGCGGGAACGGAAACCATTCTTAGCAGGAATATGGTTAGATGCTTTAGATTCGATTACATCATTGGAATCCATATCTGCACGGAACGCTACTACAGGACCATCATCACTAAACTTCATAGTTGCCACAATAGCTGTTTTACCATAGCCCATCTTCTCTACTAGTTCAGGATCAGCACCTTCATCCATAGCACGAGCCATGGCTGCTTTCATAACATCCTCGCTCGGCAAACCCATACGAGAATCTAAATCAAGCACTTCTGCACCGAGTGCCACATCATAACCTAAGGCAATTAGCTTTTCAGCTACTTTAGCGGCAGAACGATATTCGAGCCAAGCTGGCTCTGGATACATATGAAAATCACGACGTAAAGCAATAAAATCATCGCGGCGTTGTTGTACGAAATCTTTTACAGACATAGGAACCTCCTAAAAATTAATTAGTACTTATATATTAACTATATGAATAGATAAGTAAATAGTCAACCAAATAGGTCATGTATACAATATAAAGAGACTAGCTATGATATAATAATAGTAACAAAGGAGGTGCCTATGACATTAAATGTTAATAAAGAAAAACTCACCATTTTAGATGTACAATTTGATAATTATGAGGACTTTGATGCAGTTTGGTATGCCGTAGGTTCATCTATGATTGAAGACTTCACTCCTACAACTGAATCAGTTCTAGAATTAAAAAATTATGTTACAAACAGAAGGAAGGAACTACAAATTGGCTAAGAACCAATACGAAGGTTACCAGTACATAGATTTAGATAATTTCTATACCTATGAAAATTCATTTGTATTAATAAATAAACAAAACATTCTAGATCCTAACTTAGCAAAAAATAATGAGCATTTATATGTATCAAAACGGCTTGCAGATTTATATATGTTACCAATTCCAGTATATTCTATGACTGATATACTAAAGCTCCATAAGTATTTATTCCAAGATGTTTATTCTTGGGCCGGTCAATATAGAAAAGTTAATATTACAAAGAGTGGCAATCCTTTTATGTCGATACAATCATTTAGCTCTGCCGAGAACTTTATAAATGATTTGCTAAATACATATCATCAAAAAACCAATACAAAAGAAAGTATAATTAAGAACTTAGCTAAAATCTTAGATTGCCTAAATTTCTTTCATCCATTTAGGGAAGGTAATGGTCGCACACAACGTGAAGTTATTCGAGTATTAGCATTATCAAAGGGGTATAAAGCTCAAATTCGTGTTTCTGAAGATGATACTATATATAATACCTATATGGACGGAACCGTACATGGCGACTTACAGAAACTAGAACTATTATTTGAAAAAATATTAGAAAAAATATAATATTTGATTACAAAAAACACATATACCTCATGGTATATGTGTTTTCGTTTGTTTATTTCATTTCTACTTTATTCAGTTTTTCTAGTACTTCTCGTTTGATTTGACGGTGTCGATCCCAGGCGATAATAAATACGGTTGCAATGATGCAAATCATGCCAAAAATACCGACCAGCGTAAAACGATTCCCTAGCAATACCCATCCAAAGATCGCTGCTGAGATTGGTTCTAATGATGAAAGTATAGAGCCTTGTACAGCACCAATGAGTCTAACCCCTTCCATATAAGCATTAAAGGATACGACCGTACCAAGTATAATGATGGCGAATAATCCTAACCAGGTCATGCCATCCCAGAGGGCTTCCGATTCTACTTGTTGAAACATAGCTAAGGATAAAATACCACAAATAAACATGGCAAAGCCTACAATGGATGTGGTGCCATATTTCTTTAATAGCTCAATAGGTTGCAATGTATATACACAGATACTGGATGCCGATGCAAGCCCCCAGAATAAAGCAAGCACATTAAAGTTCGAAATATCTAGCCCTTCTTGCATGACGATACAGAGTGTTCCCACCAAGGCTAATACAATACAGAAAAGCTCTGGTACAGATGGCTTTTTAAAGTATCTCAAAAATAAATAGATAATGATCAGCGTAGGCGCAACATATTGAAGGACCGTAGCAATACCGACTCCTGAAATGGCAATAGCCTTGAAGTATGAGTACTGAGCTAAAGCAATACCTAAAATACCAAACACTAATAATTTCCCTATATCCTTTGGTTCTTTAAAGATAGAGAAAATACACTTACCATCCCTTATATAGGCAAGGCCTATCGTCAATATACCTGCTATGAGCAAACGCGCTTCTAGTAGCCACTCCACATTGATATGCTTTGTATTTTCAAGGAATTGTACAGATGTGCCTGAAAGCCCCCAAAATAGGGCCCCTAAAATGGCAAGGCCCATACCTTTCCATTGTTTTTCCTCCATACAACCTCCTCTAACAACTACTTTTACATTATGTACAATCATAACAAAGAGGCCTCTAAATGCAATATCCAGCAAAGAGACCTCAAACTATGTACGTTTTTCTAGAGCAATTATAATAACAGTAGCAATAATCATAGCCATGCCCATTATCCCTAATATACTAAATTGATTATCTAAAAAAGCCCATCCAAAGAAGGCCGCGGAAATTGGTTCAATAGATGATAAGATGGATCCTGGAACGGCGCCAATGCGTTTAACCCCTTCAAGGTACGCATTAAATGATACAATCGTACCGAGAAATACTACATTAAAACAACCCACCACAGTCCATACATCCCACATAGCATACGAATTTGGCTGATGAAATAAAATAGCAGCAACAATACCACTGAGAAGCATACCAAATCCTACAATAGGCAAGGTTCCATATTTATATAATAAATCTACAGGAGAAACACTATATACAGCGACCCCTACAGCAGATAGGAGTCCCCATACGAGCACTGCTAGTGGGAATTGCTCCATAGAAAAGCCATCATTCCCCATCAAACAAATCGTACCTACCAAGGCCAGTATAACGGAGATAATTTCCCCTTTAGAGGGCCTTTTACCATAACGAGCTAGCATATAAATAATAATCATTGATGGCGCCAAGTATTGGAGTACCGTCGCAATACCGGCTCCTGCTAAAGCAATAGATTTAAAGTATGTATATTGGCATAAAGCCATGCCAAATACGCCAAAAACGATAAGGCCTGCTGTATCTTTTAAACTACGAAAGACATGGAAGATAGAATTACCATATTTAAACCATGCATAGATAACAGTCAACAGTCCTGCTGTAATTAACCGCATGGTGACTAGCCATTCCAAGTTCATATCCCTAAAGTTACTTAAGAACTGTACTGAAGCACCTGATACGCCCCATAAAACAGCACCTAATAGGGTTAGTAAGACACCTATAATTTCATATCGCTTCATAGGATTACTCGCCTAAGAGATCCACATGCACTTTTACAACAACCTTGCGGATTTTAATAGGCTTATCATTAACAGCTAATAGTGGTCTATGGATATCAGATGGGAAGAATACTGTATAGTACCCTTCTGGGCAATGAATTTGTCCTTCATCGACAGCTTCGTTTGGGTAGAAATAACAATCACGATCTGGATGAGACTCCACAGGCTTTACGAGGCCTTTATCTACAAAAAAGCCCATATTTTCTTCGCCACATACCATGAATTGAATATCTACATAATTGCGGTGAGACTCAGGTTTTGTAGTTTCAAACAATTTTGTTTCTACATCGTCTACATTGGCGTACATCATGTCCCCTTCAATGGCATGACGACCACCAGGCAATGCTTTCAAATCTGTATTTTTTAGGAAATCCAACGCCCGTACGATAGCTTTAGGATAGCCCATTTTTGTATAATCTGCAGTAATGCTAGAGAAAAACATATACGATCCTTTCCCGATATATGGAAATAACACCCGATACATAAGCAATTATATTATCTTAATGTTAGCACATATATACATAAAGGACTAGCAATTCTATGATTTCCACTGCATCTATACATACCAATGATTAGGTCCCTATATTCTCCGTTATCGATTAAGCCAATCCTAATCTATTTCATATATAGTAAAAGCCCTCCATACGCTACATATATGGAGGGCTCGTGTAAAATACTATTCAAATTTATGACTTACGTCAATTGTTATGCTATTAAGTTGTTACGATATGCAATTATCTATTCAGTTGTAGTGATTCTAACTGTATTTGATACAGTACGTGGACATGTTCTTAACTTTATTCTTGAGTCTTACGAGCAGCGATAATTTCTTCCGCTTGCTTATGTGGAACCTCTTCATAAGTATAGAACTGACGGTTAAATACGCCTTGTCCTTGAGTGATAGAGCGCAATGCAGTTACATAGTCGGCCATTTCAGCCAATGGTACTTGTGCTTTAACAACAGAAATACCTGTTCTTTCACTTTGTTCCATGCCTAATACACGACCTCGACGGCTATTCAAATCACCCATGATGTCGCCCATGAAAGCATCTGGTGCAAACACGTTAACTTCATAGATTGGTTCTAATAGGACTGGTTTCGCCTTAGGAATTACATCCTTGATAGCTTGTGACGTAGCTACTTTAAATGCTAACTCTGAGGAGTCTACGCTATGGTAAGATCCATCCAAGAGTGTCACTTGCACGCCAATCATAGGATATCCCGCAATTAAGCCTTTATCTAGGGTTTCTTTGGCACCCTTTTCCACTGCTGGTATGTATTGTTTAGGTACAGCACCACCAAAGATTTTGTCTACGAATGCAAATTCGCTTCCATCGTATAATGGGTCCACTTGAATCTTAACGTGACCATATTGACCATGACCGCCACTTTGTTTCTTATATTTAGACTCGGTTTCAGCGGAGCCTTTAATTGTTTCGCGGTATGGAATATATGGAGTCACAAGTTTAGCTTGTACGCCATATTTACGATCCATTTTGTTGAGGATATGCTCGAGATGAACCTCGCCCATACAATCGATTTGTAGTTGACGGGCCTCAGCATTTTTCACTACTACGCAAGTAGGATCTTCTTCTGCTACTTTTAGAACAGCACCAGCTAATTTTTCCTCCTCACCTTTTTTCACAGGTTCTAATGCCACTGTGTATAGAGGTTGAGGGAAACGGATAGCGTCGTATGTCACTTTAAAGTCAGGAGCAGTTAATGTATCGCCAGTCTTAGCATTTGCCAATTTCGGTATCACTACGATATCGCCAGCTTTAGCGGCAGATACAGGGATTTGTTGCTTCCCGATAAGGGTAACCATCTTGCCCCATTTTTCTTCTACGCCTTGGTTTACATCATAAAGGCGATCGCCTTCTTTTAGTTCACCAGAGAAGATACGTACAAAGCTTTGTTTGCCTGCGAATGGGTCTAACAATGTTTTAAATACGAATGCAGTTAAAGGTTTATCTACATGTACTACACATTGTTCGCCGGTTTCCGCATCAGTTGCGGTCATCACTTTTTTAGTTGCATCCGGCATGTAACGGATCATACGATCCAATACTTGATCTAGGCCAATACGAGATGTGGCACTGCCACACATGATTGGGCACACACGGCCACTAATCATCCCTTCACGCAAGCCTTGGCGAATTTCCTCTAAAGATAATTCTTCGCCTTCTAAATATTTTTCCAACAATTCATCGCTACCTTCAGCCGCGGCTTCTACGGTCATTTCCCGAATTTCTTGAGCCTTTTCGATAAGGTGAGCTGGTACAGCAATCTCTGTTGGTTGGCCGTCCTTGTAAGTAAACGCAGTCATTTTTGCTACGTCTACGACGCCTTCAAAGTTGGCGCCTTCACCGATAGGAATCTGCAATGGCATAATGCCTTTGCCAAATAATTCCCGCATTCTTTCAATAGTACCGAAGAAATCGGCACCATCCACATCCATTTTATTGATAAATGCCATGCGTGGCATTTGTAATTCAACTGCATAATCCCATGCGCGAACTGTGTCAGTTTCTACACCAGATGTGGCGGATAGTACCATTAACATACCATCGCACGCACGCAAAGCGGCACGAACTTCACCATGGAATTCATTATAGCCTGGAGTATCTACGAAGTTAACCTTATGGTCATGCCATTCACATGGAGCCATGCCCAATTGGATTGTTACGTTACGTTTAATTTCTTCAGGTTCAAAGTCCATAATATGTTTATTATCTTGGCCTTTACCTACGAAATCAACCGCACCAGAGGTTAACAACAAAGATTCGACAAGAGCTGTTTTACCCGCACCATCGTGGGAAACAACAGCAACATTTCTAATTTTATCACTACTGTACTCTTTCATCGGAATCGCCTCCTTAATGGCAAATTACGGCTTTTGCTATTACATTTCGACACCCAAATAGAAAAGTCCTCTTTTTCCGAAAAAATTTATCAAAAAAAGAGGACTCTTTATTAATATTAATTTATAAATTAGTATTATCTACCCATTAAAGAGGCACAGCCACTAAGAAGTGCCATGAAAAGCGCCCAAATTATAGCGAAGATTATGGACGTTAAGATACTAGCAATGAATACTTTCATCTTCGTAAGCATTACTTGTGTTGCCATAAGTTCTAAGGATACCCAAATGGATATAACAAGTAAGGCTATTGTTCCTACAAAATAGATAACACCAGCAAAAGCCCTACTATCGAATGCTAAACCTAACATGCCCATTAAAACCAAGACTATCGTATAACCAATACTAAATAATAGTACGCCATACCCTTGTAGATACCAACTAACTTTCATAATCGCCTGTACATTGTCGGTACCACCCATCTTAGTGATAACCCAGTTATATACATAGGAACCGATGGCAACCATCACAAAGGACCAGCCGATACAAATAAGCCATGCAAAGATGAACATAAAGCTGGCACCGATACCGAGTAAATAGGTTAAACCAGTAAATTCATTATGAGGGAGAAATGGAATTAACATAGTCCCAAATAAAGCCAATATAATATATGGGATAGCCCATAAGAATACAGTGCCCCAGAATCCTTTTTTCAATGTCCCCGATTGTACAACTTGATCAATACCGCCGCTAAAAGGACTCACAAACAACCGCCAAAAATCAGAATACCATTTTGTCTCCATAATACACCTCATGTAATGGGGCCCCATCTCTATATATAGGTAAAACTACCCCAAAACTTATAATAGAATCAATGAATTAGATACACAGAGAAGACTAAAACTCTCCCGTACGCTTGCCGTAATGTTTGGAGTCACCATTTTGCTTCCACCCAACGGTGTCACCGATAGACATAACGCGGCGCGTTAAGCAGTCTTTACATTTGTCTGCATTATCATCTACGCAAGGTTTATTATCGTACAGCAAATATTTTGCACGGTGTTCCGGAATAGTAATGATAGGCATCAAAATATTGGCACCTGCAGCAAGGCCTTTTTCACGGCCTAGTTTATCCAAAGCTTGTAATGCAGTAGTAGCTGCAATATTGACATCTTTCAAGAATAAGCGGGTTAAAGCAATCATCTTAAGACCTAATTGAATACGGCGCAATTTACCAGCTTCGTCATCGATGCCCATCGCTAAAGCCTCTTGGCCTAGCGGCGTATCGTGATGTACCACATACGGTCCCATGCCAATCATATCGATATCCATATCGCGATAAAACAAGATATCATTTACCAAGTCTTCTTCTGTTTGACCAGGCAAACCAATCATAACACCTGTACCTACTTGGAAACCTACGCGGCGCAAGCTACGTAAGCATTCAACGCGCGTTTCAAAAGAGTGCAATTCATCTTGAGGATGAATTTTATGGTACAGTTCTTTATTTGTTGTTTCAATGCGCAATAAATAACGGCTCGCACCGGCTTCACGCATGCGGCGGTACGCCTCTTCGCTTTGTTCCCCTACGCACATCGTAATGCCTAGGGAACCATCGCCGATGGCTTTAATATCGCGAATGAGATCTACCACATAATCGACAAATATATCATCACTGCGTTCACCAGATTGTAGCGTAATAGAACCATATTCATGGTCATAGGCCCACTGTGCCATCTTGATAATATCTTCACGATTCATATCAAAGCGTTCCGTCTTATCATTTTCACGACGGATACCGCAGTAATTACAATTCTTAATGCATCGGTTCGAGAACTCGATAAGGCCACGATAGTACGCTACGGGTTGTACATATTTCGCCTTTACTTCATAAGCCTTTTTATATATTAACTGCAACTGTTCTTCATCAGTTACAGACATGAGAAATCTTAGCTCATCCTCTGTTAGCCATTCATCGCCAACGAGGTCTTTTGCAAGGATGTCTTGCACTTGCAAACAATCACTTCCTTTCATAACGAACCGTCATCGATTCGCTTGGTATGGTAATGGAATCTATGTCAGTGACACAGGTAAATCCATTCACTTCGCTCGGTAAATCCCGCACATGTTTCACTTGTCGAGTTAAACATTCGTGAGCCATCACACCGCGACTCATTTTAGAGGACGTACTCATCTGTTTAAATGTATCGCCTCGTAATTCCCAAAATTCAACGGTCACTACCTTTGGATGGTTTACCATTTTAGCATATTCTTTAGACGCTAGATTGAGAATCCAATCTTCCTTGTGAAAGTAGGCATCTACCGTTTCACGCCACGTGTCATATAAGTTAATGCCTACCTTATCTACCATATCAAGCCGATAATCGCGTACGCCCATCGTAGGCTCTACAACACCGTACAACGCAGACATCACAACAAGATGGCTTTCACCAAAGGCCTTGGCCTCTTCAGTCAAATTCGACCAGTTCAAATATTTGAAAGCAATGCCATCGTAGCTTTCACAAGCATGCCCAACAGGATGGGACTCAAAAGCTTGATAGAAATCAAAGAGCGCCTGCGCCTTATCATCCTTGAGTTTCAAAGCTTTACCAAGGGCCGCCACATCTAGGGACTGCACATGTTTTACAATGTCTTGCGTAATGTGCGGTTGAAATTGACCGTCCTGAACCGCACTATGTACTGCCCCATCATTGCCAACAGTAGTAATCGTTTTTGTCTTACTAGGAGAGAGGACGATTTTCATGAGATAATTCCGCCTTGATAGTTTCCTCTGTCAAATTGTCGATCAACTCAGGATTCCACAACATGAGAGGCACAGCCACAACGTGGCTCGCTTTCAATTCTTTACATAGTTTAATGCATTCTTTAAGGTAATCAGAATCTTCGTCCACAAGGTCACATACGATAACTACGTGACGACCTTTAAGATTGACACCTTCGTAATCGATGCTTTCAGCAGATACAGTAAGCATGCCAGTTTCTAGACGACCTTCGCTCATGTCGTTCAAGCGAGACATTAGAACGTGTTCGAGCATAGTAGATACAGGTGTTACCACGCGACCAATGCCAATAAGCGCCTCAGGTTGGGCGTGAACAATAACTGTTTTCTTGCGTTTATCAGTTCTAAAATCAACGAGAGCTTTTTCTAAAGCGCCAAAGAACACGAATAATTGCCAAGGATCAAAAGAACCTGTTTGGAACATGTCGATAACAGAGCCATCCTCATCCATATTTAGGCGCGTTAATAATTCCTCTGCAATGTCGTTTACTACAACACTAAAATCAGATTGCATTGCATCTTGTACTTTTACTTCCTCTGCCATTAGGTCCTCCAAATTTCTATCTATTACACTGGTGAGGGAATGTTCCCTACAGGATTTATACTATCTTTAATTGTAACATATTTTATAGCCCACATGGTTATTCATGGATACACTTTTTACATAACTACTATACCAGTTATATGACAAAGTAATTCTAATAAAATAATGTTGCATGATTAATGTAACTTTATAAATTTGAATACCTATTATACAAAAAAAGACCGCTAACGCGGTCTTTTCCTATTACCCTACAATGAGTAGGTAAATATTCATAACGGTAACAACAATACCAATGCCCCATAATAGTACATTCGTATATGTATGGTTCGCATATTGCCCCATCACCTTACGGCTACTCGTCATATAGAGCTGCAAGAAAATTGTAATAGGTAGTTGCAAACTCAAGAACATTTGAGATATCAACAATGCTTGAAATGAATCAGTAACAAATACAATCAATAGCAATGCCGGAATGTATGTTAAAGCCAAGCCTAATCGAGTATGGAAGTCTTTCATATCGTAAGACTCACCAAACATACCTGCAAATATACTCGCTCCAGCCATACCTGCTGTAGCAGAAGAGGCAAAGCCCGCAAAAAGCAATGCGATAGCAAAGATAGTACCTGCTGCAGGGCCAATGAGAGGTCGTAACAACTCCTCAGCCTGTTCAAGCTCGGTTACTTCAATGCCGTGAGTAAAGAACACTGCTGCCGCCAGTAAAATCATGGCGGAGTTAATCATCCACCCAATCCCCATAGAGAATAAGGTGTCTAGGAATTCATAACGCAATTGGCACTTCATTATAGAAGGATCTTGCGTATTGAATTGGCGACTTTGGATGATTTCTGAGTGCAAGAACAAATTGTGAGGCATAATAACAGCCCCTAAGATACTCAAAATAACGAGCATCGATTCATTCGGAATCTTAGGATCTACCCACCCAATGCCCGCTGCCGCCCAGTCTACATTGACCATATTGACCTCAATGAGGTAGGCCAATGCAATAAGGGATACAAAACCTGCAATAATCCGCTCCAGTTTTCGATAGGAGTTTGTAATAAGCATAACAGTACATATAACGGCCGTTAATACACTACCTATCAGAAGCGGAATGCCAAAGAGCATTTTCAATGCAATAGCAGCGCCGATAAATTCAGCCAATGCCGTCGCCGCAGCTGCAATGCCAGCTGTACTCAATACAAAGCGAGACACGTAACGCGGTAAAAATTCATAGGCACATTCTGATAAGCATTGGCCCCGTACAATGCCTAAATGAGCCACATTATGCTGCAATAAAATGAGCATAATCGTAGATAGTGTTACTACCCATAAAAGTTCGTAACCATAACTAGCACCGGCTGCTAGATTAGCCGCCCAGTTGCCAGGGTCGATAAACCCTACAGTTACGATAATGCCAGGCCCTATAAATTTAAAGACCTCGCTCACCTGGTGCTTACCATTTTGGTGAACAGTAAACAACTGTTTCTTTAAGAAATCAATCATTATAACTCCTTATTAAGGGTTATAGAGTAAAGGTCATCTCTGTTTGCATGCGAGCATCGGTTTTAGATTTTGTATCCTTACCACCGGTATAACGGATGCGCACATTATTATTTACTTTAACACGAGAATCATCAATTTTGAATTTCTTCATTTTTTCTTTGATTTGTTCATCTGTTAAAGCGCGCTCTTCTGGTTTTGCCACTTCATCATTAGCGGTATCTAAAGCCTCTTGTTGAGATTTAGATACTTGGTATGTTTTACCAGACTTCTTAGCCTTTTCAGCACGTTTTTCGTCTAATTTTTGACGACGCTCTCGGGTAACTTTCTTGTCGCGACCGATACGATAGTCCATTACATCACGCATATTTTCTTGATAAATGCGCAATGCATATTGGCGATCGTTTTCGTTCATTTGCTCCCGTTTAGTTACTACCTCATCGATAAGAGGCATAAGCTCATCCTTTGTATAGCTTGTATTGCCATCAAAGACAAAACCATGTGTATCTGTAATAGCACCGTGCTTAATTAGCGTTTGTAACGCTGTATACGTCCAATCACTTGGCGTAATCACACCTGTACTCACGTGATGTTGTGCTTTACTAGAGCTACTAACAGTCTCTACATCGGCACTCATGCCATCTATCATGGGACGTGCGCTTGGAATAGAAATGCTTTCAGCATGCGCAAAACCAACAGAGGCAACGAGACATAATGCACCGATACCCATAGCGCGACGAAGTAAATGTATGTGACGTGTATATTTTATATTCATAAGAGTCTCCTTAAAATTACATTTGATACAATCTATTATATGAAACCCCTTATCATACGTCAACTCTATAACCTTACACGCCTGTATACATCAATATTTACAAGACCTTAAACTCATTTGAGTCCTTACACATTAAGGTCCATACCTAGTAAATATTACAATAAACAAAAAGACCTCACATCGCGTGATGTGAGGTCTCAGCATGGCGGAGGATTAGGGATTCGAACCCTAGCGACGGTAACCCGCCCTAACGATTTAGCAAACCGTCCTCTTCAGCCTCTTGAGTAATCCTCCATGCTTTACTGGGTAATCATATCATACCCAATAAGGCATTGTCAATCGTATTATTTCAACATGGATTCGATGAACCAGATTTGTTTTACTACTATATTAAATATAGTATTCTATGTAGCCATCAGGGATTTTCTTTTCCTCAGCCTTACCGTTATTAGTACGACGAGGTTTACGGACATACATATTTTCTGGATCTGTTTCAAAGATAACCATGTCTTTAGGGATATCATGTTTAATAACAAGATTACAACCGATTTTTGTGCGCGCACCAATGGTAATATCCCCTAAGATTTTTGTGCCTGTACCGATGAGCACTTCGTCTTCGATTGTTGGATGGCGTTTTACCTGTTTAGAGGACATCCCCCCTAGTGTAACTTGGTGGAATAGTGTTACATTATCCCCTACGATGGCGGTTTCACCGATTACAACGCCCATACCATGGTCAATAAATAAACCGCGGCCAATCGTTGCCCCTGGGTGAATTTCAATGCCCGTTACGTGACGAGAATGTAATGCCACACGACGCGCCAAGGTTGGCCACCCCGCCTTATAGAGGCGGTGCGCAAAGAAATGCCAGAATAAGGCCGTAATATGTGGATACGTCCAAATAACCATCCACACACTTGTTGCGGCTGGGTCAGAATCCATTACGCGCTTAATATTATATTGAATTTTGCCCCATAATTCACGCAAACCTTGCATCATAGTGACTCCATCTCAAATAACTCTACTCATATAACATATAGTATACAACATATGTGGTCTGTATTCCTATACATATGATGTTTTATCTATGCGAAATCCGTTATTTTACATATTCGTTATTAGCAAAATCCAAGAGGGATAAATATTTTTCTACCCCATCTGGTGCAATAACCACTATATTCGCCTTTGGTTCTTCTCGTGCAATGCGCTTAGCCGCTACGATAGCGGCCCCCGCTGAAAGTCCAATAGAAACACCGCTTTCACGCATAAAGGTTTGTACTTCGCCAAAAGCTTCTTCATCACTTACAGTTTGTACGCCGTCCATCAAGCTTTGGTCGAAGTTCTCTGGAATGAAGCCCGCACCAATACCTTGAATTTTGTGAGGACCACCCTTGCCTTCTGTAATAGCCGGAGATCCTGTTGGTTCCACTGCGATAGATTTTAGATTCGGATTATGCTCTTTCAATCGTCTAGTAACACCTGTGAAAGTACCACCTGTACCGATACCTGCCACAAATACGTCTACATTTGGCACTTGTTCTATGATTTCAGCGCCCGTAGTACGGTAATGTATATCTGGATTCGCAGGATTTACAAATTGGCCTAAAGTAAACGCATTAGGATATTTTTCTAAGATTTCATTTGCTCGTTCAAGAGCACCCTTCATGCCTGTTTCTTTCGGTGTTAAGATGAGCTGTGCACCGTACGCCTTAATAAGTTCACGACGTTCTTTACTCATGCTTTCAGGCATAATAATTACAGTTTTAATATGTAAGATAGCGCCCACCATGGCAAGAGCAATACCTGTATTGCCACTTGTAGCCTCTACGATGATGCTATCCTCGTGAAGGCGTCCTTTTTCCTTAGCATCTTGCAACATACCAAGTACTGCGCGATCTTTCACAGAACCGCCTACATTATATTTTTCAAGTTTTACATAAATATTGGTATTTGGTAATTGATATACCGGAGTTTTACCAATCAGTTCAGTTGTTTGATTTGTGACTATACTCATCTGATTCTCCTTTTGGTGATAGATGATAAAAATCGTCCTCAGGAACATCCCAAGGACGATATGAATTTCACCTTGTTATTCTCTATACACTGGATATAACCATTTGTGTATTCTCATAAATACAATCATACTCTATCACCTGCATCTATGCATTGTCAAGAGAATGAGAACCGCTTTTAAAACCCTAAAAATATAGGAAATAACTAGGTTTATTTATAATTTTGTCAGTGTATCTACCACCATACCCCAAGTAACAGGCACCATAATAATAACTAGCGCGAGTCCAATAAAGATGACTGTCCCTAGTATAACGGTAAGTCGTGGAAGGATGGCTATCACGGTACTATTCGCTACATTATACGCCTTATCTATGTCATAGTGTAGCGCTACATAGCCCCACAGGTATCCTGCTATCACATATATCGCTACATAAGGGTATAGTATGATATGCGTTGATGTCATCGTTTCAACATGCATTAGCCGATTGATGACTGGTGAAAGTAGCACATTAGCAAGCATCGCTATAAGCTTGAACCAAATAAGGCATATAATATAAGGCCACATGGTTCTCATGGTCATCCGTATCATGTAAATCAATCCTACAATAGCTAAGCCCAACCCGCCCTTTTCATGGGCCATGTACTGTTCCATCCAGGAAGGTTGTTCTTTACCTTGATGCAATTGGTCATAGTGAAACGATAAGTTTCTTTCACCATGAGCCAAATCGACGAGACCTAACACTTGTAGCAATACCAGAACAAAGACGACAACAACGCCTATTTGGAAGCTTTCACTAAAGAATATAGCCATCGGATCAATAGCCAGCTCACGCAGAACAGATAGATTGCCATACACATCATAAAACACAGCATATAGGCCATTTGTTATGAGTACATCCACAATAAACAGGGTCAATATAAAAATAAGATACCCATTCCACCGAGTCCATCGACTCAGATGTGATAACTTCGTATGCTCCCCTACGATTATGGATGCAGGGTGAATAGACAATATCACACCGATCATAAAAAACATTATAAACGATGTGACCATTGTTAAATATTCGTATGCCATATTAACGGTATGCTACGCGCTCAGGCTGCATATCGTGGAAATGAAGACGCTCTTTTGCAGTCTTTTCCCACTCTGTACCAGGCTTGCCATAGTTTGCGTATGGGTCGATGGACAAACCACCGCGCGGCGTAAACTTGCCCCATACCTCGATGTACTTAGGATCCATCAACTTCACAAGGTCTTTCATGATGATGTTGATGCAGTCCTCGTGAAAGTCCCCGTGATTGCGGAAACTAAATAGGTATAATTTCAAAGACTTGGACTCTACCATTTTCTTATCTGGTACATAAGAAATGTAGATCGTCGCAAAATCTGGTTGACCGGTCATAGGGCACAAGCTAGTAAACTCAGGACAATTAAATTTAACAAAATAATCATTATCAGGGTGCTTGTTATCAAATGCCTCTAACACCTGTGGTGCATAATCAGTAGGGTAATCGGTCTTGTGACCTAACATCGTTACCCCTTGTAACTCTTTTTCAGATCTGCCGGATGCCATAGGGAACCTCTTTCTATAAACTCTATAACTCTATAATTAGATATACTAAATAATTCATGTAACACTTAATTATAGCATATAAAAGAATACACTACTGATAGAGATAAACGATTTCAGACTATAGTTAAATGACCAGTTCATCCTATGTCTCTAAATAAACTATCCTATCCCCATAATCTAGTTCAATTATATTACGCTCACATATAGATTGTATAAAATTAAAATTTATAATAAAATATTCATATACATTTGGTAACGTTAATACATTCAAAATGATATAACACCTTATGGAGGTCACTTATGAAATTAAAACAGCTTATTTTATCCAGCATCACTGTAGGTGCATTAGCTTTCACATTTGGCACAGTACAGCCTGCACAGGCGGCTATTGGCATGGAGAATCCTGGTCCAGCTATGAATCTTGAAAAGCCTGCATCTGTTACGACTGCTCATCATATCAATGTAGATGGTAAAGTGGTTGAACCTATTAACGGTCAACAAAATGTAATCTATGTAGATGGTCAACCGCTCGTAGCATTGCGCCAAGTATCTGAAGCATTGGGCTATAAAGTGGCATGGGATGAGCCTACTAAAACAGCATTAGTAGACATGAATATCGCTACATTAGCTATCCAACCTGATTCTGCAGAGATAGTGCGCCATGGTAAATTGAAAATCATCAACCTTGATACTTCTGAATCCTTCTTGCCTGCAGCTCGCAAAGTAGATGGTACTATCTTTGTAAAACCTCAAGTATTCAAATTATTATTGAATGATGTAAAAATTACAAAGGATGAAATCTTCATCGCTCCTCAACGTGTCCAATTAGCATCTACTACAAACACAGAGGTATCTCATAAGAATGAACTCAACACATTCTTACCACCATCTCAAAAAGATGTGAAGAAAAAAGAAGAGCCAAAAGCTACAGAAAAACCTCTTATTAAAATCAAAAAATCTGTATCCAAAGACACTGTAACTGTAGACGATCAAACTCCATCTACAAATACATCTGAATACCAACGCGCTAACGGATTAGATCGATAAGTAAAGCAATTAGATTGTTAAATAAATCTATTAAAGATGTAACGCAATCTAGGCAAACAAAAAAGGTCCCATAACGGGACCTTTTCTTTTTATAGTCATAAATGGCTGTTCAAAACTAGAATTTGTAATCTCTACCAAGCACTCTATTAAATTTGGCAAGCCAATAGCTAAGGCTATTTGCTTCAGGGCTATAGTCTGCTGGATCATCATCAGTAACAGTAGTCTCTGGCCAGTCTTTTACTTCTGTTGTAGCAGGGTCTTTAATAACATATGTGCTATTATCTGTATTGTTGTTATTGGATACATATGTAGTATCTGCGCCATAGCGTGTACCGTTAGGGCTCAATGTTGTAGGATTGTAAGTATTATAATCCATAGATGCGGATGCTTGTTGTGGTGCTAATGCAGCAACACCTAATGCAAGTACAGCTGCGGCCAAAACGATAGAGAATTGTTTTGATGCTTTCATAAAAAACCTCCAAATAACACAAAAGTATTATATCAAAAATTATGATAACGGAGATTTATTATAAACCATCTACATAAACGCACAATGAAAGAGAGTTAATATCATTTATATTTCATTTATCACTTTATTTTGATACCTTTAAAAGCATCTTTCACCTCATCAATTTGGCGTTTTACATCACCAACAGATTCTTTTACATCATCGGGAACCTTGATGCTATCTATACCTTTAGCTGACTCAGAGGCACGCTTACTATTTTCACCAGCTTGCTTCATCCCCTCTTTAATCCGATCCATATTCTCATCGATCTCATCGAAGGATTCGTCGTAGAGGATAAAATTACTACCCCCATGGGATGTAATGTTGAGAGGCCCCATGGTGAGCTGCCCATTATCGATACGCAACGCATCTGTAGAAATAGTCGTAATATTCGTATTAACTGTCACATCACTAAAGGATAAATGACGTCCTTTATTGTGAAAGTTTCCTGTAATATTTTTAATTGGAATGAGCATATAATGGCCTTCTCCAGACCAGAAATTTCCCCATACCTCCATGTCACGAGGCTGGCCCTCGCTTTTAAAGTTCAAATTAGCCGACACCGGTACAACAAATTCAGGTGTTTTAAGAGCCTCACTACTATCAAGGTCCTTTGCTATCCCTGTAATCGTATAAGCTCGAGTATCTAAGTTATATATGCCCTTTGCCTCTAGCTTTCCACCGTATACATTGGCATTTACATTTTCAAAGTTCAAAATGCCGTCTTGGTACGTTACATCGCCTACTACATTTTCAAAGGTAAGCGCAGGAATTCGTAAAACAGGCATCGTTACACGACCTTTAGCCAATGGACGATTAAAATCACCAGTTACCTTTGTCAACAAAGTCATTGCATCGTGGATATTATCGCCAAAACCGAGTGATGATGGGTCCACACCCTTTACATCAAACTGTAAGTCTAACTGAGGCATGCGATGCTTTAATACATCCTTTAGATCAACACGACCTTTTAGTGTAAGGCCATCACCAATGGCTGTGCCACCGAACTTACCCGTTTCCATATCAATACGAATAGCACGGTTACTATCAAGATGTATCTTAGAATTCACGTTCCTCATTACATAGTGACGATTTTTCTGAAAGATTTCTAGCTGGTTATTCCTAAGTGTAATGGTAAGATTCAAATGTTGGCCTTCCCAATTAAAGTTACGAACCTTCTTGCCCAGTTCCTCCTGTCGCTCTTGAGTCGTCTTTTTCGGAGGTTTAGGTCGCGGCTCTACCTCATTGAGTGGCTTGTTTACATCAGGTGAAGCAGGCACAAAGTCAAGACGGTTGTTATCGTCTAAATCGACTACAATGGTCGCATCATTTAGCTCGATTCCGTTTATAGCAGAGGCCTTAAAATTCCGTGTTATTATGTCCCACATATTAACGCGAATCTTTCCATCTGGAACTGTAAGCAACTCTCGGCCTTCTGGATCCTTCCATACCAAGTCAGTAAAGGATAATGTTCCCCACGGTGTTGCAGTTAAACTCTCTACCGTTACAGTCCCTCTCATCATCGTTTGACGAGCCATTACCTCGTTAAAAATAACGCCCATCCCACGGCTCGCTATCGTAGCGAGCACAAAGACTATAATCGCTCCAATGGCAAGAAAAGCAGCAATGCCTTTTAAGCCTTTCTTATACAATTGTTTATATTTCGTCCAATAGGAATGTATGTAATATTTCATAGCATTATTATATCATGATGTATTTATAATTTTATTTTAATGGGGCCCTAAAACGTAGCGGCCGGTATATTGAAATGAGTGGTCTATACAACTTCGCTCCAAAGCAAGCTAAGTCGCTCATTATGTATAGACCACTCATTTCATAACGTTTGTTACAAAGGTGTCCCATTAAAATAAAATATATTCCTAAACTCTGATAATAATAATGATATGAAGCATTACTCGAAAAGAGTTAAACAGAAAAAAGACGAGGGTAAACCTCGTCTCTTTTCTATTTTAGTATTCGGTTGTTATGCTTCGTCGTCTGTTACAGCTTTGGTGCCTCTTGTGCCTGTCCGTATACGCATAGCGTCTTCTACATCATATACAAAGATTTTACCGTCCCCTACTTCACCGGTTTGTAATGTATTACGTGCTGTGTCCATCACGAGATCCACAGGCACATCACACACAACGGTTTCAACTTTTACCATAGGAATTAAATTTACATCATATTGTTGGCCCCGATATACTTCGGTATGGCCCTTTTGTAATCCACAGCCAAAGACTTGTGACACCGTCATGCCTTGAATGCCAATCTTGTTTAACGCCTCTTTTAAATCCTCTAGCTGCTCTGCACGAGCGATTATATCTACCTTTTTCATTCGTTTCATATATCTATCTCCTATACGGTACAAAAGTACACATTATATGACCTAACTTTCACCAATTACGGTATATATACATTCAATTGTACCTTACGATTTATCTATCACAAATTATAACAAGGACGTTTGATTGGACGAAATAAAACGACCTGAGCTTTTAAATTCAGATTGATTATAAGCGCCTTCGCCATGTTCACTAATATCAATACCAAGTGATTCAGAACCAATGCTAACACGCATATCCATGAAAGCGCTAACGATTTTAAATAGTATAAATGTACCTACAATAGCAAATACATAGGCAATCACGAGTGAAAGCAATTGAGGACCTAACAAGGAACCACCATAGAACAACCCATTCGCCCCATCTGGATTAATAGTTGTGGTAGCCCATAAACCGGTAGCAATAGCGCCCCATGTACCGCCTACACCATGAATACCAAAGGCATCAAGAGAATCATCATAGCCAAGGCGATTTTTAATGATCGCTACCGCTAGGTAACATACGACTGCCCCAATAAAGCCAATAATAATGGCGGCCATAGGCGTTACAAAGCCTGCAGCTGGTGTAATAGCTACTAACCCAGACACCCCACCAGAGGCAGCCCCTAACACAGTAGGTTTACCACGGTGTATCATTTCTACTAGTACCCAACCTACAATACCAACTGCTGCAGAGATTTGTGTAGTTAACACTGCATTAGCTGCAAGGAAGCCTACGCCAAGGGCAGATCCTGCATTAAAGCCAAACCATCCAAACCATAGAATAGCAGCTCCAAGAATTGTCATCGGCAAATGGTGCGGTAGCATAGGCATGCGCCCATAACCGCGACGACGGCCTAACAGCATACATAAGGTCAATCCAGATACACCAGACAGAACATGTATCGCAAGTCCACCAGCAAAGTCTAATGCACCCAAATCACTAAGGAAGCCACCGCCCCAAATCCAATGGGCCATCGGATTGTATATAAAGATAGACCATAGCAAAGCAAATACTACAAAGGGTGCAAAGCGCATCCGCCCCGTAACAGAACCACTCATGATGGCTGGTGTAATGACAGCAAACATACATTGGAATGCTATAAAAGCAAGCTCAGGAATATGGGTATCACTTAAGATGGTTGTTTCCGCACCACCAAGGCCAAATTTACTAAAGTCGCCGATGATACCATGTAGATCATCACCAAAAATCAACGTATAGCCGATCAAAATAAACTCAACAGAGATGACGCCAATTAAAAAGAAGCTCTGCATGATCGTACCTAGCACATTTTTACTACGCGCCATCCCACCATAAAACAACGCTAAACCAGGTGTCATAAAGAATACTAAGGCAGTGCATAACAAGACCCATGCTGTGTTGCCCGTATCAATCATATTGACCATAAGAAACTCCTTTCCATACAAAAAGCGCCTTGCTCGCAGAAACTCTGCATGCAAGGTGCCGTTACCTAACTATTTTATTGTAGTAATATACATCACTACATACATCGTATATTAGATTATAATGTATGTCAACAAATTCTATAGAATTTTATTTTCAATCCCATAAATTTCTATGAAACATACTAATTATCTAAAAAAAGAGCACTCATAACGAGTGCTCTTTTAAATATTTAATAAAACAAGCTATTATGCTTTTGCTTCTTTACCGTATTTTACAAGGCTTTCAGCTTCGATTTCAGCTTGTGTACGATAATCTTGAGGAATATTGGACAAGCGAATCCAGCTGCGTACAGCTTCTACCAATACGATAAGGATCATGAGGAACATAGCAGCACTAAATGCTACTAGGATCCATTTACCAGCTGGGATATAGCTGTTAAATACGTTTTCAAAGTCCGCAGCGATAGCAACGATAGCCATAAGGATACAAGGAATACCTGTTACCCATGCATAACGTTTGCGGCCAAGTCGCATGATAACTGTAGTACCTACAGCTAATGTCATAGTACCTAATAATTGGTTAGATACGCCGAATAAAGGCCAGATAATACCGATGTTACCTTGTAGAACTAGGTAGCCCCACAAAATACAAATTAAAGCTGCACAACCATAAACGCCAGGAGCCCAATGTTGGTCGTTGAATTTAGGATGGAAATGACCTAATAATTCTTGAAGTAAGTAACGACCTACACGAGTACCAGCATCGATCAAAGTCATGATGAACAATGCTTCGAACATGATACAGAAGTGATACCAGTAACCTAGCAAGTGATCCATGTTAGGCAATCTGGAGAAGATATGAGCCATACCTACTGCAAGGGATACGGCGCCACCAGGACGGTGCATCAAGTCTTCACCAACCATTGCAGACAATGCTGGCAATTCATGAACTTGAAGGCCTAATGCTTTGAAGGATTCAACAGTGGAGTTGATTGCAAAGTAATCATCTGGATGCAATGCAGTTGCGGCAATCAACGCCATCATAGCGATGAAGCCTTCTGTTAACATTGCACCATAACCGATAGGCAAGATTTCTTTTTCATTAGTAAGCATTTTAGGTGTTGTACCTGTTGCGATAACAGTATGGAAACCAGATAACGCACCACATGCGATAGTAATGAAGATATAAGGGAATACAGAACCTTTCAATACAGGACCGCCACCCCAGATGTAAGGAGTTACAGCTGGCATTTGAATTTCAGGCATTACGATGATAATACCAAGAGCCAATGCGCCGATTGTACCGATTTTAAGGTATGTGGACAAGTAGTCACGAGGAGCAAGCAATAACCAAACTGGCAATGCTGCTGCAAAGAAACCATACACGGCAAGCATGATTTCGATGGTTTGCAAGTCATATGTAAACCAAGAAGCGTATTCACTAGCTGCTACGTTTGGACCGTAGATAATAGCTGCGAAGATCAACGCTACACCAATAATAGTTGCTTCTTGAATTTTACCAGGACGCAACCATTTCAAATAAATACCAATGAAAATAGCGATTGGAATTGTAGCAAATACGGAGAAGAAACCCCATGGGGAGTTATGCAATGCGTTAGCTACTACTACGGCCATACCAGCAAGGGTGATGATCAATAGGAACAATGTAGCTAGCATAGCACCGAAACCAGCGAATTTACTAATTTCTTCCCGTGCAATATCCGCAATAGATTTACCATCATAGCGAACGGATGCGAATAAGATAACCATGTCATGTACAGCGCCGGCTAATACAGAACCGATAAGGATCCATAATGCACCAGGTAAATACCCGAACTGGGCTGCGATAACAGGACCTACAAGAGGGCCTGCACCAGCAATCGCTGCAAAGTGATGACCAAATGTTACCCATTTGTTAGTTGGCACGTAATCGTGACCATCATTGTGGACCATAGCTGGCGTTGGACGATATTCATCCAATGTTAATACTTTCGCCGCTATGAAAGCCCCATAAAAGCGGTACGCTAAAATTAGAATACACGCGGAGGCTATAACTAAGTAAATACCATTCATAACCATATAAACACCTCCAATTGTCTTGTGTGACATGGTGTTATATAAAAATATCTGATAAATCTTTTGCACATCCATGCCACATTGGCTCTCAAAACTTTTAGTACTTACAATAATATTGTATATCTAAACATAGAAGTGTCAATTATCAATTTCTCATTTTGGATGTACATTATGAGTTAAAGACATAATCAGAACCACCCGCAAAACGGGTGGTTTGCTCACGGGCTATAAGCCCGTAGTACTAGGCCAGCGTCTAAAGGCGCTGGCTTCCACTACGTTCAAGCCGCATAGCCATTGACTCGTAACGTTCCCCTTAAAGGGGATGTGTATTACTTGCTACCCTTAAAAGGGTCCTCATATTCTTTTACACTAAGTTTATCTTTCATTTGGTCATGTAACTCTTGCTCACGTATATATTTCTTTACTGTAGCCTCATTTAAACCTACTGTACTAACATAATAACCCTCGGACCAAAAGTGTCTATTTCCAAATTTATACTTTAAGTTTGCGTGTTTATCGAACATCATTAGTGCACTTTTCCCTTTTAAGTATCCCATAAAAGATGATACTGATATTTTAGGCAGGATTAATACTAGCATATGCACATGATTAGCCATAAGCTCCCCCTCTATAATCTTGACGCCCTTATATTCACATAAACGTCTCAATATTTCACGTAAACTATTTCTGTATTGATTATATATAACTTTACGTCTATACTTAGGTGTAAATACTATGTGGTATTTGCATAACCATTTTGTGTGCGCAAGGCTCTGTGTCTTTGTTGCCATATAAAATCACCTTTCTTTTGCATATAATGCGGCTTGAACACCTACATTATACTTAAGCAAGGTGATTTTTTTGTATAACTTTCGTTGCCGCACCCGCATAGCGGGTGGTTTAATGATTAGCGACTACGTCGCGAACCAGTCTAAAGACAATAACTAAAGGGGCACCTCCTTCGAGGTGCCCCTTTGCTATGGTTTCTTAAAGAATTCCATATCATTAGTCTAATATAGTAAAACAATATATATTTTCTATTTAAAAAAGGACTTTTCTAAACGCATAAGCAAACACGATAATCCCCCATAATGCAGAAAACGCTGCAATAAGGCCCTCTTTAAAATATATACTACCTCTTTTTTGACAAAACCCCGTGAGTATTGTAAAAAAGAAGAAAATCAACCAAATACTGCCATAATCTACTATAAATTTATAATCTTTATCCATTAAAAATTTAAGATTTAATACCACTAAACTTATAATAGAGATTATAGATAAATACTTTGTTAGGCTACCAAAAATTCTATGTTTTTTCATATATTCATATTTTTCATCAAATGAACATTTACGGATCTCAATTTTATATAACCCTATAGATAATGATATAGATATAAAAACAAAAAAATATCCTAATATTCCAAGTTTACTCATTTTCTCCCCGTTTTCCAGAGTTTTAAGGATTAATTTTGACTTTGTAGCGATAGATATATAGACTTATCAACTTCATCTAAGTCTTCAATCTTATACTTCGTTTTACTTGCATCAAAATGATAATATTTCTTTACATGATCTAATAAAGCTTTGGACTCTTGGTTTTGTTTGGAGAAGAATAGAATACAATTCATATTATTATCAAAGACAATCATATTATCCTTACATAATAAGTATAGATACGAGCTGCCAGCCTTATCTTTCTCTACAAAGGCATCAAAGAAATAAGGAAATTTAGAGTTAGAGAAACTAGTATCAGATACAATAAATTGGCTAAACAATTTGCTAATATGAATTTCATTCTTAGGCCCAAATTCTAAAGTTACACTGCGCCCAACCAACTCATCAGATGATGGTTCATGATAAAACATAAAAGCTATAAAAGCTGTTATTAGAGTTATGAGAATAATAATCCCAAGAAAAAACTTTTTCATCAATCTAGCCCCAAATTTTTTCTATATCAGCGATGCTATGTGCATCAGAGCCTAGTACGAATGGCACCCCGATGATAGCAGCCATACCTTGGATAAAGCGGCTTGGGTACATTTCACGGCAATCTGGTTTGAAGAAGCCACTCATGTTGTAGTCTAGTTCGCGCCCTTGTACGCGCATAATATGTAAAATATCGCTTACTACCTGCGCATTGCGGCGATCCAAGTGACGCTCAAAGCCAAAGTGGTGTTGGTATTTCTTAATCAAATCAAAGTGACCAATGCGTTTTGGCGTATATTCACCAAGATCAGCACGCACCGCTTGGCGCACGGTGGAGTAATATTTGTAATATAACTCATATTGCTTTTGAATCCACGGACCAAAGCCCTTTTCAAATTCTTTAGGGCTATAGTCTAAGCAGTAATAGGCATTATTCACGCCTTCCATAAAGTGAACGGACAAAATATTGTCATCTGTTAATGGACCATAACGGTCCAGAAACTCTTGAATATCTGCCTCAAAGCCTGGAATGTAATCCACTTCAAAGCCAAGGGAGATGTCGATATGCGTGCCATAAGCACGTTGCAATTGACGGCCTAATTCTAGATAGGAATCTACTTGGTTCAATTTCAAAGACGCTGTGTCATAAGCCTTTTGGTCACCGCCGTATTCAACGGCAAAAGCCTTTGGCAATGGCGCATGCTCTGTAAGGCATACTTTCTCAATACGCAACTCAATAGCCTTTTCGATCATCATTGCAGTCCGGTCTCCACTACCATGTGGACACAACTCTGTATGTACATGACCATCTACGAGTCGACTGCGATACTTGCTATAGCCAACGAACTGTCGTTCATCTTTCATGTTCATTCAATCACCCTATTCGCCCTAACCCGTAGCGAACCCTTATCTATCATCTGTACATTTAGTTTGTAATTTAATATCTACGTTTTATTATACCAATAATGCGTATGTTTCGGTATCCTGATATTTTCCATGTTTGAAACCAACTTGCGGTGTTAGACCACAATAGGTGAATTCAAACCGTTCATGCAATACTGTACTTGCCGCATTTCCAGCAGTAATAACAGATACTACCGTATGCAATGTATCAGTCACTCTTGCATGATCTAATATATGCGCCATCAACTTAGATGCCACACCCTTACCTCTATAATCTTCGTGGATGTAAATAGATAATTCTACAGTGCTTTTAAAAGCATCCTTTGTTCTATATGGTGAAAGCGATGCATAGCCTACTACAACATCGTCCATAAGCCCTACAAAAATACAGTGCTCCGCTGTCTGATGCGCCTCAAACCACTTTTGCCACTCTGGCAGCGTACGAGGTTCAAGATCAAGGGTGGCTACGCCATTTACAACCTCGTAATTGTAAATATCTAAACAATCTGCAACATCATTCTTTGTAATTGATCGTATAGTAAGCACAGTAATACACTCCTAATCTTTCGTCATTCCTAAAATTTATAGTCAGTACCTTGTATATCGCTATTTATGAAATTCAAGTTTTGCTATAATCAAGATGTCACCAACTCCATCCTGGGGAAACAGGTACAGGAAGGAGGTGTGCCAATGAGAAAATTCCTCATACTCTTTATTGTACCAGTTATGATAAATGTGGTTAGCTACCTCATTTATAAATTGCTCGACTGGTATTTAAACTGGTGATTGAGCGTCGGTTTATCTCCGTGAAAAGATAAATAAAAAGCCCCCTAGGTATTTGGCCATTCCTAGGGGGTCTTTTTACGTGTACCAATAATGATACCTCATACTCTTTAAGCTAATTATAGTATACCTTATTCTATGAATTTGTCTAGTTCTATCTATTACACAATTACGAATAGTAGTACTGTAATAGCAATCAATGCCCCAATTACAGCGTAGTCCATAGTTTTCAATCCTACGGATGCTGCAAAGCTATGTGTAGATCCACCGAAGCCGCGTAGTTCTAGGGATAGCGCCATTGTTTCGGAGCGGCCCAAGGATTTTAAAAGCAATGGTTGGATCACGGATGCATAGGATTTGATGCGTTTAATGAAGTTGCCTTCTAAGGATAAACCACGGCACGCTTGTGCCTCTTGTACAGCATGGCTTTCAGCAATGAAATCAGGCACAAAGCGTAGTGCTGCCGTGAACATAAATGCATATTCGTAAGGAATTTTGCATTGTGTTACGAGCGCTGCTGTAAGGTCTTGCAATTTTGTAGTTGCCAACAAGCAAATGAATACAAGTGTCATGGCAAGCATACGCAAGCCGGATACGATGGCAGATGCTATATCGCCGCTGCCGAGGAATTGAACGATGCCAAGGAATACGGCAAAACTGGTCAATGCCATTACGGCCTTACGTTGTTTGATCAATAAACCTGCAACAAATAACACGACAAGTTCTACAACGACTAATGCCAATAGCGATGCCCAGTCACGCAATAGGATGGCCCACACGGATACAGCAAGGGTCATCAAGATTTTTGTTAACGGTACTAAACGTTCCATATGTCCCTCCTATTTTCCGCTCAACTGAGCCACTAACTTGGATTTCAATTCATCCATAGATTTGCAATAACCTAAGGATGGTACCGCTAGTGAAAGTTCCACACTTGGCGGTTTTGTGAGGCCTAGGTCTTGCAATTCATCCGTAGATTTCTTGAACAGTTCTTCTGGACTGCCATCAAAGGCAACGGTTTGGTTACCCATGATGAGTGCACGGCTACATTCGCTAGCCATGATTTCCATATCATGTGTAATGAGAAGGATCGTAATGCCTTCTTGATTAAGTTGACGCAATAGTGCTAACAACTCTTTAGTTTCCTTACCATCTTGACCACTTGTTGGTTCGTCGAGGATAAGGATTTTAGATTGCATTGCTAGTGCAGAAGCAATAGCAACACGTTGCTTTTCGCCGCGGCGCAATGTTGGAGGATAGGCTTCACGTAAGTGAGCGATACCTGTACGCTCCAACACTTCATCAACGATGCGTTTCACTTCGGATTTACTGCGACCTAGTGATTCAGGACCAAAAGCAACCTCTGTGGCTACTGTTGGTCTAAACATTTGGCGATCTGGTTGTTGGAATACATAACCAATAAATTGACCACGTTTAGATGGCGGCATAGATGTAATATCCGTACCATTATAGTACATGCGGCCTTCGCTCGCCTTTTCAAGACCTACAAGCAAACGAGTGATAGTCGTTTTACCACAACCATTGCGACCACCGATGGCAATATATTCGTCGCCTTCGATGGTGAAAGTCACATCACGGAAGATGTCTACAGATGGCACATAGCCAAAGCGGATATTTTCAACCTTAAGCATGAGCGCCACCGTCCTTTCCTTGTACATTATCAACGCGTTGAATAGGTTTTCTATCTTCTACTACAGTAGTATTTGTTTGGTTATTGGTAGAGTTGCTTTCACCATGCACCTCAGTTTGAATAGCATGAGCCATTTCAATTTGGTGCAAGCCCTTGATAGCAGACTCGATGCTGAGCCAAGGCTCATCGCTGTGGAAGCCCGCTTGCTCAAGTTCCATATACGTAGTGAACACGGATGGCAACGCATCTACGTGAATATTGTGTTCGTACATGTAACGAAGCGTAGTTGGTACATCGTCATCGCACGCAATAGAGCCATCCACCATGAGAGCCATGCGATTTGCATACGGCAATACAGCGTGCAAATCATGATCGATAACAACAACGGTAATACCATGTTTCTTGTTCAAATCACCTACGAGGCGATATAATTCGGCAGTCCCATCTGGGTCGAGGGAGCTCGTTGGTTCATCAAGAACAAGAACAGTTGGGTTCGTAGCTAATACGGAAGCAATCGCCAAACGTTGGCGTTGACCACCGGATAGACTAGTAATCTTGCGGGCTTCTAAGCCGACAAGACCAACTTGTGCAAACACCTCTTCAGAACGAGCTTTAATGGTTTCACGGTCATAACCGCGATTTTCCATAGCAAAGGCCACTTCTTCACGAACTGTCATCGTTACGAGTTGTGTATCGTAATCAGCGAGAACCACACCGATGTGATTAGCCAATTCAGGAATTTCCATTTGCGTAGTCGCTTTACCATCTACGAACACCATGCCTTCAAGGCGGCCGCCGTAGAATTTAGGTACAGCCCCTACCATAGCCATGCAAAGGGTACTTTTACCACAACCAGCAGGACCAGTCACAACGAGGAAGTCCCCATCATGTACGTCGAGATTGATGTTTTCAAGAGATGGTGTAGTCGCCTTAGGATGGTAGTAATTTACGTGTTCAATGGAAATCTTAGCTTGGCGCTCAGGCAAGATCGTCATATGACTATGGTCAGACGTCAATTGATCTGTACTTGGCAACATACCGCGTTTAGAGAATAGACGTTGCGCCGGAATGTACAAGATTGGCGTAATGGCACCATTCAAAGCGCCTACGATAAGAACCATCGGCCACATACCATACATATATACATTGTCTGGTAAGCCCAATACTTTCCACAAAATAGTAACGAAGATACCGCCAGATACAACTGTGGCTAAGAAGCCAGATAGGATTGGCGTTAAATCAAAACCACCGATTTTACGGAACTTCACGGACAACATAGCGCGCGTCACGAGAGCTGCCGTCAAAGCACCACCTGGTTCAGACAACAAGTTGCCATAAGGGAATGCTGACTTAGATGTCAAAACATTGATGAGGGCCGCTACAAGGCCAATCCCCAACGTTTGACTTAAACTAGGACGAGTCAATAAAATAGCTACGCAGTACGTAGCAATCGTCCAGTTCGGCGTTACCCCAGCCACACTAGGGCTCACCAAATGCAATATCGTGCCCAATGCGAGCATCAATGTGCTGACAGTGACCCATCTAAACTGGCCACCCTGCACATGCGTGTACACAAGATCTTGAATCCGTTCCATAATAGCCTCTTTTCTAAAAATGAATATATAGTGTCTATTGTAACATCCTTCGAGAATTTGTTAAAGCCAAGATACTATTAATAAATAGTATCTTTATCATATGATAAAAAGCACCATCTATTAACGATAGTGCTTTTAAGAACTAATGTACTTCATCTAATAGTATTCTAAGATAATCACGTCTACTGTTTAATATTCTATCAATATAGATAGTCCGGTCTAAATAACGGTAAAAGCTTAAATAATTATGACAAAGTAAATATCTGTATTCAATTTTACTTTCTAAATTAATCAATAATCGCTGCCCCATTTCTGGAAATATACTCAACGAGTCATTCGTAGTCACTATATCCGAAACGGTTTTCTTAGCTAGCTCAATATCACCGGTTTCTTCTTCTATAAAAGATTTTATTTCTAGCAAATCTTCTCGTGCTTTTGGTGCATAGCTAATTTGATTATTCATAATTAAATCCCCAATTCACTCTTTAGTTGCTCTGATGAAATCCAGCCTCGTTCTTCACCAGATTTACGACCTGCCTCTAAAGCCCCCATAAGTTTTATAGTAGCCATTACACGCTCATAATCTTGAATATCCATAATTGCATATCTACCTCTACCATTTTTAGTTAAGAATACGGGACTATCTATAGTAACATCACGTAAAACTTCAGAATAATTACGTAAATCTGAAATAGGTTTTATATTCGGCATACTATCACCTCCAAAATACTTTAGTGATATAACACTCATCTTTCTAATATCTTATCATTATTGTAGTTAAATTATCATGTAAATTCAACATCAGATTTTACAACATTTCTTAAAATTACTATCAACATATATGATACTGCTTTCTTCCTTTTCTTGTTATATACTTGTTATATAATGTGCATAGATACTTATATACGAAGAAATGGACAATAATTTAATAACTAATATAATAAATTCTAATTACATTCACATAATACATATAATTTATCTTTAATAAAGGAAATACATCATGGCACAAGCATTAATCGTAATCGACATACAAGAAGGCTTAGTTAAAGAAAATCCTTTCGATACAAAAAATTTTATCATAAATACAAAAGCAATCATTCAACATTTCAGAGATCAAAATATAGAAGTAATTTTTATGAGACATTCTGAAGATGATGGTTTATTAGCAACGGGTAGTGATAATTGGCAAGTTTATCACGAATTAAAGCCTCAAGAAAACGAAAAGATTTTCAATAAATATTACAATAGCATCTTCAAAAATAGTGGGTTAAAGGAATATTTAGATAGTAAAAGTATTACCAATTTAACATTCGTAGGAATGCAGGTGGAATTTTGCATTGATACATCTGTGAAAGTAGGCTTTGAATATGGCTATAAAATTACCATCGTCGAAGATGCTATCTCAACCTTTAACAATGAGCATCTACCTGCCGATCAAATCTTATCCTTTTACAAAGAAAAAATTTGGAGAAATCGATTTGCGCAACTAAGAACAACAAAAGAAATTCTAGCTATTAATTAAATTGTTATGCTCACTTTCCCGTCATATAGTTGTGATATAATGCATATAAATACTTATGCCTAGGACATAGGAGGTCTATATGTACAAATATATTACTATTTTAGGGGCCGCTGGCCAGATCGCACAGAAGTTAACTGCTACATTATTAACATATACAGATATGCACCTTACATTATATGGTCGTCAATTATCTACTCGTTTACATCCAGAAATCTTGGAACATGAACGAGTTACAGTCATTGAAGGCTCTTTCCAAAATCCTGCAAAATTAGAACAAGCTGTAACAAATGCAGAAATCGTTTTCGTAAGTGCTATGGAGTCTGGCAGTGATATGGCGGCTATTGTGAAAGCATTGAGCCGCAAAAATGTGCGTCGCGTTATCGGCCTTTCTATGGCTGGTCTTTCTGGTGAATTCCCTGCAGCACTTGAAAAATGGACCTTCGATAGCTTGCCTATTAGCTATGTACAAGGCGAACGCCAAGCACGCAATGTGTTACGCGAATCCAATTTAAACTACACAATCTTGCGTCTCACATGGCTTTACAATGATCCAGAAAATACGAATTACGAGCTCATCCCTGAAGGCGTTCAATTTAACGATGCCCAAGTTACACGTGAGGCTGTAGTAAAAGCAATCTTCGACATCTTACATGTAGATGATGAAACACCATTCCACCGCGCAAGCATCGGCGTAGGTGAGCCAGGTACACACTACGACAAACCAAGCTTTCACTAATATATAGCTATATTAAGAACAAAGGCCTAACAGACTATGAATATAGGTAAAAGCTACAGTGATACAATAAATATTAATGATACTACAACTAGCATTTTACAAGCTAAGATAGATATATTATCTGCTATTGTAGAAGGCCAAAATGATATTATCCAAGGGCGTACTCTATCTCTAGAGAAATCCTTTGATAGCATAGACAAAATGTTAGAAAAAATATAAATAGTATAATCTATTAATTTTTTAATATAAGGTATATCCAAAATCCAGAGAGTACATTTTTACTCATGTAACATAGATTTTGGATATACCTTTTCTTATTCTTATATTTTATAGTTATTTATATAGATAAAGTTCTGTATTTACGCTATACTAATAAATGATTAAGTTATACTAATAGATATGTGAAAGTAAACGCCTATGCGGTTATCGACACCATTTATATATACATTTCTCTGCATAAAATATCGCGAAATCCATGTATAAAAATTAACGATATCCATTATTAGTCCCACTTAGGGATGAGGCTGATTAAGGAGTTATTATGAATCGCATTGTTGTTATTGGTAGTTGCAACATGGATATTGTAGTCCTCGCGGACAAACGCCCTACAGCAGGCGAAACAATTATGGGCAACGAATTGCACATCGCTCACGGCGGCAAGGGTGCAAACCAAGCGGTAGCTGCTGCTCGTCTAGGCGCAGAGGTTACTATGGTTGGCTGTATCGGTGCAGATGCATACGGCCAAATGATTTTAGATAATCTAAAAGAAAATCATATTAACACAGACTACATCGTTACGGTTCCAAATACTACAACAGGTACGGCACACATTACGTTGGCTGAAGGGGACAACAGCATTATCGTTATTCCTGGCGCTAATGCTAAGGTAGATCAATCTATAGTAGATAATGCTTGCTCTGCTATCAAACAAGCAGATCTCGTAATGGTACAAAACGAAATTCCTATTCCTACAATCGAATATATTGTTCGTCGTTGCCACGAGGCTCATGTAAAAGTCCTCTTAAATCCTGCTCCAGCAGCGGACCTCAGTCCTGAATGGTTAGAATTGGCAACCTATATCACGCCAAACGAGCATGAATTATCTGCCCTCTACCCAGAGCAGTCTACAGAGCAAACATTGTTAGCCAATGAAAATAAAATCATCGTTACCCTTGGCAGTAAAGGTGTAGGCTACGCCGATAACGGTGAAATCCACACCGTATCAGGCTTCAAGGTTGACCCAGTAGATACAACAGGTGCAGGCGATACCTTCAACGGTGCCTTTGCAACTGCTATCGTTAATGGTAAAAGCTTAGCTGACGCATTGCACTACGGCAATGCAGCTGCGGCCCTCTCCATCCAACGTTTAGGCGCCCAAGGCGGCATGCCTACAAAGGACGAGGTTGCTGCATTCTTAGCGGAGAATTAACTATTGAATAAATAAGGAGTTTACCATGCAACGACACGGCATTTTAAATAGCCATATCGCTAAGGTTCTTGCAGATCTTGGTCATACAGATACGATTTGTATCTCCGACTGTGGTTTACCAGTACCTGAAGGGGTTCAAAAGATTGACTTAGCCTTAGATTTTGGTGTACCAAGCTTTGAACAAGTGGTATCCATCATCGCTAAGCATATGAAATCCGAAGCAATTCATGTGGCAAAGGAAATTAAGGGCAATAATCCTGAGGCTTATGACTTCTTGGAGTCTACCTTCCCTTCCAGTCAATACGAATGGATTGAAACGAGCCATGAAGCTTTCAAAGAAGCAACAAAACAATGCAAATGCATTATTAGAACTGGTGAAGCATCTCCGTATGCGAACATTATCTTGCGCGCCGATTGTATCTTTAGCGATCGTCCCTAGAGTAGTAGATTGACTAACTCGATTTATACCGTAAGAAACTGATCCTCTAAATCAGTTTCTATAAATTAAATAGGTTAGCAGTCAAAGATTACTAACCATCTAATCTATTACACACACTAGAGATACTTTCACCAATCATATAGGAGTAGTTATGGAAATTGTTATGTCAGGCATTGCGAAGGCATTTGGTACGAACCAAGTACTGCGCGATGTAAGTATTACTCTCAAGGAGGGCGAGGTTCACGCCTTGATGGGCGAAAACGGCGCCGGCAAGTCCACCCTCATGAATATCCTTACGGGCATTCACAAGGCAGACGCTGGTAAAATCACCATCGACGGCGTAGAACGTACCTTCCCGAATCCGAGAGAGGCCGAGCTAAACGGTGTGGCTTTCATCCACCAAGAGCTCAACATTTGGCCAAATCTAACATTGTTAGAAAATCTATATTTAATGAGACCGAAGCGCAATAAATTTGGTATGCTCGATAAAAAAGCGATGCTCGCTGAGGCGGAAAATACATGCCGAGAGTTAGGCATCGAATTACCACTCACAACTGAGGCAGGTCTTTGCTCCGTTGGTCACCAACAAATGACGGAAATCCTTCGCATCTTGATGTTAGATGCCAAGGTGGTCATCATGGACGAACCAACAGCGGCCCTTACAGAGCGTGAAACGGCGACATTGTTTAAGATGATGCGCAAAATGAAAGCACGCGGCGTTGCCATCGTATATATCTCTCACCGTATGGAAGAGGTATTTAGCGAATGCGATACGATCACAGTTATGCGTGATGGTCACACCATCATTACAAAACCAACATCTGAAATTTCTGTAGACGAAGTGGTACGCCACATGGTAGGCCGTTCTATTGACGAGTTCTACCCAGCTCGCACTACAACACCAGGCGAAGTGGTCATGAGCGTAGATAACCTCAAACCAGAAGGTTTCGACAACGAAATTTCCTTCTCCTTGCGCAAAGGGGAAATCCTCGGCGTAGCAGGCCTCATGGGCGCAGGCCGTACAGAAATCATGCGCGCTATCTTTGGTGTAGATAAACACAATGGCGGTACCGTAACAGTTAACGGCTCCGTTCTGAACTGTAAAAAACCAGAAGATGCCATCAAAGCTGGCATTGCTTTCATCACAGAAAATAGAAAGAGCGAAGGCTTGATCCTCGATTTCTCCATCGGTTCCAATATTACATTGCCGAACCTTGGCGAAATTTGCCCATCTCATATATTGGATAAGGGCAAGCTCAATTCCTTTGCTGACGAATTGTCTAAAAAACTAGGCGTTAAAACACAATCTATTCACGAACCAGCATCGTCCCTATCCGGTGGTAACCAACAAAAGGTGGTTATCGCGAAATGGGTTGGTAAAAAGCCATCCATTATCATCATGGACGAACCGACACGGGGTATCGATATCGGTGCGAAACGTGATATTTATGATTTAATGAACGAATTAACGAACAACGGTGTGTCCATTATCATGGTGTCCTCTGAATTACCTGAAGTGCTGGGCATGAGCGACCGCGTTATGGTCATTCATGAAGGTCGCGTAGCAGGTATCTTGGACCGCAGCGATGCAACACCAGAATCGATTATGACATTAGCCACAGGAGGACAATAATGGACAGCAAAGCTCTACAATATGTAAAAAAATTAGGCCCCCTCATCGGCCTCATCCTATTATTTGTAATTATCTCTGTCATGAATGACAGTTTCCTTGAATTCTCTAACTTGCGTAACTTGTTGCGCCAAGTATCCATCAATGCGATCATCGCCTTTGGTATGACGTTCGTTATCTTAACGGGCGGTATCGACTTATCCGTTGGTTCCATTCTTGCCCTCTCTAGTGCAGTGATGGCCAATCTCATCGTAACTGGTACTGACCCTGTGTTAGCTATCGTATTAGCTGCAGGTGCAGGCCTTGTATTGGGCGGTATTAACGGTCTCGTTATTACCTATGGCCGCGTAGCTCCATTTATTGCTACCTTGGCGACCATGACAATCTACCGTGGTGCGACGCTAGTATTCACAGACGGTAACCCAATCTCCGGCCTAACACAAGATCCTCTATTCCACGGCTTTGGCCAAGGGGATATTGCAGGCCTTCCAGTTCCAGCGATCACCATGTTCCTAGCTTTCATCGCCCTCTGGTTCGTATTGAGCCGCACATCCTTAGGCCGTAAGACATACGCCGTAGGTGGTAGCGAAAAGGTTAGTTACATTGCTGGTATCAAGATTGACCGCGTTAAAATCTTCGTGTACGCCTTGACTGGTATGCTCTGTGGTATCGCTGGTGCAATTATCACTTCTCGTCTTAACTCTGCACAACCTACAGCAGGTGCAGGCTACGAACTTGACGCTATCGCAGCCGTAGTGCTTGGCGGCACAAGCCTTGCTGGTGGTCGTGGTCATATCGTTGGCACATTAATTGGTGCCCTAATTATCGGTACCCTCAACAATGGGTTAAATATTCTCGACGTTTCCAGTTTCTATCAACAAGTCGTAAAAGGTATTGTTATTTTACTGGCTGTTCTTGCAGACCGCAAGAAAGCTTAGGAGGTTCCTATGAAAAAACTATTGTTACTGTTGGCGATGGCTATTATGGTTATCGGTCTTGTAGCAGGCTGTGGTAAAAGCGCTGATAACGGCGGCGACAAAAAATCCGGCACAATCGGCTTCTCTGTTTCCACATTGAACAACCCATTCTTCGTATCTATGAAAGAAGGCGTTGAGGCTCAAGCTAAAGCGCTTGGTCTTAAAGTTAAAATCGTTGACGCTCAAAACGACCCTGCAAAACAAGCAAACGATATTTCCGACTTGCTTGAAAGCGGCGTTTCCGTATTGATCATCAACCCTGTAGACTCTGCAGCTATCTCTACTTCTGTAGAAGCAGCAAATGCTAAAAACATTCCTGTCATCACTGTTGACCGCTCTGCTGACAAAGGCAAAGTAGTGGCTCACATCGCTTCCGATAACGTAAAAGGTGGCGAAATGGCAGCTCAATTGATCGTTGATAAAGTAGGCAAAGCTGCAAAAGTAGCTGAAATCGAAGGTATCCCTGGTGCTTCCGCAACTCGTGAACGTGGCCAAGGTTTCCACAACGTAGCTGACAAAGACTTAACAGTAGTAGCAAAACAAAGTGCTGACTTCGACCGCACAAAAGGTTTGAACGTAGCAACTAACATCTTACAAGCTAATCCAGACGTACAAGCTATCTTCGCTCATAACGACGAAATGGCTTTGGGCGCTATCCAAGCAGCTAAATCCGCAGGCAAAACAATCTTCATCGTAGGCTTTGACGGTACTGCTGATGCAGACAAAGCTGTTAAAGACGGCACATTGGCTGCAACAATTGCTCAACAACCAGACCAAATGGGTAAAATCGCTATCGATGTAGCTCAAAAAGTTATCAAAGGCGAAGCTGTAGAAGCTAAAATCCCTGTAGATCTTAAAGTTGTTACAAAATAATTGTATATAGAAACTGGGTACAAAAAAGAGTCGCATCCTTTGATGCGACTCTTTTTATTTTGGCTCTCGTTCTAAAAACTCTTCGGCTCTCGCTCTAAAAACTCTTCGGCTCTCGCTCTAAAAACTCTTTGAAAAACGCAATAAACCTCGGCAAATAGGTTTGATCTAAACTTTCAATAGTCATATTACATTTGTAATTATAAACGGTACAGATGTTAATCTCCATCGTTAGAGCACCCTTTTGATCTAACGAGAATGTAAGCGTATCCCCTTCTCCTGTCAGAATATTTGTAAAGGTTGCTTCCCCTTTGCAGTTTTCATACAAGTTAACTAAGGCTTTATAACCAGCGCGAATGCCTGACCAATCACTAGGGTCAATATATCCAGAACAAATATTATAGCCCTGTTTAATATATACGCCAAACACACCAAATGGAGATAACTCTGTATCCATATCAAAGGCAATGGTTAAATTTGGTTCATTTACAATTTCATACATTCTATGTCACGCTCCACAAACAACATTTTTTGTTTATTATAACACTGTGTTTGTGAATAAAATAGAAATTTTTACCGTTCTATAATATCTTCTTAAAGAATATCGTCGTATGTACCTTCCCAGGTAGTTGTACTCGCTTATATTCTTTAAAGCCAAAGTTTTCGTACATTTTCGCAAGCCACGGGTGTTCTGCAGCGGTACCAAGTGTTACAGCAGGAGTTTTATATACGTTGCGGAGTAGGTCTTCTGCTTCGGCGAGGACTTCTCGAGCATAGCCCTTTCCCTTATGTTCAGGGGCCGTCACAAAGTGTGCAATATGCGGGTATACATCTGGTGTAGCCTTGAGAATCCAAGGCATGCGGAATGAAATAGAACATACCAAGGAGCCATCTACGTAGAGGCCATATACTGGATATTTTAAGATCCATGCGCGAGACTCTTCTTGGCTAAAGTTGATGGCATCGAAGGATATAGGATAGTTCTTATTCTCTGCGTAGCCCGCAATCAACACCTCGTGGTACTCAGCCGCATCATCTACGGTTAATTGTCTAAATTCTTTCATTATGTACCTCGTTTATAATGCTGCGCTATCGAGAGGCAATTCACTATCGAGTGTAAGGTAACGGCTCAAGAATTTACGTGTTCGTTCTTCTTTTGGATGTTCAAGTACCACTTTAGGATCACCTTGTTCTACGATGACGCCACCTTCCATGAATACCACTTGGTCTGCTACTTCTTTAGCAAAGCCAATTTCGTGCGTTACGATAATCATGGTTACCTCTAACTCTTTAGCAATTTTGCGGATAACAGCCAATACTTCCCCTACAAGCTCTGGGTCAAGGGCTGATGTAGGTTCGTCAAAGAGGATAACCTCTGGATCCATAGCAAGGGCCCGAGCGATGCCGATACGTTGTTGTTGACCACCGGAAAGTTGTACAGGATAGTAATCATCATAGCCTTCCATGCCTACTTCCTTGAGGAAACGTTGAGCAATTTCACGGGCTTCAGATTTTTTCATTTTCTTAACTGTTACAAGGCCTTCCATGATGTTTTCAATAACAGTCTTGTTAGAGAATAAGTTATAAGACTGGAACACCATGGATGTATTGCGGCGTACGTTTAAAATTTCCTTGTTAGACGCTTTATGTAAGTCGACAGAAATATCGTTTAATTGCATCGTCCCTGCGTCTGCCTTTTCAAGGAAGTTAAGCGTTCTAAGGAACGTCGTCTTACCGCTACCAGATGGGCCGAGGATAACCGTTACAGACCCTGTTGGCACATGTAGGTCGATGCCCTTTAAAATTTCACGGTTCCCGAAGGATTTGTGAACTTGTTTAATATCTATCATAATGCATTACCTCGTTTATACTTGCTTGCATAGACTTCTAAACGATGGAAGATAAATTCAAAGACAATCCCCATCACCCAGAATAGACCGGCCACCACGATGTAGGCCTCAAAATACTGCGAATTTTCCTCTGTATATAACTTTGCAGCGCCAAATAATTCAATAACAGTGATAACGAATACGATGCTGGTACTCTTCATAGTATTAAGGAATTGGTTTGTAAATAGTGGCAACGCAAAGACTGTCGCTTGTGGCAATACGATACGACGGAACGCTTGGAACCAAGTCATACCAATGGCCTGAGCCGCTTCCATTTGACCTTTCGGTACGGATTGCAAGGCAGCCCGGAAGATTTCACTCAAATAGGCCCCTGTATGCAGTGTTAAGCCTACAACGGCTACGAAGGTTGCTGGCACCTTTTCAAACGGCACATGCACCCCTGTTTGATCCTCTAGTGCGAGGAATAGAATTGGCAAGCCATAGTACACGAGGTATAAGAGAACCATGTTCGGAATACTACGGCACAACAATACGTACAAATAGCTGAGCTGACTGAGCACAGGTACTTTATTTTGTTGTAGCACGCAACTTAATAACCCTAGGATTGTACCCAAACCAACGCTGAGGAAGGTAATCATGAGGGTTACTTTCACATAAGGAATGACAGCAAAGAAGGTGCCATAAATATAGGTTGAATCAATAATATGTCCCATAAGCCCCTACTCCTCACTGATCAAAATGCGTTGCGTTTCCTTGCCCGCAACAGTAAAACGTTTTTCAAGCAATCGGCCCAAGAGGGACACGATGATAATTAAAATGCCATAAATGATGGCCGCATCGACGAATAACTCAAGATAGCGCTGACTATTTCCGCCCATGAGGTCCGCCTTACGCATCATATCGACAACGCCGACGTTAAAGATGAGGGCCGTTCCTTTCAACATGCCGATAACGAGGTTCGTCAACGGTGGAATGCTCATGGTGAAAGCCTGCGGCAAGATGATGCGCACATAGCTTTGGAATTCAGTCATACCAAGACTCTTAGCGGCTTCCTTCTCACCAGGCGCAACCGCATCAATACTGGAGCGCATGATTTCAGCACTATATGCCGCAATATGCAATGTAAACACGGCATATACAAATACAAGGCCCGGCACATTTTTCATGTTAAGACCCATATGGGACATGATTTCTGGCACCCCAAAGTAAATGAGGAAGAGTTGTACCAAGAACGGCGTGCCCCGCATAAAGGAGATAAATACAATAAATAATTGGTTTAATACTGGCACCTTCTTGAGGCGAATGATGGCTATAATAGAGCCCAATATAACACCTAAGATGGCAGAAATAACGGTGATGAGCACCGTTACGTGAACATAATTCAAGAGCTGTGGAAACGCTTGGATCATGTAGGACACATCAAAATACTTGCCCACAGTAGTACCTCGTTTCTATACATAATAGAATAAGGCCGCCAAGGCGGCCTATTCGTTATTTTTGTGTTGGATCGAATGTATAATCCCCACCAAGATATTGTTCAGAAAGTTTTTTCAACGTACCGTCAGCACGCATTTCTTTCATTGTTTTATCGATTTTTTCGTTTACTTGTTTCATATCATCTGTGCGTTTAGACAAGAAGTATGTAGGTACTACTGCCAATACATCGCCTACGGCTTTGAGTGGCAAGCCACGGTCCTTAATAGCGGAGTTAATTACGTATTCGTACTCACCTGCTGCATCGGCACGGCCTGTAGCAACGAGGTTCAATGTTTCGGCACCTGCTTTATCTGTGTAGATAATGTCGATTGGTGGATTAGCTGTTTCATTAAATTGTTTTACTAATTCATTGAACTCAGAAGATGTAGTAACGGCGATTTTTTTGCCTTTTAAATCATCTAATTTAGAAATGTCGTTGCGGTCGTTTTTCACTACTAATTTACGTGTGGAATAGTTATTAACCTCGTTTGTGTAGTAGTATTTTGCTTCACGAGTTGGATTGCGGCGCATTTGGTTCGCAATCATATCCACTTGGCCTGCATCCATCGCTACGAAGGCAGCATCAACGGCCATAGGCTTGAAGTTGAAGTGAAGGTCTGGATTACGACGTTCAATTTCTTTCAACAATTCTACGTCAAAGCCTGTAAGGTTGCCGTTATCATCTGTATAAGAATACGGGCGAACTGTACCACGTGTAGCTACGTTAACCACTTTAGCATCTGGGTTCACTTTTTGTTCTTTAGATGTATCATCACCGCAACCAGCTACAACGAGCACGCCTAGTGCCAATGCGCCGATAGCGAACAATTTCGTTAATTTCTTAGTATTAAACATGTAAAACTCCTTCTTTTCGCAATGTTTGCAGGAATGGCTCTACCTTATCAGTATTAGTAAAAGCCTCAATCATTCTATCTATTTGTTTCGTCTCTAAGGTGAGACCTAGTTTTATGCGTATATCCTCCATAGTAAGAGGATTCTTCGGCGATCCTTTCGGATTGTTCACCGTTTCTGTGAAAGTATCTCCATTTTTCAAGGTAACGGTTACAGTTGTAATCCGCTCTGTTTGGGATACCTTCGGCAAGTCATAGACACGCTCTATACGCGACATATAGTCTCGCACTGATTGGTCTATAGTATCTATCTTAAATAATTCATCTTGTACCGCCCCATAGGCGAGGACTTGGTACACGATGTACTCTATGGAAAACTGACCTTCTCGACCTGTTGTTGGCGCTGTATACCGCAATGCTGCATCAGCACCAGGTGGGAAGTGAACAGTAACTCGATCTATATCCTCCCAAAGGGAAGAAAAGAGGGTGGCACATAGTCTACGTTTACCTTGTTCCTCTGCATCTGGTGAAACGTTGTAGTGCTTAGACACATACGAAGAAGATGTATATATTCTATGTGCCACGGTTTCAGCTGCTTCAGCACCACAAATGGCTGCCGAGCAATAGGGGTGGACTTTCATCCACAAACCAGGATCAATGAGTTGCCCTGGAGCTAACCAACGGCTAGCAATGTCATTTGATGTAACAGTAATGTTACCGATTGTTTTAAACCAACCCAGTTCAGGGTCAAATGGTTTTGTACTTGTTGTTAGTGATGTATGTTGCAACAGTTCGTAAGCCCATACGCCATTGCGTGCTGCAAGTCCCGCATGGAGCGGCTTACCATCTGTACCACTTTGAAAGAACATGCCCGCCGACTGAGTAGCAGCCAGAGACAGGAGCTGAGCCAAGCTTTCACCATGAAGGCCTCGCAAAACGCCTATAGCGGCCGCCGCCCCAATGACACCAACGGTCCCCGTAGAATGCCATCCTTGGGTCCGATGGGCAGGATTGATGAGGGAACCAATAATCCCCTCTAGCTCGGCGCCAATGATATAGGCACGGAAGAAATCATGCCACGTATGATTCGGCTCGAGCACTGCCAGTAAAGCAGAGTATAAAACAGTACTGAAGTGACCCGCTAGATTCGCTTGCGCATCATCAAAATCAAGATAATGCGAGGCAAAACCATAATATAAGGCTTTATCAGCTTTAGATACATTTTCTCCATTAGTCCCGATGAGCCGAGCCAAATCTTGAACGGCTTGCTCATCCTCAGCAGGTGCTAAGGATGCCAGATAATCTAGAAAGGCAATGCGAGCCACTGACAAGAGATCCTCACGGTTCGTCACATCCGTTTGTTCTATGTAGTTCACAATCGTCTGTGTTACTGAATCCATGGGCCCTCCTCTGAGCAATTTATAATTGAATAGCTACTCTATCAAGTATTTAGCAATGATATATTTATCCAACTAATTATCTATCTAATGATTTATCTAATTATTTACCAAATTTTTCAGCACGGTCATTTGGTTCTAACCAAATGGAATCATCTGGACCTTTTGGAATGAGGCGTGGTAAATCTTCAAATGGCGTATGGTCTACGTAGTAGAAACGTTTACGCATAGAGTCGAAGTCTGTTGTGCCCCCGAACGCTGGATGGGAGTACAAGTCCTTTGCGTAGTTCCAAAGGTTTGGATAGTCTACGAGGCGTTTTTTATTAACCAAGTATTTTTGGTAGAATACGAGGTCAAAGCGCGCCAATGTTGGGAAAATACGAATGTCTGGATCTGTAATCGTATCACCCATCAAGTAACGCTGCTTGCTAAGACGTTCTTCAAGCCAATCTAAGCGAGCAAAGATACGATCGTAGTAGTACTCGTAATCTTTTTGGTTTGTTACGAGAGCCGCTAAGTTTACCGCCAAGTTGAAGTCAGCGTAGATGATAACGTTCAATGCATCGATATCAGCACGCAATTCTTCTGGGTAAATATCTGGAGCATCAGGAGAGATGAAATCTTTGAAGCCCAATGCTAATTCTGTAGTCAACGCATGGTAATCGTTGTTTACTACCGCACCAGTTGTAACATCTACGATAGCTGGTACTGTGGAACGTGCGTCGTAGTTAGGGTCGCCTTTGCGGTACGCTTCACCTAAGGAGTGAATACCCAATACAGGGTCCTTTTCGTCTTTATCAAGGGTAAAGAACCAATCTGCAATAACGCCTGCTGGACGCAATGGATCAACCGTGCCTTTAGAAATTACTGTATCTAATCCAAGCAAATCGATGGCGATAGCAATACGGTGAGCCCAAGGACAATGCTTAGACCATACAAGACGATAACGGTCTTTTTCTACAGGTAGAAGCCCTGGTTCACTCCCAAAAGGTGTTGTGAATTGAGGTTCTTCGCTATCAGAATATTTTTGACGACGGTTAAAATTCGATGCATCTTTACCTTCATACTCCTTTTGCTCCCCTTGAGAACGAGGATTACTAGACTGAAACTCAGAAAAATCGATAGGACAAGGATTCATAGCACGTTGGAACTCAACTTCTTTTCGAGCTGCCGCGATACTAGGATCCTTGATGTTACTTACATCTACGTGTTCACTCATTCTATACTCCTATAGAGGTCATCTCTATTCGCTTTACAATTCTTATTTTGAAAGCTACTGTGATATCCCTCACTTATTCCTACTAATATAATATGATTATGTGACCATATTACATTATTTAAATACCTATGTCAATAGTAGGTATTTAAAATTTATAATGATTATTGAAAATAAAAAAGCCCGAGCTATATCTTTTCTAGATATAACTCGAGCTTTATTTAGATTATGTAATTAGAACATGAAGTTTACATCTGTACGCCAGTAATCACCTAATTTATTACCGTCCATATCTTTATTACCGAAGCCATAGTAAGCGCCGATGGATACATTTTGGAATGGTACGTAGTTTACATTAGCTACGAATCCTTTAAAGCCATTACGTACATGGCCGACGCCTTTATTATCTACATAGTGTTGATTGTAGAAGCTATAGGCAGGAGCAAAGGCACTACTGAAGATTGGAGAATTTGCTTCTTCATAGTAGTATTGACCGCGAACGCTATAAGTATGAGCTTTCTTAATGTCATAGTTACCATAACCAAGGCTAGCCATCCACGCATGAGAATCAGATACACCTGGTGCTGTAAGCCATTCGCCGAAGACGTTCCAGCGTTTAAAGTTCATGTTTGCGTTGAGGCCCCAAATGTTTTTGTATGGAGAATCAATAAAGGATTTAACTTGTTTACCAGTAAGTGCATCCACATCTTGGCCTTGGTACAATTTACCATTATGGAAGCGACCATACATACCGCCAAGGGTAACATGTTTATTAAGTTTACCCTTAACTTCAACCATAGCGGCAGTAATAGTATTGTCTTTAGTTTGGTATGTAGGAGCGCCGCCTAACCAGTAACCATAACTAGCGGATACATCAAGCTTGCCATGTTTGTACATAAGACGAGCACCATCAACGAGATCATCATACATAAGACCTAGAGCTGGTGTATAGAGTTGACGACCTACGCGCAAGGTTGTGTCTTTACCAAAATGATGATCTACATAGGCAAGATTAATTTTGCCTTGTGTTGCATTGCTATTACCAAATTCACTAGAGCCTTGAATACGTACAACAGCATCAGTTTTATCATTAACTTTAGCATTAAAGATAACACGGGCACGATAATCAAAGGAAGAATGTTTACCATACGCATAGGTATCATTTTTCAATTCACTGCCACGGTAACGCAATCGATAATTACCAGTTACCTTTACATTCCCGACTTGATTCTCTAATTTTGCCACTCGTACACCTAATGTGTTGAGTTCAGAACCGAATTCATCGGCCAATCGATTAATCATCGCTTGTTGTTCAGCATTGGCTTTATCTTGGTTAGCCATCGCTTTAGCCACCATTTGAGCCATTTCGTAACGCGTAATAGGATTGCTGCCTTTGAAAGTTCCATCAGGGTATCCATTAATAATACCTGCATTTGCTAATTGCTCAACAGATTGATACGCCCAACTAGAAGCATCTACATCGGAAAATGGATTAGCTGCATACACACTTACAGAACCCAATACCATACAGGAAACTAAACTTGCTACCAACTTTTTATTCATTAAAAAGACCTTCTCTCATATAGATATCACATTTATTCATGCGGTGTTGTATAGTTAATATCTTGTGCCTTGTAACTTTCACCATGAGCAAATACGTGAACGATGGTTTCCAATGTGGCACGTACAGTTTCAACAGCCATACTTGGTTGATTTGGTTTATCCACAACTTGGGATGGCAAGTACGGAATGTGCATGAAGCCCGCCTTAATATTGCCTTTTTGTGCTGCATAATGACACACTCCATACATCAAGTGATTGCATACAAAGGTACCGGCTGTATTAGAAACCTTTGCAGGAATGCCATTTTGGTGCAATGCATTGACAATATTTTTAATTGGTAATGTCGCAAAATAGGCACTAGGACCATCGGCTACAACAGGTTCATCTTCAGGTTGGTTGCCTCCATTGTCTGGAATGCGGAAATCGTCACAGTTAATAGCAACACGTTCTACTGTAATATCTGGGCGACCGCCTGCTTGACCTACACATAGAATAAAGTCTGGTTGGCATTGTTCAGCCGCAGCTTTCACAGTATCAACAGATTTGTAACGTACAGTAGGAACCATTTGAGTCACTACCTTATAATCACCATCGGTATAGCCATCCATTGTTTTTACCGCTTCCCAAGCTGGGTTAATAGGTTCACCGCCAAATGGATCAAAACCGGTAATCAAAATTGTTTTCATCACACTACCTCATAACGATATCTTATGGTGCATTAGAATAATCAAACATGACACGTAACCTTAAAAGGATGTATCATATTGTTTCATAAGAATATCGTACTTTCACAAAATGAGTTAAATAAAGTAATACATCAATAAGATGTTTAATACGAGCATAATCAATGCAATTGGAAGTTGAGCTTTAATAACGCCGTATTGGTCGCGCATTTCAAGGAGCGCTACCGGTACGATATTAAAGTTTGCCGCCATAGGTGTCATTAAAGTACCGCAATAGCCAGCAAGCATTGCGATAGCACCAACAGCAGCTGGGTTTGCACCATGGGCTACAACGAGCATTGGAACACCGATAGCACTTGTAATCATCGCAAAGGCTGCAAAAGCGTTACCCATGATCATTGTGAAGATGACCATACCGATGCAGTATGCTACAACTATGAGGAATACATTATCTGCAGGCACCACACTAGCTACAGCACTGGAGATAATTTTACCAACGCCAGCTAAATTAAATAAATAGCCTAGAGCCGCTAATAATTGGGATAAGATAGCAGTCCAACCGATAGCATCGATAAGACGACGACCTTCATGGAAGCCTTGATTAAATGAACCCTTAGTGATGTAAAGAGCAGCACCCATAGCAATGATGGCCGCAATACCAATGCCTACAAGAGCCCCTAATTTAGTAAAGAAGCCAATGATGAATGTGATGATACCAACAAGTAAAGCCGGTACGAAAATAACATTACCAATACGGACTGCTTCGTCTTTTTTGAATTCAATAGGAGATTCAAAGTAATGACCTTTGCCAAGTTGTTTTACCAAGACGATAGCAGCCATGGCGATAACGAGCCAGCCATTGATTTCCTTTGATAGATAAGAACCAAAGATAAAGGACACGCTGTACAAGAGCCAGAATAAACCTGTACCGATACGATATTTATGTTCTTTATCTAAAAATGATTGAATGGCAAAGATAAATAAGATGATCCCTACGAGAAGGTATACATAATCTAAGGGCTGCATTTTATAGATAAGTTCTAACATATTATTCAGCCTCCTTCTTTAATTCTTCTGGTGTAACAAGGATATTAAATTCATTAGGTACTAATTTACCAGCTTTCATATCCTCTTCGTCGCGAGCTACAGAGGCTTGAATTGTTTTATCGAAGATAATAAAGCGAATGAAGTTAACGATATAGGCACAAACAGCAGTTGGCAATCCGTATAACACCATATCTGTTAACTCTACAGAATAGCCTAATTGTTCCATAACACCTTTGATAAGCAATAACCCACCAGCAGCAAGGAACAAGTTTTGACCGAAGAAATTGCCTATATTATCTGCAGAAGCAGCTATACCACGCACCTTATCAAGAGTACGTTGAGATACTGGGCGACCTTGCGCTACTGCAGCTTCACTCATAGGTGCGATCAACGGACGTACCATGGCAACCATACCGGACATGTTAATACCAAAAGCTACAGTTACTTGGCGCACAAATAAGTAAATCATAAAGATACGACCAGCCGTAGCAGCGTTGATCTTGCCGATCAAAATTTCTGCCCGTTCACGTAAGCCATGACGTTCCATAAGACCAATAACAGGTAAAATCAAAATAAATAATGACATATAACGATTTTTAACGAAAGCCTCCCCAATGGCACCAACGATATCGTTGATACTGAGACCACCTGCAAGGCCCGTTACAAAACCTGCGGCTACGACAACTAACAAGGCATTAAAGCGCAGCATCAGACCGATGACCATCACTAAAATACCAGATAAGACTAACATAGTCTCACATCCTTTCTACAAACCATCTATAAACTAGTTCTAAAGTCCATAGATATAATATATATGTTTACATTATATACCCAAATATGTATTTTTTGCATAAACAAATAAACCTTATACATTACTCTCATTTGATACAGTTATTATGTCACATTAAGTACACTCTATATCAAAATAGGTATGTATAAGGTTTGATTAGTTACTAGGCAACTATAATAAATCTTTTTTGAAAAGTATAGTAGTATGTTGTTTACCTCTAAAATGAACTTTATCATATGCTTTAAAGCCGAAAGATTCATACATTTTAGGCAACCACGGATGCTCTTGTGCTGTTCCTAATGTAACAGCTGGCGTTTTAAATTGATTGATCAATAATTCTTCCGCATAACCAAGCGTTTCCCGAGCATAGCCTTTACCTTTGAACTCAGGTGCCGTTACAAAGTGCGCAATGTGTGGAAATTTATCCGGTGTAGAATATTTAATCCACGGCATACAGAACGTAATAGAACTAACAAGTTGCCCATCAATATACAATCCATATACAGGATAGGTTTCGATCCACTCCTTGGATTCTTCTTCTGTAAAATCGATAGCATCGAATGTAATTGGATAGTCTTTAATCGCTGCATAGCCGTCAATTAATACCTTATGATATTCTGCTGTATCCGCTACTGTTAATTGTCTAAATTCTTTCATGGTCTTCCCTCATATCTATGTTTTTATTCATCGGTTTTGTATATTTATTACTTATGAAGGTTATTATACACCTATATGTATTAAGTTGCAATATACTTACATAAATATTGCATGAAGTTTTGATATCTAATAAGAAAATAGAAGATGATATATTGTAATACTAATATATTACACGGTACTAATACTTCTCTATTATAAAAAGTATCCAATATACATAGTTTGTATAAATATTAATATTTTAGAGTCAACATATTAATATCGGTATAAGCACAAAAAAACAGGATGTATCACTGGGATACATCCTGTTTTTGAGCTTTCACAAGCTCGAGGGGAAGTTATCAATATATTATTGATTAATACGGGAACCGTATACGTCGCGTTGAGTTTTAGGTTCGTTGTTAACGCGAACACGTTCTGTTTTATGACGATCGTTGTCAGCACCAGAAATACGATCAACACGGAAGTGGTTAAGACGAATATTTTGTAATTCAGGACCAAATTCGTTCATAGCACGTTTCATGTTGTCATCGATAGGAGCACCATTTTGAAGTGCACGGTACAACATAGTAGCGAATTCGTAACGAGTCATCTTAACATCGCCTTTGAATGTGCCATCAGGGTAGCCAACAAGGATACCATTACCAGCCAATTGGCTAATGTATTGGTAAGCCCAGTGGTTACGAGGAACGTCTGGGAATTCAGCAGTTTTGCTAGGATCAATTGCATGTGGAGTCAAGATTTGTAACAAGTTGTTATATTTGTTTTCCATATCTTGAAGACGTGCATTCAATTCAGCAATTTCACGGCCCATAGCTACGCGAGAGCGGGACTCAGGGGAACGTTTACCAAGACGAATGGATACGCCAGCGTTCAATTGAGATTCGCCAGTACCTACAGTACCACCAACGGAGAACATTGTGTCTTCGTTAGGACGGTAGAAAGCGCCCAATGCAGCGGAGTTAGCATTGTGGTAGTGACCATAACCAGCAGCGATTGTCCATTTGTCATCTGGGTTGAAGTCCAATGGATGTAAAGCAGCCAATGCAGCAGAACCTGCGCCTACTTTATTAACGCGTTTTTCAACATTGCCAACTCGGTTATTCAAGTTAGTAATATTATTGTTGATTTGACCTGGTGTGGAGTTGTTGATTTGAGTTTGTAAATCATTTGCTACGGAGTACAATTGGCTACCGTTTACAGCATCTGTGGAATCAGCGGAAATTTTACCAGCTGCTACGTTGTGGATTTGACGTTCTTGACCAGCTTTACCAACGGATACAGAGCCTACAGGGCTAGTACCTGCGAAGCCACCATATGTATGGCCAGCTACAGTTGCGCTAGTTACGTTTGTTGCAGAACGAGTAGTGGAGTCAGCACCTAATGCAATGGAGTTTGCAGTGGATGCATTAGCTTTGTTACCGATTGCAATGCTGTAATCAGCAGTTGCAGCTGCATCAGAACCGAATACGTTAGTACGTACGCCTGTTGCTTGAGCACCAGCACCGAATGCTTGTGCATGATCGCCAGTAGCTGTTGCAGAGGAACCAATAGCATTAGCATGGTTGCCATTAGCTGTAGCATCAGCACCGATAGCATTAGCTTTGTAACCAGTGGATTTTGCTTGGTGACCAAGAGCTAAAGAACGTACATCGGAAGCTGTTGCACGAGTACCGATTGCAATGCCCCAAGTTTTGTCAGCTTGAGCTTCGTGACCGATAGCAATGGATTCGCTCATTTTAGCTTTTGCTTCGTTACCTACTGCTAATGCAGAGCTACCTAATGCAGTGTTTTTAGAACCGATAGCTACAGAATTACTGTTCCAAGAACCAGTTTGAAGTGTAGCTGCATCAGATTCATTATCGAAAGTACGATCGCGGTAGTTTGTAGTTGTACCAGCTACAGTATTGTTATAACCATAACCGATTGCATTTGTACCATTGATTACGTTGCTATCACCGAAAGCTTGTGCAAAAGCACCTTTTACAGTATTACCATCACCAAATGCATTAGCTTGGTTACCATCAATTGTATTTTGGTTACCATATGCACTGCTAGAACCGTTAGCGCTTGTAATTGTATTACCTTGACCTACAGCGATGCTAGTAGCTGTACCATTTGCAACAGTACCATAAGAAATACTATTATGTGTAGTATCTGGGGTTTGACCAGCTTGATCACCTACGGCTGCAAAAATAAAACCATCTGCTGTAGATACAGGTGTTGCTGCACTTACAGGAGCAACAGTAGCACCTACAGCTGCAGCAGCAGCCAATACAGCAAACGCTAATTTTTTGGAATGTTTGTTTTCTCTCATCTTACACCCTCACTAAATTAAAATTCTTAACCAAACACAATACAATTTTTCAACCTCTCTAAGTTCCGCCTCTCTCCTCGGGCTGATAAAATATACTTCTCACTTCTCACATAAGAAATATATTTGATTCAATTTAAGAAAAATTTATATTGTTGATTACCCGCATAGCATATCAAAGTTTTACGATATAAACAAGCCTTTTTCCCATATAAAGTTCATTAATAGCTCTTCATAATTCCAAAAAATAGCATGATTACTGGCATTCTTTGTTGTATCAATATACTCATCATTTTTAATGATGAGTAAGAAAAATCACAGCTTTTTAAAGATTCTACAGAATATATTTTGTATAACTTATAAATAATTGCTATTTTAATAAGTTTTATGAATATTTCAAGTAGCCCACCAGCCCTTATTCACATTAACTTCATGAATACTTTCTGAACTTCCAATGAGAGAATAATTAATCATTTTTCTGGATTTTATAATAATTTTATTTTTACTCTTAATAGTATTCTATATCTACTTAAATAACTTAATAAGTATACACATATCACCCAAAATATTCGCATAAGTTTACAAAACAAGGCTTAATCTATATATACAGCATCCATATTCTTTCCATAGCTATCATAAATACCAAAAAGCTCCTACGTTACATGAACGTTAGGAGCTTTATATATATTAAGCCAACAAGGCTTTTACAAGTTCTTCTGCTTTGCCAAAATCATCTGCATCTGGGTTCCAGTTACATTTAATTTCAGGTTCCACCACGGAGAAACCATATTTAGTTAATTCTTCACGAAGTACCTTCGTAGATTCACCAGACCAACCGTAGGTACCAAATACGGCAGCCTTTTTATTTTTAAACTTCAATTCACGCAAAAAGTCGAGCCAACCAGCTACAGAAGAGATAACACTATTCCCTACTGTCGGAGAACCAACGGCAATCGCTTTTGATTTAAATACTTCTGTCATGATGTCGTTTTTATTTGTTTTACTGATGTTAAAGATCTTAACCCGTGTATCAGGAGACTGTTTAGCAATCTCATCAGCAATTTTATGGGCTAATTTCTTTGTACCATCCCACATAGTGTCATATACGACTGTAATTTGATCTTCTTGGTATGCTTGAGACCACTCATAGTATTTCTCTACGATTTGCAATGGCTTTTCACGCCAAATTGCACCATGGCTAGTAGCGATAATATCGATTGGCAAGTTGAGCTTTTGAATTTCTTCAACCTTAGCTTTTACCAATGGAGAGAATGGATTCAAAATATTGGCGTAATATTTCATCGCCTCTGCCCATAGACGACATTGATCAGCCTTATCGGCCCACAATTCTTCTACCGCGAAATGTTGTCCGAACGCATCGTTAGAGAACAAAATATTGTCACCAGTCATATAGGTTGCCATAGAGTCAGGCCAATGGAGCATGCGCATTTCTACGAATACCAAAGATTTACCGTTACCGATATCTACGGAATCACCTGTCTTCACAGTTTTAAAATTCCATTCTGGATGATGATATTGACCAACCAAGGACTTAACGGCATTTTCTGTGCAGTAAATCGGCGTATTAGGGATTTTTTCCATCAATGCTGGCAAGGAACCGCTGTGATCGACTTCGCCGTGATTACATACGATAAAATCAATTTTATTTAAATCAATTTCAGATTCCAAATTGTCTATAAACTCTGAGGAATGAGGTTTCCATACGGTATCGATGAGGACGGTTTTCTCCTCTTCAATCAAGTACGCGTTTTGGCTAGATCCATTATTAATACTGTAATCAGAGCCGTGGAATTCTTGTAATTCCCAATCAATTTTACCAACCCAAGATACGTTATTTTTTATATGCTTTCTCATAATAACCTCCATAATTCTTGTGAAAGTCTTTCACAATTAACAATATGTATGGCCTATGTGGTATCTATGTATAAATCTATCTATACTGCTATGCATATATCACAACTCGGTCATTAACTATGGTTTTATTATACCCATATCGCATAGTTAAGTCTGTATCTGCAGGTACAGATTTGATAATTATTCTAAAAAACCACTCATAGATAATCAAATTCTATACATTAGCGTACAATAGATTTCCTATGAGTGGTTACGAGCATATGTAGTTTTAATAGCGGGTTGTTTATTATCTAGCTTAAATAAGCTAGGATAAGGTCCGATTATTTATTCTCAGGCTTAGATAATCCTGGGATAGCTTTATAGATATATAACGCAATATATCCATCAACCATGCTATGAATAATGGTGCCGCCACCTACAAGGACAAATACGACGTAGATAAGATCGATGTTTGGCATTGTAGTTGTCGTATAGAACAAGAGGCATGCGAGTACTTCACCGATGGCATGAATAATGGCACAACCAAGGTTGAACGCAGCGAAGGATAAAGCCCCAGACAGTACACCTGGATGATGTTTAATATAGTAAGCACCCATCAAGGCAAAGATAATATGAGAGGCCGCACGCATAACGATAACAAGTGGGAAACCTGCTACGAAGAAACCTAGTGTAGAACCTATAACTACACAAGCAGCCATCTTACGAGATAAGAACATGGCTAAGAATATAGGCACATGACTGGCCAACGTATACGAAGCCGGTGGAATGACAACTTTCAAAGGCATCATAATAGGAATCATGATGGCTAATGCCATCAATAACGCAGTAATAGTTAAATTTCGATACATGGAAGAATTCATAAAGGCCTCCTTGGAAATGTTTTGCCCACTGATTACATCTACAATATTCTAATGCATAAATTTTTAATATATTAAATACGGACTATAAATATCTTTAATTTCCTACACTGCCCCACAAGTTTAGGATTACCACACCCACTACAATAAGAGCAATACCTAATATAGTGTAAATATTATAGCCCTCACTAAAGATAAAAACCGAAATGAGAGCCGTCACCACTAGACCTACGCCAGACCAGGTAGCATAAGTAACACTAAGAGGAATATATTTCAGTACATGCGTCAATGTATAGAAAGATCCTACATAACCACATACGCAGGCAATAGTCTGTAACGGCCGCGTAAAGCCATCAGATGCTTTCAACATGGTCGTAGCAAATAGCTCAAGCCCTATAGATAAGGCAAGTAAAAAATAAGATAACATAACCCCTCCTACAAAAAAGAGAGGGCCTTACAACCCTCTCTTCAATACATAAGTACGCACTCAATCGCACCTATTATAAGCGTTCGATAACAGCTTGCGCCATTTCTGTGGTACCTACGCGTTTCAACCCTTCGCGGTAGATATCGCCTGTGCGATAGCCATCAACGAGCACTTGTTCAACAGCTTTTTCAATAGCATCAGCCACTTGAGGTAAATCAAGGGAATGACGGCACATCATAGCTGCGGACAAGATTGTGCCTAATGGGTTCGCCAAGTTTTGACCCATGATGTCTGGTGCAGAACCGTGGATTGGCTCGTACAATGCTGTGCCAGTACCCATGGATGCAGATGGTAAAAGCCCGATAGAACCAGAGATAACAGCACCTTCGTCAGACAAGATATCGCCGAACAAGTTTGTTGTAACGATAACGTCGAACTGTGCAGGATTTACAACAAGTTGCATCGCTGTATTATCTACGTAGAAGTAATCTGTTGCGATATCTGGATTAGCTGCCGCTTTTTCTTGAGCGATTTTACGCCACAAACGAGAAGAAGCCAATACATTTGCTTTATCTACAGATACAACCTTTTTATTACGTTTGCGAGCTGTTTCCATAGCAATGTCCATGATGCGCTCTACTTCGTAACGGCTGTAAGTTTCTTTATCCCAAGCAAACTCGTTAGCGCCTTCACCTTGTGCCTCTTCGCGTTCACCGAAGTAAATACCGCCAGTCAACTCACGAACGATAACGAAATCTACATCTTGTACAAGTTCCTTTTTAAGAGGAGAATACTCTTGCAAAGATGGATAGATTTTTACAGGACGCAAGTTGCAGAACAAACCAAGCTCCTTACGAAGACCAAGGATTGCTTTTTCAGGACGGATAGCAGGATCTACATTATCCCATTTAGGGCCGCCTACAGCACCAAGCAATACAGCATCAGCAGCTTTACAAGCCTCAATCGTATCCTCAGTCAAAGGCACACCATATGCATCAATAGACGCACCGCCCGCTTTTTTATCAATCCAATTAACCTTTACATTAGCTTTCTCAAAAGCCACATCACACACAGCCTTCGCTGCAGCAATAATCTCAGTACCGATACCATCACCAGGAATCAATACGATATTCTTTTCGCTCATATTACCTCTCCATATAACAAATGCTCATAGATGAGCCACAAACTCATCAGCCTTTATTGCACTATTCAGGTCTATATAGCCTGTGCCGAGCCTTCACACTCCCAAGAGCCGAATGCTCGTCGAAAACGACTTTGGCCCTGCGTAGGCCGCAGGCCGAAGTCAGACCCGGCCAGTGGAGGCTTGAGACGAGTGTTTGGCTCGCCCTTATTTACGGTTTTTCGCAAAGTTCACAAGACCACCAGCTGCCGCAATATCTTGAATGAATTGTGGCAACTCAGTCCCTTGGTATTGTTCATTTTTAGTCAAGTTATACACGATACCTTTAGACAAATCTACGCCGATTGCATCGCCAGCATCGATACGATCTACTTGTTCGCCGATTTCAACTACTGGCAAACCAATGTTGATTGCATTACGGAAGAAGATACGTGCAAAGGAGTGTGCTACGATAACAGGCACGCCTTTTGCTTTGATAACGCCTGGTGCGTGTTCACGGGAGGAACCACAGCCAAAGTTTTTACCAGCTACCATGATTTCGCCAGCTTTCACATTAGGAGCGAAAGTAGTATCAATGTCTTCCATCGCATGTTCAGCCAATTCGTTCCAATCGGCAATCGCCAAGTAACGAGCCGGAATGATTACGTCTGTATCTACATCGTCGCCGTAGCGCCAGATTTTTTTGCTTTCAAAATCCATATTAAACCTCCTCAGGGCCTGCAATGCGGCCTAATACAGCACTTGCTGCCGCCACGTAAGGGCTTGCCAAATATACTTCAGAATCAACGTGACCCATACGACCACGGAAGTTACGGTTTGTTGTGGAAACTGTGCGTTCCCCTTCAGCCATGATACCCATGTAACCACCTAGGCAAGGACCACATGTTGGCGTGGACACTGCGCAGTCAGCTTGAATGAAGATGTCCAATAAACCATCTTTCATAGCTTGATCATATACATCTTGAGAACCAGGAATTACGATACAACGAACGAATGGAGCTACTTTGCGACCTTTGAAGATTTCTGCAGCTGCCACCAAGTCTTCGTAACGGCCATTTGTACAGGAACCGATGATAACTTGGTCAATTTTAATATCTTTGTCGATCTCGTTGATGTAATGTGTGTTAGATGGCAAATGAGGGAATGCTACAACTGGTTGCAATTTGGACAAGTCAATGGTAATTGTTTGAGCATATACTGCATCAGCATCTGGATTAATTGGTTCTACAGGACGATTTACGCGGCCTTTAATGTATGCTTCAGTAATTTCATCATATGGGAATACGCCACATTTACCACCAGCTTCGATAGCCATGTTACAGATGGTAAGGCGGTCAGCCATAGTCATGTGTTGTACGCCTTCACCAGCAAATTCAAGAGCCATGTAACGAGCGCCATCTACGCCGATTTGACCGATTAAATCAAGAATTACGTCTTTACCAGTTACCCATTTGTTAGGTTTGCCGATAAGTTCAACTTTGATTGTTTCAGGTACTTTGAACCAAGTTTTACCTTCTGCCATAGCAACGCCCACATCAGTGGAGCCTACGCCTGTGGAGAATGCATTTACTGCACCATATGTACAAGTGTGGGAGTCAGCACCGATCATCATTTCCCCAGGACCGATAAGACCTTTTTCTGGCAAAATAACGTGCTCGATACCCATTCTACCGACTTCAAAGTAGTTTGTAATGCCATATTCGCGTACGAAATCGCGCATTACTTTCGCTTGTGTAGCGGATTGAATATCTTTATTTGGTGTGAAATGGTCAGGCACCAAGTAGATTTTATGACGGTCAAATACAGGTTTGCCGATTTTCAAGAACTCTTTACGCGCTGGTGGGAATGTGATGTCGTTCATCAATACCGCATCCAAATGACATTCGATGATTTGGCCCGGTTTTACAACATCAAGACCCGCGTGGCGAGCCATATTCTTTTCAGTAATGGTCATACCCATATTATTTTTCCTCCTCTTGTTCTAGCTCCATAGCTAGGAATACTGAGTTTACTGCATTAATATATGCATTTACACTTGATTTAACGATATCGGTGCTGATACCACGACCATGGTACAAACGACCGTTATATTCTACCTTAAGGGTTGCTTCCCCAAGGGCATCTTTACCTGCTGTAATAGCGCGGATTTGGTAGTCTTTTAAGCTGATTGGCAAGCCAACCACACGTTCAACCGCTTTAAGAGATGCGTCTACTGGACCGTCACCAACGGCAGCATCGGCTTTTTCACCTTCTGGAGTCATGAGACGAACGTCTGCGTAAGCGTAGCCTTTTTCACCCAATTTGTAGTATTGAGCCACAAGCTCGAATGCTTTTTTGTGATGTAAGTTATCTACTACAAGAGCGATGATGTCATCATCGTATACTTGTTTTTTACGGTCTGCCAATTCTTTGAATTTAGCGAAGAGGTCGTTGATTTTCTCTTCTGTGAAAGATTGGAAACCAAGTTTTGCCAAATGATCAGCAAAGGCATGACGGCCAGAGTGTTTGCCCAATACGAGGTCTGTTTTTTCAGCCCCTACGGACTCAGGAGTCATGATTTCGTAAGTTTCAGGGTTGCTCATCATACCATGTTGGTGAATACCAGACTCATGAGCAAATGCATTGGAACCTACGATTGGTTTATTTGGAGGAACTACGACACCTGTCAAACGACTTACGAGTTTAGAAACTTTTGTAAATTGTTTTGTATCAATGTTCACTTGAAGATCGCCGAAGTAATCATGGCGTGTTTTTAGAGCCATTACTACTTCTTCAATCGCTACGTTACCAGCGCGTTCGCCTAGACCATTAATTGTGCCTTCTACTTGGCGTGCACCTGCTTTAATAGCAGCTAACGTATTTGCATTAGCAAGACCTAAGTCATCATGACAGTGAACGGAGATGATGGCATTTTCAATGCCTGGAGTATGTTCTTTGATGTAACGGATTTTGTCACCAAACTCATTAGGGTTCATGTAACCTACTGTATCTGGTACATTAATAATCGTTGCACCACCAGCAATGGCAACACCAAATACTTGGCACGCGAAATCTAAATCAGAGCGTGCTGCATCTTCACCGGAAAACTCGATTTCATCAACTTTACCTTTTGCATACGCCAATACAGATTTAACCTTATCCAAAACCTCTTGGCGAGTCATTTTTAATTTATATTCCATATGAAGTTCGGAAATAGCAATGAATACATGCAAACGGCTACGTTCCGCATCTTTCAATGCATCAATCGCTTTTTGTACGTCCTTTTCATTAGCACGTGCCAACGCACAAATTGTTGCGCCTTTCACTTCGCGTGCAATCGTTTGTACCGCTTCAAAATCCCCAGGGGATGCTGCTGGGAAACCAGCCTCGATTACATCGATGCCGAGGCGTACTAGGCCTTTCGCAATTTCAATTTTTTCAGGTGTTTGTAAAGACACACCTGGTGTTTGTTCCCCATCACGAAGGGTTGTATCGAAGAAATATACGCGATTTTGATCCATAATCTTCACCTTTTCTATACTAATAAAACATAACGCTGTATTATATCTATCTATTGTGAAAGTTTAGTAAAATCGCCGATTTCAACGCTATTTCAGCTGAAGTCAACATAGATACATCAAATCAGTAATTTTACTAGACTTTTACAATAAAAAAAGCCCCTCAGAACAACTGTCGTTGCTCAAAGGGGCGTTATATTCATAACACGGTACCACCCTAATTGGGACTCGTTGCGGGTATAACGGAACCACCGTCGATGACTACTGCTGCATTCGCCACCAAAGCTCACGGGAGAGTGTCAGCGTACAACCTCTATTGCCTCGCACCAACCGGCAACTCTCTGAAAGCAGGATCTGTAAACCTTTATACCCATTCATAGCTTGTTTTTAAGATATAAGGGTATTGTACTGTATTCTATAGACTTATGTCAATTAGGATATGATGAAGATTAAAAATTATGCCTTTAATAATACACCAGAATTATTAATAACTTCTCTAGAAGGACCATCTTTCATAGAGTATAATAAAATTAGTTAGATTTAATATCTTTTTTAAGCTTTAATAAACACTATATAAAATACTATGATGAAACTATTTTCTTACAGATTATAATCAATATTCTAGGTGATTTATGAGCAAAGTAGACAAAATAGGCAAATTTAGTAAAAAAATTATTGATTTATTAAATTTAGATATACCAGAAAATACTGAAATTTATATTGGTAATCAAAATAGAGAGCATATGGAAAAAAAACATTCTCATGACTATTATTATTACCATCATCTACTTCCAAATATTATAGAAAATCCGGATTATGTTGGTATAGAACCCAAGAATAACTCTATTGAGTATATAAAAGAAGTCTCTATAGATCCAAACGTAATTATCAAGATAGCTATACGAGTTTCTTCAAATGGTAAATACTTTGTTCGCACAATGTATAATATCTCAGATCATAAAATCCAAAGCGCCTTAAACAAAGGCTATCTATTTAAAGTAGAAAACTAATTTAACCTTTGACAATTATACCTCTTCTAACTATAATAAAATTAACAAGTGAATCAGAGGACAGAACGGGCAGCTGTCGCCGGATGGATTTAATCCTGATTAGGAGATGTGGGAATGTCACCCCACCTATTCACACATATGTTAAGAGGAATGTAATTACATTCCTCTTTTTTATATAAATAAATTAAATTAAGAGACTACATATAACATATAGATATATAAAAATTGGCATATCCATTTTGTTATTAACTAGCACAAAAAAATAGCAGGACAACCGTCCTGCTATTTTTTCGTTCATATGAGACTATGTCACATATTGACATCCCTTGTCATGTATATACTAACACTTCACTATAGTATAATCAATACGCTCTCTGTGGGTTCAAACTTAAAAATCAATCCATTTTAACTCGTCAAATTTATTTATGATTAAATTTTTCATTTTTACCACTTGATTAGTAAGCTCTATTCGATTATTAAAAAATAAAATATCTGTATACCATTCCTTTAAACCTGCGTACACTTCATTCTCTAAATCAATAAACATAGTTTCTATGGGATCCCAGGTTTTGCATCTTACAGACTCGACCATAACCATGCTATTACCTATGAAAGTAACATCTCTACCATAAATCCAAAATGGTAATACTTTCCCCTTTATAGAAATAGAATATATAGCATCTCCATGAGGCGGTTCCGTTTCATATTGCACTTTTATATTGTACTTTTCCATTATCTCATTGCTAGCATTTTCTATATATGGCAATGTTGAAATCTTGTAATTTTTTAGGTTCATAAAAACTCCGTTATTTTTAATATGAAGCACACCAAAGAGGACTGTATATCGCTATTTGTGTAAAGAGTATTTTGCTATACTTATTACGAAGAGAGTCCGTTGACGTGAGTTAGGTTCATCTCCGCGAGGAGGTGATACTATGACAAATCATGAAGTTACCTATGTAATTATCATAGTTCTGTTATCAGTAGTCACTATCATTGCACTAGTTAAGTAGTACAACGATAAACGCCTAACGTATAGAGGAGTGCAGTCCTCTAACACGTTAGGCGTCATCATAATTTTGTTCAGTTTTAGATGAGCATAACGCCCTAATCACGTTAATGGGCTCTCTTTATATGTATATTATAAACTAATCAGGCTTAAGAAGATAGTACAGTAATAAACTTAATTAGTACCTACACTGTTAATCATTTCTCTAGCCCGCTCAATAGAAACTGGGGCATTAAATAAGAACACATGATTCTGCCCCACATGTTCCCAAGATGCTAAGTAAACGGCGTCATCTACCATTCGATAGGTTACCGTCATACCATTGATAACATCAGTTTTCTGAGGCACATAATCCTTATAGTCACCTGCGATATTACCCGATACTGTCGATACGCGATACTTAATATACTGAGGCATATCATCTACACGGTCAAAATATGTTCCTTTTAAAAGCTCATGATAGGCATACACGACTTGTAGTACATTATGATCCACAATAGATACATGTACGGGACGTAATCCCTCTAAACCACTTGGCAACTGTGGCTTAAAGTTCAAATGTTGCTTAGCCTCATATACAGTATCAAACACCTCTAGAGACTGACCTTTACGAGTGCTTCTATAATCGCTATCCGTCATAGTACAACTACCGAGTCTGTCAGGACATGGAAACTCATTTCTGTCACCATAGGGCTGATCATAAATAGAATTACCATTAAGACGGAATCTCATCAAATCATCTGCGAACACAACATTAATGGAACCTATAAAAGCTAGCGTAGCTAATGCATATACAACCTTTTTCATGATATATTCCCCTATAAACAAACTATATATATCAAGTAAATTATATCACTAAAATTTGAAACAGCTATTATCATAAATCTATCACATTTGATAGTATCTATCGTAAATCATTCTACTATCCAAAATTATTGTAAGTGCTATAATGAACTCAACAAAAGAAACAGATGCTCATATGATACTAAATCAAGCATCATCTCAAACCTATAGTTAGTAGTTTATAAAAGGAGATCATCATGACACATACACAATTAACACAACTCGTACAAGCTTTATTAGATGCACCTACAAGCAATGAAGCAGTAAAGGAATTCGCTCAATCTTGGATTAATGCAGAAGGTACACCTAAACAAGAAGAACTTACAAAACAACTCGTATCCGTAGCAGAACAAAACATTGCACTTATCGATGAAACAATCGGCTTTGCAGGCTCTGAACTTGCTACACAAATCCTTGGCGAAGAAGGCGCAGCTAACCTATTACAACACGCTAAAGACATCAAAGCAGAAGGCGCAGAATTCTGTGACTGTCCTGGTTGTGTAGCCGCTAAAAATATTATCGATTTGAAAGCAGAAATTAAATAATATAGTTAATACAATTGTTAAATTAAATGCATACAATATTAAGTAGAAAAAGCAACCTTCAATAAGAGGTTGCCTTTTCTGTTTAATATACATTTTTATCAATTCTCTTTTTTACTTCTCGCCTAAGGGAATTTAACGCTTCTTTCCTAGTTAAGTAAGAACTTATATAGCACCAGAATATACATAGTCCAAAGGCTATAAAACTGTTAATTTTTAACGATGTTTCAATCCATCCTTTATGTGTCATATTCACTAAATGAGTACTAATAGAAATTACATCTTTTATAGGATTAAGACTATTAAGTGATGACATATAAACCTCAGTAGATATTAATTGTCCTATATGATTAAATGTAGCTAAAATATAATACAATCCACCTATATAGAAGCTAACTAAGAGTCCAACAAAAAATAAATATAAACTTTGAATACATAAAAATTTACACTGATTTGGCATATCTAAAAAACTAATATCATATTTATCTTTAAAATACTTTAACAATTCTCCCATTACTAAGCCTATACTCCAAAGGAAAAGAAAGCCTAAAGGAATAAAGTATACAAAAGGTATTAACCAATAAAATATGAGTTCTATTTTTTGTAATATAATTTGTATTTTTTGAGATAGTATAAATTGAGCATCTACAATATTAACATTATAAGTGTCATATAAATAGTTAGAAAATAGACTGAATATAAAGAGTACAGACAAACACTTTGTAAATAGGTCAGTTCGTTTTCTAATTAAATAAATCAAAACTTTAACATTCTCAATCATAAATACCTCCAAATTTATAAGAAACTCATAAGTATAATACTATTCAATATAAGTAATTTTCTTCACATATAATATAATATCAAAATGTTATATACAAAAATATACCAAAACTCTTGTATAGCAGGGGTTTTCTTTATTCTCCAGCACTAGCTAGCGTTTGTGCATATGGATGTATTGCTTCTTTTAGTTGTTTTGCTTCGATAATCTCTACGATTTGTCCTTCTTTTATAACGCTGATTCGGTCTGTTACGGCTTGTAATAGTCCGATATCATGGCTGACATACACATAGCCGAAGGGTTGTTCTATATGTAGTTGTTATAATAGGTCTAGCACCAACTTTTGGTTCACCGCATCAAGGGCTGATGTAGGTTTGTCAAAGAGTACTAGTTTAGGATTCATCAGCATAATCCGTGCCAGTACGACACGTTGTAGTTGACTATGCTATGGGGCGCTGAATCGTATTTTCCGTTAAGTCTACCCGTTGCATCCATTTGCGGATATCATTCTTTGCTGCCTCCATATCTATGAGTCCATAGTTGATATACCACTCTAAGAGAAATGCTTCTAAGTTCATCCCCGGTGGAATCACGCAAAGGGTTTTGGAAGATTATCTGTATTGAGCGATATATTTCTGTATAGTTTTGAATGGATATTACGTCTTTACTAAAGAGCCACAGATTACCAGAAGTAGGCTCATCCAATAAGGCAATCAACCTAAGCAGCGTACTTTTACCAGAACCACTACCTCCAGCAATACCTACGCGTTCATTAAGAGCCACGAACAAGGATACATTATATGAAAGTTTTACATCTATACCAAAGGGGCTGTAATAGAATGCAATAAAACCGCATTCTATTACAGCCCCTTTCATTTACAAACTTGCCTTCACAAGTTATTTATGGGTGTATAGTTTTATGTATTGTGATTCGATTATTTAACTAAAAATTTTACTCAACAATTTGTATGTATTTTACGAAGTTATTAACTAAATTATTTACTAATTTAGTTGATATTTGCTATTTATTGTTCCGCATATGGAATTGCTAGTGGATGGTTATCGTAGGTGCCTCTATGTTGGTCGTAGATGGATTCTGCACCTGGTAATGGTGGCAAGCCCAAGGAGTCGGTACGTGTGAAGGCTTCAAATAGGCCTGGTGTTAGGTGCATGTGTGGAACATGTTCCGGTGTTACTTCGTGAACGATGGTATCGCCTTTACCAGTCATGATTTTATGACCAAATTCAGGATCTACCAAAGTACCACGGCCTACTGCGATGATGTCAGTGTAGTTTTCTACCGCATCACGAGCTGCTTCTTCACTGAAGATGTTGCCTACAATGATAAGTTTTGTTTCATCATCTAGAACAGCTTTGAATAGAGAGCCAAAGGATTGATCTGCACCTTCTGGTTTGGAGTCATAGCCACCCCATAAGGATAAGTGGATGTAATCTAACTCTTCTTTTACAATAGCCTCTACGAGTTGAAGGGATTCTTTGTAAGTATAACCAATATCTGTACCGTGGATTTCTTCTGGGCTCAAACGATAGCCAATGATAAAGTTTTGTGCGCCCACTTCTGCTACAACGCGTTTTACTTCACGCACAACGGCTAATGGGAAACGCATGCGATTTTCTAAAGAGCCGCCCCATTTATCTGTACGATGGTTTGTTAATACAGAGAAGAATTGTTGCAATAAATAGTGGTTAGCACCGTGGATTTCTACGCCATCAAAGCCCGCTTCAATAGCTCGTTTTGTAGCGCGACCAAAGTCTGCAATGATCTCTTTAATTTCACTTTCAGTAAGAGCACGAACAGGGAACTTACGTTGTAAATCGCTAGGCGCTACTACGTCTTGATGATTGATAAAGCGACCAATCGCCATGCGACCACCGTGATGGATTTGCATAACCGCTTTATTGCCGTCTTTCTTTAAAGCTTGTGCAATCTTCTTTGCTCCCTCTAAGTGAATATCAGAGTAAATGCCCATTTGAGATGGATAGCCAGGCATGTACGCTGGGCCACCACTTTCACTAACATAATGGAACTCAGTGATCAATAGGCCTGCGGCCTTAGAACGATGATTGTAATAACGGATTGTATCATTACTTGCATAGCCACCCTCTAATGCAGATTGACTTTGCATCGGAGCCAAGGCAATGCGGTTAGGAATCGTTAAGCCACGACGGAATGTAATTGTATCTGTTAAGTTATGTTGTGCCATTATAGCCTCTTTCTCCTATTACTATAGGAATTTTATACGATATACATCTAGCTGATGACTGAATTATATCGTAATTTCGCGATATGTCAATTTATCGTTATATCATATGTTTTATAAATAAAAGCCCCTGATTGATATGTACCACCTTTACTGGTTCTCCAGTAAAAATAGCATATCCAAACAGGGGCTTTTCTTTATAAACTTGCTTCCACAAGTGCTTTTGTATATGGGTGTACCGCTTCTTTAAGTCGTTTTGATTCGATGTTTTCTACGATTTGCCCATCTTTCATAACGATGATCCGGTCTGTTACGGCTTGTAAGAGTCCGATGTCATGGCTGACGAATACGTAGCCGAAGGATTGTTCCCTGTGAAGTTTTTGTAATAAATCTAGTACCAGCTTTTGATTCACCGCATCAAGGGCTGATGTAGGTTCGTCAAAGAGTACTAGCTTTGGGTTCATCAACATGATCCGTGCCAATACGACACGTTGTAGCTGACCACCGCTGACTTCGTGAGGGTATTTATACACCGTATTTTCTGGCAAGTCTACTCGTTGCATCCATTTGCTGATATCTTCCTTTGCAGCGGCTATATCCATAAGCCCATAGTTGATATACGGCTCTAAGAGAAATGCTTCTAAGTTCATTCTAGGCGGAATCACCGCCAAGGGATTTTGGAACATCATCTGCATAGAGCGATATATTTCTGTATGATTTTGAATGGAATGGATATCCTCACCAAAGAGTCGCAAGGTGCCAGATGTAGGTTTTTCTAGCATGGCAATCATCCTAAGCAATGTACTTTTACCAGAACCACTACCACCGGCAATACCTACCCGTTCATTCTCCGCTACAGAAAAAGATACATCATCAACAGCACGAATCGTATGATTGTGGTTTGTATATTGTTTACAGATATTCTCGAGTTGAATCATACTACACCACTTTCATTACAGAATCTAACAAAATACGAGTATACTCATCTTTTGGGCATGCCATAACCTCTTCGGTGGAGCCTACTTCAACGAGCTGTCCCTTATTCATAACGCCAATACTATTGGCAATTTGTGCGGCCGACTTGATATTATGGGTTACGATAATCACCGTTGCTCCAAGAGCTTGTGTTACCTCTTTTAAAAGGTCTAGCACAGAGGCTTGCACGAGCATATCTAAGGCACTAGTTGGTTCATCGGCAAACACGATGCTAGGCCTCAAGATAAGGCTCAAAGCTATTGCCAACCGCTGTTGCATACCACCGCTCAATTGAAATGGATAGGACTGCAAGATACGCTCGCCATCAGTGAGATGAACTAACTTCAACATGTCGATGACGCGAGCTATTTCATAGCTTTCACCATGAGCACGGAATAAATCCTTGAAGTGATTTTCTACGGTGCGATTTGGATTTAGATAGGCGCTAGGATTTTGAAAGATCATAGAAATCTTGGTGCCCCGCAATTGTCGCCAATCACTAGCCTTCAAGGTAGAAACATCTGTACCATTTAAAAGGATTTGACCACTAATACTAGCTTGTTTCAACATGCCAAAGGCGGCACGAACTAACGTAGATTTACCAGAGCCACTTTCACCAACGATGGCAAAGACCTCACCAGTGGGCACGGAGAAGGATACATCGCGTACCGCCTCTTCCGTACCATATGAAATTGTAACCTTATCAAATACGATACAATCAGATTTATTCAATAGTAGAATCCTTTGTTAATAAGTAGTAATCAATTGGATGTACTGGTACATTTTTAACTTTTGTAGTGGATACAACAGTTGCACTTGGATACATCAAGTAGATATCTGCTACGTCATCAACTAGCAATTGTTGCACTTGTTTAGCTTCGTTAGCTCGTTCATTTTGGTCAAATGTTACGGACAATTGATCGATTAATGCGTCTACTTGAGGGTTGGAGTAAGCACCAACGTTTGCTTTAGCACCAGTTTTGTAGAACAAGCTGAGGTACCAGTACGGGTCATTTGTAGACATAGTAACTACAGCACGTTCTACCATATCAAAGCCATCTGTACCAAGTGTATCTACTTCACCAGCGCCTTGTAATTTTTTAAGAGTTACTGCAATGCCAGCTTGTTTCAATTCTTGTTGAATTTCTTCGTACAAGCTTGTGTCTTTACCCCAAATAGCAAGAGTTAGAGCCAATTCTTTACCATCTTTAGCATAGATACCGTTTGCATTTTTAGCATAGCCAGCTTGAGTCAAAAGTTGGTCAGCTTTAGCTACATCTGTCATCGGTTTATTAGCGATAGAATCAAAACCTAAATTAGCAGATGGTGGGAATGGAGCCGCACCTGGTGTAGAACTGTTACCAATGATTTTCGCCATAGAATCGTAGTTAATAATATGAGCAATAGCGGAACGTACAGCTTTGTCATGTAATGGAGATAATTCAGTATGGTTCAATTTCAACATGAGCACACGAACGCCTGCAACGTCTTGAATATTGAAGCCATCTTTGAACAAGCTGCGGTTAGCAGAGTCCACTTTTTGGATTACATCAACGTCTTTAGATTGTAACGCCATAGCGCGTTTGTTGTTATCTTCGATATCTTTTACTGTTACAGTATCAAGACCTGGTTTGCCACCCCAGTAATCTGCGAAGGCAGCAAGTTCGATTGTTTCACCTTTTGTGAAAGCAGTGATTTTATAAGGACCTGTAAGAACTGGTTTAGATGCTACGTCTTTAAGGTCTGCAGTGTCCATGATAACGAACGCTGGTTCAGTTAAGCTAGATAACAAGGAACCATTAGGTTCTGTCGTTTTAATAATCAAGTTTTGACCATCTACTGTGATGGACTCGATTTTAACAGCTTTCGCGGAACGAGCACTTTGTTTCATTGTGTACTCGATAGACTCTTTAACCTTTTGTGGCGTCATTGGAGTACCATTATGGAATTTTACATTTTCACGGATGTGGAATTTCCATGTTGTAGGGTCCACATTTTCCCAAGAGTCTGCTAATTGTGGAGTAAATTTCATATCTGGTGTTACCGTTGCCAATGTTTCACCAGCACCGATACGCGTCAATGTCCACGCATCCCACTCGTGAGTTGGATCTAATGTTTCACCAAACCAATATAAGCCAACATTCATATGCTTCCCTTGTTTGTCTTGTTTAGCCGTATCACTTCCGCAACCAACCAAGAGAGCTACCATGCTCAGCATAGTTAGACACACTAATAACCAACGTTTCATAACTTCTCCTTTTTTGAACATCGCCTCTGTGAAAGAGGCTTTCACCATAAAACTCTATACACATCGCGGTTAGCGAGATACATCGAGAGCATCGCGCAACGCATCGCCAATATAGTTAAATAAAACAACAGTAATAAAAATTGCGAACCCTGGGTAAATTAACAGCCATGGCGCAGTTTGTAGAAAATCTCGGGAGCTCAACAAGATAGCGCCCCACTCCGGATCCGGCGGTTGTACACCGATGCCGATGAGTGAGAAACTGGCTACCAAGATGATAGTCTCCCCTAGATGTTGAATAATAACAATCAACAACGGCGGCAATACATTCGGCAAAATATATCGACTCAGGATTCGTAGGTTCGAAGCACCCGACATGCGAGCAAAGGTAATATACTCCGCATGGCGTTCAATCTGTACGAGGCCTCTAGTGATACGCGCATATTCCGCCCATTTAGTAATGCACAGGGACAGGATGACATTCGTGATGCTCGGCCCCATAATACCGATGAAAGCAATGGCAATAACCATATTCGGGAATCCTAGTACCAAATCAATTAAGCGAGATAACCAACGGTCGATACGCGGTGTAGAGAATCCTGCCAATCCGCCAATAACGATGCCGATAGCACCGCTGATACCGATAATGGTGAAAGCAATGCCTAACGAAGCTTTACCGCCATAGAGGATGCGAGACCAAACATCTCGCCCTAACTGATCAGTACCTAATAAGTGAGTACTGCTTATGTCTTGTAAGCGATCTGCCACACTAGTCATCTCCGGATCAAATGGTGCTATATAGGGTGCACATAGGAAAAATATAATCCAAAGAGCAGCCAAACATAACATAACATATAAGGTATACGGCTTTTGTCTACTCATAAGAACCTCCTTTTATGGCGGCTCTTCGTTTCGGATTTAGCCAAAAACTCAAAACATCAATGATAATATTAATCACGATAAACACCATAGTAATCCAAATAATGTAGCCTTGCATCAAAACATAATCGCGAGCCACAATGCCTTGCACCATCATGTAACCAAAGCCTTTAATGGCGAATACCATTTCAATAACGGCAGACCCACCTAACATGGCACCCATCGTTACTCCCATCATGGGCAATAACATAAGGCCTACATGAGGGAAGATATAACGGGTATACACCATCCACTCAGGTAGCCCCAAAGCGCGAGCCCCTTGCACAAAAGGCTGCCGAGATACTTCTAAAATGGCATTGCGCAAACGACGAATATACAAGCCGCATAGCCATAAGGCTAGGGTTACAGCTGGCAATACATAGGCAGCAAAGCCCTTTGTATTCGTCACAGATACGAGCTGTAATTTGACACCAAATAGATACAATAGCAGTAGGCCTACCCAAAAGCTTGGGATAGCTAAAGCTAAAAACGTAACTAAACGGATACCATGATCCACCCAGGAATCCTGATATTTTGCAGCTAATATGCCAAGAGGGATAGTTACAGCGATACCTATAACAAGTGCTAGCGATACAAGACCTAATGTATTCGGTAAGGCACCACCTAAAATCGTAGCCACTGGCAAAGCGTACAGAATAGACTCACCAAAGTCTCCTTGTACGATTTGACCTAACCAACGTAAGTATTGCTGCCACCAAGGATCATTGAGCCCTAACTGCTCTCGTATCTGTGCAACCACAACTGGATCAGGAGTAGCCCCTAAAAGATTAAACTTCATCGACACAGGGTCGATAGGAGATAATTTTATCAATACAAATGTACCGATAGTAACCACCAATAAAATACCTAAAATACTTGCTAAACGCTGCAATATTAATCGATACAACACATCACCTGCCTTCTTTATCACAAAATAGTCGTATTTATATTATAACATTTATTCTCATTTTTATATATCCGTATAGCTATATCAGAATGATTTTCATTATAAAATTTTTGCATACCAAAATCAGAACCACCCGTAAAACGGGTGGTTTGCTCACGGGCTATAAGCCCGTAGTACTAGGCCAGCGTCTAAAGGCGCTGGCTTTCACTACGTTCAAGCCGCATAGCCATTGACTCGTAACGTTCCCCTTAAAGGGGATGTGTATTACTTGCTACCCTTAAAAGGGTCCTCATATTCTTTTACACTAAGTTTATCTTTCATTTGGTCATGTAACTCTTGCTCACGTATATATTTCTTTACTGTAGCCTCATTTAAACCTACCGTACTAACATAATACCCCTCGGACCAAAAGTGTCTATTTCCAAATTTATACTTTAAGTTTGCGTGTTTATCGAACATCATTAGTGCACTTTTCCCTTTTAAGTATCCCATAAAAGATGATACTGATATTTTAGGTGGGATTAATACTAGCATATGCACATGATCAGCCATAAGCTCCCCCTCTATTATCTTGACGCCCTTATATTCACATAAACGTCTCAATATTTCACGTAAACTATTTCTGTATTGATTATATATAACTTTACGTCTATACTTAGGTGTAAATACTATGTGGTATTTGCATAACCATTTTGTGTGCGCAAGGCTCTGTGTCTTTGTTGCCATATAAAATCACCTTTCTTTTGCATATAATGCGGCTTGAACACCTACATTATACTTAAGCAAGGTGATTTTTTTGTATAACTTTCGTTGCCGCACCCGCATAGCGGGTGGTTTAATGATTCGCGACTACGTCGCGAACCAGTCTAAAGACAATAACTAAAACGGCCCCTCATGAGAGGAGCCGCTTCTTATATAACCCTTACAGTGTCCATGCGAGTGCTTCACCACAGCTCGCATGCCTATCCCACTAGGCTGGACTGTTATATTATTTTGTATATGCTGTATGTGCTGTAGGTGCTACAGTGTTAGCAATGATCGCTTTTGCCATGTCGCGATTTACAGGGCGTTCAAAGTACATCGCATGGTTTTGACCATCTTTTGTCCAACCAGCGAGATATACCATTTTTTCGCCACCTTTGAAAGTAACCTTTGTACCGTTTACCTTTTCTGTAGCTGTAACGCGATAATCCTTATGATTACCACTGATATCACCTTTTGTAGTACCTACACGATACACAATACGTTTGCCTGCTGCTTGATTGCGAGTAGAATCTTCACCAGCTTGGTAAATATACACAACTTGCAAAACATCTTTATTGATTGTGCTTACAGACTCAATATTATAGCCTACAGGTAATACTTTAGGTAGATGAGGCATAATATTCATGTATTTAGCAGCTTCATCAATAGTAGCAAATTCATGAATTGGGCTTGGCATACCAACCATTGGAGATGCCTGTTCTGCAACTACAGGTTTAGCTGGATCTGGTTTTACATCTAAAGTACCTTGTGCACCAGCAACAGTATAAGAACCTACACAAGCACACGCAACTGCTAGTAATACAAATTTTTTGACCATGGGTATAATCTCCCTTCGCGTAACATAAAAATTATTAAAAACACATTTATTTTGTATGTGATTTTTCTTCAACAATATTATGGATAATAGCCTTCGCCACATCTCGTGTAACGGGGCGATAAAAATCTAAAGAATGATTTTGTCCATCTTTTATCCACGATGCAAGATAGACCATTTTGTCATTGCCTTTGAAAGTAACCTTCATACCGTCTACACGTTCTAGTTCTATCACCTTATAAATTTTATGGTCACCGCTGATATCACCAGTTAACTTAGATGAACGATATATAATATATGCGCCTCCATCTTGATTATAATATGGCTCCGTACCAGATTTGTAGACATACACAACTTGTAATATATCTTTCTCTACAGTGATGACAGATTGAATATTAAAGCCTACAGGTAACACCTTTGGCATCTGTGGTGTAATATTCATATATTCCGTCGCTTCTTTAACTGTGGTGAACACATGTATAGGACTCGGCATAATAAAATTTGGTTCCGTAGTTTCAACTGAGATTCCACCAGTCATAGGCACAGAACGATCTCCAACAGATGGATCATGAGCACTAGTAATGCTATAGGAACCAATAGCTACACATGCTAAAGAAGCCACTAGTAATGTCTTTATCTTTGTTGTCATAACAACAATCTCCAAAAACAAGTTTTGTAAAATTATATTTATTAAAATATGCTTAATAAGTGTATCCTAAATGATATAGGATTTCAAGTAATAAATGCTGCCTATATCATTTTAACAAGCTTAGTATTTAGCCTGTTATTTCTTATGTACCATAAAGCCTGCCGCTTGTTGGTTCGCCATGATGGTTACATCAGAGATTTGCAAGCGTTTAGGTTGGTTTGTTACATATAGTACAACATCGGCCACATCCTCTGGTTGAACAGCCTCAATACCAGCGTACACAGATTTAGCTCGTTCCGCATCACCGTGGAAACGTACTTCACTAAATGGAGTTTCTACGATGCCTGGTTGAATGGTAGTAACCTTAATATCTGTAGCTATGGTATCCATGCGGATGCCATCGCTTAATGTCTTAACAGCTGCCTTTGTAGCGCAGTACACTGCGCCATTAGGATATGCATAAATGCCTGCAGTAGAACCCATATTTACAATATGACCTTCATTTTTATCAATCATAAAAGGTAGTACTGCTTTTGTTACATATAAAAGACCTTTCACATTGGTATCAATCATAGTCACCGCATCATCAACAGCACTATCTTGGAAAGGATCAAGCCCTTGTGCAAGACCCGCATTATTAACGAGCACATCGACGCCACCAAAAGCCTCGATAGCAGCAGGAACCTTGCTTTCAACATCCTCTCGACTACGCACATCAAGAACTAAAGTCTCAACACGCACGCCATATTCCTTAGACAGACGAGCCTGTACCTCGCCCAATAACTCAGCACGACGACCAGAAATCAACACATTATCGCCATGCTTGGCATAAGCCTCAGCAATACAAAGACCGATACCAGACGTTGCACCAGTAACAAAAATATTACGAGCCATAAAAGCCTCCTCATTATCAATCCGTTCTATTCTAATAAGTTAATTATACCATTATAAAAATCAAAAAACGCTACCCTACCACCTATAAACGATAAAAATAGTGTATACATTGGCGCCTTCTACTATTCCCTAGAATAATATGCTGGCGCATCTGTATGTAAGACAAAAATATTTGAGCTCTACCACAGCTAGAAAGCAAATAGGGATACCTATTCGAAGCCGCCTTGGGCGCTACGCGTACCCATGAAGGCTGAGGATAGGTATCCCTATTGTTTTATTAAGTTTGACGAGGAGAGCTCAAATATTACAGCTCTTTATTTCAGATGCGCCAACATATCATTTAACACTTCCATGCAATCCCCCACGATGCCATAGTTAGCGTGTTGGAAGATTTCTGCGTTTGGATCGTTGTTGATAGCCACGATTGTATCAGCACCGGAGATGCCGCTCACGTGTTGGATAGCGCCGGAGATACCGAATGCCAAGTATAGTTTAGGGCTTACAGTTTTACCTGTTTGGCCTACTTGGTATGGCAATTCAATCCAGCCTTTTTCAACGAGTGGACGTGTAGCGCCTACTACGCCACCGATAGCATCGGCTAGTTCGTAAAGTTTATCGAAGTTTTCTTTAGAGCCCATACCACGACCACCAGCTACAATGATATCTGCCTCTTGGATATTGTAACCATCTTTACTGAATGGAATGAAGTCGAGGCGTTTCATGCGAATGTCTTCAGGCTTGAGGTCGAATTGCTCAATTTGGATGCGACCCCAGCTATCTGCAATACGTTCAGGTTTTTTAAATACGTTAGGACGTACAGAACCCATTTGAGGACGATGGTTTGGAGAAATGATTTCCGCCAAAATATTGCCGCCCAAGGCAGGACGTGTCCATTCAACAAGGCCTTCATTCGTATCTACTGTCAAGATCGTACAGTCTGCAACAACGCCGTTTTGCATGCGACCAGACATGCGAGGCGCCAAGTCACGACCATTGTTAGTGGCACCAATCAAGAGGATATTAGGCTTATGATCTTTAAAGAAGTCTGTTAATACCTTAGTGTAGCCATCCGTTGTATAGTATTTCAAAAGGGGGCTTTCAAAAACGTGAACAATATCGGCACCATGTGCTACCAGTTCCTCTGCTTCGGTTTGCACATGCTCACCAAGGAGCATAACTTGAACGAGTTGGCCCAATTCCTTAGCAATGCGGCGAGCTTGACCGATCAGTTCATACGTAACCGGATGTACCACGTCATCGATGGTATCGGCTACAACAAAGACGTCTCTATATTCATCAAAATTTGTTACGGCCATTACCGGTCACCTCCTTTAGAACCTTCATCACCTTTAGCAGCTGCTACCGCCTTAAATTCACTAGGGGATACGCTTTCAACAGACGCAGCCCGTTGCACAGGATCTTTTACATCTACACCCTCATCATTATCCTCAGCCACCTCAACAGGTGCATCATTTGGCACTAATAGATGAGCAAATTTTTCTGGCTTAATATGGTATGCCAATTCGAGAACCTTTTTAGCCCCTTCCTCTATGGATGGCAACATTTCTACCTTGCCGCGGAGAGGTGGTTGGTACACCTTGCGCACACGCGTAGGAGAGCCATTAAGGCCGATACGGCTTTCATCAATATGCGGCATATCGCGCAATGTAATGTGAGTAATAGTGTAACGTTTTGCATAAATAGAGCTCCAAAGGCCTGGTTGGCGTGGCTCGTTGAGCTCAGCTGTAGCCGTTACAAGCAATGGTAATGGAACCTCTACGATTTCATAGCCATTTTCATGTTGTCGTTTCACAACTGCTTTTTGCGCAGCTTGATCAACGGATAGTTCACAAGCATAGGTAGCTTGTGCCATACCGAGTTCCTCTGCAATTTGAGGACCTACTTGTGCCGTATCGCCATCGATAGCCTGCTTACCGCAGAAGATAATTTGGAATTGACGGTTCATAGTCCGTTGAATATGACGGATAGCAGACGCAATGGTATAGCTAGTAGCCAATGTATCGGCACCACCGAACGCGCGGTCTGTAACGAGTACTGCATCATCGGCGCCGAGGGATAAACACTCACGAAGAGCTGCCTCAGCCTGTGGAGGGCCCATGGATAGAACGGTTACACGACTACCTTCATATTGGTCTTTCACCGCAAGAGCCGCCTCTAACGCATGCATATCGTCAGGGTTTACAATGCTAGGCAAGCCTGTGCGGATGAGATTATTTGTTTCCGGATCCAGCTTAATCTCAGATGTATCTGGAACCTGTTTGATACATACTAATAACTCCATACACTCACCCCTGTCTAAATTCTACGCCCTTAGCGTTACGCGGATATTTCCATGTTTTTACGATTGTTTCACCACAAAGAACGCGGCATGTACCGCACTCTAAGCAACCAGCAAAATCAAAGGCTAAATCGCCATTCTCTTGCAATGTATATAGACCGGCAGGACAGCCGTTTACGAGTTTCATTTTCTCTTCAAGGCTAAAACCAGCGCCATCCACCAAGATATGAGGAGACGTTTCATCTACATAATATTTATTGGTGCCCAAACGCTCTTCTAATTTCATAGGGAACGCACCCCTTTCCAAACATCACGAATCAAGGTAAATAAGCCAATGTCTCCGACACGGCGCATAATTTTTTTCATCATTGGCACTGCACCATCACCATTTACAGTGAATACGTCGCGCATCAAATTGTTAACAAATGCTGGGTATTCATTGAAAATACGTGGATGTGTAGCAAGGAATTTAGGCATATTCTTGTAACGCTTCAAATCCTTCAGCAACCAAGAAGCCTTGATTTGACGTTCATACAACTTAGCCACACGGTCCATATTTTCGTCGCGCAAGGCTACGTTAACCGCATCTGCTGCACACATACCGGACTCGATGGCAAGGTCCATACCACGAATAGTATAGCCAAGATTCATACACATACGTGCCGCATCACCGACGATAACATACCCATTACCGCCCAACTCAGGCATAGATTTATAGCCACCTTCTGGTACGAGATGAGCACTATGCTCTTTCAATTGGCCATTTTTCAATAATGGTGCAATTCTTGGATGGCTTGTGAAAGCTGACAGCATATCGTCTACAGAACGATCGGCTTTGCCAATATCTTCAAGGCCTACAACCATACCTACAGAAAGGCTATCTTTATTTGTGTAAATAAAACCACCGCCTAATAAGCCAGAGGTCATATCGCCTAAAGTGAGCCATGCCATACCATCATCACCAGACAGCATGAGGCGATTTTCAAGATCTTCTTTCTTAAGTTTGTATACCTCTTTTACACCTACTGCCATTGTACTTGGATCGGTAGGCGCTGTGAGGCCAGTTTTTTCTAATAATAATGTATTGGAGCCTTCTGCGATGATAACGAGTTTTGCATACACTTCATCATCGTGGCACCGAACACCTACAACGCGTTGCTTTTTGCCTTCTCCTTCAGTAATGAGGTCTGTTACTTGTACATTGGATACGAGAAGAGCCCCTTTTTTCTCAGCCTCTTCAGCGAGCCATTTATCGAATTTAGCACGTAATACTACGTAGGACTCTTCATTCGGTTGACCATCTTCGTAGCTGTACTCAATAGTCGTCATTTCATTGCCATTGCCAATAGAAATACGTTCTTTTGTTACCTTACGTTCCAATGGGGCACGGTCTCTAAAGTCCGGTACTAACCGTTCTAAAGAATGCGTATAGATACGTCCACCCATCATATTTTTAGCGCCTGGTGCGGTACCGCGTTCAATGAGCAAAACCTTTACTCGCTGTTCTGCGAGGCGTAACGCCGCCGCAGAACCCGCTGGCCCTGCACCAACAACGATAACGTCAAATGTTTCATTGCGATCAATTGCCATATACTCAGCTCCTTTAAATCAAAGCTTAGACTTACATAAGTTCATATAGTATATATATTTCTCTATTAAGAACTAAAATACCTTTAAAAATTACCATAAAAAAATGAATATATTCTATATTTTACGATTTTATATTATAAATGTGTCTATAGGATGTATATATACTCATTATATGTTTATACTATTGCATACTTTCTGTTATAAATAGGTGCAACAAAATTCATCAATTCGTGAAATTTATAAGTTTATCTAGCTTTCAAAGGAAAAGTAGCGTATGATAAAAGTAGGAAAAACCCTATACGGAGCAACACGCGTATAATACGACCGCATAATGCAAGACCACGGTCAAGGTTAGGCACTCATTATTTTGGAATTACCAGAGGAGGCCATATGGACCCGTTAAGAATCTTGAAAGCATTATCAAATCCACATCGGTTAGATATTATATTGTGGCTAAAGCACCCAGAGAAAGAATTCGGTGTACAAGTACACACTAAAACTCTTATCGATTTCCCTAACAGTGTAAGTGTTAAGAGTATTCAAAAGCGCTGTGGTGTATCTCAATCTTCCATCTCTACATTTATGAGCATCTTAGAAAATGCGAAACTCGTAGAGTCTCGCAAGATTGATCAGTATACCTATTTCCGCCGTAACGAAGAAGTAATTCGTGAGTTCGGCGAATGGTATAACAAAGAGGTATCCATCCAATCGGATGGTATCGATAAATTATTAAAAACGGTTAACTTAGAAGACACTTCGTATCCTACACTAGAGGAAACCTCTGCGCCTGGCGAGCAACTCGCTGCCGAAATCAATACTAAGGGATCCGATCATGATGAAAACAGAAACTAAAATTCTCCCTTATTCACTATACTTAGGGATAAAAGAAAAAGAGCTATAATACATGTAATTATAGCTCTTTTTGATTTTTATATCATAATTCTATCATTATTTTATTAATTTTACTAACAATATTATGGTAATAATAATTCAACTAAAAATGCGGGTTATAGGACAAAACGTGTTGGTTTTATAGGCGATGGAGCCAGTAAATTACTGGCTCCATCGCTATTTTAAGTTCTTTTGATAAACTTAGAGGGTGGACAAAATGTGTTGGTAAAAAGTCCCAAAATCCTTGATTTTACTGGCTTCAATAAGGTTATATCTTCTTAGAAAATCGTGTTCTAAGTGGAGGGAATAATCATGCTGGTAAGATGTATAAATTGTGGATTTTCTTGTCAAAAATATGGGAAAAC
>NZ_JALBWL010000004.1:0-129747 GCF_024677885.1 Veillonella faecalis
GGGCAGCCAGTGGTAATAGAGTGGTTGTCAGATCATTCAATGCCCTCTTTAGAGGGCCACCACTAGAGAAAGACCCTTATAGGGTCAGAGCAAACCACCCGTTCTACGGGTGGTTATGATTTTTACAAAAATGAATATATAATGAAAATATTAATGAAAAATTAATGAAATTTTATAAGATTATATATATAAAAGTGATATGATTAGCTAAATTAGTATAGTGTATTTTTATAGGTGGATAAAATGGGGAATAATCTAAAAGAAGAATTTATTGATGTGATAAAACTTGTCACTAAAGATGTAACTAATGAAGTTATAACAAATACAACTTTAAAATCACTTGAAGCACATATTAAAAAACTTCAAGTAGCAAATGATATTATTAAAAATATTGAAACAAATTTATCAGATGGTCAAGATTTATATAGAAATATCAAGAATGAGACAAATAAAACGACAGTTGAGTTTTATAAGAACTTACATAGTTGGAATGAAGCAATTGAACAGGAAAATGCATTAATTTCTCAATTGATTGCAGAATCAAAAAAATTCAATGAAGTCTCTAATGTTCAACTTTCTAAATATCTTGCATACATAGAGAATTTGGATAAAGAATATAAAACTACGCAAACAATTATTCGTGGTATAGAGGATAGTTATAACAATTTTATTAACAAGCAGGAAACTTCTTTTGAGAAGTTTGTTTCAGAAATGAATGTATTGATTGGTAAAATTCAGGAACAATCAGAGGAGGATCGTAGCGACTACCAGAAGATGTTTAACAATTTATCTATGCGAATAAATATCGCTATAGCATTATTAATGTTACTAAATACATTGTTTGTTTTATTTTTCTTTATGAATTAAGGTGAATATATGTATAGTAACTCTGCCACTAAGTTAGAAACACTATTTTCTCATGTTGAAGATGCTTATAGAGAACGTGCACGACAGCATACTAAGCAATATATTTTAGCATTTGTAAAAAATTTTGAATATCTATTTCAATATACTAATCTTAAATATAAATATGGAGATAGTAAGATTTTCGGGCCAGAAATAAAAAGTATACAAGAAAATTTAGTTAAGATTAAATCTTTGGCCGAAGAATTAGATAATAAGTTTATGCTATTTGTTATGGGCAGCGGTAAAAATGGTAAGTCTACTCTCATTAATGCCCTTGCAGGTAAACAAGTAGCTAAGGAAAGTATAAGTCCAGAAACTTGGAAAATAGATGTTTTTACTAATTATGAAAAATCAGAATCAATTAAGTTGAAGTTTAAAGATGGTTCAGAAAAAATATATTCAAAAGAAGAAGCCTTAGAATATTTGCAAAATGAAGATTTAAAGGTTCGAGAATCTAAAAAAATAATAAGAGCTAAGCGTGATGAAGCTAGAGATAGTGGTTTGAGCATCGAGGCATTAGAAGAGAAACTTCAAGAACTTCAAAAGTATTATTTATATAGATCTGATGTAATAGAAATGGTTACACCTATTAAGAATAGTAAACTCCTAGAATCTTATAATCTAGTTGATACACCTGGATTAAATCAAGAAATTGATGGCATGGTTATTTCTAATGCAAAAGAATATTATAGTAAAGCTGATGGTATTATATGGGTATTGCCAGGTGATCGGATAGCTGGTGCTGGAGATAAAAAAGAGATCGAACGTGTATTAAAGGAGTATGGTAATCCACAAAATATTATTGCTGTAATTAATAGACTAGATAATATTATTGCTAATGGACAAACTGTTGATGGTGTTATTGCTGATGCAAAAAGGTTTTATGGTGATATTTTTAATGAATTTATTCCAATATCTGCACGACAAGCTCGACATGCTCAAGAAGTTTTAAAGAATAAACCATTATCTGATGAAGCTTATAAAAATGCTATTAGTGAATATGAGGCTAGTAGATTTGATTATTTATTAAATCATTTAAATCGAACTTTATTTTCTGATGCGTTAGCATTACAAATCAATGCAAAGATTAAAAATACCGGACTGGTATATTCAGACATCGAATCTAAAATACATGATATATATGAAACTTTATCAGAGGTTAATGATAAAAGATTAACTTTGCAAAAAGAACTTGAAGAAGATACGATGAATAGATTTATGAGGTGGGTTGATAAATTTACGGAATTTGCTAAAAAAGAAGTAAGTCGTGTTCGTATGACTTCTGATTTATATAATGATGAATTATGGAGAATGGAACCTAGGAAATTTAATAGTTTTGTAAAGGAACATATTGTTAAACCTGATGAAGTTTTAGTGGGAATTCAAAGAATTGTAAATGAGCTTTGTTTGGATTTCTCGGAGTTCCTAAACTATAAAAATTCCATTAGTTTATTTGTCGAATTTAAACATTTATATCCAGTAGAATCTAATATTAATTTTGCTGTTGAGTATAATGAATGGGATGATTTCTCAAATATAGCATCTAATTATACGGGTGGAGGTATTGTTGATACTTTCATCAGGGGCGTAGATCGAATGTTTAATGAAGAAAAAAGTAAGCGTATTACAGATCAATTTTATCAACAGTTAGAAAAGATTATTAAAAATATTATTAGTGAATTAGGCGATAAAATTGATGGATATATTACAAGTATAGAATGTAATATGGAAAACTCATTTTCAGAAATGTATGGATCGTCAGTATATGTAGAGGAATTTAAAGCTATATTAATAGAACTGATGAACTGCAAGCTGGGGGAAATGAGAGATTTATCAGTTCGAGATTTGATTTATAATTCTTAGTAAAAATCTGTGGTAATAATAAGGAGTTATTATGGAACTTTTAGCATCAATAGAATCAGCGATAAATAAAACGACAACATCACCTTTATATACTATACAAAATCCTTTAGCTTTAGAGATTAAATCATCTTTAGATATATTAGCTGATAAGGTGAATACTCCTTTAAGATTAGCAATTATTGGAGAGGTTAAATCTGGTAAATCAACGTTGCTAAACTGTTTTGCTGGTGGTGAAATTTCTCCAACGAATGTAAGTGAAGCAACGGCTTCTATTATGAAAATCTCATACTCATCAAGTGAAAGTGCAGTAATTAATTTTGTTGATGGAACTTGTAAGCCTGGTTCTGTAAGTGAAATATTTGATGAGTTAATTAAGTATCAAAATAATCAAGAGTATTTTAAAAACTGTAAGGATGTTGTCGTTAAGCGTAATATGCCAGGGTTAAAATCTTTGAATATTATTGATACGCCAGGCTTGGGGACTATCACACAACAGAATGAAGAAAGAACCATAGAATATTTCCAAGATGTAGATGTTGTCTTATGGGTATTTAATGGTAATTATTTAGGACAGACTGATGTTAATAATTATGTACGAACTGTATCTAATATGGGAAAACCAATAATCGCTATTATTAATAGAATTGATGAAGTTGATGGTGATCCTCAAGATTTAGTTGATTATCTTGATGATACTATGGGAGTATACTTTAAACGAGTTTTTCCGATAAGTGCAAAAAAAGCATACCATGGAATTGTAAATAATATTTCTGCTGAAATTGATTCATCAGGTTTTAAAACCTTATATGATTATTTACAGAATAATATAGAAAAACAGTCTGAAGTTGTACAAACAGAATCTATATTAAATTCAGTACAAGTATTAGAGAAACAGTTAAATCTTATCCACAGACAAGTATTAGATAATATAAATCTAAAGTTAGAGCTATTTGAACAGCTGGGGGCAAAGATTGATTATGCTTCTTCGTCTTTTAAGAGCGATATTAATAGTTATATTTCTAATTGGGCATATAATGAGTTTTTAGCAAATGCTGAATCTTCATTAAAGAATAAGGTCAATTCTATGGGAATGACATCAACTAATAGTACAGAAAAGGCTGTAAAAGATGAATTAGATAAGATTATTAGCAATGGTGATAATAGAGAAATCAAAGAATTTATAGATAGATTGAACATATATATAAATGAAAGTTGGCAAAGTGCTCTAGAACGTATAGATGAGGAACTTGAGGAGTCAATGTCTCTGTCTATTGAGGATAATTTTAAAACATATACAGAAAAACCCTCTTTATATAGTACAGTGGGTGAATCTTCTGGATTGCAAGATTCTATGATGACTGCTGTGGCGGCAGGGGGAGCTTTATCAGTTTATGCAGCTGTATTAGGTCCAGCTGCTGCACATGTATCTTTGGCAGGAGCATTAGGCGCATTCATGCCTCCATTAATGCTTGCTGGAGCGGCAGTGGGAGCATTAAAAATATTTACTGAAAATAAAAAGAAAAAAGACTCTTTGAACAGTCTCATTAGCTCTAGTATCTTAGCAATGAGAGAGGCTGTTTGTAATAAAATTAAAGATAATGTTTCTCCGTTCATCTCAGATATAAGAGAGAAAACTCTTAATGAAGCAAAAGATAAGTTTATTGGAAATAATTTTGATGGTATGACTACTGATGAAATTTATAAATTAAAGGCTAATGTGGAATTATTTTTAACACAATAATAGTAATATATGTTAGCTGATATTTAGAATGTTTTAAATATGAGGTGCATTATAAAGCACTAATAAGAGAATACATTAATGGAATCATTTGATCAAAATCAACGAATACAAAATAAAATGTATCCATTTGCTATGTATGAAGATAGTATATGGAATACATTTGTAAACAATTTTGCTATAAAATATTTAGAATGGAGTGGTAGGTTAAGTTTAGTAGACTATATTAAAACCTCGGTAGTATTAACAATTATTTTTAGTATAACAAGTGTGGGGCTATTTTTGATTATACCTTCAGTAAATCTATCAAAAGTATTGACTATATTTGTTACACTTTTTATTGGTGTATCAATTGTGCCATCAATTTCTTTACTGTGTCGAAGGCTTAATGATATTGGTTTGAATAAAACTAAATTATTATATTTACTTTTCCCTATTTTTGGAGCCTTATATCTTTTCTTTACTTTACTAAGAAAGAGTGAAGTAAGTATAAGCTATATTGAAATGGGAAAAAAGAACTTTTGGGGATCTAATTGGACCGTATCGACCTATAAGCTAATATATATTTTGAGCTTTTTACTTCTGTTTGTTGTTTGTAATATTGTATATAAGCCTTTAATAAATTCGACTTTATTAGTTAGTAAAGTTGAGACCATAGCATCTAATATCGCTGACGAATACACAAAATATACAACTATAGATTATATAAATCGAAATAAAGAAGATAAAAGCCTGAAGAGTAAGGCCGAACAAGAACGTGCTGAACGGGAACAAATAGAAAAGCAAAAAATTGAACAAAATCAAGAACGTATAAGACTAGAAAGTATAGAGAAGGTAAAACAAAAAAATATTGATCAGGCACAGAATGCTATAGAGAAATTTTATTTATCTATTGATCAGCAAAAATATAATGATGCATTTAATATGTTCTCTGATAATCAAAGAAATGTTATAGGTAACTTTTGGGATTGGAAGCAAGGGTATCAGAATACTATGTCAGTAGAATTGAAGCGGTTAGATTTAAAAAATTATTCTGATACAGCTATTTCTTTTGAGTATTTATTATATTCTAATGATAGAATTCCTAGTGGGGTAGAGCAAAAAGTTTTTAGAGGAAATATTATTATGCTGAAGATAAATGGAAGCTGGTATATAGACTCACAAGATGGAGAACTTTTGAGGAGTGAACTCCTTCGTGATTCATATAATTCGTATAAGGGACCTTCATATAATGGAAGATAATAACCTTTTATCATTGATGTGTTTATAAAAGAGGGCGTAGTATGAGTATCAAATATATCCTTATTATATTGCTATTTTCTTTGTTATCTTCTGGCTGCTCCTCTGAAACTAATACTAATACTAATACTAATAAGGTAGCTGATGGTAAAGCTACTGAGGCTATCAAACACAATCCGTATACTCATTCATATGATAATGAGTTACCACTTCAAAAGGAGCGGAAATTGGCATTGGAAGCATTAGAAAAGTCTGATAATATAAATGATATTAAAGAGTTATATAAAGTTTCGGTTAATCATGGAGATGGATATCACTTAGAATTAGTTAATAATAATTCTAAATTTGATTATTATTATTGGGGTGGGATAGATAAAGATCGACCAGATGGATATGGGGTTTTGATTGCTAATAATAGTAATCAGAAAGGGGCACCTCTTTTAGCTGGAGAATTTATTGATGGAATTCCATTAGGTTATATACAAGTATTTAAAAACCATAGGATATTGTACGAAGGGGTTGTAGACTCTTTTGGGCTTAAGTTTATTGAAACATCTGATAATTATGAGTTGAAACCTAAAAATCCTGATGAATATTTTGATAGACTCTATTTCAAAAAAATAATAGTACATCAAGATAATCAATACAATACATTATTTAATCAGTGTATTGTATTAGAAGATAATGCTGATAAGACTACTTTAATCAAGAAAGTAGTTACAGCTAAATCAGATGATTTATAAGCTGATATATTCTTATAGCTAGATTATTTTAGATAGAATTATTCATAATATAAAAAGAGATGCGTTAGCATCTCTTTTTTGTTATAGATTAAAGCTATGTTAATAAAATACCTATTGATATGGTCGGATTAATTGACCTCAACTATATCGAATGTTATCATAATATTATAATACCTTTAAAGGTATTATTTTTATTATGTTCATATCATGTAAGTATAGATATATTAGTTGATTAAAAAGACCGCCTATTTCTAAGTAAATAGGTTTAAGTAGGGACAATTATGAAATTTAAGAAAATAGCGGCTCTTTTGGGAGCTTTTACAATTGCTAGCAGTCTATTTATTGCGGGCTGTGGAAATACAGGTAGTAGCCAAAAGACTTGGCGCGTTGGTACTGATGCGACCTATGCACCATTTGGTTTTAAAGATAAAGATAGTGGCAAGTTAGCAGGTTTTGATATCGATATTATCAATGCTATTGCTCAAGAAGAGGGCGTTGAAGCGGATATTCAAAACTTGAACTTTGATGCACTGTTGCCTGCATTGCAAAGTAATACTATCGACATTGCTATTTCAGATATGACTATTTCTGAAGAACGAGCAAAATCTGTAGATTTTAGTAAACCATACTATATTGCAGGTAATGGTCTCGTTGTTAATATCGATAATACCAATATTAATAGCATTAAGGATCTAGAAGGCAAGCGCATTGGTGTATCTATTGGTTCTACGGGTGCTGAAATTGCCAGCAAGATTCATAATGCAGATGTACGCCAGTTCAATATTATCGTTGATGCCTTTTTAGAACTACAAAATAAAGGCGTCGATGTAGTTATCAACGATACGCCGGTAAACGAATATTACGTAAATGGGAAGGGTAAAGGTATCGCAAAAGTCACTGGAGAAGACTATGATGCGGCACCACTTGGTATTGCTGTGAAGAAGGGGAATGCAGAGCTTCTCAATAAAGTTAACGATGGTTTAGCTAAGATTAAATCAAATGGTAAATATGCAGAGATTTATAAAAAATGGTTTGGTAAGGAGCCACCAGCAGAAGATTTAAAATAGTTTGTAGATAGTACCTAAACGTATTATTTGTTATAATACGTTTAGTAAACCCCAAATGGTATGGGGAAGTATAGAGTAGGTGATATGATGGCTAAACGAAGAGCATTTTTAGATATAATTAAAAAGAAGGGCGCCCTCGTTTTAGATGGTGGGTTAGGTTCAGAATTAGAACGTTATGGCTGTGATCTTCAACATAAGTTGTGGTCTGCCAAGGTTCTTATGGATCAACCGGATGTCATTAAGAAAATACATATTTCCTACTTAGCGGCTGGTGCAGACATTATTCAAAGTTCTGGCTATCAAGCAACTGTAGCAGGTTTTAAAGGATTAGGGCTTGGTACGGAAGAGGCCATAGAACTCGTTAAACTATCTGTTCGTCTAGCAGTACAAGCTCGTAATGAGTTCGTGGAAGCCAAAGCGAGTGGGGCGCTTACACTTAGAGGTATTAAGCTGGGAGAAGAAACAGCAGATGGCGTTAAGTATTTTTCCGAAGGTGCATTACCGAAACCATTGGTAGCAGCCTCTGTAGGTCCTTATGGGGCCTTCTTGGCTGACGGATCCGAATACCGTGGATATCCTGATGTACAAACAGAATACCTTGAGGTATTCCATATCCCTCGATTAGCATTGTTTGCGGAAGAGAATCCAGATATATTATCCTTTGAGACGATACCATCTTATGATGAGGCCATTGCTATTGCTCGAGCCATGTCTGATCCATATACATCAAGGGGGATTCCTGGCTGGATTGCCTTCTCTTGTAAGGATGAACATTATGTCTCTAGTGGAGAAACCATCATTAAATGTGCGGAAATGATCGATAAGGTTCGTCCTATAACTGGCCTTGGTATCAATTGCACCAAGCCAGAATATGTAGAGTCCTTAGTTAAGGATATTCGTACAGTTACCGATAAACCAATTGCTGTATATCCAAATCTTGGTGAAAGCTATGATAGTGAAACTAAAACTTGGTATGGTGACCCTGGATCTTTTGTTGATTACGTAGATGCATGGCGCGCAGCTGGTGCTAATATTATAGGTGGGTGCTGTAGAACGACACCTGAAATCATCGGTGATATTGCAAAGAAAATCCATAGTTAATATGGTGAAATACATATAATATAAAAAGGCTATTTGGATTAATGAATTGCACCCCAAAAGTTGGACACAATTTTTGGAGGTGCAGTTTTTTTGTCTAAATACTTAAAAGATGTTAAAGAAAAATTATTAGCTTTTTGAAAAAGAAGTAGTCTTCTTTAAAATTACTAAGGAGGTTGAAATTCTAGAAAGTACTGTAAAAGGCTGGTTATACAAGTTTAATCTTAGGCATAATTTGTCCCATAAAATTAGTAAACAAGTATTTTCAGAAGATTTTAAACGTAAAGTTCTTGAAATTAGATTAAAGGATAAGTTATTTTTTTTAGAAACAGCAGAATTATTTAATTTAGATAACCCTAGTCTAACTGCAGCATGGGAAAAGCGGTATTTAAATGAAGGAGGGGCACAAGCCTAAAGGTAGGCCACTTATGAAGAATAAGAAAAATTAAAATACAAATAGATTCAGCCTCAAAAACAGATAAGGAACGCATTAAAGCACTAGAAGCTGAAAATGCTCGATTAAAGTATGAAATATCTTTTTGTGATGACTCTATGAAAGATATATGTGAAATTGCTAAACCCAATCGGGCTGTAAAAAAACACAAACAATTACCATCAAAAGATTAAGAAACATATATCCACTTCAGTTTATGCTCTAATTACTTTGGTATTAGTCGAAGTACGTATTATGCACGCCTACTAGTATAAAGAAGGGAGGTAAATATGTTGAAGAATGGGAGAATATTCGTACACTTGTAATGATGAATAAAGGTCGTTATGGATATTGCAGAATAATAATAGTATTACATAAATTAGGCTTCAATGTGAATCACAAAGTTGTGATATGTATTATGAAAGAAGAACACTTAACATGCAAGTTCCGTCTAAAGAAGTAGTGTTCATATAGGGGGACTGAAGGAAAAGTTGCCCCTAACATTATTTAGCGAAACTTTAGTGCACTAAAGCTGGATCAAAATGGACCATAGATATTACAGAATTTCACTTATTTGGTCGTAAGGTTTATTTATCGCCAATCTTAGACATGTATAACAGTGAATTTGTATCCTATGAATTGGTTGAGCGCCATGTATTAGCACAGATACTGTTAATGCTGGATAAAGCTTTTCAGGAAAGGCTAAATAGCCAAGGTTGCATACTACATTCAGATCAAGGCTGCTAGTATCAACATAGAAGATATCAAGAAATATGGAAATCACGCTGTCATCCAAAGTATGTCTCGAAAAGAAACCTGTTTGGATAATAGCGTGATAGAGAACTTCTTTGGCTTACTAAAATCAGAGTTGTTATATTTAGAGGAATTTACTTCCTATGAAGATTTTATTAACAAGTTAAGATGTTATATTGATTATTACAATACAAAACATATTAAGCTCAAATTAAAAGGAATGTGTCCGTTAGAATACCGAACTCATTCCTCAAAAGTAGTATAATTATATCTGTCCAAGAAAATGGTTGCAGATCATAAAGTCGAATACCTTTTGCATGGATATAAATAAAAGGGGCTGTAACAAAACAGCCCCTTTATACTAAAAATAGCTATTAGCTGATTATACAATCAACTAATAGCTATTTTTCTATATTTTATAAGGAAAAAGGGTCCCGAAGGACCCAATCCATTGGTATAATTAAATTATGAACAAAAACCACACCAATGAATTTAATTATACCAAACTAGTAATGCCTCGCCAACTAGTTTTACCATTGGAATATGGTCTTTTGATAAAAGAAACAGCACCTTACTATGGCGAAGATATCTAGTAAGTTAGATATAACATCACTATATATACTGTTTTATAATTAGTTATCTTCATAGGGAAACGAATTAATATAATTTTTTTCCATTTTCTTTTTAGTTTCTTCTATAAAAATCATTTCACTATCTAAATCCGCTGTTATGCCCCCTAGAAACCTCAAAGCATCTTCACTATTGTTAATGTATTTAATGTTATTGGAGTCAGTAATCACCGTTTCGAGCCTTAGTCCTGGAATGCCGCAATTGTCATTGGCTATTATATAATTGAAGCGTCTATGCTGCCGATTACAATAATAAGCAATATCCTTATACAACGGAATAGATGACTCATTTATTCTAATGAGTGCACCAACCATAAGTGCATATTTTTCTTTAAAATGTTGTGTAAATTCCTTTTGAAAATTACTTCTATGAGCTACGAAGAATATAATTTCTACGAGTTCACCATGAGGTCCATCGTCGTACAAAGTTAAATGATCACCTTTTAAAATCATAGATTCATTATCATTGGTCAGTTTTATATACTCTGAACGTGCATCTCTTAATATACGCATATATGCATCAAATAATTCTCTTGAATCAGATTCCTTATCATGGTTTACACTACTGAAGAATATTTTATAAATAATAAATGCGACAACTAAAAATACTAAAAATGCTAAAAGTACCATAATAATACGTCTCCGTTTCCTCATATAATACTCATGATATTATGTTAAGTATATCAAATTATATGAAAAATAAAAAGCTCTGGTTTTTGATATATATCTCCTCTTTTGCTGGATAACCAGTAAAGGAGGGTCTTTCATGAGATATAGATATGAATTTAAAAAGAAAGCTATTGAGTTATTCTATTAGGGGAAATGACCGAAAATACTTGCCGGTGTGTCAATACATACATTTTATAAAAAATATGAGGCTCGCTGGAAATCGACCAAAAGAAAAATATCATTCTTATAAAGGCCAAGTAGGAAAAATAGCCGATAATATTATCAATAGAGATTTTAGTACAATAGCGCTACTACAAAAATGAACTACTGATATATCTCAAGTTAAATTTTTATGGGGGAAGTGTTACTTATCTCCTTTCTTAGATATGAATACGAACGTGGCTGTTTCCTATATTGTAGCATTAAGATCTAATTTAGAGCAGATTTCTCGTATGTTAAATCGAGCACTAAAAAATACCCTAATCTTTCGGGGCTGATTCTCCGCTCTGATTAGGGATGGCAATACCAAAATAGCTATTTTAAGAACGCATTCGAGGAACATGGAAATATTCAGCCTGTGTCGAGAAAAGGACACTGTTATGATAATTCTGTGATGGAAAATTTTTTGCAGGCTAAAAACGGAAATATATTATGGCTGTGAAACAGAATGTTTATCATTTAATGCTTTTGCAGTAGCGATTGAAGAATATATTGATTGTTACAATAATAAAAGAATTCAGAAAAAAACACATGGATACTCCCTGTAAAATACAGGAAAACAGGGTTATAGGACAAAAAGTGTGTGTGACTAATCCCAATAAGTTGGAAAATCTGTAGACATATGTAGCTCATTCCAAACAGGAGCATCACCCCATTGAGGGATTGAACGATCTATTTGGCAATAATCAGATAACCGTTTGTAGATAGCAGCAATCGATTCATCTGTAGGCATACAATTTAATATATCTGAAATAGAAAGCGGTCTTGGTGAGTGCATATAGCACCACCAATAGACCGCTTTTAGTCTTCTTTCAAGTGAAAGGCCCCTATGAGCCCGTAACATACTTCTTAGTTGAGCATTTACTCCACCTTCAATACGATTATTTGTTGTAGGTACTGTAATATCAATGAATTCCAAAAATGTAAATAAAGTTTGTTGCCTAATCAGGCGCCATAATGATGATTCAGCTTTAAGCAAACGCTCATGTGTAGAGCGTTTGTTTCCAAATTCATCAATCGTCATTTCTCGTAAAAAATCAGAATATGTCATACGCCACGCTGAAAGCTCATTAATCCATATAAAGGCTTGATCCAATGTTTTCACATTAAATAAAGTTTTGGCAAGACTATAAAGGTCCTTTCCAGCTACCGTTTTAGGTCTACTTGTCGTATATCGTCTAACCTGACAAAAAATATGAAATAGGCATCTTTGGTGGCTACTATGAGGCCAAACTTTTCGTAATGCTTTAGGTAAACCATTAGCACCATCAGACACAACGATTTTAGGTTCAACAATCCGTTCCATTAAGCACTGCCAAGCTCTAGCATGCTCATAACAGCAGGCATACCAGCCTAGAACATGAGTATCATTGCAACAAATCAACACACATAAATTCCTAGATAAGTAAATTCCATCAAGATATACCACATCATGTACTTTTCCACTTTTGGTGGCAATGGCCATATGGACCAAAATTTAGCGGTTTTACGCCTAAATGTACGACCTTTACCAGGCATATCAGCTTGAATATCGGTACTAAAGAACCAATTCAAGAATAGGTTTAACTCTTTACTTAAGTTATTAATTTTAACAGTAAATGCCACCTTACAATGTTTGCAAAACCAACGCTGAGAACCAGATTTTAAAACACCATGTTTAATACATTTTTCATTACAATCAGGACATTTTATTTATCGCATAAACTCTTCCTCCATATTTGTTTATATATAGGAAGATATAATCTCATTTCAGTCAGTAATTACAAGGGTTAATTGATGTTTTCACCCACACTTTTTGTCCACCCTCAAACTTCTCCAGAAAAAGATTAAACCCTTATAACACTAGTAAATATCTAGTGTTATAAGGATTTTTACACACACTTTTTGTCCTATAAGCCGGAAAGTATAGGAATGAAATATAGAAAACTTAATAAAGTTAATACGAATATTATCGAATATATACAAACATACTAAAAAAACCAGAAGATTATATGATATCTATATTTCCATAGATTCTATAATACTTCTGGTTTTTTGATTTAGTGGCGGAGAGACAGGGATTTGAACCCTGGGTACGGGATAACCGCACACATGATTTCCAATCATGCTCCTTCAGCCGCTCGGACACCTCTCCATGTATTCTGTTGTGTAACAGGTACTTGTATAGTATATGAAAAAGTTAGATTTATGTCAAGCAAAAAATAGTGAAAATCTTAGACTTTCATAAGACTTTTAAAGTATAAGAAAAAGCCGCCTTTTCAGGCGGCTTTTAGTGTTAGTATTATAATACTTCTTTGATTTCAGCTGCATCGATGGATGCTTTGATATCGTCTGCCATTTTTTCGATTTTTGGAAGATCTTCTGGTTTTAAAGAGGATTTGATATCAAGTGGTTCGGATACGATTTCAATGTCTTTGAAGTCGTTTTCAAAGTGAGCAACCATTGTTTTCATTGCAGCAGATGCCCAAGAGTGGTTACCAATGATGGATACCTTATGGTTTTGGAAGTTAAGTGCTTTCAATTCATGAATGAAGTTTTCCATAGTAAGGTATAGGTTCAAATTGTATGTAGGTGCAATTGTTACCAAGTTAGTGTATTTCCAAGCATCAGCGATAATGTAGGACGCATTAGTTTTGGAAACATCGTAGATTTTGATATCTGTGACGCCGCGTTTGGACAATTGCTTAGCCAATTGTTGTGCGATAGCACGAGTGTTACCATACATAGAACCGAAGGCAATAACAACACCTTTTTTACAAGCTGTGTAGCTGGACCAGTGCAAGTATTTGCGCAAGATATAATCGATAGTTTCAGGTGTACGCCAGATAGGACCATGAAGTGGAGCAATACGCTTGATGTCAAGACCAGAAACTTTACGGATTGCATTTTGTACTTGAGGACCGTATTTACCAACTATATTTGTGTAGTAACGACGAGCTTCATCTTCGTAGGTAGCAACGTAATCAGTTTGGTCTGCAAAGATGTTACCGTTAACTGTACCGAATGTACCGAAAGCATCTGCAGAGAATAATGTACCAGTAGATTTTTCATATGTACAAGTTACTTCTGGCCAGTGAACCATAGGCATAGTGTAGGAAACTAGTGTATGTTTACCTAGGCAGATTTCGTCGCCTTCTTTTACTGTGTAGTATTGATCAGGTTTTGGAGAATTGTAGAATTGTTCAAACATGCGGAATGTTGTAGCGTTACCAACCATTTTACAGTTTGGATAGCGTTCCAATGTTTCCAACAATGTTTGGCAATGGTCTGGTTCCATATGATTTACGATGATGTAATCAAGGTCGCGACCATTTAATAGATGAGTCAAGTTATCAAAGTATTCTTCGCGAATTTCCGCATCTACAGAGTCAACAACACAAGTTTTTTCATCATCGATGAAATAGCTGTTATAGCTAACACCATTTGGAATAGGGAATAAGTTTTCAAAACGTTCTGTAGTCCAGTCATTACTACCAATCCAGTAGATATTATGGGTCATTTTCTGAGCACAATGCATAATAAAATCCTTTCTTAACTCACTTACGTATATATGTATCGATTTAAATGAAATTATTTTTGTAAATATGTCATCAACTTATAATACTAATATTTACGAAAAAAATCAATATGGAAAAGCCTACTCCTAGGAGTAGGCTTTCACATATAAGATTGGTAACTAATTACTTGAAGTATTTTACACCAGATGTAAAGATTGGCATTTCTAATTGGCCAGGAATGTTTTGGCTAATACCAGCACCACAGCGTTCGGAGTGGGCCATTTTACCAAATACGCGACCATCAGGACTATAAATACCTTCAATAGCAGCTACAGATTGGTTAGGATTGAAGCGGCTATCCATGGATGCAATACCATCAAAGTCTACATATTGTGTAGCGATTTGACCAGTTTTATTAAACTCTAACACTTGTTGAGGGGATGCAATGAAGCGACCTTCACCGTGAGAGATAGGTACAGTATAAATTTCACCAGCTTTAGCATCACACATCCAAGGGGATTTAGTGGAGATTACCTTTGTATTGACCATGCGAGACAAGTGACGACCAATTGTATTGTACGTCAATGTAGGGTGATCTGCAGTTAACGTTTCAATGTGCCCCCCAGGCAATAAGCCTAATTTGATAAGAGCTTGGAAACCGTTACAAATACCAAGTACAAGGCCATCTTGTTTGTACAAGAGGTTTTCTAAACCTTCTGCAAGATATGGATTGCGGAATAGGGTAGCCATGAATTTGCCAGAACCATCTGGTTCATCGCCAGCACTGAATCCACCAGGGAACATAAGAATTTGAGATTCTGCTAATTTAGCTTTAATTACGTCGATGGATTCTTTTAATTGTTCTGGTGTTTGGTTTCGAATTACTACAATATCTGTTTCGGCCCCAGCTCGTTCGAAGGCACGAGCCGCATCAAACTCGCAGTTTGTACCAGGGAATACTGGAATGAGAACTTTAGGTTTAGCACCTAAGTATGTACTGCGAGGTTTAGCGTGTTGATCATGGATGTACGCTACTGCTTCTCCAGAACCATTTGGCGCATGCATAGGGAATATATCATTGAGGGGAGCTTCATAAGCTGCCTGGATTTCCTTGAGTGATACAGAGTGATCCGCCCATTCAATAACTGGATTTGCTTGTGTTACACCGATTACTTTTAAACCTGGTAACTCTAAGAGATAGTTAACAGCTTTAATGTCTACCTCTACGATAAATGCACCAAGAGCTGGTTGGAAAATTGCACGTTCTGCATATTTATCAAATTTAACACCGATATTGTTGCCAAGAGCCATTTTTGTGACTGCTTCAGGAATACCACCTTGGTCGACTACATAAGCGGAGTAAACGCGACCTTTTTCAATTTGTTCTTGTAAGACGTCACAGTTTTCTTTAAATCGATCCCAATCAGGAGTGTCATCGTACATGCGAGGTACATCGAAGAATACGAGGCGATGGTCTACACCTTTAAGGTCTTGGCTCACAATGTTATCTACATGAGCTGTTCCCACTGCGAAAGATACGAGGGTAGGAGGAACTGTAAGATCCATAAATGTACCGCTCATAGAATCTTTGCCGCCAATTGCGCCAATTTCAAGTTCTTTTTGTGCTTTGTAAGCGCCCAGTAAAGCTGCTACAGGTTTACCCCAAGATTCTTTAGAGTTGAGGCGTTCAAAGTACTCTTGTAATGTTAAGTATGCATCTTCACGACGACCACCGAGAGCTACTAATTTAGCGACAGATAAAAGTACAGCATATTGTGCGCCATGGTATGGGCTCCAGTCGGATAACTCAGGTACAAAGCCATGTGTCATGATGCTAGCAGTTGTAGTTTCCCCATTTAATACAGGTAATTTTGCTACCATGCCTTGAGTCGGTGTTTTTTGGAATTTGCCACCAAATGGCATAAGCACTGTATTAGCACCTACCGTGCTGTCAAAGCGTTCTGCTAAGCCTTGTTGAGAGGCTGTATTTAAATCGGATACGGCTGCAAGCCATTTATCTTTGAAGTTCTCTGCACTAGAAGAACCACGTAAGAAGTAAGAACGATCCGCTGGAGCTGTTACAATAGCTTCCTGCTGTTGACTTGCACCATTTGTATTTAAGAAGTCGCGGCTGATATCTACGATTGTTTCGCCATTCCAGTTCATGATGAGGCGATTTGTATCAGTTACATCTGCAACAACTGTACATTCTAAGTTTTCTTCGTCGCAGTATGCTTTGAATGCATCTACATCAGAAGCGGAGATAACGCAGGCCATACGTTCTTGAGATTCAGAAATTGCCAATTCTGTACCATCGAGGCCAGCGTATTTTTTAGGCACTAAATCAAGATTAATAGTTACGCCATCTGTTAATTCACCGATGGCGACGGATACACCGCCAGCACCAAAGTCATTACAACGTTTGATGAGTGTAGTTACTTCACCACGACGGAAGAGACGTTGAATTTTACGTTCTGTAAGGGCGTTGCCTTTTTGAACCTCTGCACCACATGTGGAAAGGGACTCTACGGTATGTTCTTTGGAGGAACCGGTAGCGCCACCACAGCCATCGCGGCCAGTTTTGCCGCCAAGTAATACTACTACATCTCCTGCAACTGGTACTTCACGGCGTACTTGATTGCGTGGGGCTGCACCAATAACAGCGCCAATTTCCATGCGTTTTGCTATGTAGCCAGGGTGGTAATATTCTTTTACTTCACCTGTAGCAAGGCCAATTTGATTGCCGTAAGATGAATAGCCACGAGCTGCTTCTTGCGTGATTTTCTTTTGTGGTAATTTGCCTTCTAATGTATCTTCCAGGCTCGTATGTGGATCGCCAGAGCCAGTGATGCGCATTGCTTGGTATACATAGGCGCGGCCGCTCAATGGGTCGCGGATACAACCGCCTAAGCAGGTAGCAGCACCGCCGAATGGTTCGATTTCAGTAGGGTGGTTATGGGTTTCGTTTTTGAATAATAACAACCATTTTTCCGTTTTTCCGTCGACATCGACAGGAACGATGATAGTACATGCATTGATTTCATCGGATTCATCGAGATTTGTTAAACCACCAGCATGACGCAATTCTTTTGCGGCTAGTGTAGCCATATCCATGAGAGAACGAGCTTTTTTCTTCGTTGTATAGAGCTCAGCACGACCTTCCATGTATTCTTCGAGGGCTTCTTCAATAGGGCCTGTGAAGCGACTCGCTTCGATAGAGATATCCGTTAACTCTGTCATAAATGTGGTATGACGGCAGTGGTCGGACCAATATGTATCGAAGAGGCGAATTTCTGTAATCGTAGGATCCCGGTGTTCTACCTCTGCATATTGTTGTCTAATCATTTGAAGGTCCGCTAATGTCATAGCAAGACCATAGTTTTTGATAAGTCCTTCTAACTCAGCATCGCTCATTGTCGTAAAGCCATCGATAGTTGCCACTGGTTTTGGGTCCTCTAAATTGAGAGCCAAAGTGTTAGGTAATTCAAGGCTTGCTTCACGGGAATCAACAGGGTTAATGTAGTATGCTTTGATGGCATTTTCTTGTTCTTTTGTGAAAGTGCCTTCGATAGCAAATACGCGAGCACATCGAACGATGTGACCAGAAGTAAGCGTGAGCATGGAAATACACTGCTCAGCACTGTCGGCACGTTGATCATATTGACCTGGTACATATTCAACAGCAAATAGGAAACCTTGTACAGCTGGAATTTCCTCTAATACTGTATCCACAGGAGGTTCGGAGAAAATTAGATTTTTTGCAGCTTCTAAATCTTTTTTATCTAAATTTTCAATATCATATCGTTCGTAAATGGTAACACCTGTAACAGGCATAGATAATTCCTGTTGTAAGGTCAGTAACATGCGTTGTGCTTCTTGGTTGAAAGATTCTCGTTTTGTTACGAATAATCGTTGTATAGCCATTGTAGCCTCCTGTAATGTATATAAATCCCTAGGGGATATTGACAAATTAAGTATAGTCGGTCTAGACTTATAAGTAAAGATAATCTTACTTATTAAAAGATTAGAAATACTAATAAATATGAAAAATTCATGAAGGTCATAAGACCTAATATTCATGAAGTTTTCTACATATTCATTATATATTGAGAGTTCATCGTTATAATATAATAAATGATATGTATAGTTAAAAGTAAGACGTTACTATTAGTATATAACAGAGGTGAATAAAATGGCAGTATCTGCAGATTTATATAGAACCTTTTTAGGGGTAGGCTTATATTTATCCTTTTCTCGTGCCGCAAAAGAACTAGGTGTGTCTCAATCCGCCATCAGTCAAAGCATTAAACAATTAGAAGGGGAACTGAATATGCCTCTTTTCGTGCGTACTACAAAATCTGTAGGATTCACGCCGGAAGGTAAAGAATTGTTTGATACGGTAGCTAAAGCGTTCTCCATCCTTGATAATGGGGTGACTCAATTACAAGAACGTGTTAGCCAAGCTTATGAAAGTTTAAACCTTGCTGCTACAGATACATTATGTCGCCATTTCTTATTACCTTATTTCCATAAATGGCAATTGCAAGAAAGTGAAATCGGATTGCATATCATTAATCGTCCATCCCCTGATTGCGTAGAGTTGGTACTCAATAAAGAGGCTCAGTTAGCGGTGGTTAATGATTATGAAGGCTTGCGTGATAATCCTCAATTAGAGGTCACTACATTGGCTACCATTCAAGATGTATTTGTTGGTGGCCCTGACTATAAAGGGGCAGGCTTCTTTGATCAAGGTCGCTTACTTAACGAGCCTATCTTATTATTACATAAAGGCTCTGCAAGCCGTACCTTCTTTGATGAAGTAACACATGGCGCATGCCGTAAGCCTCGTTTTGAACTTGGTAGCGTCGATGTATTGCTCGATCTTGTAGAAATTAATATGGGTATTTCCATGTTGCCTAACCATGTAGTGCAACAAAAGATGCAAGAAGGCTCCATCGTGCGTATCGATACAGATATTCCTGTACCGACCCGTGATATTGTACTTGTCCGTTCTCGCTTGGTACCTCAATCTGAAGGGGCTGCGCGCTTCACATCCTTGCTTATTAATCGTGAAAGCACTCGTGATAAGGTCTTATAATTATAAGACACACTTTTTGAGAAATTTCAGAAAGTGTGTCTTTTTATATTTTAGGCTAGTCTTATCTGTGCTATATTATATTGTTATAAATCTGTTGAATTTTATAATTCACAGTTGAAAGTTTTTAAGTCTCTTTGTAAGTTATTGTATTAGTCATATTGTTAAGGCTTTTACTTGATATAGGTTGACCCTAAGGGGTTATTTACGTTAAAATTTAAAGATAGTTATATTGCGGAGGTAAGAGCACATGGAATTATTAAAACAACGCATTCGTGAAGAGGGGATTGTCCTCAATAATCGCGTGCTAAAAGTCGATGGTTTTTTAAATCATCAAATCGATCCACAATTGTTTAAAGCAATCGGTAAAGAAATTGCTGATCGTTACCGTGATGCAGGGGTACAACGTATTGTTACTATTGAGGCATCTGGCATTGCATTGGCATTGATGGCTGCTCTTGAACTTGATGTGCCATTAGTATTTGCGCGTAAGAAAAAATCTATTCTTATGGTAGACGATGTATATCATAGTGTGGTGTACTCCTACACAAAAGAAGAAAACTACGATATTACTATTTCTAAAAAATTCTTGCCAGCTGGTGAAAAAGTGTTAATCATCGATGACTTCTTGGCATCTGGTGAGGCGGCTATGGGCCTTGCTAAATTGGTAGAAGACGCAGGTGATGAAGTGGTAGGTATGGCTATTGCTATCGAAAAATCCTTCCAACCTGGTCGCGAACGCCTTGAACATGCAGGTTATCGTGTAGAGTCTTTAGTTCGTATTAAAGAATTTAAAGACAATGGTTGTGTATTTATCGAAGACTAATAGTCTGATTATTTGTAGAGGGAATTATGAATCAAAAAGCAGAAAAATTCGACTTACTCATCGCTGACCTAAACAAAGGTGGTAACTCTTGGTTTACAAAGGAAGAAATGACAGATGATCTTCATACAGTCGTTTATCACGGCCGTTTGGATGTTCATGAGCATAGCTTGCCTGTATTCATCGTTGTGGATGATTCTGCATTCTCCTATGCTCGCATAGCTATCACAACAACATCTATTGATGAAAAAGTGATTCCTGCTGTGTTAAAAGAACTTAACACATTGAATCAAGATTATAAAGTATCTAAATACTATGTAAGCAATGAAGATAATAACATCTATATGGATGTATCTGTTCCTGGTTTGACAGAACAGTTTGATCCTACAGTAGTAGTTAATTTATTGCTTGAAGTTGTTCAACCACACTTAGATGCTGTGCATAAAGGCATTCTTAAAGTAGCTGGTTTATCTTAATAGAGGTTGTTATGAATCCTAAAGCGTTATTATTTGATAAGTTTTTAAAAGACGAAGAAATCACATCCTTTGAACGTAAGGATTTTGATGATGAAGACGGTACTGTTGTATACCGTTCTTACATTAAATCCCCGTTGTGGGATATGCCGTTATTTGTCATTCTTGATAACAGTATTTACAGTGTTATTCGTTTGGTGTTGGGCCCTGAAAAGGTAACTGCACAAAATATGAATGCCTTGAATGCTTTGATTAACCGTGACAATGCGACATACAAAAACTATAAACTATATATTGATGAACAAGATTCTAGTCTATATTTGGACTGCGTATATATGTGTGGTGATGATGCGTTTGAACCTGCATTAATGTATGCATTAATGTCTTCTATTGTAGATTATGTACCTGAAGCTGTAGGTGAGTTGAAAGCTGCTTTTGAAAGTGGTACTCACTAATCAATAACAAATATATATTAATGAGCGTAATGTTCGGAAATTAAATAAAAGAGGGTATTCTATCTTTATAGATGGAATACCCTCTTTTGTTTTTGTAGAAAATATATATATGGTGTGAAATAGCGCGTTTATTGCAAGGATATTTTTGTACAAATTGAGAGGGGATTTGTAATCAACCAAGTTGAATAAAGTTGATATAATTAAAAATAATATTTTCGAATAGTTCGGAATATAACGAATAATAAAAATAATTAATTATATAATATTCGAAAATTGTGTTGATTTTGTAAATGTTAGGTGTTACAATTTGTGTACAAGAAGGAGGTAGCACCGTGAACTATGCAAATCAACAAACTCAAAGCAAGTCTACGGAGGCTATTTGTGCGCATTTGACCCAGTCTGTTTAGGCTGGGCTTTTTTATTAGGAGGATCTATGAAGGTCGGTATTATTATGGGCAGCAAGTCTGACCTAGACACAATGAAAAAGGCATCTGCCGTACTTGATGAATTTAACATTCCTTATGAAATGGTTATTGCTTCAGCTCATCGTACACCTGAAGCTGTAAAGGATTTTGTTACACGACTTGAAGATGAAGGGGCCATCGCTTTTATAGCTGGTGCTGGTGCAGCGGCCCACTTACCAGGTGTAGTAGCTAGCTTCACTACATTGCCTGTTATCGGAATTCCTCTTAATGCAACAGCTTTAAAAGGTATTGATTCCTTGCTTGCTATAGTTCAGATGCCATCTGGTATGCCTGTAGCAACTATGGCTGTAGATGGTGCTAAAAACGGAGCACTTTTTGCAGTCCAAATTGGAGCAGCTTTCAACAAAGAATTGAAAGACCGATATGTACAGTATCGCAAAGATATGGCTGAAAAAGTATTAGCGGACAATGCTGAATTACAAGGTGCCATTAAACTATAATTGTTTGAAGCGTTTACATCATCATTTATACATCTTTGAATAGATAAGAGTAAAAGGAGACACATCATGGCTAACATCGACTTGGAAACATTAACATTATTGTACGAAGGTAAAGCAAAACAAGTATATCAAACAGATAACAAAGACGAGTACATCGTTCATTATAAAGATGATGCTACTGCATTTAACGGCGAGAAACATGATACCATCCTTGGCAAAGGCGTATTGAACAATAAAATCTCTTCCTTCTTCTTTGAGTTATTAAAAAAAGAAGGCGTACCTACTCACTTCGTTCGTCGCGAAGATGATCGTAATCAAACAGTACTTACATTGAATATCATTCCTTTAGAAGTTATCGTTCGTAACATTGCAGCTGGTTCTATGGCTAAACGCTTTGGCATTGAAGAAGGTACTCCTCTTAAACATCCAATCCTTGAATTCTGCTACAAAAATGATGAATTAGGTGACCCATTTGCTAATGAATCCCAAATCACAGCACTTGGCTGGGCTACCCAAGAACAACTTGATGTAATCTCTACTATCACGTTAAAAGTAAACGATATTTTGAAAAAATTCTTGGCTACTAAAAATGTAACCCTTGTAGATTTTAAATTAGAATTTGGTACACATAATGGTGAAGTATTATTAGGCGATGAAATCTCTCCTGATACATGCCGTTTCTGGGATGCTACAACAGGTGAAAAACTCGACAAAGACCGTTTCCGTCGAGATCTTGGTAATATCGAAGAAGCGTACAAGGAAATGTTATTCCGTCTTACAGGCGAACGCGCCTAAGGGGGCACGATGAACTACGATCCAGTTTTTGATAAATGGCATGAAGAGTGTGGTGTATTCGGTGTCTATGATAGAACCGTTGATGTAGCACGCTATGTATATTGGGGACTCTTTGCGCTCCAACACCGTGGACAAGAAAGCGCGGGCATTGCCGTTACCGATGGTCATGATGTAGAACTAAAAAAAGGTATGGGCTTGTTGACTGAGGCCATTAAAGAACTACCATCCTTACCAAGCCATATGGGGACTGGTCATGTGCGGTACTCTACAACAGGTTCCAATAATCCACGCAATATCCAACCGTTAGTAATTCATTACCAAGGCGGTCAAATTGCAGTGGCTCATAACGGTAATTTAACGAATGCTTTAGCTATTCGCAAACGCCTTGAAGCAGATGGATCTATATTCCAAACGACTATGGATTCTGAGGTTATCGTAAACCTCATTGCTCGCTCTAAAGCTGAGACACAAGAGGAACGCATTGCCGATGCAGCCCGTCAAATTGAAGGAGCCTTTTCTCTTGTTATTACTACGAACGACTCCTTGGTAGGTGTGCGTGATCCCCAAGGCTTTAGACCTCTTTGTTTAGGCAAAACTGCAAATGGCTATGTCCTTTCTAGTGAAAGCTGTGCCTTAGATGCTATAAAAGCTGAGTTTATCCGTCACATCGATCCAGGCGAAATGGTAATTATCGATGACTCTGGTGTACGTAGTGTTATCTATGCAGAACCAGAGAAAATTGACAAAAAGCTTTGTGTTTTTGAATATATCTATTTTGCCCGCGGTGATAGCCATATCGATGGTCAATCGGTATATCAATCTCGTCTTAATATGGGGCGTGAATTATATAACGAAACTAAATACGATGCAGATATCGTCATGTCTATTCCTGACTCTGGCACTACAGCTGCACTAGGCTATGCTCGTGCATCGGGCATACCATTTGCAGAAGGATTGGTGAAAAACCGATATAGCGGTCGTACCTTTATCAAGCCAAATCAAGAGGAGCGGGAATTAGCTGTTCGTATGAAGCTTAATGCATTGCCTCACATTGTAGGGGGCAAACGGATTGTCCTTATCGATGATTCTATCGTACGCGGTACTACGAGTGGTATTATCGTTAAAATGCTAAAGGAAGCGGGCGCTAAAGAGGTGTACATGTGTGTAAGCTCACCAACAATTGAGTATTCCTGTCACTATGGTATTGATACGTCGGTGCGTAAAGAGCTAATCGCTGCTACACATACAGTAGATGAAATAAAAGATTATATTCATGCTGACAAATTACATTATTTGTCTCGTGAAGGCTTATGTCGTGCCGTATCTGATATAGCGCATAATGATTTATGTTTTGCTTGCTTTAATGGTGATTACAGTGTAGAGGTTCCTGCGGAACAAGAGGAAGGGGTCAAATATGTGCTCGAATAAAACTAGTTTAACCTATCGTGATGCAGGCGTTGATATTGATGCAGGTAATCGCGCAGTGGAATTGATGAAAGAATCCGTAAAACGCACCTATACACCAGGTGTTGTTGGTGATTTAGGTGGTTTTGGGGGCCTCTATTCCTTAGCTGGTCACGCTATGTCTGACCCTATGCTCGTATCTGGTACAGATGGGGTAGGTACTAAATTACGTTTAGCTATCATGATGGATAAGCATGATACAATTGGCCAGGATTGCGTAGCTATGAGTGTTAATGATATTCTTGTGCAAGGTGCAACGCCTCTATTCTTCCTCGATTACATTGCAGTTGGTAAACTTGATCCTGTGAAAGTAGCAGATATTGTGCGCGGTGTGGCAAAGGCTTGTGAAGAGTCCGGATGTGCTTTACTAGGCGGTGAAACTGCTGAAATGGCTGGGTTCTACGATAACGATGATTACGATGTGGCTGGTTTTGCCGTTGGTATCGTTGATCGTCCTAAATTGATTACTGGTGAAAGTATCAAAGCTGGCGACGTAATTTTAGGTCTGCCATCGTCTGGTGTACATTCTAATGGCTTCTCCTTGGTTCGTAAAATTGTATTCGACCATAAACAGTTATCTATGGATACAAAAATTCCAGAGTTTGGTAAAACTTTAGGCGAAGAATTATTGACGCCTACTCGTTTATATCCTAAAGCTGTATTGCCGTTAATTGAACAACAGCTTGTAAAAGGCATGGTTCATATTACCGGCGGTGGCTTCTATGAAAATATTCCACGCGTATTGCCAAAAGGCGTTACTGCAGAGGTAGATGTCACTACATGGCCACGACTTCCTGTATTTACAAAACTACAAGAATGGGGTAATGTAGCATGGCCTGAAATGTACCGTACTTTCAACATGGGCATTGGTATGATTGTTATCGTTGATCAAAAGGATGTAGAAACGGTTAAAGAAAACCTTTCTAGTCGTGGTGAAACGGTATATGAAATTGGCCGCATCGTAAGTGGTGATGGTCCTGTTGTCCTTAAAGGGGCTGAGTTTGATGCGTAATTCTAAAAAGAGATTAGCCCTCTTTGCTAGTGGTCGTGGTTCTAATGGTGAAGCACTGTATAAGGCTATGCTAGAAGGCTATATTAACGGTGAATTTGTTGTAATCATTACGGATCATGGTACAGCAGGAATTGTAGAACGCTCTAAATCTTGGAATATTCCACTTATTGTTATGGAACGTAGCAACTATGATTCTAAAGCTAGCTTCGAACAGGCTCAACTAGATGCTTTAGAGCCTTATAAGGTTGATGGTATCGTCTTGGCAGGCTATATGCGTATTGTCGGTGCTCCTTTGATAGAGCGATATGAACATCGTATATTAAATATTCATCCTGCTCTGTTACCATCATTTCCAGGCCTTCATGGTCATCAACAAGCCATTGACGGAGGCGTAAAAATTACAGGGTGTACGGTACACTTTGTTGATGCGGGAATGGATACGGGGCCTATCATTCTGCAGAATACGGTTCCTGTATTACCCGATGATACGGAGGATACCTTGAGTGATAGGTTATTACCTATCGAACATAAAACGTATAAAGAGGCGTTACGGCTGTTTTGTGATGACAAACTCACAATAAAAGGGCGTGTTGTATATATTGAAGATTGATGTGCAAGCAAAGGAAGACGTTAGATGATTAAAAATGCATTACTTAGTGTTTCTGATAAAACAGGTATTGTAGACTTTGCAAAAGGTTTAGTTGAATTAGGTGTAACCATTTATTCCACAGGTGGAACTCTTAAAGCCATAACCGATGCAGGCATTGCAGCAAAAGCGGTTGAGACGTTGACTGGTTTTCCTGAAATGATGGACGGCCGTGTAAAGACCTTGCATCCCAAGGTTCATGGTGGTATTTTGGCAATTCGCGATAATACTGAACATCAACAAGCTATGGCTGATCATGGTATTGAACCAATTGACCTTGTTGTTGTCAATCTCTATCCATTCCGTGAAACCATTGCCAAACCAAATGTATCCTTAGCGGAAGCTATTGAAAATATTGATATCGGCGGTCCTACCATGGTGCGCTCTGCTGCGAAAAACCATGCGTACGTAGGCATCGTTGTAAATCCAAACCATTATGATGAAATCTTAACGATGCTTAAAGAATATGGTGAATTGCCTAAAGAACATCGCTTTGGTCTTGCAAAGGAAGCCTTTGCTCATACTGCAGCTTATGATGTAGCCATTGCTAATTATATGAGTGGTGTCTTAAACGAAGGTCCTACACCACCTGAATATTTAAGTGCTTATGAAAAGGTAACTGACCTTCGGTATGGTGAAAATCCGCATCAAAAAGCAGCATTCTACAAAGAAATTGGCAAAGCTCATGGCATGGGGGCCTTGAAACAACTCCATGGTAAAGAGCTTTCCTATAATAACATCGTAGATATGGAAGCGGCTTGGAATATGGTGTGGGAGTTTACAGATCCTGCAGCATGTATCATTAAGCATACAAATCCATGTGGCGCAGCTACAGCGACTACATTGCATGATGCTTATGTAAATGCCTACGAAGCAGACTCTGTATCTGCCTTTGGTGGCATTGTAGCTTTAAATCGTGAAGTAGATGCAGCCACTGCAGAAGAAATGAGCAAAATTTTCTTAGAAGTCATTATGGCACCTGCTTTCACAAAAGAAGCATTAGACATTCTCGAAGCAAAGAAAAATATTCGACTCATCGAATTATCTAAACCTGAATCTGGACAAGTAACAGTGAAAAAGGTTTCTGGTGGTCTATTAGTGCAAACAGAGGATGATATCCAAGAAGACCGCGCTAACTATAAAGTTGTTACGAAGGTTCAACCAACAGAGGAACAATGGAAAGCCCTTGAATTTGCTTGGAAACTTGTAAAACATGTAAAATCCAATGCCATTTTGATTTCTAACGAAAAACGTACACTCGGTGTGGGGGCTGGTCAAATGAACCGCGTTGGTTCTGCAAAAATTGCTCTTGAACAAGCTGGTGAAGCTGCTAAAGGCGCTGTATTAGCATCTGATGCATTCTTCCCATTCGGCGACACTGTAGAAACAGCGGCAAAACATGGTATTGCAGCCATTATCCAACCAGGTGGATCCATTCGCGATGAAGAATCCATTAAAGCAGCTGACGAAGCAGGAATTGCCATGGTATTTACAAGTATTCGTCACTTTAAACATTAATTTGTTTAGTCTGATTGAGGGTTACAGTCGAGCACTAGCTCGTAATCATTGATGTGTAATGATGATTATAGAGGATATAGGTGCTTACATAAATGATGTATTGATGGCGTTTAGGCGCCGATGGAGGACTTATGAAAGTATGTGTAATCGGTAACGGCGGCCGCGAACATGCATTGGCATGGCGATTGTCCATCAGCCCTAGCGTAACAAAGGTATATGCCATTCCTGGCAGTGCGGCCATGTCAGATTGTGCAGAGCTAGTTGGCATTGATTGGCAACAAAGTGATCATTTAATTAGCTTCTTGAAAGATAATCATGTTGATTTGGTCGTTGTTGGTCCTGAGGCTCCCCTTGTGGCAGGTCTAGCAGATACACTTAATACAGCTGGAATTCCTGTATTTGGCCCATCCAAAGCAGCTGCTCAGCTAGAAGGATCCAAAGTGTTCGCCAAAGATTTAATGAAAAAATACAATATCCCAACGGCTGCTTATGGTGTGTTTCACAAGGTAGATGAAGCAAAAGAATTTATCGCTCAAACTGGTGCTCCTATTGTGGTTAAAGCTGATGGCTTGGCGGCTGGTAAGGGCGTTGTGGTGGCTATGACCATCGATGAAGCAAATGCGGCTGTAGAAGATATGCTCAGTGGAAACCGCTTTGGAGAAGCTGGTAGTACCGTTGTTATCGAAGAATTCATGGAAGGTGAAGAAGCGAGCTTGCTTGCCTTTGTAGATGGCAAGACTGTAGTTCCTATGATTGCATCTCAAGATCATAAACGCATCTTTGATGGAGATAAAGGTCCTAATACTGGTGGCATGGGTACCTATGCACCAGCGCCAGTACTTACTAATGCATTACGAGATGAGGCAATGAAGACAATTTTAGAACCTATGGTAGCTGCCATGGAGAAAGAGGGGATGCCTTATGTGGGCTGTCTCTATGCAGGTCTTATGATTACACCTCAAGGCCCTAAGGTTGTAGAATTTAATGCCCGCTTTGGCGATCCTGAAACACAAGTTGTATTGCCATTACTTGATAGTGACTTAGGTCAAATTATGATGGCTTGTGCCACAGGCACATTAACAGCTGATATGGTGAAATGGAAAGATTCCTCGGCAGCTTGTGTCATTCTTGCTTCTAAAGGATATCCTGAAACATCCTCCAAGGGTGATGTGATTCATGGTGATATTAAACAACACGATACAACCATCGTATTCCACTCTGGTACGAAACTCGTTGGAGATGAGTATGTGACCAATGGCGGCCGCGTTCTTGGCGTTGTAGGTCTTGGTAAAGACCTTAGAACGGCGCTCGATAGAGCTTATGGCCGTATAGAACACATTGATTTTGAGGGTATGCAATACCGTACAGATATTGGGGCGAAAGCTTTCAAATAAAGAAAAAGTATTTTGAATACAGTAACAGCGTTTTAAATACAGTAACAGCGTTTTAAATACAGCAAAAAAAACGTTTTGAACAGAGCAAAACCTCTACACTCATGCATATTACATGTGATGTAGAGGTTTTTATTTTCTACCTTTTAATGGTTACCTATGTTATAATAATGTAGATATAAAGAGGGCCCATCGACGTGTGATGGCGTTAGGCTCATCTCAAAATTTTGAAACCTATTGATGGCGCCTAATATGTAGAAGTACATCTTCTACATATTAGGTGTTTTTACTATAGTCTATTTTTCGTATAGCGACATACAACTATGAAATATAACAAAGAACCGTTAAAACTGAATAGTCCGGTATCATTTTGGATGAATTTCCCCAATGAAGAACGTGTGTTTTGGGTGGATCGCCAAAGTGACCGCATCGTTGTGGGCGCTAAACGTCTAGCGACGGTTAAAGATGATGACGATCGCCATAATTACGCTTATGTATTTTATGGGGATACTTTTTTTGATACTCTAAAAGACCCTAAATGGTCTAATATGGGCCATGAAATGATTGCGTTTACCCATTATTACATCGTAGAAAATGGGGAATCTTTCTATCTCCATGCTGGTGAAAGCGTACCCATCGAGGATTTTGAGGTGCCTCGCGTACGCCATAACTTCAAGGAAACCAGCGATGATAAGGCTGCTTGGGATAGCCTTATGAAAGCTATTGCTGAGGGCATCAGCAGTGGTGAGATGACTAAGGTCGTCTCCTCGCGCGAGGTGGAATTCACTAGCGAAACACCATATAATGTAGCAAGTATCTTGGCTAACTTAGTGGATAATAATCCTAATTGCTTTATCTTTGGCTATGAAAAGGATGGGCGTACCTTTGTAGGAGCATCGCCAGAAATTTTAGTTCGCCATCGTGGCAGTGAAATATTAAGCTATGCCTTAGCGGGCACTGCTCCAAAGGATGGCCCTAATGCGTGGACTGAGGAGCAATTACTAACTAATACAAAAAATATCATTGAACACAATATCGTTCGCGATCGCATCGTGAATACGATGAAACAAATTACTCCAGACGTTACGGTGGGGGAAACCGGCATTATGGAGTTGTCGCACCTCTATCATTTGCGTACCATAATTACCGCAAAGGATAGTACAAAATCTCTTGTGGAATGGGCCAAATTGTTACACCCTACACCAGCCCTTGGTGGTGAACCTCGAGAAAAGGCGCTAGCCTTATTACAAGAGTATGAATCCCATGAACGTGGCATGTACGCAGCCCCTTTTGGCTTTATGAAAGATATGGGGGACGGCATCGTTGTAGTTGCCATACGATCTGCTCTTATCATGGATAATGTATTGTATGCCTATGCAGGATGTGGTGTTGTAGCCGATTCTAATGCGGATGAAGAATATGCTGAAACTAATAATAAAATGCGCACCATCTTGGATGCTTTATAATTGTTTCCGTACCTTTAGGGGTGTTTGAAAGGGAATATAATGAATGAATATATTGCTGCCTTGGTAGACGAGTTCTACCAACTCGGCGTCCGTCATGCCGTGTTTAGCCCTGGTTCTCGTTCTACGACGATGGCCATGCTGTTCAAGGAGCATGAAGGATTTGAAACCTATATGAATATAGATGAGCGCTCTGCTAGTTTTATGGCTCTTGGCATTGCAAAGGCTCATAAAGAACCGACTGTACTCGTTTGTACCTCAGGTTCGGCTGTGGCCCATTATTTGCCAGCTATTTTAGAAGCTCAATATACTGGGATTCCACTCGTTGTACTGTCTGCTGATAGACCTCATACACTATTGCATGTAGGGGCTCCTCAGACTGTAGATCAGCACAAAATCTTTGGTACTACAGTCAATTATTTTGAAGAATTAGCTGTGCCTCAAGAATCTCATTACTATACATATCCCCGCCAAGTGGCTCGTAAGGCCTATATGAAAGCGATGGATACAAAAAAGGGACCTGTCCATATTAATGTGCCTCTCTTTGAACCATTGGTGCCAGAATTGAGCCGTAACCATTTTGAAGCTGGTCGCAGTTCCTTTAAAGTGGTTAAGCCAAACTATAGTAGTGTGTTTGGCTTTGATAATAGAAACAATTTGACTCATATTAATAATGCAATTGATATTGCTCATGGAAATGATGGTACAAACGAGATTAATGATTTACTTGAAAGATATGAGCGTATTCTTATCCTAGCAGGTCCACAAATCGATATAGATGAGGCTGAAACGATTCGTTCCTTCGGGGAGGCTTTACAAGCTCCTATTTTGGCGGATCCTCTATCGAATGTACGAGGATGCAGTACATCTAAAGTTGTAATTTCTACGTATGATGCATTATTAGCAGGGCAAGCTCTTTGGAATGAGTTAAAACCAGATTGTGTAATTCAGTTTGGTCAAATCGTTGTGTCAAAACGAGTGCAACAGATGATTGCTAGCTGGACTGATGTGGAATACATCGAGGTTAATCCTACAATGGATTCCATGAATCCTACAGGTAAAACTACGATGCATATGCAAGCTAGTATTGATGTATTTACCCATTTACATGGTAAAAACAATAACTCTGATACGTACCTAAACATATGGCGACGTTTAGAGCAAGCTGGTAAGAAGCAACTAAGCTTAGCTATCGATGAGCCTCATTGCTTTGAAGGTCGAACTATACGGGAGCTACAAAAAAAGATTCCTGAAGATGGACAAATTTTTGTTGCCAATAGTATGACCATTCGGGACTTTGATTACTTCTGGTTTAGTGGGGAATCTAAGGCGGTTCTTTACGGAAATCGAGGCGTCAATGGTATTGATGGCACTATTTCTACGGCTCTAGGGCTAGCAGCAAATGGTAAACCTACATATCTAGTAACAGGGGATTTATCCTTGTTCCATGATTTGAATGGATTGGCTGTAGCTAAAACTCATAATTTAAACTTAACCATTATTTTGCATAATAATGATGGAGGCGGTATTTTTGAATACTTACCTCAAAAGGGGACAAAGCATTTTGACTATTTGTTCTCCACATCACAAGGTTTAGATTACAGTGGGGCTGCCAAACTCTATGGCTGTGGCTACACTAAAATCTCCAGCCCCGATGAGTTGAGTTCTGTATTGGCTAAGATTGGTCAAGAATCAGGCGTTCATATCATTGAAATTCCTACAAATAGGGAATATAGCAGAGAATTGCATAAAAAATATATGAAGGTTTCGGTTGATATGGAGGCATTACTATGAGTCAGTATTTTTGCAGTATTGTAGATAATGCTTTGCGTAATCCAGCTCAACGCATGTACTTTGATTTGGGTGAATATCGCTATGGCTTGACTGTGGTAGGCGATGGGGAGCCTATCGTATGTTTTCATGGATTTTCAGAATCTAGTTATACTTGGGATTCCATTAACTTGCCAGACTATCGTTTAATCCGTATCGATTTGATTGGTCATGGTGATTCTGATATTCCTGAAGAGGGTGCGGCTTATACAGTTCCCCAAATGATAGAGGATTTGCATACTGTTATCTATCATATGGTAGGTGATAGATATTACCTCATGGGCTACTCCATGGGGGCTCGTATAGCGCTTTCCTATGCTTTGGAATATGAAAGTGAAATCAAAGGGCTCATCCTTGAAAGTGGCTCTGTAGGTATCGCCTCTGACGCTGAGCGATTAGAGCGCCGTAAGGCCGATGAAGATTTAGCGGTTCACATTGAAAATCATGATGGCGCTTGGTTTGCTACACGTTGGGCGGAGGCTCCTATTTTTGAAAGTCAAAAGCAACTTTCAGAGGGCGTAGAGGAATTAATCTATCTACGTCGTTCCAATAATAGTACGTACGCCTTAGCATGCACCCTTCGTGGGTCAGGTCAAGGTGTCATGCCTTATGTGGGGGATAAATTAGAAAAATTCTCTGTTGAAGGCTTATATGTGAGTGGCGCACTAGATACAAAATATACTACAATAGGAAGAGATGTATTTGGCAAGTTGCCAAACTTTAAACATGTCATCGTCGAAGGGGCGGGGCATAATGTACATATAGAAAAACCGCAGATGTTTGAACAAGCGGTATTAGATTTTTTACACAAGAAAGGTTAAGTCCATGAGCAAATTTGATTGGAAAGTATTGGATCGTAATTATGAAGATGTAATTTACGAAACATATAATGGCATTGCAAAGATTACTATTAATCGCCCACAGGTACGTAACGCGTTCCGTCCTAAAACTGTTATGGAGTTAATCGATGCTTTCACAGTAGCTCGTGAAGATAACGAAGTAGGCGTAATTGTATTGACTGGTGCAAACCACGGTCAAGGTGAAGATAAAGAGGCATTCTGCTCTGGTGGTGACCAAAGCGTACGCGGCCATGGTGGTTATGTAGGTGAAGATAATGTGCCTCGCTTAAATGTTCTTGATTTGCAACGTTTGATTCGCGTTATCCCAAAACCTGTTATCGCTATGGTTAACGGTTTTGCTATTGGTGGCGGTCATGTATTGCACATCGTATGTGACCTTACCATCGCTTCTGAAAATGCCAAATTTGGCCAAACTGGTCCTCGCGTAGGTTCCTTCGACGCTGGTTATGGTGCAGGTTACTTGGCTCGCATGATCGGTCATAAACGCGCTCGCGAGGTATGGTTCCTTTGCCGTCAATACACAGCTGCTCAAGCCTATGAAATGGGCATGGTTAACTGTGTTGTACCATTCGACAAATTGGAAGAAGAAACAGTTCAATGGTGTAACGAAATACTTGAATTGTCCCCAATGGCATTGCGTATGTTGAAAGGTGCATTCAATGCTGATACTGATGGTCTTGCAGGTTTACAACAATTTGCAGGCGATGCTACATTGATGTACTACACAATCGATGAAGCAAAAGAAGGCCGTGATGCGTTCAAAGAAAAACGTAAACCGAACTTCAAACAATTCCCTAAATTCCCTTAATCGGAATAGATGTACTAGTCTAGTACTAGGGATGGAATGTATTGCAAAAATGACAAGTGCGCCTCTATATGAGGCGCCTTTCTTGTAATATCTCTTTGGTATTGATATTTCGATTGTTATTTACTGGTAATTAGAAATCAGGCTTGGATATGAGGTGAGACGATGGACTGGTTACGTTATGGTGCACAGCACTATCCTGATCGCATATGTATAAATGAATATACCTATAAGGATATATATGGCGGTGTGCTTCATGTGGCTAGTGAATTGCTACCTCTTGAAAGCTCCCGTGTGGCCATTTTATCGGACAACTCTGTGATTATGGCAATCTATGTGTTGGCTGCTATGCTAGCTCATAAAGAGGTACTATTACTTAATGTACATCTTAAGCCTAATGAGATAGAAAACCAATTGAAACAATTAGGTGTTACCACCGTTTTACATAGTCAAGACCGACGGAATCAACTGCCTCATTCAATGTGTGTTATTGAGTTTGAACCTCTAGAAACTATTCTGTCTGACCGAGTTTTAGAAGATACTTTTGATTGGACATTTAATGATACAGGCATTGCAGCTATTATGAACACTAGCGCTACAACAGGTCAGTTTAAATCAGTACCCCTTCGATGGGGGCAAATTAGAGCTCATGTACAAGCGTCTCAAGAGGTGTTAGGTAAAACCGAACAAGATAATTGGCTTATGGTATTACCTCTGTTCCATGTAAGTGGTCTATCTATTTTGATGCGGTCTCTTTACAATGGAACGGCTATCACTATATTGCCTAAATACGATGAGATAAAGGTTTTAGAACTCATTGAAACTGAGAAAATCAATATGATGTCTCTGGTACCCACAATTTTGACTCAATTAGAACCGAAGATTACACATCATACATTACGTGTTATTTTACTAGGTGGCGAGTTCATTCCTATGGCTCTCATCGATGCTTGTGAAAAGAAATCGCTGCCAATTTACAAGACCTATGGCATGACTGAGACCTTTAGTCAAAGTGTGACTTTCTCTGTATTGGATTACCCTCATAAACGAGATTCCGTAGGCAGACCATTACCAGGCATGCAGGTTCGCATTGATAATCCTGATGCGGATGGAGTAGGGGAAATCCATTTGACAGGGCCCATGGTTATGACTGGGTATATTGGCAAGGAGCCGATTGATGGTGATCTTAATACCGATGATATTGGTTATGTCGATGAAGATGGGTTCGTATATATTTTGAATCGTCGCAAGGATCTCATCATTTCTGGTGGTGAAAATATTTATCCTAAGGAGCTAGAGGACCTAGTTTATACATTGCCAGAAGTGAAGGAATGTGCTGTTGTACCTGTATCTGATCCTAAATGGGGCCAAGTACCAGCACTCTTTGTGGCTTTTCACGATGGTGAAAGCATGACGTCTGATGAGATTTTATCCTTTATGACTAAATCTTTGGCGAAGTATAAAATTCCAAAATATGTAAAAATTTTACCTGCATTGCCTCGTAATGGCACAGGTAAAATTGTGCGTAATGAACTACATTTAGAAGATTGAGGCGCTTATGAATGATATTTTAAACTTTAAAAGTATAACTACATATCGCCTTAAACTACCGATGAAGTTTAATTTTAAGACTGCTAAGGGCGAGGTAAAGGAACGGGAGACCATTGTTATCCGAATCGAGGACCAACAAGGTTATGTAGGTTATGGTGAGTGTGTGGCTTTCACAGACCCATTCTATACGGCGGAAACTGTAGATACATGTTGGAAAAAATTGGTGGATGATTATATATTTAATCTCCGCTTGATGCGGCCTAAGCCGCTTATGACCTATGTACGTCAGCTGCAATTCTGGCTCAATCGAGATCATATGCCGATGACCATTGCTGCTGTAGAGAATGCCCTTATCAATCTTCATTGTGAGAGACTGGGTGTGAATTCCGTTTCTTATATTATGGGACAGCCCTTACAAGATACCATTGAAAGTGGTATTGTTATCGGGGACGTACCAATAGAACAATTATTAGATACAGTAGAAGCTCATGTGGCGAATGGTTGTAAGCGCATCAAGTTAAAGGTGAATCCTACAGATGGCTACGACCGGGCGGCCTTAGTACGTAAGCATTACCCCGATTTAGTCTTGGCAGCTGATGCTAATCAAAGCTATTCTTATGATGATATTGATAAGGTCCGTCAATTTAATGATTTGAAACTAGCCTGTATAGAAGAGCCTTTTGCTATAACAACGCTTCAATCCTATAAGGAGTGGAAGTGGGAACGCCTTAATAACGATGATTGGCATATTGAAACGCCTATCTGTTTAGATGAATCTATATTAGGCTATGATGATTTGTCCTATGCTATTGAATATGGTTTGATTGATGTACTTAATGTAAAAGTAGGCCGCATGGGTGGTCTCGTACCTACTAAGGCAGCTATTAATCTTTGTAGAGAATGCCATATTCCGTATTGGGTGGGGAGCATGGTAGAGTCGGGTATTTCGAAAATGTTGCACGCTCAACTAGCGGCTCTAGGTGATTCCTATATGGCAGGAGATTTATCTGATTCTAATAGATATTTTGAACGAGATCTCATCTATCCAGATTTAACCTTTAAGGATGGCGTTATGCACGTTCCTGATGGAGATGGACTAGGTGTAACTGTTTTTGATGATAGACTAAAAGCGTATTGTGTGGAGAAACGAACACTATGAATTTAATAGAATCCTTACAAATTGAAGCACCTCGTATGACGAGCGATACTACATGCTTTGCAAAAATGAACTTAGGAGAATTCCACAAACAGCCTCAAGGCTATTTAAACGGTGGAGCCACCTTGGCATTTGCTGAAATCATTTCCGGCATGATGAGTAACGAACTCATTGGACCGGATAAATTTGGCGTAGGTCAATCCATTACGGCTAACCACTTGCGCCCTGTACGATGTGAAGGGGCCTTAACAGCTCACGGCACATTACTGGTAAAAGGGAAAACATCCCATGTGTGGCGCTTTGATATGATGGACGATGCAGAGCGACTTATTTCCCAAGTAACCGTAACACTGGCTATTGTGGACTTTGATCGGTAATAGAATAGGTAATAAGCAATAGATAATAGGCAATGATAAAAGGACAGTACATACTATTTTAGTATCTACTGTCCTTTTTAGATTTTGTATAAATTAATAGTTACTTATTATTTATTACTTTTTATTTGCTATTTACGAGTCACTGTATATAAGTCTTCCATGTCTGGAATATCGTAAATAACCCATGTGCCATCACCTAAGTGACGCATCAAAACACGTATATCTTTTGTCATATTTCTTTTGTTGTTTTGGATTGTTACTGTTACGGTAGCTGTATCTCCATCGTCTTCAGATTTGATATTTTTAACCTCTACATCATGCGCTTTGAAGAGACGGCCATCCACAAGGCGATCGACCATGGACATGTTGTCATCACTTTGAGCCGTATTATTAGTGTCTGTTGTAGTTGGCTGAGATTTAAAGCTATCTGGATCTTCAATATATTTTCGCATCACATCTTCAATTAAAGATGGACCAAATGTTTTAGCTGCTGCAATAGTAGCTTTGCCAAATGGATTGGATGTATCTATATATTTATTGCCTTCCCGTTCTAATATATTTTTTACAATAGATTTCGTATCTATATGGCGTAAGGCTTCATCTGCATCTTTATCTTGTACGGCTTGATGGATAATTTTTAGCGTATAAGCTGGTGTGTGGGGAATGTACCACATGAAATACCACGCTGCTGCTAAGGCACCAACAATAGCAATAATTAAGATGGTTATAAGTGATTTTGATTTCATTGTATTGCTCCAAAGTATTCTATATTACATTCTTATTATTTATATAATATATATTTATTTTATCATAGTCAAAGGTCCTTCACTATAATTATTAATTAGTGATACTTAAAATAATAGAACTTTCAAATATATGCACTAATAGACTATAAAGAATATATATGCTGTAAAGTGGATAAGATATATTATTGCTTTAGCTGGATAAAGGATATATAATAAAAGTATCTTTCATGAAACTTTCATATAAAAGAGGGGTAGATTATGGTTAGTAAAAGGGTTATTATCAAATCTTTAGTATGCACGGCATTGACTTGTAGCTTTGCTACATACGCATTAGCAGCAGATAAAGATAATGGGGAAACAGTTCAATCAAGCTGGATGGATCGTACGGATATAGGTATTGGTTTCAAAGGGACTCAGGAAGATTCTTATCATGATTATGCAATGCCTAATAAACAAATGACCGATAATAATCTAAGCTATGATTCACGATTTCATTACCGGAATCATAACTCTAAGCAGAAAATGAACTCAAAGTATTTTATAGAAACATTACAACCCATAAAACAATATGGTAAAGATGGAAAATCCGTGGTGTTTGTACAAGGTCGCTTAGATGGTAATGGTGGCGAAAAAGTTTCCACTACTACATATTGGAATGGGTCGGACGCAGATTTTGGAAGAATTGTCGGTCAAGATACTTATATTGATAAAGGTGAAGTAGTAGAACATGATACGCTTGGTGTTGTCGGTACTGCTGGTGTTGGCTATCGTCGCCTTAGTACACATGAGCATGCCTACGTCGGTGCCAATGTATTCTATGACTATGCTTTTAAGAATAAATTTTCTCGTGTTAGTGCAGGCTTAGAATATGTAGCTGGTCTAAATACGATTAGTGTCAATGTATACCATGGACTATCAGAAAAAAAGGTGGGGCCTTATGACATTAACACACCTTTGCGTCAAGTACCACGGGCAATAGATTTTCATGATAGCTTAAGTTCACCACCTGATGGTATTCGAAGAACACCTCGATATTCTTATGAACATGTATTGGATGGCTTTGATATACGGTATACACGAGATTATAAGAATGCCCGTTGGCTATCTAGTTATGTGGAAGGATATCATTGGAAAACAAAAGCACCAGGAGAACATCCAGCAGAGATGTTCTATATTGACCAACATAAGTGGCAATCCATACATGGGCTAAAGGTAGGCGCTAAAATGAATGTGACGCCTCATATCTCTGTAGATTTAGGAATTGGTAAAAGCAATATTAGTTCTGTAGAACCTTATGTATCTGTTATGTATACTTTAGGTAAGTCTAGATATGCGTACTTTGGTGGTAAACATAGTGAAAATGTGATGACTTCGGCACGTTCTAAGATGTTTGATAAGGTTAAACGCAGTGATATGAAGGTTGAGTATTACTGGGAACAAGACTTGCGTGACGGTCCTTGGGATCATTTATAATTAATATCATATCTGTAGAAATACTATATAATAATTAATTTAGTATAGTTATATGTGAATCGGCACCTAAAGTTCCCTTGTAGAATTTTAGGTGCCAATTTTATTTCTGTAATTTGGGGATATAATCTGGAGTATATTGAAGTATACTAAAGTATACTGAATATAAATGGCTATTATATACGATTTTTGATGTATAATTCTTATTTCTATATATTTTGGAGAAATTCATCAAAAAATTAGAAAAAAGTACTTGCATTATATTAGTGGCTCATGTTAATATATACGAGTAGTCAACGAGAGTTGATACGCGGCCCCGTGGTGTAGCGGTTAACATGTCGCCCTGTCACGGCGAAGATCGTCAGTTCAAATCTGATCGGGGTCGCCATTTTTTTTTACAAAAAAAACGTGCCTCGGTAGCTCAGTTGGTAGAGCAACGGACTGAAAATCCGTGTGTCGACAGTTCGATTCTGTCCTGAGGCACCATTTGTATTCCATGCGGTTGTGGTGGAATGGCAGACACGCCATCTTGAGGGGGTGGTGAGCGTACGCTCGTGAGGGTTCAAGTCCCTCCAACCGCACCAAAATATAAGGACCTACAGTTTACTGTAGGTCCTTTTTGCTATAACATATAAAGTTGTAGGTGTATATAGGAGAGAGAAATGAATAAGAAATATTTTGTACTAATGCTGCTTTCACTAGCAATATCTAGTCAGTTTAGTTTAGCTGCAACAGTGGATGGGATAAACCAAAATACTAGTGCTGAACTGAAAAATAATACAAAGTCAAAACAGTCTGTACAAACTAAAGCCCCTGTGAAATTAGATTTTGTTGAGATTATTCCTGGTGCATTTAAAGCTGTTATAAGGGATAAATCTATAAATCCAAAAAAGCTTTCGATTGAAGATGAAATTACATTAGAACGGAAGGAGAAGGAGCACGCTTCTCAGCGATTAAAAATATCAGAAAAAACTGATTTTGGTAGTGAATACAAAACGTTTGATCCACTTTATAATGATAAGGATGAACAAGCACTAAAAGAAATTAAAAACTATAATACTGAATCAACACGTAATCAAGGTTATTTTATTGGTGGTCGAGATAAACCTTTACGCATCGTGAGCCCATATATGAAAAAGATTGGTCAAGGAGAGATTAAGCTAACAAATCCCATTAATACTAAAGATTATAGGACGCGTGCTGAGCGGGATAAAGCAAATGAAAAGGTAATTCGAGAGTATTTAGATAAAAATAAAGGGCATGATTTATTTACCGTTCGCTCTAAACAGGAAATAAAAGAGTCACTAGAGAGCCTTTTGAAACCTATAGAATTAATTGAGTATCCTATCAATAATCCAAAAGATTATAAAAGGATGCCTAAGATTCCAGGTTTCCCAAAAAATATGCCAAGTTTTGCAAAAAATATTCATATGCATAGTAATCCAGGCTTTTTACAAGGTAGGGCTTATGTACAATTTGCATTTGGAGGCACACCGGAACAATTAAAGCCATATATTGATGAAGCACGTTCTAACTCTAAAGTGGTTATTTTAAAATCTGATATATCCAATGTGTATGTTAAACAATTTATTGACTCTAATATGGCTTATGCAGATTCTCTATATGCATTAATTCCAAGGTCGATACTGACTGTAAAGAATACAACTGTGCCGATGGGTAAATTTATACAAGAGCGACAAGACCATCCAATTGATAAATCTGTAGATGAAATATATGAGTTGGAAAATCAAGTACTAGCAGAATTCAATAAGGTACAGATTCCAGATGAAGACAATAGTGCAAAGTATAAGAGATATTTTGAAACTCGTAAACGAATACAGGACGCTCGAGATGCATTAAAGCCTAAACAAGATTATGAAAATAAGCATTCCAAAGATAAAGTGTATCCAACTTATACTGAAAAAGAAAATCGAAAGCTTCAGCAACAATATTTGCATAGATTGTCATTTAATGAAGATTCAGTAGAAATACCTGATAATTATGTATTATATGTATTTGATTTTGGTGGCAGTTGGAATCATCCCTATTCTTTAGGCGCTGCAGTCAGTCCAGATAGAAACTATATCATTTATTTCTGCCAACAAGGTTGATTATAAAACAATAAAAGGTAGCAACATATATATTGCTACCTTTTTTGTTATATCCATCTAGGCAGAACTTTATATTATGTGTACAATCATAGTAATTAATAATATATATTGTTTTGGGAATGAGAGTGTTTTATGAAATTTAACTATGGCGATACATTGCGTATCCGAAATGAGTTATATACGATCCTAGGCAAAATTCGTTACATTGATACTCATTGGAGAATTTGGTATAAGTATAAGCTGGTTAAACATAAGAATAATGCTGAGTTTTGGATCAGTTGGAATGAAAAACATGATGTATATCAGTTTACAAAGTTATGTGGCAAAGTAATACCATCTGATATGAACGTAGTTCATCGAAGTTATCAGATGGCAATAGGTACAAGAGGGGATATAGATACAGATATAGATATTGGTGCTTTCTCTCGTTATGAAGAGTATGAAGATGATAATGGCACTCATATACTTACTATTGAAAAACGGGTTCATACGACAGAGTATTCCAAAGGCGTTTATGTTGATAAGGAATATGTGTCTCTTGAAAGCAATGCAGAGATAACTAAGCCTATTCTAGATAAAATGGATACTGTTAAGAAGGTGAGATTCATAGGGCCCATAATTTGGTTTTTGGCAAATTTCTTTAAGAATAAATAAAAGGTAGCAACAATATATGTTGCTACCTTTTGGTTTGCTCTAGAATTTAGTTGTTAGCTGTTTGCTTCAGCTGGTTGTAATTGTTCAAGTTCTGCTTCTTTAGCATCTAATTCTTTTGCGCCAAAGTGTGCAAGTACACAGAATGTAATGCAAAGAACACATGCTACTAATAAGAGGTAGAAACCTGCATTCCAACCAAATTTATCTGCTAAAACACCGAATAGCGTTGTACCAAGGTTGGCACCTACGATGTAACTCATGAAGCCACGAAGACCAACGGCAGAGCCTACAGCGAATGGAGGTACAATATCCATAGTTTGTACAGATGCTAAGAATTGAGGAATGTAGATTAAGCAACCTACGACAGCAGCAAAGAATGTAACCCACAAGAGGGATTCACTTTGCCAATAGCCAAAGATACAGAAGAAGATAATACTTACTGCAATGATTGCTGGTGGCATACGATAACCTTTAAAGAATTTATCGGAAATATAACCTGCAAAAATTGTAGAAGGAATGGCTGCCCATTCAAAGAATAAGAATGCGATAGACATTTCTGCTTTAGAGAAGCCTTTCACTTGTAATAAGTAAATAGGCAACCATGTAAGCATACCGAAACGAATCATGTAAACGAATGTATCAACTAGAGACACATACCAGGCATTTTTATTTTTTAATACATATTGTACAAAAATTTGTCTTGTGCTTAGGTGTGGTGCTTCTGCACTTCTATGTGCTTTATGAGCTGTATCGGCAATGATTTCACTAGTTGGTGGTAAGCCTTCTCGTTCTGGACTTTCTTTAATCAAGAAGCAAATAAGAATAGCTACTACAATTGCAATAATTGCAGGAATGCCATAGCTGCCTAATTGCCAGTGATCAGTAGTGGTGAAGTATAACGCAGCAGCTACGATTGGTGCTACGATACCGCCACCAAGATTATGGGAGATATTCCAAATTGCCCCAAAGCGACCACGTTCTTGTTTTGGATACCATTTAGCAAGTGTGATGAAGGATGGGCCTACACCAAAGCCTTGGAAGAAACCATTAAGAACTACTAATACTAAGAAGAAAGCGAGGCTGTCGGCAAAGCTCATAAAGATATTGATAATTGCACAGCAAATAAGACCGAAAGCCATAAATTTTGCAGGACTTGCTTTGTCAGCCAGACTACTCATGAAGCCTTTACTTAGACCGTAGGCGATAAGCATACCACTAGATAGCAAACCGATTTCCGTTTTGCTCATGTGTAAGATATCTGATAAAAAATGAGTTGATAAGGCAAAGTTGTTACGAACGATATAGTACGCAGCGTAACCAATAAATACACCGGCTAGAGATTGAAATCTATATTTGTAATATAAATTCATAATCATATTCTGAGGAACCGATGGTTTTGCCTCTTTTGGTTGTAGAAATGAAAACATAGTTATTACCTTTCTTTCATAATAACCAAATTCTAGTGCACTGCTAATAGTACCATTTATAGATGATTTATGTAAATGATTAATGCTACTAAATTAAGCGTTAAAGCCATAAAATTAATTGATATATGGTTATTTTACAGAAAAATATTATTTATATGTATATAGTAGGCTTAGGATATAGTAACATGCGGTAGATACACTACATTCTATAGGCTTTGAAATTTATTGTAATGACGATTTATATTTTGGTATAATTATACTCATGCTGAATAGTTCTTAATTATTCTTATTTTAAGGAGATTGTATATGAAAGGTTTTACTAAACGTGCTATACTCGCTGCTTGTGTTGGTGCAGCCATGCTTATTACTGTAGGTTGTGGTTCTAATCAAAGCTCTCAATCTACTCAATTGACATATAATGGTTCCTCCACATTGGCACCAGTTATTTCTAAAATCGCTACAGATTTTACAGAAAAGAATAAAACTTGGAATCATGCGGATAGCTCTTTGCCAGATAAAGATATTACTATTTATGTATCTTCTGGTGGTTCTGGCACAGGCATTAAAGCGGTTATCGATGGCACTGCGGACTTCGGTTTAGTAGCTCGTGAAGTGAAAGACAGCGAAAAAGCAAAAATCAAAGATTACAATGAAATTAAAGTAGGTATTGATGCCTTAACAATTGCCGTAAATCCTGAAAATCCTTTATATGCTATAAAAGATAATCTTACTAAAGAAGAAATTATTAAAATCTTCTCTGGTGAGTACAAAACTTGGAATCAAGTAAATCCTTCCTTGCCTAATCAAGAAATCATCGTAGTAACACGTGACCTTGGTGGCGGTGCTCATGAAGTATTCCAACAAAAAATCATGGGTTCTGTAGAAGTAACTAAAGACGCTATTCAAGCGCCATCCATGGGTGCTCTTGTAACTAAAGTTAAAGAAAATCCATATGCTATTGGTTACGCATCTTATGGCATGTTGGGTCAAAACAAAGGCCAAATCGTTGCCTTCAAAGTTAATGGTGTAGCACCAACAGATGAAACGATTACGGATGGTTCTTACATGATTCAACGTCCACTTCTTATCGTAGGTAAAGGTAATATGGGCGGTGTAGCAGACGCTTTCACAAAATACTTGAAGTCTGAAGAAGGCCGTAAAGTTATTCATAAAATGGGCTTTGTTCCTGTAAACTAATCAGATAGAATAAAAGCAAGGCTACGGCCTTGCTTTTTTCTTATGAAAGGAGAGTCTATGCATTTATCAGATCGTTTTACATCTGGCATAGTACCGATTATGGCGGTATCTGTTCTCGTCTTATATATAGGGCTTGTACTCTATATGGCGATAGAGGCGTGGCCCGCTTTGATACATATGTCTTGGACGGATATTGTAACCGGTACAGTCTGGAAGCCTATGGCACAAAGTCCTGTATTAGGTCTGGCCTATATTATTTCTGCTAGCCTCTATGTATCTCTGTTATCTTTGATATGGGCGTTGCCCTTGGGGATTGGTACCTCTGTAGGTTTGAGTCTAGGTGTATCACCACGTATTCGCCAATTTTGTTTATCCACTATAGATATGATTGCCGGTATACCTTCTGTTATTGTTGGTTTTATCGGTCTTGCCGTAGTGGTTCCGGCCATTCAATCGATGTTTTCTTTGTCTACCGGTGAGTCTATTTTATCGGCTAGTCTTGTATTAGCTTTTATGATTTTGCCTTATATTGTGACTCACTGTACGGAATCTATCGAAACCTATCGTCAGCGCTATGAAGAAACGGCTTTGGGCCTTGGTATATCGCCGTGGCATACCATGAAAGCTATCGTACTACCTAGTGCAAAAAGTTCGATCATCCTTAGTTCTGTGCTAGCCTTCTCCCGTGCTATGGGAGAGACCATGGCCGTTATGATGGTTGTCGGTAATGCTCCCATCTTGCCTAATTTGCTGGGTAAGGCTGAGCCAATTCCATCTCTTATTGCGCTTGAAATGGGTAGTGTAGAGTATAATAGCTTGCATTATAGCGGTTTATATGTAGCAGCTTTAATATTGCTAATCATTTTGATACTGACTAATGTTCTAGTCTATATGTATTCTTGGAAAACTAGAAAGGATGGTCATCATGAAGTTATCTAATCTTGCATTAGCTACTTGGGCTTATGGCAGTCTAGTCCTAGTTATGGCAATACTCATCGATGCTTGTGCCTACATTGTGTATCATGGTGGACCGTTAATAACTGTTGATTTTCTCTGGCTCTACCCAGCAGGCATGCCTCTCGGTGTAGAAGGAGGCATATTCCCTGCCATAATCGGTAGTATTTTAGAGGGCTTATTAACGGCTTATATGGCGGCTATTGTAAGTGTTCCTTGTGCCCTTTACATGGTATATGGCAATATTTCTCGTTGGAAATCAGAATGCTTTTTATTCACTCTACGCTGTATGTCCGGATTACCATCTGTATTGATTGGCTTGTTCGGTTATAGTGTGCTGATTTTATATTTAGGTATCGATAAAAGCTTATTATCTGCGTCGATTACGTTAACGGTAATGGTTATACCTTTTATTACGTTGCGCCTTGTGAAAGTATTCCACGAGTTTCCTCGTGAAACTTATGAGGCGGCTCTCAATATGGGGCTTTCACCAAGTTATATATGGATGCATATGGTCATACCGAGTGCCATGCGCGACGGATTGAGCGCTATAGCCCTTGGATCGGCCTATGCGATGGGGGCCACTGCACCGATTATGTATACTGGTGCCGTATTATATACTAGGTCTATACCGAATATAACGGATCCATTTATGGCCTTGCCATATCATTTGTACATTTTGGTAAACGAAGGTTATTCAGTAGATTTAGCCTATGCTACAGCCTTTGTATTGATGGTAATATTACTTTGTATTAATATCATTTGTCGTTGGATAGGAGGGCGGTCTTGATGAGCATCATATTAGATATTAAAGATATAGAGGTGTCCATTGGTGAGCATCCTATTTTGCAACACATAACCTTGCCTATTACAGAACATGCTATTACTGCTATTATTGGGCCGTCTGGTTGTGGTAAAAGTACATTGTTAGCTACACTTAACGGTAGCTTACAGGCACCGAAAAAAGTCACTAATGGACAAATTATTTACGATGGCCTATCGGTAGACTCAATGGATCCCCAAATGTTACGTCGCCAAATCGGTCTCATCGGACAACAACCGACCGTATTTCCTGGTACCATTGAAGATAATATGGTATTTGCTCTAAATTATTATAAAGAGTTATCCTCTGCAGACAGAAAGGCTAAAGCGGTACAATGTTTAGAGCAGGCTGGATTATATAGGGAAATTAATGGTGACATGAAGCGCTTGGCAAGTTCTTTATCTGGTGGTCAACAACAGCGACTGTGTATTGCGCGAAGCTTGACCGTAGATCCTCGAGTAATGCTCTTTGATGAGCCGTGCTCTGCCCTTGATATAAAAAACAGCGTGCATATTGAGGCATTGCTAACTGAGTTAAAAGTAAAACAAACGATTGTCATTGTTACGCATAATTTACAACAAGCTAGACGCATTGCAGACTACACTGTCTTTATGAATGATGGCCGAGTTGTAGAGTGTGGCGCTACAGCGCAAATATTCTCTGATCCACAACAAGAATTAACTCGTGATTACTTGGCTTTTGGCGGATAATCTTGAAAAGTTCACATTCATATAAATAAAGATAAAATTTTTATAAACTGTTGACATGTTTCGTTTAAAATTGTATATTATAGGTGACATACTGGCGTGTCGTTAAAGGGACTGTGAGAGAGTTTAGCCAGACTGACATACGATATAGTTCGAGAGTAACTATATACATAAAAAGGCATGCCGCTGAGAGACGAGAGAAGGGTGGTGTGTCTTTTTTGTATGTAAAATACGATGTAGCTTGCTTTTTTACAATCTAATAAGCAATGTAGATTATCAATATTATAAATATAAAATTTTATTAAAATAATAACGCTCAGGAGTTTAAAATATAGACTAAGACCTCCTTATGTAATACAATGTATTACATAAGGAGGTGCTTTATATGGCAAATATTTCAGTCCGTCTAAATGAACAAGAAGAAGAGTTATTTAAAACCTATGCTGAGTTTATGGATGAAACACTTTCTACCCTCTTTAAGAAGGCTTTACTAGAAAAGATTGAAGACGAATTTGATCTTAAGGTAGGACAAAAAGCATTAGTAGAATACGAGCAAGATCCAGTTACCTATTCTGTAGCGGAAATGCGTGCAAAATATGGCTTATAAACTTGAGTTTTCTAAACGGTTTGACAAGCAATTTTCTGAATTAGATAAATCAACGCAACGTTATCTTTTTAATTGGCTCATAAAGAATGTAGATAATGTAGAGAACCCTAGGTACTCAGGAAAATCATTGACAGGTAATAAGACAGGGCTTTGGCGTTATCGCATTGGTAATTATAGAGTGATAGCTGATATTAATGACGGTAGATGTGTTATTTTAGCCTTAGAAGTGGGGCACCGAAAAGACATTTACAAATAGAGGATATATTATGAAATACTTACGTCGTGAACTTAATCAAGTGGAAAAAGAATACTTAAAACAATTTGGACAAGACTCGTTGAACCGTGTTGTTCTACACGATCCAGATACGAAGGATAAACAAGAAGTACAAGATACCATTGATATCCTAAAAGAAGCTATGGCAAAAAATAAACCTCTAGAACAAGTTCCAGAGGATATGTGGAAACTTATTGAGTTTTAAAGTATGGCCGTTAATCCAGAGCAAACTAGAGTAATTTATTTCCTCCATACAGTACAATAAAAATAAAACAAAACAAAACTAAACTAAAGGCACATTGTTAAATGAATACTTTTCCTAATATAAGGAGAAATTCAATAACAATGTGCCTTTATGTTATAGGTTATAGAGTTCCGGTTTGCGATCTCTAAAGATATTAATTTTGTTACGGATATCTTCGACTACAGCGAGGTCGATGTCTATGGAAGCAATGCCTTCGTTAGTGTCCATTTCGAGTAAGTTGGTACCCCATGGATCATAGACGGCAGAGTGTCCTGTACTTTGAACGCGACCTACTGTGCCACAGCCGTTTACGGCACAGACAAAGAATTGGTTTTCTATGGCTCGTACTTCATTAAGCACTTGCCAATGACGTAAACGCATCGTAGGCCATTGAGCAGGCACAAATAATAATTCCGTGTCTGGTAATGCAGCCATTCTTACCAGCTCAGGGAAGCGGATGTCGTAACAGATAACAGTGCTACAAGGAATTCCATCTAATTCAAAATGAGTTGTATGAGTACCACTAGCAAAGTATTTGTCTTCTTTTGCAGGGCTAAAGCCGTGCATTTTGGAATATTCACCTACGAGGTCACCTTCACGGTTGTATGCATAAGATGTATTGAATACTAGATTATCTTTCGCTACAGCGACAGAGCCGCCTACGATATTCACGTTGTGCTCTTTTGCAAAGGTGGTGAGCAATGATTTTGTTCTTTCTCCATTTCTGTCGGCAATCGTAATTAAATCATCTGATGGGTGAAAGCCTGTGTTCCAAGTTTCAGGTAAAACAATAATATCAGGATTTTCTGTAAGTGATTGAGTGAGTAACTCTTGAACGCGATTGTAGTTATATTCTACGTCGTTTACGTGGACATCCATTTGTATGAGAGTAAGACGTTTTTTCATGGTAAATCCTCTGTATATTTAAATAGTATAGTTTACGCTATATAGTATATAATTAAAATATTAAAGCATTATTGAGAGTATTACAATATGACAATGATAATAGTTTAAATACTATTCTTTTGTAGGAATGGATAGAATGGATTTAGATAGTACTAGATGTACAGGAAATCATTGGCATAGGTATTCTAGATGAGCCTATGTATCCTAGACCTAGAAAATCGATTGATGAGGTACTAGTAAAGCGTTAGTTTTTTACTATTCTTCATAGAAATGTTATAATATTCTGTATATAATTGTGTTCTGATAGAGGAGGACCTATGAAACGGATTCCGTTAGTAACACTATTGGTTGTGGCCTTGGCAATGCTTGTAGCAGGTTGTGGATTGCTTTCACAAAAAACAGAGCCCACTAGTTCAGCGCCACCAGTAAAAGAAGTTAAGATGGTACATCCATCGGGTATTCCTGTTCTTATGTATCATAAAATTGGCGACGATAAAGATAATGATGCGGTTATTCGTGAGGATTTATTCAGAGAACAAATGAAGTTCCTCAAAGATAATGGCTATAATCCACTAACGATGGATCAACTATATGACTATGTCGTAAATGGTGCAGCAGTACCTGAAAAACCAGTTGTATTAACCTTCGATGATGGCTATGCAGATACGTATTCTATCGTGTATCCAATCATGAAAGAGTATGGTTTTGCAGCCACTGTGTTTATCAATCCTGGCGATGTAGGCACTCGGTTAACTTGGGATCAAATTCGTGAAATGCATAAGAATGGTATCACTATTTCTAATCATGGGTTCCAACATATCGAAATGGGCCAATTGTCTGAAGCTAAACAAATAGAAAATATTACAAAGGCTCAAGAAGCCCTCGCGAAAGAAGTAGGTATCAAGGATAATCCTTGGTTCTGCTATCCTTATGGAGATAAAAATGAATTCACCGATGCTGCCACTAAAAAAGCGGGCATTAAAATGAGTATGGCCATGAAATCTGGCTGGGCTCATACAGGTGATAATCCATATAACATTTTGCGTGTTTGGGTTGGTAATGCTGTTGATATCAAACATTTTGAAGAACGCATTAGCACCGAACATTTCACTGATTTATAAGGAGAAATACATTGTTCAAAAAGAATTGGGTAAAGTTCATCATCATGGTGTTCCTATTTACCGTCGTAACCTCACCATTCGTGGTGCTCTTTGGACCGTTTAATAATGTAAAGCGCGCCGTTATTGGTGCCATATTGCAATCTCGCCATCCTCATTACATTACATGGCTATTCAGTGAAGATGAATTGCAATCTATTTTGGGCACTGTTGGTGTTGTTAAAAGCCAAGATCTATTCAAGTTTAATGCTCGTGAAGATAAGAGTTTAAACCTTGAAAAAATTCAGTCTGCTCGTTATGTAGGCTATATTCTTGAAATTCCAGATCCTCGTCGTATTGAAGTCGGTACAGCTGCTAATATTCAAGAAAAAGGCGATACTACAAGTAATATTGCGAAGATGAATAATGCGGTAGCTGCTATCAATGGCGGTGGTTTCCACGATCCTAATGGTACTGGTACAGGCCGTTTGCCATATGGCTTTATCTTGCATGATGGTGAATATGTCATCGGTAAAGATGTAGGACCTGAGGAAGCGGTAGACTTTGTAGGCTTCTCTAAATCTGGTAACCTTATTGCAGGTAACTATGACAAAACACAACTTGGTGATATGAAAGCCATGGAAGGTATTACCTTTGGCCCACCTCTTATCGTAGATGGTAAGAAGATGATTACTGAAGGCGATGGCGGCTGGGGCGTAGGTCCACGTACTGCTATCGGTCAAAAGAAAGATGGTACAGTACTATTCCTCGTAATTGATGGTCGTCAACCAGGTTATTCTCTTGGCGCTACATTACGTGACGTACAAGATATTCTCTATGAAAAAGGTTGCTATATTGCAGCGAATTTAGATGGTGGTTCTAGTTCTACACTATACCTCAATGGTAAAGTAGTAAACAAACCAGCCGATTTGTTAGGGGAACGCATGATCCCAACGGCGTTTATCGTGAAATAGGAGGACACATGAAACCTTTTACGCGTGTACTGAGCGCCTTTGCGGTAGGTATTCTTCTGCAAGGTGGGGTGTACCTATACCTTGATCAATATATGTTTGCACCGACTACGGATTTTAATGTGGCTGGTGCTTCAAAGGATGATACTAAGAACTTTCCTGATGTAAAGGAAGGAACTAAATATGTATCTTATGACCGTCAGTTCATGGCGGTTGTTACTGAAAGCTCTTTAAAAATTTATAAGGCTAATGAAAGCAAGCCTACAACGATTGATTTGAAGGGCCGTTCTATTAGTTACTTTAGTTGGATGCCTGACCGTAACTATGCCATCATGGGGCTATATGATTCTAGAGAGGTTGTTATGGCTCGTCTCAATGCGGATGATCCTGAACATGAAGTAGATACTAAACTTGAAGATTTGCCTCGTAACAGTAAAATCGTAGATGCTGCGTATTCTGAAGCGACAAACGTTGTTTACATGAAGGTAAAGGTTCAAGAACACGCATATCGCATTTATCGTACTGATGCTAACTATGATACGCGTCGCGTTTATATGCAAGCTACAGATATTGGTCATATTGGCGTATTCTATGATGAAGATAGATTCTTCTATGATAATGCCAAGACTGGGGATATCTTCATGTTTAATGGTATTGAAGGTGGTTGGCGTGTTATCAACCCACCAGGACGATTCCGCTTAATCGGTGTTGATATGGATAAAACTATCTATATTGCTCGTGTTGATGAGGATAATAATGCCTTAACTGTTTACACTGGTAAACTCGGTGTAGGCTTCAAACCAGTTTATAAATACAATCATCCAACAACATTCAATGAATTAACATTGTCTGATGTAAAAACTATCATTAAAGATGGTAGTGACGAAACTACGAAGGTAACAGAAGATGATACATCTTCTAAATCTTCTAGTGATAGCAAAAAGAAATCTTAAGAAAAAGCCTTTATAATGATTCATTATAAAGGCTTTATTCCTATACTAGTTTGTACTAAAAGGATATATATGAATATATTATTTGTACGACTCAGCTACATAGGCGATATACTACATGCTACACCTGCAGCACGCTGGATTAAAGAGCACTATCCAGAGGCAAAGCTCCATTGGATTGTAACACCTAGTATGGTAGAACTTTTAAAGAACAATCCCTATGTAGATGAAATCATTCCATGGGAACGGGATGAATACGAAGCACATTCTAAAAAACTACATATTCCAACGATGTGGCGCATGTGGTGGGAGCTTAGAGATAAGTTGAAACCATATAAATTTGATGTGGCTGTCGATGTACAAGGGCGACTCATAACAGGGCTCGTTTTATTAGCATCAGGTGCACCTATTCGCCTTGGCCTTGGTGGTACAAAAGAATTAAACTGGCTGTTTACCAACTACAAAGCAAAGCCAAGTACGGATCATGTTATCAAGCGATATATAGAGGTAGCAGAATTACTGAATACTGCCGTTACAGAGCATAGTGACCTAAATGTATCCAGTGCTGTTTCTGAGGATAATGTAAAACCTTGTATAGCAAATGGGGTAACTGGTAAAAAGCTATACCACATGGACTTTTTTGTGCCACCTAATTTGCATATTTGGGCAGCAGAACAGTGGAAATCAATTAGTTATGACACATCTTTGGATCGTAGCAAAGTAGAAAAGCCACTACGTGTAGGTCTTGTGCTAGGCACGTCCTGGGCGACGAAAGAGTGGCCTCAAGAGAAATGGTATTCTCTTATTAAATCCCTTCAGTATAGAGCTAATTTTGTTTGTCTAGGTGGTCCAAAGGAGGCTACTCAATACAAACCATTGATGGATTCCTTAACAGCTGGTGGCCTTGATAAAATTATGCTAAATATGCTGGGGAAAACCACACTTCAAGAGGTAGGGGCTTTAATTGAAAGTTGCGATGTAGTAGTGACTGCTGATACAGGATCATTACATATTGCATTGGCTTTAAATAAACCAGTAGTAGCATTATTTGGCCCTACGGATCCTAAACTGTGGGGTCCATTAACGGGAAACTTTAAGGTTCTTGTTAATGATGAGTTAGATTGCTTAGGTTGTCGTAAACGACGTTGTCCTAAGCCTGATCAATATTGTATGTCTGGTATTGACTCAGTACGCGTGAAAAAGGCGATTTTCGAATTGATAGGAGATAAACATGGCAAAGTTTAAAATTCAAAAAGGTTTATCCGATGTGGATATGATGAAAAACTTTAAAGATACTGAAAATTTTGAAGATACTATGCTAGATATGGAACGTTCTGCAAAGAAACCTGTAGTACATCAAAGTCCAAAACAAAAGGAAGATGCATTTTATCGTGAATTCCTTACAGATAAGGTAGAAACATTAATTGGTAAAATGTTGCTCGACATTAAGATGGAATACTTTAAAGAAGGGGAAGGAGACTTCTCTATCCAAGTCAAAAGAGATGGTAAAAATATTGTTCTTGAAACAGCACCTAAAAAGGTAAAATCTGAAAAATAATATGATAAAGAGCATTTAGTAAAAGAATCTACCTATAAAAGGTAGGTTCTTTTGTATATTTATAAAATGTAGAAATACGGGGGTTATTATCAATAAAATTGATAAGGTTATAAGTGTACCGATGATTGTCGAATTACTAGATTTATAAATACCGATATACTTTGAAAGCTGATAAATAATAACTAAAAATTATTACGAAATAAATTTTTGTTTCTCATTAAAAAGAGCAATTAATAAGAAGAGGATTTGATTAAAAATACACGTTAAATTCTAGCTTTTTAGCACTTTATTGTGAGTTCCATCACGAAAAAATCATAAAAGAATACATGAAATCATGAGTAAATTGCATAATGTGGTTGTTGACAAAGAATTCTATAAGTAGTCTAATATAAGTATGTCTTAACGATTTGTAGAGTATTTGCCTGTGTGAGCAAGTTCTACAAAAATCGTAAAAAAATAGGTATGAGATAGTTGTGTGGTGGATGTATAAAATTACATACACAAAACTATTTCGATTTGGAGGATTAACATGGCTAAAAAATTAAGAATCTGCGAAACCGTTCTTCGTGACGGTCATCAATCTATTTTGGCAACACGCATGCGTTATGAACAAATGGAACCAGTGCTTGGCCTTTTAGATGAAATTGGTTATGAAGCTCTTGAATGTTGGGGCGGCGCTACTTATGATAGCTGTCTTCGTTTCTTGAATGAAGATCCATGGGAACGCCTTCGCAAATTAAAAGCTAATGTAAAAAATACACCACTACAAATGTTACTTCGTGGCCAAAACTTGTTGGGCTACAAACATTACTCTGATGATGTAGTGGAAGCATTCTGTAAAGCTGCTGTAAAAAATGGTATTGACCGTATCCGTATTTTCGACGCATTGAACGACCCTCGTAACATGGAAGCTGCTATTAAATATTCCAAAAAAGCAGGCGCACACGTTCAATCCGCAATGGTATACACTATTTCTCCAGTTCATACAACTGAAAGCTTCTTGAAAGTAGCTGAAACATTGGTAGAAATGGGTACTGATTCCCTTTGTATCAAAGATATGTCCGGTTTGTTAGGACCTGCTGATGCATATGATTTGGTTTCCACATTCAAAAAACGTTTTGGTGAATTGCCAATCGACTTGCACAGCCATTTCACTTGCGGTCTTGCAAGCACTACATACTGGGAAGCTGCTAAAGCTGGCGTAGATATCATCGATACTGCTATCTCTCCATTCGCTCATGCAACTAGCCAACCAGCTACTGAAACTATGATCGAAATGTTCAAAGGTACTGAATGGGATCTTGGTCTTGACCTTGATAAATACATTCCATTAGTTGACCACTTCCGTAAAGTAAAACAACAAATCGCTGAAGAATTCAACTTGAAACCAGCTAGCGATGTAATCCCAGCTGTTCGTCGTTACCAAATTCCTGGCGGTATGTTGTCTAATACTCAAAATCAATTGAACGAAATGGGTATGGGCGATCGCTTCTTCGACGTTATGGATGAAATGCCACGCGTTCGTGAAGACTTGGGTTACCCTCCATTGGTAACTCCAACATCCCAAATCGTTGGTACAATGGCTATGATGAACGTTATGATGGGTGACCGTTACAAAATGGTTCCTAACGAAGTTAAAGACCTTGTACGCGGTAAATATGGTGCGTTGCCTGGTAAAATTTCTGACGAAATTCGTCACACTATCATTGGTGATGAAGAACCTATCACTTGCCGTCCAGCAGATCTTATCGAACCTGAATTGGATGGTTACCGTCAAGATTTAGCTTCCAAAGGCTACAATGGTATCACTGACGAAGACGTATTGACTTACGCTATGTTCCCAGAAGTTGCTATTAACTTCTTCGATGCAAATCGTCGTTAATCCAAATATTAAAAGAGGATTCCTATGGAATCCTCTTTTTTTATGTATAAATAAGGCAATTGAATTATATATGAGTAGAGAAATATTTTGATAATGATAATATAAGGTAAAAGAATTTATTTTTACAGATATAGCATTTTTATATTTAGAGATTTTATAAAAAATATAGAGGCTATTAAATAAGACGTTATAGAACATTATGTTTGATGTCCTAAAAATTACTTGTGGTATGTTGATGTAGGTTGCCCGGATGCGTGTAATATATATTAAAAACTTCAAAATAGTAGATAATAAAAGGCATATTGACCATATGTAATAACTGCCAATTATAAACTAACAATGAAGAAAATATGAAAGTTAAATCACTTTTTTACGCTTTTTACTTGCTTTAAGTATTAAAAATAGCGTAAACTATAAGAAGTATCTAATATTTATGATATTGAGGTAACCCTGTGAATTTACAAATACGGATTTGGATATCCAATGTTGTGCTCTTTGTAGTGCCTATTTTGATAGCAATTATCTTATTTTTGCTATACTTTACAGGTCTGCGCATATTGGCTAATGCCGGTTACTATTTGCGTATTGAGCAGGAACAACAGTTTAAAAGTGTCAGTCGAATCACTGAAACAATTACCTTTTATGGTTTAGAAAACAACTTAATAGATAGCTTAGTAAAGCCTAGCTATAGTCTACTTGATCCAAAGGAAGTATATGTAGAGGTACTAGATCAAGGTAATATGGTGTACAGCTATGGTAATCCTCAAATCTATAGCGCTTCTGCTATTGTTGGTCTTATTGATGTAAACCCCGAATTACAAGGTATTGTATATCAGTCCAATAATACGTTCGTCTATGAAATGCGGAAATACGATGGGCGTCATGCTTACGTATATCATATTGCTATAAAGCGCGCTACTCATGGTAGTGATAGCTTAATGGAATCTGTATCCTTCTACATAATCATAGTTGCTATATTGCTGTTTATTGTTACATTCTTTGCTATTAACCGATTTGTTACACGCTTTATCATGATTCATGTTAAGAATATGACAAAATCCTTAGAAATGGCCAATCGTCAGATTGAAATGGAACAGGAGCAACAAAAAGAGTTACTAGCAGGGATATCCCATGATATCCGAACGCCGTTAACAGCGATTAAAGCGTATGCAGAAGGCGTTCGCGATGGTATTGCACCAACCGAAGAGCAACAAAAACGCTATATGGGAATCATTTTGAAACGTGCTAATGATTTAGATTCGATGTTAGAGGAGTTATTCCTCATTACCACATTGAATTACAAGAAAGAATCTCGTCCATCTGAACGAATTGAACTCGGTCAATATGTACGTGATTTTGTAGAAGATCATTTGGCTCCTTATCAAACAAGAGGTCTAGAAATTAAATTCCGTATAGCAGCGGAAAATGCTTTCATTAATGCAAACCCACAATTGTTACAGCGTGTTTTACAAAATGTGTTGAACAATAGTGCTAAGTATAAAATGGCCGATGTTGGTCATTGTGTTATTGATGTAACTAGTGATGATGATTTTGTATACTGTGTTATCAGTGATGATGGCCCAGGGGTACCACCAGAATCGCTAGAACGTCTAATGCGTCCATTCTACCGTGTAGATTCATCTCGTACGAACCCACAAGAAGGTAGTGGTCTTGGATTGTCGATTATTCGTCGAATTATGGAAATCTTTGAAGGCCGAGTTGTGATTGAAAATGTAAGACCACATGGTCTACGTATTATATTAGAATTTCCTAAACAAGGAGAAGAATCATGAGTGAACATATCTTAATTATTGAAGACGATTTGGATATCGCCAATATTGAGCGTGATTATTTGATGGTGGCAGGTTATGATGTAACTATTATGACTAATGGTACGGAGGGTATTGAGGCTGCCTTAAATACTCCTGTAGACCTTATCATCCTTGATGTTATGTTGCCAGAAATGGATGGTTTTGAAGTTTGCCGCCAAATTCGTGACAAGGTTCGTGTACCAATTGTTATGGTAACAGCTCGACTTGATGATATCGATAAAATCCGTGGTCTCGGCGTAGGTGCTGATGACTACATTGAAAAACCATTCTCTCCATCTGTATTGATTGCAAAAATCAAAGCTATGTTGGCACAATATAAACGCTTAACAGAGCGCGATGCAATGGAAACTAATGCGATTCAATCTGGAGAAATCCGTCTTGATCCTAAGATGATGAAAGTTTGGGTAAACGAAAAAGAAGTTCACCTTAAAAAGAAAGAATTCCAGTTATTAGAATTCTTGATGCGCAATCGTGATATCGTATTTAGTAAAGAAGAATTATACTCTCGCGTATGGGGCCTTGATTCCTATGGTGATTATGCAACTGTAGCAGTTCATATCAACCGTTTACGTGAAGAAATTGAAGATAATCCATCCGATAGTAAGCACATCATTACTGTATGGGGCGTTGGTTATAAATTTGTTTGATGACTGAAATCATTTTCATATTACGCTCACGTTTTTGGTGGCTGTTGATAAAATATGAGTTTATAGGAAGTTATTATATAGATATAATCAAAGATTTAAAAATTGTTTATATACTTCCTTTGATAGTTTAGATATTCCATGTATACTTATCTAAGTAAGGCTGACTTTTGATTCTAGATAAGAAACAACTAAACTTCTCTCTCTTAATAAGTTCTCTCTCAACTTATCTAGATCACATATACTCTCTCTCAACAGTCCTTACACTCTCAAACTATATGCATAAAGGGCATTCCTAGCGACGGCTAGTGAATGCCCTTTATGTTTTATATGGTACATTTTTATATACATATGTTTTTATGTAATTTCTCTACAGTTGAATCGTCTTGAAATTCGATTTGCTCTTAACATATTACAAGATACATATTGTTTATAGAAATTATATTTTTATAATAGATGTAATAAATTGTTATCTTGCAATGTAAAGTCTTGCGTACTATAATAGGTTCATCAAAAATTGATTTTATAAAATTGATTTTGGTAAAAGTAGATATATACTGCTATATTACATTATTGTTATAGTGTGTATTCGATTGCGATTGGCAGTTTATATGATAAGAAATATAACAATAAGAAATCATTAAAAGATGATATAAGGAGATATGCATGAATTTTTCAAAATATAAGAAATCAATTATTGCTTGTATGCTAGCCCTCGGTATTGGCGTAGGTGGAGGATACTATTTCTTTGGTAATCCTGTTACACATCAAACAACTGTGAAGGAGCAAACTAAACAAACGAAACCTATTACAGATACACGTAATACATACGTAGTTCAAGCGGCAAAAGAATCTGGCCCAGCTGTAGTGGGAATTACCACTCAAGTTTTCCAAAAGGATATTTTTAACCGTACCATCTATGCTGGGGAAGGTGTTGGCTCTGGTGTATTGATTGATAATGATGGACATATCGTAACAAATAATCACGTTGTAGCTGGTGCTAAAAATGGAGAGGTTACAGTTTCCTTGTCCAATGGATCTACCGTTACAGGTACAGTTATCGGTACAGATGCCCAAACAGACTTAGCTGTTGTTAAAATCGATCCACCAAAGGATATTCAACCTATAAAAATTGGTGACTCTGATTCCTTGCAAGTAGGGGAACCGGCTATCGCCATTGGTAATCCTTTAGGCCTAGAGTTTAAAGGCTCTGTTACATCTGGTGTAATCAGTGCCTTAGCACGTACTATTGATGATCAAGGGCAACGCTTCCCATTGATTCAAACAGATGCAGCTATCAATCCAGGTAACTCTGGTGGTGCTCTCATCAATGCAGATGGTGAATTAATCGGTATCAATAGTTCTAAGATTTCTAAAGAAGGTGTGGAAGGTATGGGCTTTGCCATTCCTATTAATTCCGCTATGACCGTTGTAGACTCTATTATTAAAAATGGTAAGGTTGTACGCCCTTATATTGGTGTATGGGCTGTGGATCGTCAAACAGCAGCGCGTAACAATGTAAGTTATGAAGGCGAAGGTCTTCTTATTGTTCAACTTGATGCAAATGGTCCTGCTGCACAGGCTGGTTTAGTAGAAGGCGATACAATTGCTCAAGTTGATGGCAAGGATATTAGTACACTGTTAGAATTAAAAGAGCAAATTGACGCTAAGAGCCCTGGTGATACGGTTTTGGTATCTTATACTCATAATGGCAAAATGAAGAGCACACAGCTTAAATTAGGCCAAGCATCTTCGAATTAATCGGAGTATTAAATATATTAGTAGATTAAATTTAACTGAAATAAAAATCCTCATCTAAGATGAGGATTTTTTATTTCAGTTGAATTATTAGACTAGATTTGTGTAAAACCACTTGTAAAGTATATAAATTTTTAAAGTATTTTATATCTATAAAATCAGTAATTATCTATGTTTGTGATCGTTGGAATGTGTTTATTTTTATTTTGTAAAATATATTTTTAACAAGGTACCTTGCATTACGAGGTACCTTGTGTTATTATGTATTTGTCAGTACATGATAGTGACCGTAAGAGAGCTTTCACATTGGCAGGTAGGCACAACCTAAAGGGAGGAACTATGCAAGTTCAATTAAAAAAAGGTGTTATGGATATGCTTGTGCTAGCATTGTTAACACAAAGTGATCGCTATGGATATGAAATCGTAAGCACTATTTCAGAATATATTGAGATTTCGGAAGGAACGATATATCCATTATTTAATAGATTAAAGAAAGAAAAGTATGTTGAAACATATTTAAAAGAGTCCTCTACAGGACCATCTCGAAAATATTATCATATCACGACTGATGGTCGTGCAGCATACAATAAGATGCGCCAAGAATGGGATGAATTTTCTGGTGTAATCAACATCCTGTTGAAAGGAGTCGACTATAATGAACAAAAATAGCTTTTTAGAAGCACTGCGCAATATATTCAAAAAGGCCCATGTTGCTGATGTAGAAAGTATTATCGAGGTTTATGAAGAGCATTTTGCAGTAGGTTATGAAAGAGGACTTACGGATAGCGAAATCATTAAATCTTTGGGCACTCCAGAGGAAATCTATGCATCTTATGTAGATGCAGGCATTATTACAGATACATTAGGCCAAGATGGTGGTGAAAGTAAATCTGTTAATATGCAAGAAATCTATGCTAGATTTGATGATTACAAAGAACGTTTATTGCCACAATTACCAGGAATGGCAAAAAAAGCATCTAAAACATTGTTATCTATTGGAAGTGCTTTGTCATATATCGTAGGAGTTTTACTATTTATCATTACACCAGCTATCCTATATTTACTTGGAAGCTCATGGCAACCGTTTGAGAATGTAACGGCATTTCCTGCATTATCATTAGTAACTTTAGTTGCACTTGGTGGTGTAGGTCTCTTTGGGGGCCTTACATGTATCTTTGTTGGTGTTGAACTTCGTGGGGTACGCGAACGTTATTTCAGCAATGTAGATTAAGGAGGACCTATGAGACGAATTATAATTGCTGCCATTCTAACTGTAATCAGTGCTGTAGGGGCAGGTACATCATTTGCTGTAAATGATCTACCAAATTTTGGCGAATGGATGAAAATAAATGAACAACAGTTCAGAAAACCACATAGACATGATGGTCCTAATATGCATATGGATCAACATATGATGGATGGACATAATCAAATGATGCCTCAAGATGGTATGGGGCCTAATAATGGTCAACATATGTACCAAAATGGTCAAAACCAAATGATGCCTCAAGATGGTATGGGACCAAATAATGGCCAACATATGCAATCAAATGGTCAAATGCCTCCACAAGGTCCAGGACCGCAACAACCTAATGGTAATGCTTCAGAACAAGCACCTAATGGTGAGACACAAGCTCAATAAAATATATAAAACTATTAATATAGATTGAGCCGTATATTTTAAGATATTAATAGATATAGAGTTAGATCTATCTGAGGATATCGTTGTTTTAATCGTATTTGAATATTAGGTAAAGGTGAAAATATGAAAAAACTTTTAATTGCTACAGTATTAACCGCAGCATTTGGGATTGGCGGTGTAACATTTGCTTCTACTAATGACGTACAAAATAATAATGAGCCAATCAAGATGAATTTGTTAGTAGAACGAAATCATGATGATGCAAACAATTTCCAAGATAAAAAATGTGATATGCTACTAGAAAATCAAAATAACCAAATGCATAGACAAGATCGAATGGAGCATATGCCAATGAATCATCCAGTTGATAATATGCATCGAAAAGATAACGATCAATCTATGAGACCAGAAGGTGAAAACCATCAAATGAGACAACAATGTAATAATCATCAAATGCCTCCGCAAGGTCAACCTGGCCAAATGCATCAAGGTGAGCAACCAAATGGTAATGCACCTCAACCACCTGTGGAACAAGGTGCACCACAGATTACTCAAAATCAATAGTATTCTATTGATTCTTTTCTCTCACAACACTTTCAGAGTGCGTGGTCGTGAAAGTGCATTCATGGCCACCATAGAGCCACACACTCTATGTGATACATTCGTATCAGAATCTCTCTCTTACACACAATAACTACACACAAACAAAAAGAGCTCCTCAGTGAAGGAGCTCTTTTTGTATCTATTTATAAAGATAGATTATACTTGATAGACTGGGAATATTTTTATTGACTTATATATTTAAAAGAAAAGACCTATGCATATGCATAGGTCTTTAGTCATTTTATTTGATGTGTTTGGAACCGCGTTCTGTCATAGCTACGCCGTCTTTGCAAAGAGGACATTCTTCAGGTTTGTATGTAGGAACTTCAAGGTTAAGTAAGGCTTGTACTTTTTCGTGAGGTACGCCGAATTCTGCTTTACCGCCAGAACGGTTAACAAGAAGGCCTACACCTACGATTTCACCACCGGATTGGTTTACAACATTTACTACTTCTTGTACAGAACCACCAGTTGTTACGATGTCTTCAACGATAAGCACGCGTGTGCCTGGCTCAATTTTGAAGCCGCGGCGCAATGTCATAACACCTTTTTCACGTTCTGTGAAGATAGCGCGTGTACCAAGAGCTTTACCCACTTCATGAGCTAGTAAGATACCACCAGTCATAGGTCCAATAACGAGTTCTACATTTTGATCACGGAAGCGTTCAGCTAATTCTTTACAAAGTGTTTCAGTGTATTTAGGATGTTGCAATACATTAAATTTTTCAACGTACATTGGGCTGTGGAGTCCAGATGTCAAAAGGAAGTGACCTTCTAAAATAGCTTGAGTGTCGATCAGTAATTGTTTTACTTCTTGTTCTGTCATCATTTGGATACATTCTCCATTTCTTCAATAATTAAACGAACTGCTTCACGAGGATTTTCAGCCTGTGTAATAGGGCGGCCAATAACGAGGCGAGATGCGCCATCTTGTAATGCACTAGCAGGTGTAGCAATACGTTTTTGGTCGTCGGTTGCTGCAAAGGATGGGCGAATACCAGGTGTTACGATGAGAAAATCATCACCACATGCTTCGCGGATCATCTTAGCTTCTAATGCGGAACATACAACGCCATCCATGCCACATTCTTTAGCCAGCTTTGCTAAACGAATAACTTGGTCAGAAATAGGTAGTTGCCCACCAGTAGATGTCCAAGCTTCATCATCAAAGCTAGTTAACACAGTAATTGCCAACAATTTAGTTCTTTCAACACCTAATTGTTCAGCTGTTTCGCGAGCTGCTTGTACAGCTGCTTTCATCATAACTGGACCACCTTGACCATGCATAGTGATCAAGTTAGCACCTAAACGAGTTAGGGAAGACACGCCATGTGCCACTGTATTAGGAATATCATGCAATTTCAAATCAAGAAATACTTGTTTGTTTTGCTCTTGTAAATAGCGAACTGTTTGCTCTCCTTCGGCGTAGAATAGCTCCATGCCAACCTTGTAAAAGCTAACCGCATCACCAAGGGATGTTACGATTTCTTTCATCGCATCCATAGTGGATACATCAAGGGCAACGATTAATCTGTCATCTGCCATCTTGCAACCTCCATACTACATATATATCTAAATAATTTTCACATACAGAGGGCCCATCTGTCAATTAAATTTGATGTGAAAGAGGTGACTATTAGTCACCCTTGAATAGTAGATTATAGACTGTTTCATGCTATAATAAATGGAGAAAATGAATATAATTCTTATATATAAATTTTGAAACATATAGATTTGAAAGGAGTCCTATGTTAGATTTTGTTGCATTAGACTTTGAAACAGCTAATAAATTTAAAAATAGTGCGTGCTCCTTGGCGGTTATTACCGTAAAGGACGGGCAGATTACAAAAAAGGCATACAGCCTTATTAAACCACCATTCATGAGCTTTGATGATGAATGTATTGAAATTCATGGCATTCAACCAAAGGATGTTATCCATGAGAAAACATTTGATCAATTGTGGAATGCTATCTATGAGAATCATTTAAAAGGCAATATCATGGTAGCTCATAATGCAAAATTCGATATGAATGTATTACGTGCTACACTGGATTACTATAAAATTCCTTGGCCAGAGCTAGATTATGCATGTACTGTAAAACTTTCACGTGCCGTATGGCCAGATTTAGTAAACCATAAGCTAAATACAATGGCTGCATACATCGGGGTTGAGTTTAAACATCATTACGCATTGGATGATGCGGAAACATGTGCTAAGGTTGTATTAGAGGCGGCTAAGGCTAAGGGCGTTAATAGCTTGCCAGATTTGTTGAAGGCTACAGGTGTACCACTAGAACCATTTATTGATGACAAAAATCGCGCTGCTCAAGAGGCTTTACATAAAGAACCTGAGCCAGAGCAAATGTCGTTCTTTTAGTAAGGAGAGACACTATGTTAGGTAAAGAATTATTATCTTATGTGGATCACACACTATTACGTCCTACAGCTACATGGGATGATATTAAAGAAATTTGTGACGCCGGCGTAGCCTATAAGACGGCATCAGTTTGTATTCCTCCAGATTTTGTGGCTTCTGCACATGAAGCGTATCCAGAGCTCAATGTCTGCACTGTTATTGGGTTCCCTCTTGGCTATGAAACGACAGAGGTGAAGGTAGCTGAAACAAAACAAGCCCTTTCGGAAGGGGCCTCTGAAATTGATATGGTCATTAACCTAGGCAATGTAAAACAAGGGGATTTTGATGCGGTTACTGCTGAAATTAAAGCTCTTAAAGCAGCCTGTGGAGACAAAATCTTAAAGGTTATAATTGAAACTTGTTACCTTACTGATTCTGAAAAGGTAGCTCTCTGTAAATGCATTACAGATGGTGGTGCCGACTATATCAAAACATCTACAGGTTTTGGTAGCAGTGGTGCTAGCCTTGAAGATATACAACTCTTTAAGAAACACATCGGCCCTAATGTAAAAATTAAGGCTGCCGGTGGTATTCGTTCTATCTCTGATATGAAAGCTTATATTGCAGAAGGTTGTAGCCGTATTGGCGCCAGTGCAGCAGTAGAACTACTTAAAGATCATTTAGACGAAGAAGTGTAATAGAAAACCACCTAGGCAGTGCTTAGGTGGTTTCTTAGAATGGCGGTATAACCATGCGCATGTATGATATTATTCTAAAAAAACGTTCTAATTTACCATTAACAGATGAGGAAATTCGCTTTGTCATCTCTGGCTATGTGAATGGCGAAATTCCCGACTACCAAGTGAGTGCTTTGTTGATGACCATTGTATTTAATGGGATGAATGCTCGTGAACTAGGCACATTGACATTAGCGATGGCACAATCGGGGCATATGGTAGATTTGTCCGATATTGATGGGATAACAGTAGATAAGCATAGCACTGGTGGTGTAGGGGATAAGACAACACTTATCATAGGTCCTCTCGTAGCTGCTTGTGGAGGCAAGGTGGCGAAAATGTCTGGTCGTGGTTTAGGGCATACGGGCGGCACTATCGATAAGATGGAGTCCATACCAAATCTAAAGGTATCATTGGACCAAGAGGCATTTATTAATCAAGTCAATACAATAGGTCTTGCCGTCATCGGACAATCTGAAGGGCTGGCACCTGCAGACAAGAAGCTATATGCTTTGCGTGATGTAACAGGCACCGTCGATAGTATCCCTCTAATTGCATCCTCTGTAATGAGTAAAAAATTAGCCTCTGGGGCACAAGCCATTTTGCTGGATGTAAAGGTTGGTAGTGGCGCCTTTATGAAAACCTTAGATGATGCTCGTGCATTGGCTAAAGCAATGGTAGATATTGGAACGGAAAATGGCCGCTCTGTTAAGGCTGTTTTAACCGATATGGATAGACCACTGGGTCATGCCATTGGTAATGCTTTGGAAATCCGTGAGGTTATTGATACGTTGAAAGGTCATGGCCCAGAGGATTTAACTCATGAATGTGTTATTATGGCAGCTCATATGCTTGTGTTGAGCCAAATTTGTGATTATGAAATTGCTCTCAGTCGCGTACAAGAGGCTCTTAATTCGGGAGCAGCTCTTGAACGATTGCGCATGATGATTGATGCTCAAGGTGGAAATAGTCGTGTTCTTGATGATGAAAGTTTACTAGCCATCGGGAAATTCACTTATGATGTTACAGCGCCTCAAGACAGTTACATTACACACATGAATACAGAACAATGTGGGATTGCCTCTGTTATGCTCGGGGCTGGTCGCACTGTTAAGGATGGACCTATTGATTATAGTGCAGGCATAGTAATGCACAAGAAAACCGGTGATGCTGTTAGGGCTGGTGAAAGTATAGCTACTATGTATGCATCTGATGAAAGTTTGCTTGCTAATGCCTGTAAAACTTATTTAGAGGCAATTACTTTTGGTAAAACAGCACCAGTGGTGGTAGATACGATTCTTGATATGGTGGAATAAGGATATCCATATGATAGAAAAGGAAACTGATATGACGGAACAGGAAATTCAAAAGCTTATTGATCGTGCCATAGTAGCGCGTGAGAAAACCTATAGTCCCTATTCCCATTTTGGAGTGGGTGCAGCCCTTCTGTGTGAGGATGGGGCAATCTATGAAGGTTGCAATATAGAAAATGCATCTTATGGTTTAACTAACTGTGCAGAACGAACTGCTATATTTAAAGCCGTATCAGAAGGTCGTACAAAATTTAAGGCCCTCGCCGTAGTTGCTGATACGGAAGGGCCTTGTGCACCATGCGGTGCTTGTCGCCAAGTAATTTCTGAATTTGAAATACCACAGATTATTTTGGCTAATTTAAAAGGAAATTATAGAGTCCTTGACCTTGATGAATTATTACCATTTAGATTTGGTGCGGACAGCTTATAGTAAAAAAAGAGACCACCGATGTGGTCTCTTTTTTGTTATAACTTAGAATGCAGGAACAACTGCACCTTTGTATTTTTCTTCAATGAATTTTTTGATTTCAGGGCTATGAAGAGCTTCCATCAATTTTTTGATGCGAGGATCGCTTTCATTGCCTTTAAGTACAGTTACGATGTTTACGTAAGGGGAATCTTTAGATTCGATTGCCAATGCATCTTTACTAGGGTTAAGACCTGCATTTAATGCATAGTTTGTGTTAATAGCTGCTAAAGCTACATCGTCAAGAGAACGAGGTATTTGAGCTGCTTCTAATTCAACAAATTGGTAACCATTAGGATTGGAAGTGATATCTTGAATTGTAGACAAGATATTGCTGGAATCTTTCAATGTGATAAGACCTTCTTTTTGCAATAACAATAATGCACGACCACCGTTTGTAGGGTCATTAGGGATAGCGATTTTAGCGCCTTTAGGAAGATCTTTTAAATCTTTAATTTGATGGGAGTATAAGCCCATTGGCTCAAGGTGAACACCACCAGCAGATACTAGTGGAAGGTTGTGAGCTTTTGCGAATTCATCCATGTAAGGTACATGTTGGAAGAAGTTTGCATCGATTTCTTTATCACCCAAAGCAATGTTTGGTGTGTTGTAATCAGTGAATTCAGTGATTTGTAAATCAATACCATCTTTTGCCAAGACAGGTTTAACTTGTTCCAAAATTTCTGCGTGAGGTACTGCTGTAGCACCGATTTTTAATACTTGTTTGCCGTTGTTAGCAGCTTGTTTGTTATTGTCATTACCGCAACCAGCGATCAATAAAGCACCGCCAAGGATTACAGTAGCTGCTAATGCTAAAAATTTTCTCATTAGACACACTCCTTTTACAATCATTTCATATAAAATATTACATTTATAGTACTAAATTATTTCCTATCTATCAAGAAGGAATTGTTACGAGTTCTCCATAGCTTAAAGTTATACCAAAAAGAGATTTCCAAACTAGTATCTATAAATAGTTGATAGTGTTTGGAAATCTCTCTTTATTTTATGTAATTTTATTTATTGTATTTAATGTATGTATTGGTAAACACTTATTTGCTAATAATTGAATCTATGGTTCAACCTTATTTACCTATGATAAGTCCAATGGACCACATAATTTGGTAAATCATTGCAGCCCCTGCAGTTGTACCCATAGCTTTGTCGAGTAGGAACTCATCTGTTTTAGTACTTAAGGTATGTACTGTTTTGAAAGCTAGTGGTGCTGCGAAAAAGGCGAAGAGGGAGAACCATGTCATGTGACCTACGATGATCCATGCAAGGATCCAAATAAAGTTGAATAGGTAGGTGATACTCATTAAACTGAGGGCACGTTCACGGCCTAATACGATTGGTAATGTACGACGACCATGGCTTTCATCATTTCGAATATCACGAATGTTATTCGTGAGCATAATGGAACCAACGAGCAATGTAGATGGAATAGCAGGGATTAATAATGCTAAAGATAAGTCTCGCGTCCATGCATAGCCTGTAATGAGGACGATGGCAAAACCCATAGCGATACCAGAGGAAATTTCACCAAATGGTGTGCGAGAAATCGGTTTTGGCCCACCAGAGTAGAGAAAACTGATGAGAATGCAAAGAAAACCAGCTGGAATATAGTACCAAGTAATGGTTGCCGATAGATAAAGACCGATGATAATAGGTACAACCATGAGTACCTTAATCATGGTAACGATGAGCTCTGGTGTAATGGCACCACGGGTGATAGAACCAGCATTGCCGACCTTCTGCCCCGCATCGAGACCAGATTTAAAATCTTTATATTCATTCCATAAGTTAGCAACAATTTGAGCTGTTACAACAGCTAAAAATATTAAAATCGTATGGAAAATGGCGAGACCTGTACCCTTTACGGCACCAAATGCGTAATAACTAAAGGATGCACCTAAAATGGTAGGCCCTAAAGCGGCCGCTAATGTACGAGGCCTAGTGAGTGGAATTATTTCTTGTATCATAATAAAAGCACACCAAGTGTGCACTCCTTTCTATTTCTCATACCCTATGTTTACATATCTATTTAAGTATTGTATAGCAGAACTGATAGGTTGTAAATTACACTATACAGTTATACATCTCTATATAGTATAATAATTAATATATGCAGTATAGATTATCTTTTTGAAATCTTATAGATGCAGTACAGGTTATGAATATAATCTGTATACATAGTGTATTGTTAAATCGTGAGGTGTCTTATGAGAGCTCTCAATAAAAAATTGATGACATTGGCTTGTGCGACGTGCTTGACTGTTGGCATGGGCGCAGTGGCATGTGCTGATACAGTAGATTTAGGATATGGTTTGTATGGCAGTACATCTCCTACAGTGAAAGCAGTAGAGGTAATACATGTTCCTACGGATGCAAAGCTGCGAAATAATGAGCAAAGTCAAATAATTTCAGCTGCAAATAAAGCGGCTATGGATGCTGTTAATGTTAACTTTAAATTGCATGCTCCAGTTCCTGTCACACCTATGAAGGGCGATATTTTAGATGGATTTTCCTACTATCAATTACAAGGAACTGATAAACAAGGTCACCATGTAGGTGAATTACTGGTTATCAACTATTCTAAAAATGCCATAGATCAAGTAATAGGCATGGCTAAGACTGTTGTGGCGAAGGGCACAGATGTAAAAACTGCTGCGGAAAATTCTTCTGATTCTAAATCGGTAGAGTTTTATTCTAAAGAGTTAGCTCAAGAAAAATTACAAAATTTAAAAGGTAACACCATTGAAGGTGCTAAATTAGCTAAAGACTTAAAAATGATAAATGATAAGTTACCTACTCAAATTATGGGTGCCTTTGATAAAATGCTTGCCACAGATAAGAAATCATCTCCTAAAAGTATAGAAGAATTCCGTTCTTATGTAGACTTTATGGCAAAACAAGTGAGCCTAGATGCAACGCATGTGGCCTATAAACCTGTGCAAACACGCTATGGTACAGCTGTGACTGGTGATTTACGTGGTAGTCTTATATATGATGGTTTTAGAAATTCTTATGCTTTGATTGGTTATGCCGTTCCTACAGATAAAGGTGTATCCTTACAGATTTTATCATCTGATGATTCTAGCTATGATTATTGGGCTAATGAGTTGAATCATATGTATCAAACACAATCTCTTAAGGGAGGTAAATAATATGAAATCTTTGAAAGTATTGGCTTGTGCAGCCTGTTTATTAGGTACTGTATCTGGCGTAGGTTTCGCTAAGGATGTGCAAACTATTGCAGGTTCTATGGTAGTGCCTAACAATGTAAATGTTGTTTCTGCATCTAAAACAAATACACGTGATTTTGTAGAAAAACAATTGAATGAGAATCCTTCAAAATCTTCAATGGCAAATATGATGGCCAAGGAGCTTCTTCAAAACTTTGGCACTACTTTTGACGTATACCAATTAAAAGGTGCTGACAAAACAGGTCAAAAGGATGCGTTAGTAGTAGCTGTAGATGTTAAACAAATAGCGCAAAAAGTAGCTAAAGATAAGGCTAATGACCCTATGTTTGTGGCTGCAATGGCAGCTCTTGATAAAGGCCAAATTGACCCTGTTACAGAACAACTCATGTTAGGTGCTATTAACAAGCAAATTCCAACTACTACTACTACTACTGTAGTACCTTTAAATGATCCGAAACGCTATGCTAATCTTAAGACTCGGTCAGGTGAACTGCTTATAAAACCTAGAACGCTTACTGTAGAAAATGCGGAACAAGTACATCCTGTGGCTGGTACAAAATATCAAACTTATGCAGCAAGTTCTCGCTTGTTATATGCGGATGGAAATGTACAAACTCCGCTTTATGCAAATGCTGCATTTGTGTTGAAGCCAGGTAAACCGGTACTATACGTAGGTGTAACAACTGATGTACAACGGGATTATTTCAAAACGATATTTGACAACGCCTTCAAATCTATTAAATAATTTGTTATAGATATGCTTTCACGAAGTATGTCATTTACAAGGTAATTACTAATGTGAGTATGGCGGCATTAGAATAATTTATATTATTTTCAATTATATTTTAAAGGAGAATTATTATGAACACAATTCACACAGACAAAGCTCCAGCAGCAGTAGGTCCTTACTCTCAAGCTAAAGTAGTAGGCGGTTTATTATTCGCTTCTGGTCAAATTCCACTCGATCCTGCAACTGGTTCCATTGTTGCAAGCGGTATCGTAGAGCAAACTGAACAAGTATGCAAAAACATTGATGCTGTATTGGCTGCAGCAGGTTCTGACTTCTCTGAAGTTATTAAAACTACTTGTTTCTTGGCTGATATCGCTGACTTCAAAGCATTTAACGAAGTGTATGCTAAATACTTCACTTCTAAACCAGCTCGTTCTTGCGTAGCAGTAAAAGATCTTCCATTGGGTGCTTTGGTAGAAGTGGAAATTATTGCGGAAGTATAAGATGGATTATATTTCCTTATTAAAATCAGAGATGCGTCCTGCCTTCGGGTGCACTGAGCCGATTGCATTGGCTTATGCGGCTGCGAAGGCAGTCTCTGTTTTAGATGAGTTTCCTAACCATATTCACGCACGATGCAGCGCGAATATTATTAAAAATGTAAAATCCGTAGTAATTCCTAACTCTGGTGGGCGAAAGGGCCTTCAAGCGGCTGCTACCCTTGGTGCCATCGTAGGTCATCCTGAGCGTGAGCTAGAGGTACTAGAATCTGCTACAGATGAAGATCGTAAATGGCTTGGCACATTGTTGAATGCTAACTTCTGTACGGTCTCACTTGCTGAAGGTGTAGATAATCTTTATATCGAAATCACTGCTGAAACAGATGAACATACAGCGGTGGTTCGCATTGAAAATGACCATACGAATGTAACCTATGTTGCTGTAGATGGTGAGATTGTGTCTGAAACAATCAATGAAATTAAGAAGGTCGCAAAAAAAGAATATGCTATGACCTTTGATAGCATTTACGAGTTTTCTAAAACGGCAGATATTTCTGGCATTATTCCTCAAATCAAACAGCAAGTAGAATACAATACAGCTATTTCTCGAGAAGGTTTATCTAATGATTATGGCTCCAATATTGGCCAGCTCTTGTTGTTGGATGAAGAAAATCCGTCTCTAGAAACGAAATGTAAGGCTCGTGCAGCAGCTGGATCCGATGCGCGCATGAGTGGGTGTCCATTGCCTGTTGTAATTTGCTCTGGCTCTGGTAACCAAGGCTTAACAGTATCAGTGCCTATCATTACAACTGCTGAGGAACTTGGTAAAAGTGATGATGAACTGTACCGAGCGCTAGTCTTTGCTAACTTGTTAACACTGTACGTTAAATCTGGTATTGGTAAATTGTCCGCCTACTGCGGTGTTGTATCTGCTGGTGTTGTAAGTGTAGCCGGTATTGCCTTCTTGAAAGGTGATAGCAAGGATATCATTGAGAATACTTTAGTAAATGGTCTTGCCAGCTTATCCGGTATCGTTTGCGATGGAGCAAAACCATCCTGTGCAGGTAAAATTGCTATCTCCCTTAATGGCGCGTTCATGGGCTATAAACAAGCTCGCCTTAACAAGAACTACCAAAAAGGCGATGGCCTTGTAGCATATACCGTTGACGATACCATCCGCAGTATCGGTACTGTGGCTCAAGGTATGAAAGAAACGGACGTAGTTATCTTGAATGAAATGCTAAAACACTAATTTAGCTAAAAATATAAGTCCCCGTAAGGGGGCTTTTTTGTATATTAACTTGTATACTATGATATTATAATGTTGATTATATTTTTTATTATTCATAGGATATATAAATTAAATAAACATATAGATTACAATGTATGAAATATTGAGTGGATTATAGGTGCAACGTTAATGGGATTAGGTATATTTACAATAATTTTTATTATTATGGCAATAACTACAGTGTTAGGCCCAGTCAAAATAAGTAGTAAATTTTTATTTTATATTGCACCAGTAATATTAATTGCTACATCATTGATTGAAATTTTATTGATAAACAATATTCAATATAGAAATGATTATAGAATTATAAATCTTTCTATAATGTTTGTAAGCTTTATGACGGTAGCATATATTAGGAGTAAACTACCTTTAAAGAAATAAAGTAGGTGTTTTGGTGTTTTTTATAAATTATATTTGGTACTTTATTCTTGTTATATCACTTATATTTGTAATAGTTGGTAGTGTCTATCGAATCAATGGTTGGAACTATAGGATACCGATGGGGCGTGGTGATTTTTTTAAGATCTATATTATTACCTATATAGGCATTATATTCAGTTTATTTTTAACTTATCGCTTGAAGATTAGTGTATATGACAGTAGCAACCTTTTATATGCTATTATAGTTTGCATTATAGGTGCTATAAGTATATCTCAATTCTTTTTGTGTGGAATGCGAAGAATTGTTGATTTGAAATGGTGCTCCCCTTTATTTTATCCTGTTGTATTTATATCGGGTCTTATATTATCTAAGTATATTCCTGATTTAATGTCACTTATGATGCTAGTCCAGCTTTTGCTTTACTTCACACCAGGTAAAAGTGAGTAAGCTACTCGGTTTTATAATCTTGTATGAGGTAAATGATGACGGTTTTAATGTTTTTGGTGATATATTTTGGTTCAGTAGTTCTTTTATATTCTTATAATTTTATTACATGTGGGAACTTTTGGAGAACGGATTATTCTGCATTAAATAGGAAGTGGTTTTTCTTCTATAGTCTCATTGTAGAGAGTATTGTCCTTGTAGTGTTACCGCAGGTTAGGTATTTATTTAATGAACCTTATATAAACTCTATGTTAGGTACCATATTATTTGTACTTGTATTAATAGTTTGTAATATGGGTACGCAATATATTGGTATTAAGCGTTTGGTTGATATTGGTATTACGAATCCGAAATGGTATCTATGGATTAATTTTCTTCTCTTAGGTTCTATATTACTTCCTGGAGAAATAAAAAGTATTATTGTACATTCAGTTAATATGGTTGTATTAGTTATGCCACGTCAAACTATTAAAAATAATAAATCATATTGATTTAATGTAGATAGTATATGTATAAAACAAAAGGGCTGTTTTGATATGTACCCCCTTTACTGGACAACCAGTAAAGGGGGTATTTTCATGAGATATAGTTATGAATTTAAAAGAAAAGCAATTGAATTATTCTATCAAGGTGAATGGCCAGAGACGCCAACTGGAGTATTGACTCATACTTTTCACGAACAAATAATAAAATGGGCTAAACAGGAAGAGTTTAATGGCTCAGAAATCAATAAGCATAATCCAGATAAGCGATGTTGGTCTCCAGAGAAGAAATATGAGTTAGTATGCCAAGTATTATTTGGAGAATCTATCCGCTCTGTATCTATTAGGGCTGGAATTAATACTGGCCAACTGTATCAATGGGTTCATAAATACAAAACTTTGGGATACAATGGTCTTATTAATAAACCTAAAGGACGACCATCAAAGGATTGCAAAATGAAAGTACCTAAGACTATCTCATCCCGAGAGCTCAAAGAGAGTGAATATGAGGAACTCATTCGCTTACGAGCTGAAAACGCTTATATTAAAGCTGAAAATGAAGTCATAAAAAAAGAGATTGCCTTGAGAGAAGAAAAAGAGGCTGCGCGACTCAAGGCGAAAAAGCAGCGATTATCAAAACGCTCCGCCAACAAGGCTATCAACTAAAACATCTTTTGAAAGCTATGCCAATGTCCAAATCTACCTATTATTTTGAACTTACTAAAGTAGATCTTGTAGATAAAAGAAATACAGAGCTAAAAGATGAAATTCAAAAGATTTTTACAGAACATAAAGGCCGGTATGGTGTACGCCGTGTATATCAAGAGCTTCTTAATCGAGGCTTTGCAGTCAATCATAAACGAGTGCAAAGACTTATGCATATTATGGGACTTGCAGGAAAGCGACCGAAAGAAAAGTATCACTCTTACAAAGGGAAAGTCGGTAAGGTAGCAGAAAATATCGTCAATAGAGATTTTAGTACAACTGCACCATTACAAAAATGGACTACTGATGTGTCTCAATTTAATTTCTCGTGGGGAAAATGCTATTTGTCGCCTATTTTAGATATGAATACGAATGAGATTGTTGCTTATGACTTAGCATTAAGGCCTAACTTAGAACAAATTTCTCGTATGTTAGAGAAGGCATTCAAGAAGTTTACTAATCTTTCAGGATTAATCCTCCATTCTGATCAATGATGGCAATACCAACATAAGTACTTTAGGAGAACACTCAAAGAACATGGTATTATTCAATCTATGTCTCGAAAAGGAAATTGTTATGATAACTCTGTGATGGAAACCTTTTTTGGTAGATTGAAAACGGAAATATATTATGGTTTTGAGAGAGAATATTCATCTTTTAATGCTTTTGCAGCAGCGATAGAAGAATATATTAACTATTACAATAACAAAAGGATTCAGAAAAAAACAAAATGGATGCCTCCTGTAAAATACAGGGAAGCATCCATGTGTTTAGGCTAGTAAATAATATGTGTCCAGGAAAATGGGTACATATCATTTTACAGCCCTTTTTGTAATTCTTTTTTATTGTAATTTTTTAGGATCTTTAAGTATCAATGATGCCCCAAGGCCCATTACGAGGAATGGCACGAGTGTCATCATAGCAACAGGTAGGGAGTAGGTATCTGCTAGGTTACCTACGACAGGAGCGATTACGCCACCGATAGTTTGGCTCACGCCAAGGGTGATACCCGATGCAAAGCCGATGCTTTTGGCTAGATATGTTTGGCCTAGTACGATAACTGGGCTGTAGCTAATTGCTTTAGCTGCACCAATCATGAGTAGTAGCAAGTAGGCTACAGGCATCATGATGAGTGGTGAGAAGGTTGGAACCTCTGTTAATAGGAACATAGCAGGTAACCAAACTAATAGGGATAGTCTGATAATCTTGATAGGACCAAATTTATCGCCCAATAGACCGCCAATATAGGTCATGAAGATGCCGATACTAAAGAATACGGTCAAGGCAAAGCTACCTTGTTCAGGGCTTGTACCGAGCTCACGAGTCCAGAAAATCGGAATAAACGCATTGATAACGCGGAAGTTTACTGATTGGCTCAAGATGATAACGAACAAGATGCCAAAGTATTTCCAGTAGTTCTTCAACGGTTTTGCCGCCACTGTTGGATTTTCAGTAGCTACTGCTTGGTCGATAGTACGTGCATGAGCCACGATACGAGGCATTAGTACGAACAATATAGTAAATATAATAATACCTACTACGGTGAAAGCTGCCAATCCATGAGGCCCAACTGTATAAGCAATGGCACCTGCAAAGAGTGGACCAAAGGCGAAGCCTGAGCTGCCGCCGATAGCAAAGGTACCCATGGCCTTACCTTTCTTGCCACCACCGAGACGATTCATAATCTTCGCGCCTTCAGGATGGAAGATGGAAGAGCCAACGCCAGCTAATGTGGCACAAACGAGGAGGCTTTCATAAGAGGTAACAAAGCCCATCATACCTGTACTACATGCAGATAATAAAACGCCGAAGGCAATGAGCCGCGGTTGATTGATCTTGTCTGAAATATAACCTAGTAAAGGCTGTAATAATGATGATAATGCTGTATTAGCTAAGATGAGAAAACCTGCTTGCTCTAAGCTCAGTCCATAGGTATAAATGAACAGAGGTAAGAGGGCAGGCAACACACTTTGACAGGAGTCGTTGATCATGTGACTCACTGTGATGAGATAAGGGTAATATTTTTTCATAGTAGTGTCCCCTTGAGTCTATTTAATAGCAGTAATTATATCTTGTGTATATTATAACTCATAAAGTTACTAAAGTATTGATAAATATAGATACAAAAAAAGCGCTAACAATAGTTAGCGCTTTATATAGTTCAGTTGGCAGAGGAGGAGGGATTTGAACCCCCGCGCCGGTTGCCCGACCTACCGCATTTCGAGTGCGGACCCTTCAGCCTCTTGGGTACTCCTCCGTGCTTTACGGCGCTCTTTAAAGAAGTCTTTCATAATTTGGCTGCATTCATCACCAAGCACACCAGATGCTAGTTCAGGTTCATGATTTAAACCTGGGTGAGAAAGCACATTGAATAGCGACTCTACGGCGCCTCCTTTGTAATCACTTGCACCATATACAACGCGATCAATACGACTGTTGATAATGGCTCCAGCGCACATCGGACACGGCTCTATCGTAACATACAGGGTACAACCAGTCAACCGCCAGCGCTTTAGGACATCGCATGCTTCGCGGATTACGAGAACCTCTGCATGAGCCGTTGCATCATGATCGAGTTCACGACGATTGTGATGGCGTGAAACGATGATATTGTCTTTTACAAGAATGGCACCGATCGGAATTTCCCCAAGAGCATAAGCCTTGCGCGCTTCTTCCATAGCGATGGTCATAAAATACTCGTCGCGAGAGCGTTCATCCATATTTTCAATGTCTACAGTAATGTCTTTTGTCATTGGCATACCTCTTCATGTATAATATCTTACATAAAGTCTATCACAGTGTACGCAGTTATGCGAATAGATTATATGGGGGAATTATGGATATTATATGGTATATGTTTGATATGATTGGCACCATTGCCTTTGCTGTATCCGGTGCACTCGTTGGGGTAGCTCGGAAGATGGATATATTTGGTATGACTGTCCTTGCATTGGCTACTGCTATTGGTGGTGGTATTGTACGGGACGTGTTGCTCGGCTATTTTCCGCCGAATTCATTGCGAAATGTAGTGTATGTTACCGTTGTTTTAGTGGTAACTGTTATCGTGTTCTTGATTTATAACAGCCGATATCGCAAGCATGCGATGGGGCCTCGTAGTCGAGCTAGTTATTTATTAGCCGATGCATTAGGCTTAGCATCATTTACCGTAACAGGTGCTTCTGCAGGTTTTAAACTCTATCCAGAGTTGCCTATCTTTATTGTGTTGCTCGGTACAATCACTGCTGTTGGTGGCGGTATTATCCGCGATATGTTGGCGCAACGCATCCCATCTGTTTTGAAAGAGGATGTATATGCCTTGCCTAGTATTATTGGCGGCATCGTTTATTATCTTATGGTTACATCTAGTTGGGACAGTATGGCCGTATATGGTGCTTTCACAGTGGTACTCGTTATCCGTTTGTTAGCCATCAAGTACAATTGGAGTCTGCCTAAGGTAGGGAAAACCAAGCCAGTTGCGAAATAATAGTCAAATGATATAATTATACTATTGAGCATATGAACATTTCATAAAAGTGTCAGAAAAAGAGAGTATTATAAAACAGTTAATTTCGCGAGTCGGGAGTACTCGCTACACAGAAGGAGATTTGATTTATGACGAATAAATGGTTGAAAGTAGCACTTATGGCTGCAGCTATCGCTACTGGTACATCTATTAATATTGATGCGGAAACCGTGTTGTATGTACCTCAAGATGATCGCCCTGTAAGCTTACAATATACTGTAGATACAGCTCGCGAAGCAGGTATGACTATATTGACACCACCTCAGAACTTGATTTCTGGTAAGAATTACCAAGGTCAAGCAGATCAAATCATGGCTTGGGTTGAACAAAATGCAGGCCGTGCTGATGTGATGGTATTGAGTACAGATACACTTATTTATGGTGGTCTTGTAGACTCTCGTAAACATAATATTCCACTTTCCACATTGGAAAGCCGTTTAAAACGTATTGAATCCCTAAAAGCTCGTAATAAAAACGTGCGTATTTATGGCTTTGGTACTGTAATGCGTTCTCCACGTGCTAGTGGTGGCGGCACTGAACCAGCTTACTATGCAGAATATGGTCCTACTATCTTCCAAATTGCAGCATTGCAAGATAAATTAGACTCTGGCTCCTTAACACAAGAGGAAACTCAAAAATTGATGAGCTTACAAGCCTCTGTTCCTGTAGAATATTTACAAGACTGGTTTGACCGCCGTCAAAAAAATATGAAAATCAACAAAGAGTTGATCGACGAAACTCGTAGCGGTGTATTCGATTACTTTGCATTGGGCCATGATGATACATCTCAATTGTCCCAATCTGCATTAGAAGGTCGTTACTTAAGTAAATACTCTAAGGATATTCCTGCTGAGAAATATGGTAGCTTCCCTGGTGCCGACCAACTTGGGCTCTTGTTGATGGCTCGTTCTCGTACCGATGAAAGTACAGAAAAACCAACATTCTCCGTAATTTATCCACTTGGTGGTGGCGGTAAAACATTGCCAGGTTACGAAGACCAAACTATCGATAAAACAATTGCGCAACACGTTGAGGCCGTAGGTGGCACTATGGTGACACAAGGTAAACCAACTGTGTTGTTAGCAGTAAATACACCACTTACTACAAGCACTGGTGAATCTGAAAGCTTCGAGAACTTCCCGATGATTTCTAATTCTACAAATGCTTTCGTAGATCGAATTCAACAAGCTGTTGATTCTGGTGTAAATGTTAGTGTTGCTGATATTGCTTATAACAATGGCGCTGATAATACATTGGTATCTGCCATGTATAAGCGCGATTTGCTATACAAAATCGGTGCCTATAATGGTTGGAATACAGCAAGTAATACGGTAGGTTATGCCGTTGCTCAAGGCGTATTGCTCAAAACTATGAGCCCAGAAGGTCACCGCAAAATGTTGACTCAACAATATTTGGATAACTGGGCGTACCAAGCAAATATCCGGAAAGATATTTACCGTATGCAAGATTCCATTCGTACAGATAATGTACGTTACTCTGGCGAGTTGAATGAACGTCTTGAAAGCTACTTAGGTGAACGTATCCAAGACTTCGCTGAAAAATACCTTAAAGTCGACCCTCGTACAGTAAAAGCTACATTCCCTTGGGGCCGTCTATTCGAAACAGATATTACAATCTACGATAAACCTGTAGTACCTCTTGAAAAAGAATTGCGCTTGAAACGTGAAGCAGAAGCGAAAGCTAAAGCTGAGGCAGAAGCTAAGGCTAAGGCAGAAGCAGCAGCTAAGGCTAATGGTCAAGCTGCACCAGCACAACCTGCTCAACCTGCTCAACCAGTAAAGACAACAGCTGTTCAAATTACATCATCTGTAATTCCAGTAGTTAAACAACCGGCTACAACATCTCAAGGGCCACGCCTTGTGCCAACACCTGCAGTTGTACCTGGTCAATAGTGAATAGGGAATGGACATGAAAAAAGCATTTTTACCGGAAATTACATATATGCGTGGCCTCTGTATGCTCGGTGTTATCGGCATTCATGTAGGTTCTTACGCATTACAAAATCCTTTTGTAAATTTAGAACTCATTAGCGTCTTAGAAATTCTATCGCGCTTTGGAGTACCAGCATTTTTCTTCCTCTCTGCATTTGGATTGTTCTACCATACATCTGTAGAGGGACCATTCTCATATAAGGAATTTATGCACCGCCGTATTCAGGTGGTGCTATTTCCATATATTACGTGGTCCATATTTTATTTGCTCTACACGGGACTAACGGCGCATAATCTAGGTAATTTGCATCCGGGACCATTGGCTGTAAATCTATTATTTGGTACGTCTATGTATCATTTATACTTTATGGTTATCCTCTTATGGTTCTACGTGATGATGCCTCTATGGCGAGCTATGGTGAAAGTCATCTTAAAACGCCCTGTATTTTGGATGGTTCTATTATTTATCATCCAAGTTGGCATCGATTATGTTTCGTCTTACATGCTCGGCCGTTGGGTAACAGAACATCTTAGTAATAACCCTGTGTTGAAATATCTTTTTGATATGAGACTTAATTATTGGGTTATCCATTATGTGTGGATATTCTTGTTGGGTGCTGTATGTGCTGAGCGCTATGAAACGGTATGTGAATACATGTGGCGCTATCGTTACTTATTAGGTGTTAGTGCGGTAGGCTCTGTTTTATTGATGCTTGGATCCTACTACTATGTCATGGACGTATGGCATTATACTGTTCTAGAAGCAATTTATACAGTTCATCAAATGAGCCCAATGGGTGTTCTCTATACTGGACTGGGAACACTATTTAGTCTGTTCTTATTCCAAACCTTACCAATGAATGCGACTATGGAATCTACTTGGTCAGAAATAGGGGATAAGTCCTACGGTATTTATTTAGCACATCCATTCTGGTTGTTGATCATCTCTGGCGTGATGGCTAAATATAATCTTTTATATACCGTAGTTAATGTGCTAGCTATGTATGTGATGGCGCTAGGCCTGTCCTATTTGACTGCCGTGACATTAAACCATGTACCTAAACCATTACGTAAATTTATATTGGGACATTAATAATATACATCCGCTAGGATATAGTTTTTAACTATGGTATCCTAGCGGATTTTTGTATATCTAAGTTATATCTTTCACAAAGTAAAGCGTGAAAATTTGAAAGTAATTGTGATATAATAAGTCCATGATGATTACTACTTGATAGAGTAACGATATAGAAAAAGAGGTGCTCCTATGCAAGAATTAACATATTTTAATGGCGAATTCGTTGAACCAGGTGCCAAAGTTATCAGCATTGATGACCGTGGCTATTTGTTTGGTGATTCCGTATACGAAGTTGTACGTGTTGTAAAAGGCCGTTGCTTCGCGTTGTCTTACCATCAAGATCGCTTGTATCGCTCCATGCGTGAAATGGATATTCCCGTAAAAATGACCCCAGATGATTTAACAGAATTGCACGAAATTCTAATCGAGCAAAGTGAAATCAAAGAGGGCTATATTTATTTGCAAATCTCTCGTGGGGTAGCGCCACGTCATCATGCATATGATCGTTCTAAACTAGAACCACAAATGCTCATGTCTATCCGCAATTTGGATATGGATGCAGTTAATAAATTGGGTGAAGGTGTAAAAGCGATTGCATTACCTGATGAGCGTTGGGACCATGTAGATGTTAAGACTACTAACTTGATTCCAAATATCTTGGCTCAAACTAAAGCGGAGAAGAAATTTGCTTATACTGCCATGTTGTTCCGTGATGGCGTTTGTACAGAAGGTGCAACATCCAATGTATTTGCTGTCAAAGATGGTATCTTGTATACGCATCCAGCAGATAATCATATCTTAAAAGGTATTACGCGCCAAATGATTTTGACTCGCGTAGCACCATCTCTAGGTATTACTCTCATCGAAAAAGAATTTGACCGCGCCTTTGTAGATGATGCGGACGAATTATTCTTTACCGATACAATTGGTGGTGTCATCCCAATTACTAAGCTAGACAGAAATCCAGTATCCGGTGGTAAACCAGGTGCTATTACACTTCGTCTACGCGAAGCACTAGAAAAATTGATGGAAGAAGGTTTGCCTTAATAGGTAATCTACTTTCATTACATGGTAAACTTTTACCTTAAGAAAGGACATTATTTTGATTCAATTACAACACATTAGTAAAGTCTATGAAGGCGCTACTCGTGTGGAAGCCTTAAAAGATATTAGCCTTGAAGTTAAAGAAGGTGAAATCTTTGGCATTATCGGTCAATCTGGGGCCGGTAAATCCACATTGATTCGATGCATCAACATGCTCGAAGCGCCTACATCTGGCTCTGTTATCGTCAATGGTACAGATTTAACAACACTTAGCAAATCCGATTTACGTAAAGCACGCAAAGATATTGGTATGATTTTCCAACATTTTAACCTTTTGTCCTCTCGTACAGTGTATGACAATGTGGCATTTCCGTTGGAATTACAAGGCTTGAGCAAATCCGAAATCAAGGAACGCATTACGCCAATCCTTGATATCGTAGGCCTTACTGAGCGTATGAATAACTATCCATCTCAATTGTCTGGTGGTCAAAAACAACGTGTTGGTATTGCACGTGCCTTAGCGTCTAATCCAAAGGTTCTTCTTTGTGATGAAGCTACATCTGCTCTGGATCCGCAAACAACAGAATCCATTTTGAAATTGTTGAAAGATATCAACGAAAAAATGGGCCTTACTATCGTTCTCATCACTCATGAAATGCACGTAATCCGTGAAATTTGTGATCGCGTAGCGGTTATCGAAGGCGGCGTAATCCTCGAGGAAGGTAGCACTGTTGAAGTATTTACACATCCTCGTGAAAATACCACAAAAGAATTCATCAGCTCTGTAGTAAGTGACAACTTACCGCCAGAAGCGTTAGAACATTTAGAATTGCATGACCAATGGATTGCAGGTACAACTCCATTAGTACGCCTTAAATTCACAGGCCAATCTACAGATGAACCTGTAGTGGCAGGTCTCGTACGACGCTTTAACCTCGATGTAAGTATCCTCTTTGGTGGCATCGACTATATCCAAAATACATGCGTTGGTCGCCTTATCGTTATCTTGAATGGTGACCCAGAAAATGCGCAAGAGGGCTTAGACTACATCAAAACATTACCAATTGAAAGCGAGGTGATCGGTTATGTCAGAGCAAATCATTAATCTTCTCATAACTGGTACCCTTGATACATTGCAAATGACCATTATTTCTACGGTCATGGCTATGTTACTTGGTATCCCTCTCGGTGTTATTTTGGTAGTAACCTCTAAGGGTCATATCTTAGAAAATGTAGCGCTTAATAAGGTGCTAGGTGCTATCGTCAATGCAACGCGTTCCGTACCATTTATCATTTTGATGGTAGCTATCATTCCATTCACTCGTATGGTGGCAGGCACATCTATTGGTACCACTGCAGCTTGTGTGCCTTTAACAATCGCTGCAATTCCATTCTTAGCACGCCTTGTAGAAACATCTATTAAAGATATTAACTTTGGCGTAATTGAAGCGGCCCAATCCATGGGTGCAAGTCCACTCCAAATCATTTGGAAAGTATTATTACCTGAAGCATTGCCTACGATTATCGATAACGTAACGGTTCTTATCGTTAACCTCATCAGTTACTCTGCAATGGCTGGTGCTATCGGTGGCGGTGGCCTTGGTGATATTGCTATCCGCTATGGTTACCAACGTTTCCAAGCTGATATTATGATTGCTACCATTATCATCTTGGTTATTTTGGTACAATTAGTCCAAATGATTGGCGATGCTTGGTCTAAAGCGATGAATAAGAAGTAGGAGGATCCTATGAGTATCAATGAGAAGTTGAGAAGTGAACAAAACGATGAGCTATTCACCGCTATATTAACGCTTGAAAATACTGAGGAGTGCTATGCGTTCTTTGAAGATATCTGTACGATTAATGAATTGAAAGCTTTGTCTCAACGCTTACAAGTAGCAAAAATGCTACGTGCCGGTGATAGCTACGAAAAAATTGTAGAAGAAACAGGTGCGAGCACGGCTACTATTAGTCGTGTCAAACGATGCTTAGTCTATGGTGCTGATGGATACACATTGGCTTTAGATCGTCTAGGTGCAAAATAAAATAAACTAGCATGACAACGGTGGCCTTTTGGCGACCGTTGATGTGCTATCTACAGGAGGTTTATATGGAGTGGCTTATTGAGGTAACAGGTTTACCATTTGATATCCTAATTCTCGTTTTACTCGCTGTAGCAGGTGCTTTTGCCGGCTTTGTAGACTCCATTGTGGGCGGTGGGGGACTAATCTCTGTTCCTGCTATGCTATTAACCAACCTTCCGCCGAGTATGGCCTTAGGCAGTAATAAGCTGTCTAGTATATTTGGAGCTGGCAGTGCGTCAATTACATTCTTAAGAAATCACATGGTTGATTTTTCTCTAGTTCGTAAATTACTACCTTTTACATTTATAGGATCCATGCTTGGTACCTTAGCAGTTGTATCATTGCCACCCTTGTATGTAAAGCCTATTATTATCGTCCTACTCGTGTGTGTCACACTTTTTGTGGTATTTAAAAAGGATTGGGGCGAAATAAACCGTACCTCAGCAGTAGCAGGAAAAGCATTGTATATTTGCATGGCTTTTGCTCTTGGCATTGGTGTTTATGATGGCTTTATTGGCCCTGGTACAGGTACATTTTTGATTATGGGCTTTATCTTTACTGGCTTTGATTTTCTGCATGCTTCTGCGAATGCAAAAATATTGAATTTTACTAGTAATTTAGCATCTTTAATCGTGTTTTTCTATTTAGGGCACGTCAATATTAAGTACGGTTTAGCTACAGGGGTAGGCCAAATTATAGGTGCTTACTTAGGATCTCATTTAGCTATTGCTAAGGGTTCGTCGTTGGTACGTGTTGTATTCTTGTCGGTAACGACAGTTATGTTGTTGAAATTAGTCTATGACTATGTTTCCACATTATAGGAGGGCAAGGTATGCCTCATAAAAGTGATGTACAAGTGGCATTGATTAGTGGTGGCACATCGGGCATCGGATTTGCTACGGCAAAATTGCTTCTTAAAGAAGGCTGGTGTGTTGTCATTAACGGTCGTGATGAAAAATCAGGACAAACGGCTAAGATGAAATTGCGCCGCTATTCTTCAAGGGTGCAGTACATCCAAGGGGATGTATCGAAGATTGAAGATTGTCAGCGTATTGTAAAAGAAACCGTTAAATTATTCGGCGGTGTTTCTGCTCTCGTAACAGCAGCAGGCTATTATGAAGAAGAGCTTCTGGCAGATGTAACGGAAGCAGCCTTTGATGAAATGTTTGGCACCAATGTGAAAGGTACGGTTTTCTTGTGCCAAGCGGCATTGCCCTATTTGCGCGCTACAAAGGGCAGTATCGTAACGGTAGCTAGTGATGCAGGCTTACAAGGTAATGTGGCTTGCTCTGTATACGGTGCTTCAAAAGGTGCGGTAGTGAGTTTTACGAAATCACTATCCCTTGAAATGGCACCACATAATGTGCGCGTTAACTGTGTTTGTCCTGGTGATGTGGATACCTCTTTAGTAGATAAACAAATTGCAAATGCTCAGCAAGATGCAGAGGCTGCTAAGGCTGAAATGGGCCAACATTATCCCTTGGGACGCATTGGTCAACCTCATGAAATTGGAGAGGTTATTGTATTTTTATTGAGCAATAAAGCTTCCTTTGTAACGGGGGCAGCATGGACTATCGATGGTGGTCTCACTAGTTGGTAAGATAGAAAATATTGGAAGTTATTTTATTTTTTAAATCTATAGATAATTAGAAAAATTCATTTCACTTCTAGCAATAGAATGGTATAATAATACTAATAATATGACCTATAGTTGGTTCACAACAAAGGAGAATACTTATGGCAGAATATAATGGCGTAACACTTGAGCCACTTATGGATGGTTCTCAAGACCGTGACTATCAAGTTGAACAATTTATTTTCTGGGGTGCAGGTCGTGCAGCGGCATTGGCATTATCCCCTAAATTCAGCAGTGTTGCTTTGTGCGCCAATGCAACGTATATGGTAACTCGCATTGCACATCTTTACGAAGTAGAATTACAATCTGGTGCCGTAGTGGGGCTAGTTGGTGGTCTTAGCACAGCTGTAGGTACAGCGGCTATTTCTCTTCTTGTTCCTCTAAAAGCAGTTCGCGTTCCTGTAGCAGTTGGTTTAACATATGCTATCGGTAAAATTGCTCACATTTGGATCCAAGATGGTATGCCTTCTGATATCGAACGTTATAAACCAATGGTTGCTGAATTCCTTGAAAGCGGTAAAGCTATAGCAGGTGACATCATCCGTGATGCAAGCGCTAGCATTCCTTTCACACAAGGTCAACGCGACGTTTGGGCTGGTATTGCTAATGAAACAGGTCTTGCTAAAGAAACTTTGAAACAAGTTTACGAAGAAAAAGTAACACCTGCTATCGATAAATGGAATACAGAAACAAAATATCAACTTCATGACAATGCAGCAGAAGTTGTGGCGAAAGTAACCGATGCGGCAAAAGAGAAAATTGATGTTGCTAAAGAAAATATTGATGTAGCTAAAGAATTAGCTAAAGGTGGCGTAGAAGTAGCTAAAGCTTCTGCACAAGCTGCAGTAGAAACTGCAAAAACTAAAGCTAATGATGCTGTTGAAACAGCAAAAGATGTTGCTACAAACACTGTTAATACAGCAAAAGATAAAATTGGTGGTTTGCGCAAATAGGCGCTAAAGGATTATGAAGATGAATCCATTAAAAATTATTACATATGGTAAGTATTTTAACGAATCTAAATTCGCCGCTTTTTTAGGACGATATGGTAAGAAGCTTGCCTTTGTACAACGAGCAGTGACCTTGTTCCTTTGTATGCGTGACAAGGACACTCCAAAATATGTAAAAGCAGTCATTGCTGGTGCCTTAGGGTATCTCGTATTACCTATTGATATTGTACCGGATACAATTCCTGTATTAGGTTGGATAGATGATGTAGCCGTGCTTGGTCTTGCCTTCAAGGTTGCCAATCGTTACATTAAAACTCGTCATCAAGAAGAGGCAAAAAAATACTTCCCATTTGGTGGCAGTAACTAGCTTTTAACCATTAAGGCAGTTTGATCCGTTGCGATTGAACTGCCTTTATTTATTTGACACGCTAAAGTAATAGATATACAATGAAGGTTGTATTCTATGAAAAAAGAAGGATAAATATATGCATATTGCTTCAGTAAATGTACGATTTTACGAAACCGATATGATGGGTATTGCGCACCATAGTAATCATTTTAGATGGTTTGAAATGGCACGCATTGAATTCCTTCGTCAAATCGGTGTAACCCTGTGGGATATGATGAATGAGGATATTGTATTTCCTATCATGAATGTATCCTGCAATTATAAAGAACCAGCAAATTTTGATGATGAACTTCACATCGAAACATACTTGGTTAAAATGACACGTGCTCAAATGATATTCCGTTATCGTATGCGCCGTGCCAGTGATGGTGCGCTCCTAGCTACGGGAGAGACTAAGAATGCATTTATGTCAAAATCAACAGGTAAAATTGTGCGATTAGACGATACTTTTTATCAGCCTATGTTAGCAGCTGTTGAGGAGATGCCTAATGAGTAATGTACAACAATTGCCTATCGGCGTGTTTGACTCCGGTGTAGGCGGGCTATCTGTTTTAAAGGTCTTACAAGAACAATTCCCTAACGAAGACTTCATTTATATTGGTGATAATGCGAATAACCCGGTGGGGAATCGTAGTGATGATGAAATTACTTATTTAGCTTGTCATATTGCAGAGGCTCTTGAAAAACAGCCTGTAAAATTGATGGTTATTGCTTGTAATACGTTTACTGTTGTAGCCCTTGATGCGGTACGTGAACGCGTGTCTGTACCCGTTATTGGAGTATCACAAGGCGTAAAAACAGCGATTAGTCAAAGCAAGAGCAAGACAATTGGTATCATGGCGACGGCAGCAACTGTGAATAGTCATATTCATAAACATGTAGCCCTTGAAGTTGATCATGAAGTGCTTGTTTGGGAACAACCTTGTCCTGAATTGGCAGGCCTCATTGAGCAAGGTCATTTAGATGACTATTCTGTACGCGATGTATGCACTGAATATCTAGAACCTTTATTGTCCCGAGAAATTGAGGTCGTAGTTTTGGGCTGTACTCATTTCCCATTTGTACAACCTTTGCTAGAGGAACTAACGTCAGGGCGCATTCAATTCATCGACCCTGCTTTTGAAACGAGTGAACTTGTTCGCCGCAGATTAGAGGGTAAAGATTTGTTTAACCCTCAAAAAACGGCGGGGACTGTGTCATTGTATTTTACAAAGGATATTGAGCTTGGTGATACGTTGAGCGCCTCTTTCCTTGATACAAGTCGTCGCAGCATTGAACATATTACATTATAAAGGAGATGCCCTATGTGGTTTTATAACATCCTAAGTGTAGTAATAGCTATTATTGTAGCTATTGCAGCTTTGTATTTATTATTCCGTTTGTTCGTATTGAAACAAGGTAATGAAAAGGTTATTTTATTGCCAAAACGTGCAACAAACTTCCAAGTATCTGACCGTAATTTTGAATCTATTACCTTGTTCTGTGATATTCCATTTGTGAACAAAGGACGTCAACTTGGTACAATTATGGACTTATTCCCACGTCCATTGTTGCCAGAGGAACATTTTGATGCTGTGAAAGCACATGCATGGGCTATGGACATTAATCGTCCTCGTCATGATGGTTATTTTGAAGCTATTATCATCAAACCTCGCAAAGGTGGTACTATTCGTGTATTCGTTACCTTAACAGGTAAAAATGGCAATATTCGTGAAGATATTAAGGGATTCCCTTATATGGACATCGATATTTACTACCAAATCGTAGGCCGTACAGATTATCATATCGATAAACAACGTATTCGTTTAACTGCTGAAGAAGTTCAAGCAGCATTGGTTCAATAAGGAGGCATAACAATGGCAGAATTAGAGTTAGTATGTGTGCCAACACGTATTCTTACAGATAATGATGACATCGTGGATGCTATCGTTGAATTTGGCGGTCATAATATTGGACCTGAAGATATCGTATGTGTAGCTGAATCTGTAGTAGCTATTACACAAGGTCGTTTTACACGTCCTGAAGAACTAAATGTTTGCTGGCAAGCTCGTTTAATTAATCGCTTTATCCATCCAGATGGCTCTATGGCATCCATTTATGGCATGCAATCCGCTATGAATCTAGATGGTAAATGGAAAGTATTGGGTGCCTTCATTTTAGGCGCTATTGCTAAGATTTTCCGCAAACCAGGTGTATTCTATGCAATTGCTCGTGCAGCATCTTTAACAGATGATGTAACTGGTACAATGCCTCCATTCGACAAGCACATCGTATTTGGTCCAAAGGATCCAGATAAAGTAGCTGAGAAAATCGTATCTCGCACAGGCTGTTATGGCGCTGTTGTAGCTGACGTTAATGACTTGAAACGTTCCGCTGTGTTAGGTACAAGCCGTGGCATTGACGGTAATAAAATTGCACAATTGTTGATTGACAATCCATTTGGTAATGATAGCCAAATGACTCCGATTGTTATCATTAAAAATTACGCATCTGTATCTGGTAAATAACAGAAGGCTGTACTCATCACATAGAGATGGGTACAGCTTTTTTTATACTAATTAGGAGGTCGTATGTTACTAGGTTTAGACGTAGGTGGTACTTTTACAGATGCGGTCATCATCGATGGCCATCGTGTAGTAGCATCTGCTAAAAGACGGACTACCAAAGATAATTTAATGCAAGGCATAGGCGAGGCCCTTGATGCAATTCTCCAACATTGTGATACTACAAATATTGATCAAGTTACGCTGTCTACTACTGTGGTAACAAATACCATCGTGGAAGAGAAAGAGCAAGTAGTAGACTTGTTTGTAGTAACGGGACCTGGCCGAAATGTGGACGATATATTCCCTGTAAATCCTGTCTGTCTTCAAGGTTATACTGATCATAGAGGTATTGTGGTGGAACGTACACCTACAAATGCAGTTCGACATATAGCCGAAATGGTACAATCTCGCAGTGGCACAGATTTGGCTGCTGTATCTGCTAAATTTGGGGTACGGAATCCTCAAGAAGAATTATCTATAACAGAAGCATTGAAAGATAGATATAATACTATCTCTAATGGCAGCTTATTAAGCGGCTCTTTGAATTTTCCGCGTCGCACTATTAGCGCATATTTTAATAGCGCTGTAACACCGGTATTTACAGTATTTAAGAAGAATGTAGAAGATGCGTTAAGCGTGCGAAACATTAAGGCTCCACTTCATATATTAAAGGCCGATGGAGGTTCTTTACCTATGGAACATATGGTGAGTAGACCTGTAGAGACCGCTTTTACAGGTCCTGCGGCAACTGTACTAGGCTTATCTGCTCTTGGAGCTATTGGAAATGAACATACAGTTGCTTTAGATATTGGCGGTACCACTACAGATATTTCTTTGTGGAAACAAGGCAGACCGTTGATGACTAAAAGTGGTGTATCTATTCGTGAATATCCAAGTGCGGTACGCTCCTTTGCCGTTACCTCTGTTGGTATTGGCGGTGAATCTGTTGTTCGCGTTGTAGATGGTGAGATTACTGTCGGACCTGAACGGGTGGGCCCATCGGTAGCATTAGGTGGGACAGAACCTACACTAGGGGATGCTCTCATCGTACTAGGGTATGCGAGCTATGGTAAGGTTGGATTAGCTGAACGAGCTATGGAGGTATTGGCTAATAGACTAAATGCTAGTACAAACGGAAATACAACTGAGACTCAACAACAATTAACAGAGGATATAACTGCTTCTGATGTTGCTCGATTAATCGTAAATAAGGCGTTGCAAACAATTCAGCATGGCATAGATGAGGTGGTAAAGGCAGAAAATAAACGACCTATCTATGTAGTAGCGGATATTGTGAATCCCGATGTATTTGTGCCTGCTCAAATCGTGGTAGTAGGTGGCACAGCCCCTAGTCTAGGCCCAAGTATTGGCGAGTATTTGAATTTGCCTGTCACAATTCCAGAGAATGCGGCGGTGGCGAATGCTATTGGAGCAGCCCTAGCATTATCGACCATTGAACTCACTGTTCATGTCGATACAAAACGACGCTTACTCGTTATTCCTGAACTAGGGATTAAACAACAAACCTGTACGTTGAAGCGAGTAGAACAAGTAGTGGAACGAGCTAAAGAAGCTCTCAGTGAAGAAGCATTGCGTTTAGGTCTTGGTAAAGACCAAGATATAGAGGTCATTAGTATGGAAGATTTCCCTGTTGTTGAGGGCTGGCAATCGATGGAACGATTAATCACTGTAAAAGTACAATTAGCAGCGGGGGTGAAACAGTATGTGGAATAAAGGCTTATCCTATCGTGAGCGTCATGGACTTGGACTTGCGGGTATGAATAAAGGTATTAATACAAATGTAGATGATACGTTACATACTGATACAAATGCATCAAAGCATAGTTTAGGGCTTGTATTTTTTCCTGCTTTCGACTGGAAGATTTCTGAAACCCATCCAGAACGACAAGAGCGCTTGCTGTATACGCGTGATCAAATCGTTGAGGAAGGCTTATTAGATATACCCAATATTGTGGAATATAATCCTATCGTGGCCGATTGGGATACCATAGAGCGCGTTCATGTGGGCGCTCCTGACTTAGAGTCCTGGGTAACGGAAGCACATCGTGTGTCTGCAGGTGGTGCTATTGCCGCTGCTGATGCGGTTATGCGCGGTGAAGTAGATCGCGCTTTTGCCTTAGTAAGACCGCCAGGGCATCATGCGATGGCCATGGTTCATGGTATTCGTGGATTCTGTACCATTAACATTGAAGCTGTCATGATTCAACATATGCGTCAAACCTATGGTATTAAACGGGTTGCTGTGGTGGATACAGATGTACATCATGGTGATGGCTCTCAAGATGTGTTCTACCATGATCCAGATACACTATACATTAGTTTCCACCAAGATGGACGGACCTTATATCCTGGCACAGGCTTTATGGATGAATTCGGTGGTCCACAGGCTATTGGCGGAAATATAGATATCCCATTGCCACCTGGGACTGGTGACGAAGGCTTGATGAAGGTTATGCGTGAGTTAGTATTGCCAATCCTAGAAGAATTCAATCCAGACATTGTTATTAATTCTGCAGGGCAAGATAATCATTTTAGCGATCCATTGGCTAATATGCAGGTAACCGCAAAGGGCTATGCTGAGCTTGTAGATTTATTGCAAGCAGATATAGCTGTCTTAGAAGGTGGTTACTCCGTACAAGAAGCATTGCCATATGTAAATACTGGTATCATTTTATCTATGGCAGGCCTTGATTACAGCAAGGTCGTCGAACCTGCCTTTGATCCTGTTAAATATAAGCAAAGTCAAAATGTAACCGCTTATATTGATGACCTTATCGCTAAGTGGAAGGTACAATGGGCTAACCGTCATAAGATGGCCGAAGAGGAACGCACCGGTGTGGGCGATATATGGTCGAACCGCTACAATGTGTACTACGATGAAACAGGTGTACAAGAGGAACGCCTTGAAAAGGTGCGTATGTACGAAAATAAAGTTGGATGGCATAGCGTACTTTCACATGGTCAATATGGACCCTATGGGCCACAAAGTGTTTATGCCATGTTCATTCCTTGGCAAGCTGATGAGGGAACTCGTCAAGATGCCATTACAGAGACCAAACGGGCTAAAGCAGAAGGCGGTGCAAGCCGTTATGTAGTGGTAGATCCACTTGGCGATGGACAATACGAGGTATAGTAGTAGATTCTCAAAGTTGTGACTCCTGATAATGAACCATACTGTGTTAGAATGGGTAACTATAATCTGATTCGTAGTGATAAAAAATAGTTAAATTGTGATATAATAAGAAAAGATAACGCCCCTTTGTGTAAGGGGCGTTCTAATGTTTAGATTTAGAATGGTGAGGTTCCTATGCGCAGCGATAATAGAACAGCAGGTCAATTGCGACCTATTAAAATAACACGGAATTTTACAGAGTATGCAGAAGGTTCTGTACTCATTGAGTGCGGCAAGACTAAGGTTATCTGCACGGCTACTGTGGAGGATTCTGTGCCGCGCTGGCTAAAAGGTTCTGGCCAAGGCTGGGTAACTGCAGAATACTCCTTGTTGCCACGTTCTACGCAAACTCGCGTGAGCCGTGAGGCTGCAAAGGGAAAACAAACAGGTCGTACCGTTGAAATTCAACGTCTTATCGGCCGTGCATTGCGCGCTGTCGTAGACCTTGAAGCACTCGGTGAACGTTCTATTACGATCGACTGCGATGTTATTCAAGCCGATGGTGGTACGCGTACAGCCTCTATTACAGGCGCCTTTGTGGCCCTTGTTGATGCGGTGGACTTCACCTTTGGTGGAGCAGGCAAATTCCCAATTACTGATTTCTGTGCTGCTATTTCTGTAGGCATTGGTCCTGACGGTCCTATTACAGATCTTTGCTATGAAGAGGACAGTGCTGCTATCGTAGATATGAATGTGGTGCGCACCGGTTCTGGCAACATGGTTGAGGTACAAGGTACAGGTGAACACGGTACCTTTAACCGTGATGAACTCAACGCATTACTTGATTTAGCAGAGGCTGCTACCGATGAGCTTATGGCTAAACAACGTGAAGTACTTGGTGCGACAGCAGATAAAGTAGGTAAGGTATATCCTACAGCTCCGGAGGTGTAAGATGGAACAAATCGTATTAGCAACAGGGAATAAAGGGAAGATTCGTGAGTTTTCCGAAGCTTTCTCTCATTTATCTATTGACTGTGTGCCGGTAAAAGAGGTCATTTCCATCGAAGAACCAGAGGAAACTGGTACAACCTTTATGGAAAATGCTCTTTTAAAAGCTCGCTATTATGCAAAGGCTACAAATCGTCCATGCCTTGCCGATGATTCTGGTATCACTGTAGATGCTCTTAATGGGGCTCCAGGTGTGTATTCTGCTCGTTATGCAGGTCACCATGGTGATGATCAAGCTAATAATGAAAAATTAATTCGCGAACTGCAAGGTAAAAGCGACCGCACAGGTCATTATGTATGTGCCTTAGCTCTCGTATATCCTGATGGCCGTGAAGTGACAGCTGAAGGCTATTGTGATGGACTTGTTCAAGATGAGCCAAAAGGGGACAATGGTTTTGGCTATGATCCATACTTCTATGTACCTGAATTTGAAAAGACAATGGCAGAACTTAGCATTGAAGAAAAGGAAGCTATCAGCCATCGTGGCCGTGCTTTACGCAAATTAATTAACAAGCTTTAATATTTTCGAACTATATGGTATAGTTCATATAAATATGTAATATAATAGTATTAGAGAACTTATAAAATGAAACGAATTGGTATTTTAAGTGATACCCATGGGTATCTAGATGATATAGATCTTGTCTTGGAGGCTACAGCAGACCAAGAAATCGATATGTGGCTTCATGCTGGTGATTATGGTGATGATGCACGCTATATGCAGGAACATACTGATATTCCTGTGTATGCAGTGCGCGGTAATAATGACCGTGTACAGCCTCTTGAACCGCGAGAACAGTTGATTCCTCTAGAGGATACCTATATTTACATGACTCATGGTCATGAGGTATCATATTATAATCGAATACAAAAACTGATTGAGTTAGGCACTGATATGGGGGCGCGACTCATCGTATCCGGTCATAGTCATCATCATGGTGAGGTTCGTGTTCGTGATGCGGTATTTGTGAATCCCGGCAGTATATCGTTGGCTCGGGACCGCTCAGGCGGTACATTTGCTATCGTTACCTACGATAATGGACAGTTTAGTGTAGAGTTTGTGTATAAACAAGATATTGTTTAGTTATATGGTAAAAGCTTTGAGCCTCGACGGGGTAAGCTTTCAAAAAAATAGTAAGTCTATGCATGGAAAGGGTTATGACATATCATGGATACACCAGTTAAAGCAAAGCCTAAAATGAAATTATATGGTTTTAATAATCTCACAAAGACATTGAGTTTTAATATTTATGATATTTGTTATACTCGTACGGAAGAAGAGAAAAAGCAATACATTCAGTACATTGATGAAGTATACAATGCAGATCGTTTAACAGCTATTTTAACGGAAGTAAGCCGCATTATCGGTGCTAACATCCTTAACGTAGCGAAACAAGACTACGACCCTCAAGGTGCGTCTGTTACGATTTTGATTTCTGAAGAGGAAATTGAAAAGGAAGATGTAGTCATGCATCTTGATAAATCTCACCTTACTGTACATACTTATCCTGAAAGCCATCCGCACAAAGGGGTTAGTACGTTCCGTGCAGATATTGAAGTATCTACATGTGGTCAGATTTCTCCCCTTAAAGCACTTAATTATTTGATTCAAAGCTTTGATTCCGATATCCTTACAATGGACTACCATGTACGTGGCTTTACACGTGATGTATCTGGTAAGAAAATCTATATCGATCATCGTATCAACTCCATCCAAAACTACATCAACGCAAAAACTCGTAACATGTACAACATGATTGATGTAAACGTATATCAAGAAAATATTTTCCACACAAAAATGATGTTAAAAGAATTTGATTTAGATAACTATCTCTTTGGGATTACTGAATCTGAATTGAGTGAACGAGAAATCAAACAAATTAAACATCAATTAAAACAAGAAATGATGGAAATTTTCTATGGTCGTAACTTGCCATCTGTAAAAGCATAAATAAAATATATATTCTGTATGCTATGTGTCCTATCGGATAATATGTATATAGTACCAAAGTAGATAAGTCGTATATGGCTTATCTACTTTTTATTTAATTATCATTTTTATTACTAAATTAGATTAATTAAATTTAATTCTAAAATATTCGAAAAACTATATCGAAAAAACTTGAATTGTTATATATCATTTTGTATAATACAATTAGTTAAAGGTATTAATTACCGACTCAAAAGAGTCCGAGTTTATCCACAAAGGAGAATTATTATGGACGTACGTGAATTAGCTGTACAAAAAAAACGTGAATTAAAAGGTTTCCTTACTGTAGGGACAAAATATGAATTAAAAGACGCTCATGATTTATCTGTAGCTTACACACCAGGTGTAGCAGAACCATGCTTGCGTATTAAAGATAATGAAGCAGAATCCTTTGAATTAACTTGCCGTTCCAACATGGTTGCCGTTGTATCCGACGGTACTCGTGTACTTGGTCTTGGCGATATCGGTGCTGCAGCAGCATTGCCTGTAATGGAAGGTAAATCTTTATTATTCAAAAAATTCGGCGATGTAGACTGCATTCCATTGGTTGTAGATACAAAAGATGCTGATACATTGATCAACACTGTAAAATTATTGCAAAAAAACTTTGCTGGCATTAACTTGGAAGATATTTCTTCTCCTAAATGCTATGAAATCGAAAACCGTTTGAAAGAAGAATTGGAAATCCCTGTATTCCATGATGACCAACACGGTACTGCAATCGCATGTTTGGCTGGTGTAAAAGGCGCTCTTCGTTTAGTTAAAAAAGATTTAGCTACTGCTAAAATCGTTGTAAACGGTGCTGGTGCTGCTGGTGCAAACATTGCTCGTTTGTTATACCTTGCAGGCGCTCGTGATATTACATTGTTAGTATCTTCTGGCGTATTGCACAAAGATTACAAACGTCTTGACTCCTTGCAAGCTGAATTGATCGACTTGCTTAAACTTGAAGAAAAACATGGCAACTTGGCTGAAAATGCTAAAGGTGCTGATATTCTTCTTGGTGTATCTGCAGCAGGTGCATTCACAAAAGAAATTTTGGAAAACTTGGCTGACGATGCAATCGTATTCGCAATGGCTAACCCTAACCCAGAAGCAACATATGCTGATATGAAAGCAGCTGGTATTCGCATCGCTGGTACTGGTCGTTCCGATGCTCCTAACCAAATCAACAACGTAGCAGTATTCCCTGGCGTATTCCGCGGTGCTATCGACGTACGTGCGGCTCAAATCACTGACGAAATGAAATTAGCTGCTGCTGATGCATTGGCTAACTTGATTCCTGATAGCGAATTGAACGAAGAAAACGTAATGCCATCCGTATTCGATCCTCGTGTAGCTCCAGCTGTTGCAAAAGCAGTTGCTAAAGTTGCTGTAAAACAAGGTATCGCTAAAAACCCTGGCGTAATAGAAGACGGTAGCTACGAAGGTTAATCTATTTGCTGTAAAAGTATTGGCATAACCATAAAATAACTATAGAATAATATGACATGCACCTCGAAAGGGGTGCATGTTTTTATATGAACTAATAAAATTTAAAAAATTAATGAAGTTGTAAAAAAGTACTTGTCACTAATTTGTATCAATGATATAATAATTTTCGTTGCAGAGCGATACTCAACAGAGTAAAAACTCAGTAAGAGTAGTGGTTGACATCAACTACCAGGTTTGCTATAATTAGCAAGTAATTAATGACGGGGCATAGCGCAGTTTGGTAGCGCACCTGGCTTGGGACCAGGGGGTCGCAGGTTCGAATCCTGCTGCTCCGACCATTTTTTTATTTGCGGGTGTAGCTCAATGGTAGAGCCCCAGCCTTCCAAGCTGGTCGCGAGGGTTCGATTCCCTTCACCCGCTCCATTTTTTTTTGCCTTTTTTAGGGTAAACTGCAATAGAGCACAGTTGACGATACATAGTACATAATTTATACTATAATAGATAATTACATATATAGGTAATCCACATGGTTCAGTAGCTCAGTTGGATAGAGCAACGGCCTTCTAAGCCGTGGGTCGGGGGTTCGAATCCCTCCTGGATCACCAAAGAAAAAGCGAAGTCTCTTGTTGACTTCGCTTTTGTTTTTCTTACTATAAATGTATTGCTAATTAAGGTGCTTGACCATATAATAAAGATAAAGAATAGGAGGAGGCGGTGTATACATGGCTACAAAAAGTTTTTTAAAGAATGTAACTATTAAGAACAAAAAAGATTGTAGTAAGCTTTTACATGCGTTAGAGAGTGCGCAAAAGCAAAAAAGTGTTCCTGTTGAGTTTTCTAGATCTTATTCCATGGCTACAAAAGACGAAATTGATAAGATTTTCATATGATAGGATTTAAAATTGTTAATCTAGATTTACTTTTACAAGTTAAATCTGAGGAACAGATTAGAACAATTTTAAATGACTTTGAGAGTCCTCTCAATCCTGATATAGAAAGTTTTTTAAAATATAAAGCTGTTGAATTTTCTAAATCAGCAATTGCAAAAACATATCTAGTAATGGTCTCTTATCAAGGTGAAAACAAGATTGCTGGATATTTTTCTGTATCTGGTAGTAAATCTTTTGTTGTAAAAACAAAGGGAAATGAAATTAGTAAGAATATGAAAAGAAGGTTTAATAAGTTTGGCACTTATGATGCAGTTTTGAAACAGTATCATATCGCAGCTCCACTTATTGGACAACTTGGGAAGAATTATAAATATAAAGAACTTATCACTGGTAATGAATTATTAACCATGGCTGTAGATATGTTACGCCATGTCCAATCTTTAGTTGGTGGTAAATTTATTTATTTAGAGTGTGAAAATAATGAGAAGTTGATAGAGTTCTATATTAGGAACGGATTTAAAGTATTTGGTGAACGTAGCTTGGATGCAGATGAACAAGATTTTGCGGGACATATGCTAATTCAACTCTTAAAATATTTATGATTAGCATTAAAATTTATATTAAAAAAAGGTGAATGGAGATTCCATTCACCTTTTTTGTTGTAAAAATCATATATTTTTATATATTTCTATCGTATTTTTCTCCAACCAATATGCTAGTTCTACATTTGTCATATTTCCTGCGGCCACATTGATAATTAGGTTTTCAACTTCTTGTTGTGAAGCGGCAATATCAAAACCATTGATAATAAGATACACATACATGCTGTGTAGTGCAGTTCGCTTATTGCCATCTGTAAAAGGGTGGTTATTGGCGATACCATAACATAATTGTGCTGCTTTGTCACAGAGAGATGGATATAAGTCGCTCCCCATAAATGTTTGAAATGGGGTATTTACAGCTGACGCTAATAGATTCTTATCTCGCACTCCTGAAGAGAGGACAAATGCATCTTCTAATTCTCTGTGCAGTTCGTAGATATCTTGTACCGTAAGTTGAATATTAGGTGTACTCATTTATTCTCCAATGCTTTATATAGGTCATAATTACGCTTTAATACTTGTTGCGAGATGTCTTTTATCTGCTTTTTTAGCTCTTTATTAGTATCACTAGTTATGATAGAGGGGTTGTGGTTTGTTTTGCGATCGGTAATTTTCAGATCTTTTGACATCATAAATTAAATTCCTTTACTGTATTTTTGACTTTTATATTTACTATATGTTTGACTTTTATATCTATTATATAGGGAATAAATTAATATAAACAATCTAATTTATAGTAAATATTTTAAAAGTTCAAATTTAATTATCTCTCACAAACCCAGCATTTATCTATATTCTTGTCATATAAATCTAATTAGTCAAAATAAAAGTCAAAAAAAGTCAAAAATTTTATCTTTGACCTATTGACTTTTTGACTTAATCAGATTATTATAATGTCATAAGGTTGAAGAAACCTAGAAATAAAGCAAGAAATTAAACAGACTTAAAAAGTCAAACAGATATACTTGTAGTAAAAAAGTGAGGTAATTTATATGAACAACAATTTCAATAACTTTGGTAGCGATTTCGGTAGCATGAATGATTTATTCAATCAATTGATGGGGAACATGGGTGGTTATTCCACAGAAAACCGTCGTTATAAAATTAATGGTCGTGAAGTGACTCCAGAAGAGTTTGCTTTCTATCGTCAAACCGGTCGTTTACCTTCTAATGAAGAAATGCAAGCTGCTCAAGCTGCACAACAAGGTAAAATGAAACAAGATGGTATCCTTGCTAAGTTAGGTACAAACTTAACTCAACAAGCTCGTGATGGTAAACTCGATCCTGTTATTGGCCGTAATAAAGAAATCCAAGAAACAGCAGAAATCTTAGCACGTCGTACTAAAAACAATCCTGTACTCGTAGGTGATGCTGGTGTTGGTAAAACAGCTGTAGTAGAAGGCTTGGCACAAGCAATTGTTAATGGCGATGTTCCTGCAGCTATTAAAAATAAAGAAATCATTTCCATTGATATTTCCGGTTTGGAAGCTGGTACTCAATATCGTGGTTCCTTCGAAGAAAATATCCAAAACCTTATCAAAGAGGTTAAGGCTGCTGGTAACATTATCTTGTTCTTCGATGAAATCCACCAAATCTTGGGTGCTGGTTCCACAGGTGATGGTCAAGGTTCTAAAGGTTTAGCAGATATCTTGAAACCTGCTTTGTCCCGTGGTGAAATGACTGTTATCGGTGCTACAACACAAGATGAATACCGTAACACAATCATGAAAAACGCAGCTCTTGCTCGTCGTTTCAATGAAGTTAAGGTAAATGCACCATCTCCAGAAGATACTTTCAAAATTTTACAAGGCATTCGTCCATTGTATGAAGCGCATCATAACATTGAATTGCCAGATGCAGTGTTGAAAGCAGCTGTAGATTATTCCGTACAATACATTCCTCAACGTAGCTTGCCAGATAAAGCTATCGACTTGATCGATGTAACAGCAGCTCACTTGGCTTCCCAACATCCTGTAACTGATATTAAAACATTAGAAGCAGATATTGCAGAAGCTAAAGCAAAACAAGAAGAGTTTGCTCAAAAAGAAGATTACGAATCCGCTATTAATGAAAAAATGCGTATTCAAAAGTTACAAGAAGAAATCGACAACCACACTGAAAACCAAAAGGTTGTGGCTCAAGTCAATGACGTAGCTGAAGCCGTTGAAAGAATGACTGGTATTCCTGTATCTCAAATGGGTGCATCCGATATTGAACGCTTGAAAGACATGAAATCTCGTTTACAAGCTCATGTAATCGGTCAAGATAAAGCAGTAGAAGCTGTATCTAAAGCTATTCGTCGTAATCGTGCAGGCTTTGACGAAGGTAACCGTCCAATCGGTAGCTTCTTGTTCGTAGGTCCTACTGGTGTTGGTAAAACAGAATTGGCTAAACAATTAGCACTTGATATGTTCGGCAACAAAGATGCTATCATCCGCTTGGATATGTCTGAATACAGTGATCGCACAGCAGTTTCCAAATTGATTGGTGCTACAGCTGGTTATGTTGGTTACGAAGATAACTCCAACACATTGACTGAACGCGTTCGTCGTAATCCTTACTCCATCGTATTGTTCGATGAAATCGAAAAAGCAGATCCTCAAGTTATTACATTACTTCTTCAAGTGTTGGATGATGGTCGCTTAACAGATGGTCAAGGTAACACTGTAAACTTCAAAAATACTGTTATTATTGCTACATCTAACGCAGGCTTTGGCTATGGTCAAGATAAGGACGATGAAAACAAAGTAGATGTAATGGAACGTATCGCTCCATTCTTCCGTCCAGAATTCTTGAATCGTTTCAATGCAGTTATCGAATTCAATCAATTGAAAAAAGAAGATTTGAAACAAATCGTAGATTTAATGCTTGATCAAGTTAATAAAACTTTAGCTAAAAAAGAAATTACTCTTGATGTAACTGAAGCAGCTAAAGAATTATTGATGGAACAAGGTTACGATAAAACTATGGGCGCTCGTCCATTACGTCGTGTTATCGAATCTGAAATCCGCGATAATGTAACTGACTTCTACTTGGATCACATCGATGCAAAACACTTGCTTGCTGATGTGAAGGCTGGTCACATTGTAATTAGCGATAAAGATGCTGCTAATACATCTGATGATAAATCTGCAGATGATAAAGCTAAAGACGACAGCAAACAAGCTGATGATGCTGCATCCAAGGATAATAAATAATCGATAGGCTATCGACACTAACTAATGAATCCCTTACAACTCTCTCCATATACAAACTAATGATAGACCTATTGATACTGAGAGCACCCCACATAATGTGGGGTGCTTTTTTGTGTCTTAATATGCATTTTAATATGTGTATTAATAAAGAAATTTTGTATATATGATAAAAATCATTGCTAATATATCGATTTATTTAGTATAATCATAACTATAAATTCAATATTCTATAGAATTTAAAAAAGAGATGAAGAAAGGGAGGAGATTATTGATGTCACATTATGTAGATCTAAATAGTGATTTAGGTGAAAGTTTTGGCAACTACACATTAGGCATGGATGGTGAAGTGTTAAATCATGTCACAAGTGCTAATGTTGCCTGTGGATGGCATGCTGGGGATCCTCTCATTATGGATGCTACAGTTCACATGTGCAAGGAAAAGGGCGTAGCCGTAGGGGCTCATCCTGGGTATCCTGATTTAATGGGCTTTGGTCGTCGAGCAATGGCAGTCAATCCTGCAGAGGCTAAAGCATATATGATATATCAAGTTGGTGCACTACAAGCCTTCTGCGATAGTTATGGTGTTACATTACAACATATGAAATTACACGGTGCTTTTTATAACACCGCATGTGTAACTCCTGCATTGGCAGATGCTGTATTAGATGGCTTACAAGCGGTAAACCCTAATATTGCAGCTATGGTATTGAGCGGTAGCTATATTGCAAAAGAAGCACAACGCCGAGGCATTTCTGTTATTCAAGAGGTATTTGCTGATCGTGGTTATACCGACGAAGGTACATTGGTACCTCGTACAGAACCAGGTGCTTTCATAAAAGACCCTCAAGAGGCTCTTGAACGAGTTCTTATGATGGTTACAGAAGGCAAGGTCATTACTAATACAGGCAACACTATTGATATTGTAGCTGATTCCGTATGCGTACACGGCGATAACCCTGAAGCGATAGCTTTCACCAACTACATTCGTGAAGGCCTTACAAAAGCGGGTGTTACAGTAGCTAATTTTCAGAACCGTAAATAGTAAAACGGCGATTAGAAAATAAGCGATAAATAGAAAATACGTAGTAAATACGTAGAAAATACGTAGTAAATACGTAATAAATAATAAGTACGTAATAAATAATAAGTACGTAATAAATAATAAGTACGTAATAAATAATAAGTACATAATAGATTGTTAGTTGATTAATGAATAAATAAGTTAGTGTGTGGAGGTCCTTATGAAACCAATTGCAGGTAAAGCAAGTTTCTCTGTCCTACTGGGGGCAGCTTTCTTGATGGCCACGTCCTCTATTGGGCCGGGCTTTATGTTACAAACGGCGGCATTTACAAATGACTTAAAAGCAGATTTTGCGTTTGCCATCATTGTGTCTGTTATTTTTTCAATTATTGCACAGCTTAATGTGTGGACCATCATTGGCATATCTAAAATGCGTGGTCAAGATATTGCGAATAAAGTATTGCCAGGACTTGGCTATTTCGTAGCATTCTTGATTTCCCTTGGGGGCCTTGCGTTCAATATCGGCAACATTGGGGGCGCATCTATGGGCCTAAACATTGTATTTGGTATTGATACAACGACTGCAGCGGCTATCAGTGGTATCTTGGGTATTCTATTGTTCGCCTCTCCAAAAATGGGTGGTGTACTAGACAACACAGCTAAAATTCTTGGTACGGTTATGCTAGTATTGATTGGCTATGTAGCATTCTCTACAAATCCGCCAGTGGCTGAAGCGGCTACTCATGCGGTGGCACCGACGCATTACCCATGGCTTGCAACTATTACCCTTATCGGTGGTACTGTAGGTGGTTACATTACATTCTCTGGCGGTCACCGTCTCATTGACGCGGGTATTACTGGTCAAGAACATTTGAAAGATGTACGTCGTGCAGCCTTCATGGGTATGTCCGTAGATGCAGTGGTTCGTATCTTGTTATTCTTAGCGGTTCTTGGTGTTGTATCTATGGGCTTTGCGTTAGATCCTAAAGATCCAGCTGGCTCTGCATTCCTTCTTGGTGCTGGTGAAATTGGTCATAAATTGTTCGGTATCGTGTTCTTCTGTGCAGCCTTAACATCTGTAGTAGGTGCAGCATACACATCTGTGTCCTTCTTAAAAACATTATTCAAAGTGGTAGAACGCAATGAGAAATTGACTATTATGACATTTATCTTCGTTTCTACATGTATTTTAATCTTCATTGGTAAACCAGCATCCTTGTTGATTTTGGCTGGCTCCGTAAACGGTTTGATCTTGCCGATTACATTGGCAGTAATGCTCTTTGCTACTCATAAATCTGAAATCGTAGGAGACTACAAACATAATAAACTGTTATACTATACAGGATGGATTGTAGTACTTGTAACAGCTTACATCGGCGTTACATCCTTACAAGGCATTGCTAAATTACTTGGTTAATTTGATAATTATGAAAGTACCATTATTTTCGTTTGAAGGTAATGGTTCTTTCTGGTTTTAGGAAGGAGATACCTATGAAACCTATAATTTCACCTGTAGGGGATTGCGCTATCTCTATTGATTTTGGTCAAGTCATCGATCCAAAGATTAATCGACATATTCGTCAAACGATAGAGCGAATTCAAGAGCTGAATCTAGAGGGCATTATTGAATTAGTACCTACCTATTGTGCATTGCTTTTGCAATATGATGCTATGTTATACTCCTATGCAGAATTGTGTAACATCATTGAGCCTACATTGAAGCAGACTGTAACAGATAATGCTAATGAACTTGTTACCGTCGTGGAAATTCCTACCGTGTACGGTGGTGAGTTTGGTCCAGACCTTGGTTTTGTAGCCTCTCATAATAATCTAACTGAAGATGAGGTTGTAGCCATTCATAGTGGTACTGATTACTTGGTATATATGCTTGGCTTCATTCCTGGTTTTACCTATTTGGGTGGCATGGATCCACGTATTGCAACACCTCGTTTATCCTCACCAAGAACATTGATACCTGCAGGTTCTGTAGGCATTGCAGGGGAACAAACTGGCACGTATCCATCCGACTCTCCAGGGGGCTGGCAAATCATTGGCCGTACACCGGTAACCATGTATGACATGTCCAAGAAACAAGCGGCGCTATTGAGTGCTGGCGACTATGTGCGCTATGTGCCGATAGCTGAAGTGGAATATAATCATATTAAAGCATTGGGGGCGGACTATGCGCCATCCATGTATGAAGTAGAGGTAGGTGAGTTGCGTGGCTATTAATGAGTTTAATAAATCATCTATCTACGTAAATGCACCTGGTATGTACACTACCATTCAAGATAAAGGTCGCGTTGGGTTCCAACAATATGGTATGCCTGTAGCCGGTCCTATGGATAGTGAAAGCTATCTCTTGGGGCAAGCGCTGGTAGGTAATGTAGAAATGGCAGGTGCCTTAGAGTGCACATTGCTGCCGCCTACACTCACCGTGAAAGGCTCATGTATCGTTGCTTTCACAGGAGCCGATATGGAACCAACCATCAATAGTGTGCGAGTACCGAGATATATTCCATTTGTATGTCATGACGGAGATGTCATTTCCGGCGGTTTTAGCCAATGTGGCGTGCGCATGTACATTTCTTTCTCTGGAGGTATCGACGTGCCAAGCATCAACGGCAGTGTATCGACCCATACAAAGGCGAAAATTGGAGGACTTGAGGGGCGACCATTACAAAAGGGCGATGAACTTGGTATCAAAGCGTTTACCAGAGATGACGTGCATGTCTGCGATTACCGTGGCGAAGGGCATACCCTATTCAATACCGCCTTATATAACCGTGGGGGACGTGAATGTCATGAACCGTTACGCGTTGTATTAGGTGATCAGGCAAAATATTTCACCGAGAAGGGAATCAAGACCTTTAGTGATAATATCTATACACTGACTGTAGAATGTGACCGTATGGGCTTCCGCTTAGATGGTCCTGAAATTGAACACGTAGACAGTGCAGATATTATTTCTGATGGTGCCGTATTTGGCTCTATCCAAGTGCCATCGAATGGACATCCCATTGTCCTTATGGCAGATCGCCAAACAACAGGGGGCTATACAAAAATAGGCACTATCATTACCGCAGACCTACCTCGGCTTAGCCAATTGCCGGTAGGGGATGGGATTAACTTTAATATCGTGTCTATTGACGAAGCACAAGATATATACCGAGCCTATATGAAACGATTACAGAAACGTATCAAATTAGCACATGAACAAAGTGCTTATGTATTTAAATTAAATAATGTCATATAAAAAATAACGTCTAAAGAGATTATTCTTTAGACGTTATTTTTGTTTTTGCCTGCCAATGTATCTCAATTTGACTGAAAAACTAATTTATAAAAATTTAATGAAATATAGTACTGTAAAACAGGTGGGGTTATTAGAGTGTAGCTATATAAGGCGTTTTGACAATTATTTTTATAATTTATCGATTATATTTATATGGGAAAAGTTAAAATGTGAGTTTAAATTCATCTTCTCTTCTAAATTATGGTATAAAATCACCCCAATTATTAGGTTTTATTTTATTAGGGGGTTAAAGGAATCACGTTGTTGCTGTATTTGCAATAGTTATTCCAAAAATGAAATATTAGTGAAAAGGGGTTGCAAGCATATCGAAAAATTTGGTATACTAACTATATCGAAAAACTTGAAATTGAGATTATTTGTTATATAGAAGTTTGAGAGCTTTATAGTAGTTTAAAGGAGAAATGAATGAACAAGATTTTTAAAGTGGTTTGGAACAAATCCAAAAATTGCTACGTAGTAGTATCTGAATTCGCTAAGAACAATAGTGGTAAAAAGAAAGTTGTAGTAGCTGCTGTATTTGCAGCATTGGCTATGACTAATGCTAATGTAGCATTGGCTGTAAACGAGGTGCCTACATCTACTGGTGGTGCATCTGTAGCTTTTGGTGATAGTGCTACTGTTACAGGTGCCAATGCAGTCGGTTTAGGTAACAGTGCTAGTGTTACAGGTGTAAATGCAGTTGCTTTAGGTACAAATGTAAAAGCTACTACTAGTGATGCTGTTGTAATTGGTACTGCTGCAAAAGCAGAGACTGCTGGTGGTGGGGTTGCTATTGGTCAAAATGCTTATTCAAAAGGTCTATATAGTAATACACCAAGTGTTGCTGTAGGTAAAAATTCAATTGCAAATGGTGGTACTGCGATTGCTATTGGTACTGGTGCGACGGTAAACGAAGCTGGTACTAATTTTTCACAAGGTATTGCCATTGGTGGTGGTGCATTACCGGGGCAAGGGGCTACCGTTATAGGTGACCAAAGTATTGCTATTGGTGGTAATACTAAAGCCATTGGTCACTCCTCAATTGTTATTGGCGGTGACGATGCTGATAGAATGACGAATACTAGAGCAGTTTATACCGATATTAATACAGGGAAAGCTAAAGTTGGGACCGTTTCTGCTGCTGTTAAAGATTTAACAGGATATGAAATTAAGTGGCGTGATTATAATAATGCTACAGCAGACCATATCGGTATCACAGTGGGTACTAAAGGGCAATCTGGTAATGCTGGTATTGCTATTGGTACTGGCGCTGACTCTAAAAACCGTATCGCTGGTGCTTTGACAGGTATTAATACAAGTGGTGCTGATAATGATTCTGTAACAAATGCCATCGCTATTGGTACAGGCGCTAAAGCAAATCGTGATAACTCTGTCGCTTTAGGTGGCGGTTCTACTACAGATAACCCAGGTACTAAACAATCTAGCTATACATTGTCAAATGGTATTACAGCAACATGGGCTGGTGGTGACAAAACGTTAGAAGGTGATGTTGTATCCTTCGGTGCTGAAGGCTATGAACGTCAGTTAAAAAACGTCGCTCCTGGTGAAGTAAGTGCTACTTCTACAGATGCCATCAACGGCTCTCAGTTAGCTGCTATCGTGGATCAAATTGCTTATAAATATGTATCTATTAAATCTACTGATACTCCAAATAAAGACAACACTGGTGCAAAAGCTAATAACGCTATTGCTATTGGTCCTAATGCATCTACAGATACGGCTGCAACAAGCTCTGTAGCTATTGGTGATGGTGCTAATACAACAGGTCGATCTACAGTTGCATTGGGGTTATCAGCACAAGCTACATCGGCAAATGCTACAGCGTTAGGTGCTAACTCCATTGCGTCCGAGGATGATACTGTGGCAGTTGGTCATGGTGCTAAGGCAACAGATGGCAATGCCAGTGCTTTTGGGGCTGATGCGATAGCTTCCAATATTGAGTCTACCGCAATTGGTCATGGTACTGCTGCATCTGGTGCATCCTCTACTGCATTGGGATCCAGAGCAAAGGCCGCTGGAACTGCAGGTGTTGGTATCGGTATGTTAGCCAATGCAACTAAAGATTATAGTATTGCTATTGGCGGAGAAAGCTCTTCCACTGCAGATAACAGTATTGCTATTGGTAGAAAAAGCTCAGTATCAGAGAATGATGGTATTGCTATCGGTACTAGATCTAATGCAAGTGCAGCTAAATCGATTGCTATTGGTGATGGTGCTAGTGCTACAACTGCTGATGGTGTTGCAATAGGTTCTAAGTCTGTTGCTAGTACTGCAGCTGGTGTAGCAGGTTATAATGCTAATACTGGTCGTACTGATATATATGCTAACTTAACTGGTGCAACGTTAACATCTACATTGGGTGGTGTTGCTGTTGGTACAACAGGTCAAACTCGTCAAATTAACTATGTAGCTGCTGGTACGGCTGATACAGATGCTGTTAACGTAGCACAATTGAAGAGTGTGAACCTTGCTTTCACAGGTGACACTGGTTCTGGTGACGTAAACCTTGCTAACAGTAAATTAGCTGTAAATGGCGATAACACATACATTGAAACTACAGCTAATGGTAAGAAAATTACAATTGCTGGTAAAAAACAAGATATTACTGTAACTAATGGTGTTGCTTCTGCAACTGCAGGTATGGCAGATGCTCAAAACGTAGCTGATGCAATTAATCAAGCAGTTGCTAATAGTTCTTCCAGTTGGAACTTATCTGCTAATGGTGAAGCGACAACAGCAACCGTTGAAAAAGGTAATAAAGTAGATTTCTCTGGCAATGATAACATTACTGTTGCAAGAAACGATAAAAACATCTCTTTAGCTTTGAAGAAAGATCTTACTGGCTTGAATAGTGCATCTTTCAATAATGCTGCAGGCAATCCAACTGTAAAAATTGATGGCAACACAGGTATCAATGCAGGCGACATGAAGGTTACTAATGTAGCAGATGGTGTAGCTGACAAAGATGCTGTCAATGTTTCTCAATTGAAGAAAACAGACGATAAAGCAGAAGCTAACAAAACTGCAATCGCTCGTAAAATTTCCTTAGGTGGCAACACTGGTTCTACTGCAGAGAAATCCTTGAGCACAGGCGATGTAAAATTCAATGTGAAAGGTGCTAATGGTTTAACTACGGTTGCTTCTGGCGATGATGTAACTGTTAAACTTGATGATACTACTAAAGACACAATCGATAATGCTGCTGATAAAAACTTGAGCAACTTGAACCCAGCTGGTGAGCAAAAAGTAAAAGATTTAGCGGCTTGGAAAGTTGTGGCTAACAGTGGTACTGCTGAAAATGTTAAAGGTGGCGACACAGTTAAGTTTATCGATGGTGATAATGTTGAAATTACTCAATCCGGTAAAGATTTCACAATCTCCACTAAGAAAGATGTAACATTCGATAATGTAACTGCAAACCAAGCTATCACAGCTCCTAAAGTGAAAGCTACAACTGGTGTAGAAACACCGCAAGTAACAGGCTTGACTAATACAACTTGGACTCCAGGTCAAACACAACCAGTATCTGGTCGTGCAGCAACAGAAGATCAATTGAAAGCAGTTGATAATCAAGTAGCTACTAATAAACAAAATATTGCTGATAATAAAACAGCAATCGATAAAAATACAACAGCTATTGCTCGTAAAATTTTCTTAAATGGTAATACTGGTACTACAACTAAGAAATCCTTAAGCGCTGATGATGTAGACTTCACTATTAAAGGTGAAGATGGTATTACTACAACCGCTTCCGGTAATGATGTAACAGTTAAACTTGATACAGATACTAAAAATAAAATCGATAACGCTGCTGACAAAGATTTGAGCAATTTGACTCCAGATGGTAAAAAGCAAGTTAAAGATTTAGCGGCTTGGAATGTAGTTGCTAATAATGGTACTGCAGAAAAAGTGTTAGGTGGCGACACTGTTAAATACATTAATGGTGATAACATTCTCATTACTCAATCTGGTAAAGACTTCACATTCGCTACTAAGCCAGATGTAACATTCAATACGGTAACGGCTAACGACACTATTACAGCTCCAAAAGTTAAAGCTACAACTGGTGTGGAAACGCCTCAAGTAACTGGTTTAACTAATAAAACTTGGGATCCAAATAACATTACATCTGGTCGTGCAGCAACTGAAGACCAATTGAAAGCTGTAGATGATCAAGTTAAAGCTAATAAAGACAATATCACTCAAAATGCTGGTGATATTGCAACAAACAAAACAAATATTGCTAAAAATGCTGGTGATATTGCTGATAACAAAACTGCTATCAATAAAAATGCTGGCGATATTGCAAACAATGCAAGAGAAATTGCTGCAAACAAAGATAAAATCGACCAAAATACAACAGCTATTGCTCGTAAAATCTCCTTAGGCAGTGATGATGGTGATACAGATGAAAAATCTTTGAGCACAGGTGATGTGAAGTTCAATATTAAAGGTGAAAATGGCATTACTACTGCAGCTAATGGCGTAGATGTAACTGTTAAATTGGACGATGCTACAAAAGATAAAATCGACAACGCAGCAAATAAAGACTTGAGCAACTTGACTCCAGCTGGTGAACAACAAGTTAAAGATTTAGCAGCTTGGAATGTAGTAGCTAACAACGGTACTGCGGAAAAGGTTCAAGGTGGCGATACAGTTAAATTCATCGATGGTGATAATGTTACTATTACACAAAATGGTAAAGAGTTCACTGTTGCCACAAAGAAAGATGTAACCTTCGATAACGTTACAGCAAACCAAAAAATTACAGCTCCAGAAGTGAGTGGTTTAACAAATACTACTTGGGTACCAGGTCAAACAACACCTGTATCTGGTCGTGCAGCCACTGAAGATCAATTGAAAGCCGTTGATGATCAAGTAACAGCAAATAAAGCTAACATCACTAAGAACGCTGATGCTATTAAAGCTAACAAAGATAATATTGCAGCAAATAAAGAACAAATTGATAAAAATACAACAGCTATTGCTCGTAAGATTTCCTTAGGTGGTAACACTGGTTCTACTGATGAAAAATCTTTGAGCACAGGTGATGTGAAGTTCAATATCAAAGGTCAAAATGGTATCGTTACTGAAGCTAATGGTGATGACGTAACTGTTAAATTAGATGATGATACTGCAAATAAAATCAACAACGCAGCAAATACTGATTTGAGCAACTTAACAGATGCTGGTAAACAACAAGTTAAAGATTTATCTGCATGGAATGTAGTGGCTAACAATGGTACAGCTGAAAAAGTTGAAGGTGGTAACACAGTTAAATTCATCGATGGTGATAACATCTCCATTACTCAAAATGGTAAAGACTTCACAATTGCTACTAAGAAAGATGTTACTTTCGATACTGTAACTGCAAATGATACAATTACAGCTCCAAAAGTAAAAGCAACTGATGGTGTAGAAACTCCAGAAGTAACTGGTTTGACTAATAAAACTTGGGTTCCAGGTCAAACACAACCTGTATCTGGTCGTGCAGCAACTGAAGATCAATTGAAACAAGTTGATGACCAAGTAGCAGCAAATAAAGCTAACATTACTAAAAATGCTGGTGATATTGCGAAAAACAAAGCTCAAATCGATAAAAATACAGAAGCTATCGGTCGTAAGATTTCCTTAGGTGGTAACACTGGTTCTACTGATGAAAAATCCTTGAGCACTGGTGATGTGAAATTCAACATCAAAGGCGAAAACGGTTTAACAACGGTAGCTAATGGTGAAGATGTAACTGTTAAAATCGATGATGCAACAAAAGCAAAAATCGATAATGCAGCAAACCAAGATTTGAGCAACTTAACACCTGCTGGTAAACAACAAGTTAAAGATCTTTCTGCATGGAATGTAACTGCAGCTGGTGGTACTGTTGAAAAAGTACAAGGCGGCGATACTGTTAAATTCCAAGCTGGTGATAATCTTGAGGTTAAACAAGATGGTACTACTTTCACATATAGCCTAGCTAAAGACGTGAAAGGTCTTAACAGTGTAACTGTAGGTGATGAAAATGGTCCATCCACTAAGATTACTCCTGCTGGTACAACTGTAAAAGATGCAGCTGGTAACGCTACAACAGTTAATGGTGCAGGCATGACTATCAATCCTGCAAACTCTGCAGCTAGCCCTGTATCTCTTACTGCAGATGGCTTGAATAATGGTGGTAACCAAATTCATGGTGTAGCACCTGGTACAGCTGATACAGATGCAGTAAACGTAAGCCAATTGAAAGAAACTAAAGCTGGTTTACAACAAGCTATTAACAATGTAGGTGTTGAAACACAACGTGTTGGTGCTCATGCGGCAGCTATGGCAGCGTTGAAACCAATCCAATACGATCCATTGGAACCAACACAAATCATGGCTGGTATTGGTAACTACCGTGGTGAAACAGCGGGTGCAATCGGTCTTGCCCATTACAAAACTGAAGACACTATGTTCAATATTGGTGTTACACTTGGTTCTAGCCATAACATGATTAATGCTGGTGTAACTCATAAATTTGGTGGTAGCCGTGATAGAAAAGATGCGATTCCAGAACGTTATAAAGCTGGTCCTATCAGCTCTATCTACGTAATGCAAGATGAAGTAAGTCACTTGCGTTCCCAAAATGAAGAGTACAAATCCAAACTTGAACAACAACAATCTGAAATTGATGCGTTGAAAGCAGCAGTTAACCAATTGTTGGCAAATAAAGCATAATCACATTGTACATATAGTTAGAACTATGTATATCCCGTGAATGGATATGTAAAAATGAAAAGAGCCTTCCTCGAAAGAGGAGGCTCTTTTTAGTATGAAAACAAAAATAGTTTATTAAAGCTATATCTGTAAAATAAAATAGTCTGAAAATTCTAATTTAATAATTAATAAAAATATCGATAAAACTGTATATAATGAATAATTTATGAATGTTTTTAGACGGTGATTAATTTTGTAATGAAATCTAATATTCTTTTCGTTCTCAATTAGTGGCATAAAAATTCATATAATATGCAATTTATTAAGGTGAATTGTAAATGAATTATGATGATACTGCGTGTTTAAGCATACTCTATGCATAATTGAGATAATAGTAAATATCCAAAAATTACACTTTTAAATTGAGAAAATTAGATGAATTATGGTAAAATTAAAGATAGATTTTATAAATGAAAGTCTGTGTAGCTTTCATTATTTCCAGACTGAGAGAAGTGTGGAACATATGATTCATATAGTTGAGGGTTAGTAATTTAAAGAAGGAAAATGTATGAATAAGATATTTAAAGTCATTTGGTCTAAGTCTAAACAGTGCTACGTTGTAGTATCTGAAATGGCAAAAAATAAAACAGGGAAAAAGAAAATTGTAGTAGCGAGTATCTTGGCTGCCTTGGCGATGCAGACTGCAAGTGTAATTGATGTTGCAGCGGCAGTGGGCGATCAACCATCTGCAGCTATTGCAAATGGTAGCGTAACTAGTGGTAAAACTAATGGTCTAGCTATTGGTAATTTTGCTAGTTCTGGTAGCAACCAATCCATTGCTATTGGTTATTATAGTGTAGCAACAGCAACAGAAGCAGATCCTGCACTACCTGCTACAGCAGTTGGTGCAGGTGCTAATGCAACAGGTCAATCTACAGTTGCATTGGGGTTATTAGCTCAAGCTACATCGGGAAGTACTACAGCGTTAGGTGCTAAATCCGTTGCGTCCGAGGATGCTGCTGTGGCAGTTGGTTATGGTACTAAGGCAACAGGGAACTATGCTAGTGCTTTAGGTGCTGATGCCACTGCATCTAATAATGATGCCACTGCATTTGGCCATGGTACTGTTGCATCTGGTGGATCCTCTACTGCATTGGGATCTAGGGCAAAGGCTGGTGGAACTGCAGGTGTTGGTATCGGTATGTTAGCCAATGCGACTAATCAGTATGGTGTCGCTATTGGGGGCGAGAGCTCTTCAAGTGCAGATAACAGTATTGCCATCGGTAGAAAAAGTTCTGTCACAGGCGAGAGTGGTATAGCTATCGGTGCTTTTACCACTTCAAAAGGTGCAAATGGTGTTGCTGTTGGTACTAATGGAACTAAGTCTGATTTAGGCGGTGTCGCAGTTGGTCAAGCTGCTCAGTCGATTGCCTTTAACAGTGTTGCTACTGGTATGAATGTAACTGCTAAAGGTGCTAACTCTGTGGCGTTAGGTGCTAGTGCTACAGCCAATGATGATGGAACTATTGCCATTGGTTCATATGGATCTACGCCAACGAAAGCTACAGGCAATAGAGCTCTTGCAATCGGCTCTGCTACGACAGCTAATGGTTTAGAATCAATTGCCATAGGTAGTCGTGTTAATTCCACATCTCAACATTCTATTGCTATTGGTACTAGAGCTAATGCAAGTGCAGTTAAATCTGTTGCTATTGGTCCTGATTCTAGCGTTACCGTTGATGGTGGTGTTGCCTTAGGGCGTGATTCCGTTGCTGATGTAGCAGGCGGTACTGCTAATAAGGGTTATAATCCTAATACAAACCGTACAGATGTTTATTCTGGTTTGAATGGCAATGTACTTACTAGTACAACAGGTGCCGTTTCTATTGGTAATGGTAGTACTGTAACACGTCAACTTACAGGCCTTGCAGCAGGTACAAGAGATACAGATGCAGTTAACGTAGCCCAATTAAAGAGTGTTAACCTTGCATTCTCTGGTAATGTAAATACTGGCAATGTGAATATTGCAAAGAGCACATTAGGCCTTAAGGGCGATAATACATATATTACAACATCTGCCAACGGTCAGAACCTTACAATTTCTGGTAAAACACAAAATATTGATGTCACAAATGGTCAAGCTTCTGCAAATGCTGCAGGCATGGCTGATTCTAGAAATGTAGCAGATGCTATCAATAAAGCTATTTCTGCCAATGCATATCATTGGAAATTAGCGGCAGACAGGGATTCTAGTGCTCCTGAAGTAATCAATAAATCAGATACTGTAATCTTTGGTGGGGACAATAATATTACAGTAACTCGTAGTGGCAAAAAAATTACTACTTCTTTGAATAAGGCGATTACTGTAGATACTGTGAAAGCAAATAATTCCGTTACGGTTTCTTCTGGTGGCAATCAAATTACTCTAGATGGTACAAATGGTTCTGTAAAAGGTAGAAACTTTACTGGCGATTCATTTAAAGCCGGCGATAATGTATTGAGTAATACAACGCTTCAAATTGGTCCGACTACTGGTAGTAATAATGTGACCATAACTCGTGATGGTTTAACTGCAAAAACTGCTACGAAAACTGTTAAGTTTGGTACCGATGCTATTAGTGCAGGGGGACAGCAAATTACCAACGTTTCTAGCGGTGGTAATATAGGTACTAATGCAGCGAACATTACAGATGTAAAGAATGCTGTAGATGCTGTTACATTAAAACTAGATACAAATTCTAAAACGGGTACTGTTAAGCTTAGTGAAAGTCCACTTAAAGTAATCGGTGCTAATGGTATTAGAACTGATTTAGTTGGTACAAATAATGGTAGTCTTGTTGTTGGTTTAGACAATAATACGGTAAATGCTACGACTAAAGGTATTGGTTTAACAGGTGATACAGGATCTACAGGTCTTAAGTATCTTAAAGACGGTGATGCAACCTTTAAAGTGGCTGGTGATGGCGATTTAGTTACTACTAAGGCTTCTGCTACAGGTGTACAAGTAGCTGTTGATTCTGCTAAAGTAAAAGATTTAGCTGTAGGCGCAGTAACTGTTAGCAAGGCTAATACAACAGATAATCCTATTACAATTACACCAACAGCAGGTACAAATACTAAGGACTATGCAATTGGTATTGATACAACAAAATTAGCTAATCAAACACAATTAACATACAAAGCTAATGGTGCTAATGCAAACAAAGTGTCCTTGGCAAATGGTTTAAACTTTACAGATGGTACTTTTACAAAAGCAACTGTAGGTACAAATGGTACTGTAACTATTTCTACTGCCACAGAAACTATTACTAATGACGCTGATGGTAAAGCTAAAGTAAATAGCCCTACAGATGGTTTAGCGACTGCTAAAAATGTAGCAGATTCTATAAATAAAGCTGTAGATGGCTTGTCTCAAAATCTTACTGTTTCTGATGGTGCTACAGATGGTACTGTAAATCTTAAAAATCAAAAACTTACTATTTCCGGAACGAATGGTGTAACTACAACTGTAAATGGCCAAACTGTTACAGTAGGTCTTGATGCAACTACAAAAACTAAAGTAGATAATGCGTCCATAGCAGTAGCTCGTAACATCTCTCTTGGTGCAGATAGCGGCACAGCATCTAGCCAATCCTTAAAAGATGGTGATGTGGCATTCAATGTGAAAGGTGCGACAGGTGACTTAGTATCTACGAAGATGAATGGTAACACTGTTGAAATTTCCACTAAACGTGCGGCAATTACTAGTGATGCTAATACAGGCGCAGCATCTGTAACAGGCGATGATGGCTTAGCAACATCTAAAAATGTAGCCGATGCTATCAATAAAGCAGCTGATGCAGCTAAAGCTGGTGCGGCATGGAATCTTACAACAAATTCCAGCACAACTGATAAAACGACTGTACAAGGTGGGGACACAGTAGATCTTATCAATGGTGATAATATTTTAATCACTCAAGATGGTACAGATAAAAAGAAAATTACTGTAGCCACAAAGAAAGATCTTACAGTAGATTCTATTACTGCAGGTAACACAGTAATCAATACATCTGGCTTAACAAATGGTACTACTGCAATCACAGGTACTGGTATCACAACAGATAAAGTAACTGTAGGTGGCATCTCCATTGATAAAACTGATGGTATCAACGGTGGTAACAAGACAATTACTAATGTTGCTAGTGGTGGTACAACTGATTCCAATGCAGCAAATATTGGTGATGTTAAGCAAGCTGTTGCTAACTTGTCTCAAAACTTAAATATTACAGATGGTACAAATAACGGTACTATTGATCTTAAAAACCAAAAACTTAATGTGGCTGGTACAAATGGTGTGACAGCCACTGTAAATGGTCAAACTGTTACAGTTGGTTTAGATGCAGATACTAAAACTAAAGTAGATAACTCTTCCGTTGCAGTTGCTCGTAATATTTCTCTTGGTGCAGATAGCGGCACAGCATCTAGTCAATCCTTAAAAGATGGCGATGTAGCATTTAATGTAAAAGGTGCGACTGGTGACTTCATTTCTACGAAGATGAATGGCGACACTGTAGAAGTTTCCACAAAACGTTCTACTATCAATAGTGACGCTGCGGGTACTGCCTCTGTTACAGGTGATGATGGTTTAGCAACTGCTAAGAACGTGGCCGATGCTATTAACAAAGCGGCTAGCCAAGCTAAAGATGGTGCAGCATGGAAACTATCTGCTAATGGTGATACACCGACTACTGTAGCCGGCGGAGATACTGTAGACTTTACTGGTGATAACAATATTACAGTTACACAAACTGGCAAAAATATCGCTACCACATTAAATAAAGATCTTAAGAAATTAAACTCTATTTCTCTTGAAAATGGTGTGGGTGAGACAATCAAGTTTGATGCAATTAATGCTAGCGGTAAGTTTGGTGATCCAGCTGTAGGTAATTATACACAAATTGACCGTGATGGTATTAGAATCAATAATGGTATTGATGTAAATCAACCGAATACAGCAAATACTTATTTAGACGTTGGTACTTTATCTTTACAAGCCGGACCTAATAGCAGCTCTCTTGATTCTAAAAATCTCATGTTTAATGATGAAGATGGGAATTTTGCTCAAGGTAGTGCTCAAGGCATGGCATTCCAATCTGCAGCAGGTAAAGAAGTTCAATTTACCCTTGATGAAATCAATGCTGGTGGCAACAAAATTAAAGAGGTTGCAGAAGGTACTGATGATACTGATGCAGTAAATGTAAAACAGTTGAAAGATACTGTAGCAAGCCAAACCTTAACATACCGTGCTAATAGTGCGGCAGATACAGATGCTAAGTCCGTTAAATTGTCTAAAGGCTTAGACTTTGTAGATGGCACAATGACAAAAGCTACTGTAGATAATGATGGTAAGGTAACATTTGATATTAACGATGATACTAAGACCAAGATCAATGATGCTACAGCGGCTGTTAGTCGTAAGGTTTCTCTTGGCGCAGATAGTGGCACAACATCTAGCCAATCTTTAAAAGATGGTGATGTAGCATTCAATGTAAAAGGTGCTACTGGTGATTTCATTTCTACGAAGATGAATGGCGATACTGTAGAGGTGTCTACAAAACGTGCTACTATTGATAGCAATGCCACTACAGGTGCAGCATCTGTAACAGGTGATGATGGCTTAGCAACAGCTAAAAATGTAGCAGATGCTATTAATAAGGCTGCTAAAGCAAGCACTGATGCTATTAACTTGAAATTTGCTGGCGATACTAATACATCTGCCGGTGTCGTAAATCTTAAAGATGATACATTGGGCATCAAAGGTGACGGTAAATACGTAACAACTGATGCAGATGGTAAAAACTTAACTGTAAAAGTATCTGAAGCAGAGGTTAAGAAATCTGCGGTAAGTGCAGTTACAGTAAGTACTGATACAACTGATGCGGATAATCCGTTGACTGTTACAGGAACACCAAGTGCAGATGGCACAACTAAGGATTACAAGGTAACTATTGATGGCGCTAAAGTTGCGACTAAGACTAAATTGTCTTATAAAGCAAATGATGGTACAGCTAAACAAGTATCCTTGGCTGATGGCTTGAACTTTAAAGATGGCACGTTAACAACTGCTACTATCGATGATGCAGGCGTTGTTAAATATGATGTAAAAACAGCGGCTATTACAGCTGGTACAGATGGCACTATTACAGGCCCTGCTACTGATGGTGTGGCAACAGCTAAGAATGTAGCAGATGCTATTAATGCAGCTAAAAAAGCATCTAAAACAGAAATTACTGCTAATGATGATGAAGCGGCTAACGCAACAACTGGCAATGTAAAATTAACGTCTACAACGGCTACAGATGGTCATACAATTTACAATGTAAAACTTAATGATACATTGACATTTGGTACTGGTGCTAATGCCATTGTTATTGATGGTACAGCGGGTAAGGCTACTATTGGTAGTGCAGCTATCGATGGTGTAAATAATACAATTACAACAGGTGGTAATAAGGGGGTAACGTTAGATGGTACTACTGGTACTATTACAGGTAAAGCTGCTAATATTGGTGGCGTTACAGTAGATGGTACAAATAACCATGTAACAGGTCTCGCTAATACGACTTGGGATGGTAATGCTGTATCTGGCCGTGCTGCTACCGAGGATCAATTGAAAGTAGTAGCTGATGCTGCAGCTAACCAAACATGGCAAATTACAGCCGACAAAGATGCTGCTACATCTGGTAAACAAACTGGTACTAAGACAGATGCAAAAGTAGGTAAAGACGCAAAGGTTACTATGATTGCAGGTGAAAACATCACGATCAACCAAAATGAGCGTGACTTCACATATTCCTTGAATAAAGACCTTGTGAATATGAACTCTGCAAGCTTCAATGGTACTGGTAATAACACAACTGTTATCAATGGTGATTCCATTACACAAACTGCGGGTACTCAAACCAATACATCTACTGCAGCTGGTAATACAGTAACAGATGGTACTAAGTCTACCGCAACAACTGCAGATGGTACTAAGATTACGGATGGTGCAAAAACAAACACTTCTACAGCAGATAGCACAGTTATCGATGATGGCAATGGTAATAACACAGCTCTTACTAAAGATGGTGTAACTATTACTGCAGCTGGTAAGAATCCTGTATCCTTAACTAAAGATGGCCTCGATAATGGTGGTAATAAAATTTCTAAGATTGCAGATGGTACAGATGATACAGATGCTGTCAATGTTCGTCAATTAGAGGCTAAGTCTAAGGCGTCTAAAACAGAATTGACTGCTAATGGTGGTGAAAGTGCTGGTAGTACTACAGGCAATATTGTATTGACTAAAACAACTGCCGCTGATGGACATATTATTTACGATAACAAGTTGAATGATAAGGTTACATTAGGCACAGATCCAAGTAAGTCAGTTACTGTAGATGGTACAACTGGTACGATTAAGGCTGGTGATGGTGCTAATGCGGTTGCTATCGATGGCAAAAATGGTTCTGTAAAAGCTGGCGATAAGATTGCTCTTGATGGTAAGGATGGCAAGGCTACAATTGGTACTGTAGGTATCGATGGTAAAGATGGCATTATTACTACAGGTGGTAATAATCCTGTTGCTGTAAATGGCAAAGATGGTGTTGTTACAGGATTAACTAACAAAACTTGGGATCCAAATAATATTGCATCTGGCCGTGCTGCTACGGAAGATCAAGTTAAATCCGCCGTTGAAAATGCTGGATGGAATGCAACTATTGGTACAGAAGGCTCTGGTATTAACAGCACACCAACTGCAACAGCTGAAAAAGTAAAAACTGATGAAACAGTTACTTTCAAAGCGGGCAATAATATGATGGTTAGCCAAGCTGGTAAAACAATTAGTTATGCAGTAAACCCTGAACTGAAGGATATGAAGTCTGCTACATTTAAAGATGCAGCAGGTAACACAACTGTTACAGATGGTAATGGCATAACAATTACACCAGGCAGTGCAAACCCTAATAATCCTAATGCAGGCACTATTTCCTTGACTAAGGATGGTCTCAATAATGGTAATAACCAACTTAAAGGGATTGCACCTGGTACAGATGATACTGATGCTGTTAATGTTAGTCAGTTGAAAGCATCTAATGCTAGAATCGGCGATGCTATTGGTCAAGTAGCAGGTGAGGTACAACGCGTAGGTGCGCATGCAGCAGCAATGGCAGCGTTGAAACCAATTCAATATGACCCATTGGAACCAACTCAAGTGATGGCTGGCGTAGGTAATTATCGTGGTGAAACAGCAGCGGCCTTAGGTCTTGCACATTATACAAACGAAGATACAATGTTCAATGTTGGCGTATCTCTCGGTGCAAACCGTAATATGGTAAATGCTGGTGTAACTCACAAATTTGGCTCTAGCCCAGAAAAGAAAAATATTCCTGATCGTTACAAAGCAGGCCCTATTAGCTCTGTGTATGTAATGCAAGATGAAGTATCTAGTCTCAAAAAAGAAAATAGTGAACAAAAAACTGTTATCGCAGATCAAGCGGCTCGTCTCAATACGTTGGAAGCTGAAAATGAGCGTCAACGTCAAGAACTAGCTGAAACTAAACAAGGCTTAGAAGACTTGCGTGCAGCAGTTAGTCAATTGTTGGCATCCAAAGGTTAATAATTGATAATTAATTTCGTATGATAGACTGATATAATATTTTCTGAAAATTAAAAGAACCTCTTATATGTTGGAATACTTGGTAGGGTATATTCAGACGCTATAAGAGGTTCTTTTGCAATTTTGATATAGATTATTAAATATAATTATAATATATGAATGACTTTTCATATATTCTTGTGATATAATACAGAAGATATTGGGGCTAATAGATAGCTCAATCTTATACGATCTTGCATGAATAGGAGTTACTATGTTAGACCGCATACAACGATGGTTGTCCATTGATGCAATGTTGCCCGCTACAGAACGATTAGGTCCTGTAGGTACAACAAAGCAGATGTATGGCAATTATTTGAAAATAGCTTGGCCTGCTACATTACAAGGTTTGATGCTGCAGTTTATGACAGCTATTGATTTAGCCATGGTAGGGGCCCTCGGTGCCTCCGCACTTGCCTCAGTTGGTATTATGGGGCAGCCAGAGATGGTGATGCTCATATTCTGTCGTGCCTTGTCGATTGCGGTAACGGCTATTATAGCTCGCCGCCACGGTGAAAGTGAAGTTGATGGTATGAATGCCGTTCTTAAGCAATCCATACTCTTGAATTTCTTGATTTATGTACCTTTACTGGCAATATGTTTCTTTAACTTAGAGCATATCTTACGCTTTACAGGTGCCGAAGACGGTTATATAGAAACGGCTGTTTGGTATGGCCGTTTTATTGTCATTAGTCTAATATTCCAATCTTTTAGTCAAATTGTAGGGGCCGCCCTTATTGGGTATGGCAATACCAAGGTTATTTTTAAGTCCAATGTAGTAGGTAATATTTTAAATACTATAATGAACTTCTTCTTGATTTATGGTATTGGTTTCTTTCCTGAACTCGGTGTTATGGGCGCAGGTGTTTCGACAATGATTAGTAGTGCCGTTATTGCTCTATTATTACTGCGTACGATTTCACAACATACTACAACGGGATTAACCTTGCGACATCCTTCAAAGTGGAAGTTTGAACGAACCGTTTTGCACACTATGTTCCACGTAGGTGGTAGCTCATTAGGGGAACAGTTTTTTGAACGATTTGGTATGTATACGTACACAATGATCGTTGCATCCTTAGGGGCGGTACCATTAGCAGCACACTATGTATGTATGAACTTAATGGATATATTCTATTACTTTGCTATGGGACTTGGCTTTGCAGGGGCCTCTCATACGGGGCAAAACCTTGGACATAAACGTCCAGATATTGCACGTGTCTATGGTAAAATCGGTGCCCGAATCGGACTGGTCGTGGGCCTTGTAAGTGCACTCATATTTATTGGTCCTGGTGATTTATTGGTACAGTTATATACACGTGAAAGTGAAGTCGTTACGTTAGCTGGTGCCTTAATGGGGCTTATGGCCATTGCGGCCTTTCCTCAAGCTTTACAGCAAGTATACTCCGGTGTACTAAAAGGAGCGGGGGATACATATTATATTATGAAATATTCCCTTGTTAGTGTAGCTATTATACGACCTATTATTACGTATCTATTGTGTATTACATTTGGCTTAGGCCTTTTAGGCGCATGGTTATCGTTGTGCTTCGATCAGTCTTTACGATTATGTTGTTCCTATTTCCGATTTGTTCGAGGTACATGGCAGCATAAAATTGTTTAATCTTACTGATTAGTATTTAAAATATTAATTTTGAATATCATTTATGCGATAGATTTTCATATAAAATCTAAAGTTTAAATTATTCGATGTATAGCTTTAATATAGATAGAATCTACAATATTTTATTAAGGATTACTAGCTATATTGAAAAAAATAGAATAATTTATGAAAAGTTTATGAAAAACTTCTTGCCTATTCAATTTGTTTGATGTACAATACGAAATGTGGAAAAAATGACACATTGGGGAATGTGTTATCGGACCTGAAATCCATGATTTCGTGTATATATGTAAGGGATATATATAAGAAACAAGTAAAAACCGCCTTAGTTTTACTAAGGCGGTTTTTACTTTTATAAATGGTTTTGTTCAAGCCAAGCAATACATGCTGCTTTTCCTGCAGCTGGTAATTCTTGGCGTAGCTGCTTAGCCTCTTCTCTGAGTCTAGAAATATCGATACCTGCGTTAGAAAGCTCTGCACAATGGCCCACAAGCCAACTTTCAATGAATGCAGGATCAGCCTCCATATGAAATTGAAGGCCTAGAATGTGAGTGCCTACGGAGAATGCTTGATTTGGGCATAGTTCTGTTTTAGCAAGTCTCACAGCACCTTTAGGGATTTCAAATTCATCGCCATGCCAGTGAAGAACCGGTACATTGCCTAGTAATGCCAATGGGGAGGAGGCGCCTTCAGTAGTGTATTCTATTGGACCAAAGCCAATTTCTTTTTTCCCATGCTTCATAGGACCTACGTGACCTCCCATAATACGGGATATGAGTTGGGCACCTAAACAGATGCCAAGTAATGGCTTTTTACTATTTATACGATCTGTAATAAATTTGATTTCATCAGTTAAGAATGGGTAGAGCTGTTCGTCATATGCGCCAATCGGGGCTCCACAGACGATGACTAAATCAGCTTCTGTCGCATCATAGTGTTCAAAATTGACAAGGGGCGCTTCAATGTATGTTAGCTCAAATCCTCGATCTATTAAGACGGACTCTAAAATACCGGCATTTTCAAAGTTAATATGACGTACAATATAAGCTGTTTTACTCATGGTTCCTCCTATATAGCTCCTTATAACTATATATACTTCTATATAACTGTACATACTTCTATAACTGCACATACAATAGTAATTTCTACAAAATATAATAACAGTATAGCATATTCTATAGAATTTAATGTGTGAGAAACGTCATGATATATAATTAGGGGATACAGAATAATATTTTGTAAAATTATATCGAAAAAAAGTCGTTGATATAATTTAGAAAATATTTATACTAATGAGAGTAACATGAATACCCTTAAGAGAGGGAACGCATGCCTTTTGAGTTCATGAAGGTATCCATCGGCGTATGGCTCTTCATCGTTGCTCCTTTAGTAGGTGGTGCGATTGCAGCCGTATTCCATCGTGCATGGTTCTCTGTAAAAGAAGACTAATTTAATATAAAACTAATTTAAAAGGAAACGCCTACATTATATACTGTAGGCGTTTTCCTTTATCCTGTTAATCTTAAAGATACTTTAATATAAATCTAAGATATATCTTAAAAGGATAAAGCATAAATTTATCTATCATATGATTAGACATAGTATATTCCTAGAATATAACGATAGTAGTGGTTATGAAGTTAAAATATATAACATCTACATATAGATATATTTCGAAATTCTCATGGTAAATTCATAAAAGATATTGAAATTTATCGAAAAGTTGTGTAAAATGAAAGTATATTATTACCAAGGCCCTGTGTATTGTTATGGGCTTTTATTGGAGGGAATTATAATGAACAAAAGATTATTAGCTTTATTGGCAGTTGCTGCTGTAGGCGTATCCGTAGCTGGCGCAACTCCACAAACTCAATTCAACAAAGGCGAATTCCAAGTTGATCTTGGTGCAGCTCATTCTAAAGCAAAAACTGAACATTTCAATGCTGATGCAAAATGGAACTTTGATGGTGGTTTGACATACGCTTTGTCTGACAAAACTGCTGTTCAATATGCTTACCATGGTTTGAACGACAAATTGGGTGGCATTGGCTATAGCGACAAAATGCACGAAGTAAACTTGGTTCAATCCTTGAACAAAAACTTCGCTGTATATGGTGGCTATGCTCATATTTCTGGTGATGACTTCGCTAAAGCTAATAACATTGCACAAGCAGGTGTAATTGGTAAAGCTAACCTTGGCTCTAAAGTAGAAGTGTATGGTAAAGCTGGTGTAGGTACTAAGAAAACTTCCACTTGGGAAGCTGGTTTAGGCTACAAAGTGAACGAAGACTTGGATATCAACGCTGGTTACCGTTATATCAACACAAAACATGCAGATAAGGAAAATATCTCCTTCCAAGGTCCTGTAGTTGGCTTGTCCTATCGCTTCGGTGGTCACAAAACAGTAGCTCCTGTAGCAACTCCAGCTCCAGCTCCTGTATACACTTCAGCTCCAGCTCCTGTAGTAGAAGCTCCTGTATACAAAACTCCTAAATTGGATTACTATGTACAATCCATCTACTTCGATTCCGACCAAGATGTAGCTCGTGCAGACCAATATCCAAACTTGACAGCTGCTGTAAACGCTGCTAACCAATACTCTCAAGATCAAATCAAATTGTTGGGTAATGCTGATACTGATGCAACTCCTCAATACAATGTTGGCTTGTCCGAACGCCGCGTACAATACGTAGCTCAATACTTAGTAAACAACGGCGTATCTGCTGATCGTTTCATCGGTATCGCTAATGGCGACACTAAACCAGTAGCAACTAACTCTACTGCAGCAGGTAAAGCTGAAAACCGTCGTGTAGACGTTTACATTCACCGCTAATCTTCAATCTAATTTAGATTAGACATATAATAAGTCCACCTTCTATCATGCTCTCGTGTTCATCGGGGGACCGAGCATGTGATAAGGTGGACTTTTGTGTTATACTAAACTTGCATACAATCGTAGGTCATACAATGTTCATTAAGTTTTGGTAATGTATGCATTGTGAGTATAGTAAAGTAGGTTATATATGAAACGATTTAAATATTACAAACCGCTTATAGGGGCCATTATATTGGCTGGCGTTATGATCATGATGGCGCTCCGTATTAGCGATATAGCCAATGCTATTGATGCCATTGTTACTGCTTTTGTTCCACTTATAGTAGGTGCTTGTATCGCATTTGTCCTCGATATTCTCGTTGTGCGTTATGAACGCTGGCTGTGGCCTAAGAGTAAAACTGGTTGGAAAGATAAAATTAGACGACCTTTAAGTCTTGTATTATCCTTTGTTACTATCAGTGCTATCGTGTATTTCATTGCTCGCATGGCGATTCCACAATTGATTCATTCCATGTCGATTATCGTAGCTTCTTCGCCACAGTTGTATACAGATTTCCAAACATGGATGCAACACTTTACAGAAACCATTCCAATGGCCTCCAATCAAACTCTTATGGATACCTTGAGTGGTGAAAGTGTTGTTAAATATACTCGCGAGTGGGGCACAAAGGGTGGTACATACCTAGTTAATGCGATGGGGACAGCCTTATCTTGGACTTTGAATATAGGTTTAGGTTTAATCTTTGCCATTTATATGTTGCTCGATAAAGAGCGACTTATGATGCAAGGTAAACGAATCCTAAAAGCCTATGCATCTGATGAGTGGGTTAACCGTGTTAGTTATGTGACACGCGTAGCTGTTCAAACTTTTAGTAACTTCTTTGTAGGCCAGTTTATAGATGCCTTGATTTTAGGTATTATGGTGGGCATTTCATTGTGGGCATTTAACATCGAATATGCTACTACGATTGCCTGTGTTATTGGTCTTACTGCATTAGTTCCATTGTTAGGTATTTATGTAGGGGGCGTTATAGGCGCAGTTATCTTACTTACTGTTAGTCCTATGGATGCATTAATCTATGTGATTATATTAGAGGTTCTTCATCAAATTGAAAGTAACTTTATTTATCCCAAGATTGTAGGTAATTCCGTTGGCTTACCTGGTTTGTGGGTGTTTGCGGCCGTTATCGTAGGTGGTAGTTTAATGGGGGTCACTGGTATGTTGATTGGCGTACCTTTGGTGGCAACATGTTACAAATTGCTTATGACTGATGTAAACGATCGACTTGCATCGAATGAAGGTTTATAGTATATTGTCTAAATAATATATCTATTTATGTATGTTTTGTGTGCTGTTGCGTATAGCACAAAATTATAGTAATTCTAGTATACGGATGGCTTTTACCATAGGTGAAAGCATTGTATATAGTAGGAGGATATGTAATGAATAAAAAGTTGATTTCTATGGCATTAACTGGTGTATTGGCAGTTGGCGTATTGTCCGTTGCTACACCTAGTGTGGCAGATGCACGTAAAACAAAACCAGAAACAAGTACTGATATTTCTGTACAACGTGCACCAGGGGAATCCATGGTTATGACTATGAGTAAAATTGGTACTATTTTCCAAAACCGTTTTCCTAATGCAGCACTTCATTCTGTAGAGCTTAACTCTAATGATTTGAACTATGGTTACAAAGTAGTAGGCTATAGTAAATATCATCAATATAAGATGAAAATCGACGTTATCACTGGTAATACTTCTGATATGGATGAAGGTGGCAAACCTAAGAAAGTTATCGGTGAAATCTTCAATAAAGATAAAGTCATCGAAGCAGCTCAAGCTGAGCGCGTTGCAAAACAACAACTTGGTGCTGATGCAGTTGTAAAAGGCTGGAAAATCGAAGCTCATGAAGGTAAGATTTTATACTATATGACAATGCATCAAGACGGCAAAAAGACTGTAGTTACTGTAGATGCTGAAACAGGTGCTTATGTAGGTCAAACTAAATCCAGTAAATTACCTCCTGAACCAGATCAAGGCTTCGATGGTCGCAGAACAAATATTATTTGGGATAACACCATTGATATGGGTCGTTAATCTATTTAGCGATATTATAAATAAAGAGCTGAAGATAAAATCTTCAGCTCTTTTATGGGTTATAGGACAAAACGTGTTGGTACTTTAATCCCAATCATTGAAAGATAATTTGTCATAGTTATGCAAATCACCCCAAGAAATGGCATCCCCCCAAGTTGGAATTATGCCTTGAAGTTGGGCTCTTTCATTCATAGAACTATATATTTTAGAAATACTTGCATCAGTTGGCATTACCTTAAGTATTTCTTTTGCAGAAAGCGGTCTTGGTGAGTGTAAATAACACCACCAAAAGACCGCTTTTATACGTTTTTCTACAGACATTCCTCGATGGTAGCGCAATAAACGTCTGAGTTGTGCGTTTACTCCGCCTTCAATAGGGTTATTAGTCCTCGGACATTCTTTATCCAACACCAATGTTTCATCTAAATATCGAAACATTGTCTCTGTATTAATTAATACCACTAGAGAGTTATAGGCTTTTAGTAATCGTTCATGCGTAGCTCTTAAATTATCATTACTATCACGTGTCATTTCACTTAGAAACTCTTTAAAAGTCACTCTCCAATTAAATAATCGTTGAATCCATATTTTTGCATCTTCCTGTGTTTTTACGTTATATAAATCGCTTGCTAAATCTTTTAACATAATACCTGCTAATGTCTTAGGCCGCCTAGTAGTGTAACGATGTACTTGCCATACGGCATGAACAATACAACGTTGAAGCTTGGCGGTACGCCAAACTTTTTTTAATGCTTTTCTAAGACCAGGTCCACCATCAGAAACGACCACAATGGGGGTCGCTATTCGCTGCATAAGAGCTTGCCATGAGCGAGACTGTTCTGAC
>NZ_JALBWL010000005.1:0-103845 GCF_024677885.1 Veillonella faecalis
CCCAACTTCAAGGCATAATTCCAACTTGGGGGGATGCCATTTCTTGGGGTGATTTGCATAACTATGACAAATTATCTTTCAATGATTGGGATTAAAGTACCAACACGTTTTGTCCTATAACCCTTTGATTATAATTACCTATTACTAGCTATAGTACTTAGTATTCTATCTATATTGTGAAGCTCGTAATGTAGTTGGTGAGGATTAGCTATTGGCCATCGTTAATATGACGTGTTGCCAAGTACTGTTGAATTCTACGCTCTTTTCGGGCTTTCAAATATTTTTGAGCCAGTACATTTGGAATTGCTACACCAACCGCAATACTTACAATAGTGAGGATGCCTGTTACACCGTTCTGGACCATATGAAGTAAACCAGACTCTGATAGTGCGTTGATATGAAGCATATCAAAGAGGAATCTGTAATATAAAATACCAGGCATTAAGGCTATGGCAGATGGGACGATGATAATTGTGCTAGATGTTCTCAGCCAAGTAGAAACTTTTACATAGATAACGCTCATTACAGCAGCGCCTACAAAGGTAGCACCTGGAATGGAGAAGCCAAATTCAACAGCTAATAAATTGCGGATAAATACGCATAATACACCGCCAATGCCAATGGATACTAGTAATCGGACAGGAGCGTTAAATAGTACTGCAAAGGATGCGGCTGCTGTAAAAGACCCTATAATTTGCTCAATCGATAATACATGAGGCTTAATATCTACAAAGCTAAAGGCCGGCATAGGGCTAAAGTATAATGCCATGGCCATGCCTAAGGTCATGCTACCAACGATAAGGATCGTTCTAATAGCTCTTGTAATTCCCGATAAAATATGGTTGTTGATGGTATCGATAACGGAGTTTATAAGCGGTACACCAGGTATCATAAATAAGGTACAACAAACAAGAACGTAAACTAACGAATCTTGTTCAATATGTGAATAGAAACCATAGGCAGAAACCATGGCGGCAAAGCCGCCAATTGCAATGCCTACATATTCATTGCAACCAAAGCGTACCGATAAGGTACGACCAAAATAACCGATTAGAGAACAAATAACAGTTACAATAAAAGCTATCATATCGCCACTATACAAAAAGGCAAGGCCTGCTGATCCGAGGGCACAAGCAATACCCTTTATCCAATCAGGATATACTGGAATAGTGGAATCTAATTTTGAAATTAACTGTTCATAAGTTGTAAGTGAATAATGTCGTTCAAAGGCTCGCCAAGTTAGTTTAGATACGGCATTGATCATGGCCATATTGGGTACATGGACAGGTGTTTTTCTAAATACGGTAATAGATCGTTCTTTATGCAGTAAATTGACCATAATCGTAGTATAGGAAATATGTATATTTAAATAATCATGAGGAATACCCATAAATGTGGCGGCTTTAAGCATTTCTTCAATAATTCGATTTGTATCGGCACCACATTCCATGAGTAGTTTGCCTATGTTTAATAGGACGTCGAGCTTTCTATGAATATGAATAAACGGGTTCTCAAGAACCTCATTTTTTTCTTCTAATGTAAATTGTTGCATATATCTCCCTAGATAATGATAGACCATACTATTGTTATCTTTTGCATAAGGTATAACTTAATACTACATGTATTATACCATTAATTCTTTTAAATAACCCTTGCATTTTACAGGGTACACTTGTACAATCGAATTGTAAACCTAGGTTGACAAAGAAAGGGGCTCTAAACTATGCGTGATGAAGTATTAGAATTCTTGAGACAAAACCAAGGTGGTTTCGTATCGGGACAGGATATGTCGGAAGCGTGTCATGTTTCGCGTACAGCTATTTGGAAGCATATCAAGGCATTACGTCAAAAAGGCTACAAAATAGAATCTTATACCAAGAGGGGGTATCGATTATTGGAGGAACCTGATTTGTTGAGTCCATTAGCAATGAAGCAAATCTTAAAAACAGATGTATTTGGAAAACGGTATGTCTATATGGACACTACCGAATCTACTAACCTAGAAGCTCGTCGCTTAGCACAACAAGGTGCAGAAGAAGGTACTGTTGTTGTAACAGAGGAACAGGCTGCTGGCCGAGGTCGTTTATCGCGGGGCTGGTATTCTCCATTTGGGAAAGGTCTATGGTTTAGTCTCATTTTGCGCCCTGACTTTGCACCTGTAGAAGCACCAAAATGTACATTGATGGCAGCCGTAGCCTTAACAAAAGCGTTCCATAAAATGGGACTCACCGATGCAGGCATTAAATGGCCCAATGATATTCTTGTGAATGGTCGTAAACTAGTTGGCATCTTGACCGAAATGTCTGGCTCTATGGAGGAAATTTCCTATATTGTTATGGGCATAGGTGTCAATGTAAAGACTAAACAAGAAGAGCTCCCGGAAGAATTGAAGTTGATCGCTACATCCTTAACTATGGAAGGCATTGATATTGAACGGACGGAAGCTTTTAAAATTATATTAGAATCTTTAGAACATCAATATTATGAAGTCCTCGATAGTGGTTTTGAGGAAACTCTCAATGAATGGCGTCAATTATCGGTAACACTTGGTGAGGAAATTGAAGTAAGAGCACCAGGAAATACCTATGAAGGGGTAGCTACAGATATTGATGAAGATGGTAACTTATTAGTAAGAATCCCTGATGGGACAGTTAAACGTATTGTGGCAGGGGACGTATCAATTCGTCCGCGCAAATAGGAGGCATTCATGTTATTAGTAATTGATGTGGGGAACACCAATATTGTTCTCGGTGTATACGACAAGACGGAGCTTGTAGGTCACTGGCGTATTTCCACGGATCGTGTGCGGACCACCGATGAATATGGCATGTTGATGATGAACCTATTCTTCCATGACCGTAAGGTTGATGTGAAGGATATTAAAGATATCATCATTTCCTCAGTTGTGCCACCATTGATGCCTACATTAGAGCGCGTATGTTTACGTTATTTCAATGTAAATCCTCTTATTGTTGGGCCTGGCACTAAGACTGGTATCGCCATTAAGTATGATAATCCTCGTGAAGTAGGTGCTGACCGTATCGTAAATGCTGTAGCAGCACATGAGCGTTATAAAGGTGATTTAATCATTATTGACTTTGGTACAGCTACTACCTATTGTGCGGTTAAAGGCAATGGCGATTATATGGGCGGTGTTATCTCACCAGGTGTTACCATTTCTGCAGAGGCTCTATTCCAACGGGCTGCTAAATTACCACGTATTGATGTAAGAGACCCAGGTCAAGTCATTTGCCGTAATACCGTATCTTCTATGCAGGCGGGTATGTTCTATGGTTATGTAGGCCAAGTGGAAGGCCTTGTATCTCGTATGAAAGCTGAAATGGGTGATCATGTAACTGTCGTAGCTACAGGCGGTTTAGCACAACTCATTAGCAGTGCTACGGACTGCATTGATCATGTAGAACCTATGCTTACATTAGAAGGTTTGCGCCTTATTTACGAAAGAAATAAATAATGCTACTATAATATAGTTACGAATATGTAACAAGGTAGTGTACATTCGGGTACAGCTTATGCTGTACCCTTTTTATTAGGGGATATATATGAATAATAAACAATGGCAAATTGGAGCTGTCAAAATTGACGGACAAGCCATATTAGCGCCAATGGCAGGGGTCAGCGATATTGCTTATCGTTTGCTTGCTAAAGAGCATGGGGCCGCCTTGGTTTGCACCGAAATGGTCAGCGCTATGGGCATTAAATATAAAAATGAACGCACCCATGAATTGTTGCGTATTGAAGAGGTAGAACGGCCTGTATCTATGCAAATCTTCGGTTCTAATCCAGAGGCTATTGCCATTGGTGCAAAGGTCGTAGCTGATGCAGGTGCCGATATCGTAGATATTAATATGGGCTGTCCTGTTAAAAAAGTTGTTTCCTCCGGTGATGGCTCTGCGCTTATGAAGAATCCTGACTTAGCCGCGCGCGTAGCAGAGGCTGCGGTTAAGGCTGTGGATGTGCCTGTAACCGTGAAAATGCGTATAGGTTGGGATAGTGATTCCATCAATGTTGTGGACTTTGCTAAGCGCATCGAATCTACAGGTGTGGCGGCTATTGCAGTACATGGCCGTACTAAGGAGCAAATGTACAGTGGACATGCTGATTGGTCTTATATTAAGGCTGTAAAAGAGGCCGTGGCTGTACCCGTTATGGGCAATGGGGATATAGTGGAACCAGAGGATGCAAAGTGCATGCTCGATGAAACAGGATGTGATGCGGTGATGGTAGGCCGTGGTGCACAGGGAAATCCATGGATCTTTAATCGTATTCATCACTATTTAGCGACTGGTGAAGTATTGGCGGCGCCGAGCGATATTGAACGTCTCGACATGTTGTTAAAGCATTTTGATCTCTTATGTCAATATAAGGGTGAAAGTATGGCCGTTAAGGAAATACGAACTCATGCAGGCTGGTATATGAAGGGCCTCCCTGAATCAGCATACTGGCGTAATCGTGTGAATACAATTCATACTGTAACAAGCTTTCACAATGAGCTAGAATCATACCGTAAAATATTGTCTGAAATGTAGTCAGATTGACAAATGTACAGTATTTTTATATAATGGTTGAGATAATTTAGAAATAAAAGATAAGGTGTCATCTTATTATGGCACTTTTTTCTTATTTAATTTATATGTAGAAAGAGTGGGGTACCCATGGCAGACGTAAAAGAAACATTACTTACCGCCGACGGTTTAAAGAAATTAGAAGAAGAATTAACGTATTATAAATCTGTACGTCGTATTGAAGTGTCTGAACGTATTAAGACTGCTATTGAATATGGCGATATTAGTGAAAACTCTGAATATGATGATGCAAAAAATGAACAAGCTTTCATCGAAGGTCATATTGTAGAGCTTGAAAATAAAATTAACACTGCGAAAATCATCGACGAATCCGTAAAAGGTGATGTTGTATCCGTAGGTAGTAAAGTAACGGTACTAGATACAATGTACAATGATGAATTAGAATATGTTATCGTTGGTTCCTCTGAAGCGGATCCATTCAACAATCGTATCTCTAACGAATCTCCTGTAGGTAAAGCTATTTTGGGCAAACGTAAAGGTGATGAAGTAGAAGTTTCCACACCAGATGGTCCTGTTACATTCAAAGTGTTAGCAATCCAATAATTTACATTTACTGACGAAGAGGCGATAACATGAGTGAAGAAATTAAAAATGTACAAGAAGAGCTGAATGAGCAAATGCAAATTCGCCGCGACAAATTGGCTGAATACGAAGCGGATGGCATCTATCCATTTGGTCAACGTTTTGTTGTAAAAGATAATGCAAAAGAAATTAAAGATGACTTCTTCTTGAAATATGATGGTCAACCTGTAGTTATTGCAGGGCGTTTGATGACAATCCGTTCCCATGGTAAAACAGCATTTGCCAATATTCGTGATAAATCTGGGGATATTCAAGTATATTTCCGTAAAGATGTATTGGGCGAAGATGCTTATAAATACGTAAAAATGCTTGATATCGGTGATATCATCGGTGTAGAAGGTCATGTATTTAAAACTCATACAGGTGAAGTTACAATTAAAGTTAACAAATTAACTTTGTTATCTAAATCTTTACGTCCATTGCCAGAAAAATGGCATGGTTTAAAGGATACAGAACTTCGTTACCGTCAACGTTATGTTGATTTGATTGTAAATCCTGAAGTGCGTGATACATTTGTAAAACGTTCCCAAATCGTTGCTAAAATTCGCGAATACATGATGCGTGATGGTTTCATGGAAGTAGAAACACCAATGATGCATGCTATTCCTGGTGGTGCTGCAGCTCGTCCATTCATCACTCACCACAATGCGCTTGATATCGATATTTACATGCGTATTGCACCAGAATTATACCTTAAACGCTTGATCGTTGGTGGTATGGACCGCGTATTCGAAATGAACCGTTGCTTCCGTAACGAAGGTATCGACAACCGTCATAATCCAGAATTCACTACTATCGAATCTTACCAAGCTTATGGCGATGTTGAGGATGCTATTCGCTTAACAGAAAATCTTGTGTCCTACTGTGCTCAAGAGGTTCTAGGTACACAAGAAATCACATACCAAGGTACAGAAATCAATTTGACTCCACCTTGGAATCGTATCACAATGGCTGAAGGTGTAAAAAAATACACTGGTGAAGACTTTGATGCAGTTACTACTGTAGAAGAAGCTCGTGCTATTGCAGATCGTTTAAATGTAGAATATACAGAAAATGATGGTATTGGTAAAATCTTAAATCTTTGCTTCGAAGATTATGTAGAAGAAAACTTGATTCAACCAACTATCGTATATGGTCATCCAAAAGAAATTTCTCCACTTGCGAAAGCAAGTCGTGAAAATCCATTGGCTACAGAACGTTTTGAAGCGTTCATTTATGGTCGTGAATTGGCAAATGGCTTCTCCGAGTTAAATGACCCAATCGACCAAAAACAACGTTTCTTGGATCAATTGAAAGAACGCGAAGCTGGCGATGATGAAGCTCACCGTATGGATGAAGACTTCGTTACAGCTCTTGAATACGGTTTACCTCCAACAGCAGGTTTAGGTGTTGGTATTGACCGTCTCGTTATGTTCTTAACAGACTCTGCATCCATCCGCGATGTATTGTTGTTCCCATTGATGAAACCAGAAGCTCCTAAGCATATTGAAGCTGAAGAAGAAGCAGCTGAATAATCTAAAACCAAAAGGCTCCCTATTCTTTGAGTAGGGAGCTTTTTTATTCGTCATATGATACGAATATTATGTTTTATGATTATTGTATTCTATGAATATTATATTTATTCTACATGTGGTGTTGAAGTATATGTTGACTATGATATTTAGTTACGAAAGGAGAAGACTGTGAAACATTTAAAGGTTGCTTTATCTGATTCCGTGCAATCCAAAATTAAATCCATAGCAGGACGCACATGTGTTGGCGTTTTTGAAACAGATTTTACAGATGTAGGTGCCGTTGTTATCGATGATGGTGAGCTAGATCTTGTGAATAATAATCAAATTAGCTCCTTTGGTATACCTGTTATTGTCTTAAGAGTTGATGCATCTAAAGATATATCTCTTTATAGAAATCGTATCACGTCCATTATAGAGCTCTTATCTATGAGTATCGACGACTGTACATCAGAGATAGAGAAAGTTGTAGCAAACTATGAAGCATCTATTTTACCACCATTTTTCAGGGCTTTATCTGATTATGTAGGGGATGAAAATTCACAGTTTGACTGTCCAGGTCATCAAGGGGGCCAATTCTTCTATAAACATCCTACGGGTCGTGCCTTTTACAATTTCTTTGGAGAGAATATATTTAGAGCTGATCTTTGCAATGCAGATGTAAAATTAGGGGATCTCTTAATTCATGAAGGCTATGCGTATGATGCTCAAGCACATGCAGCTAAGGTCTACAATGCGGATAAAACCTATTTTGTATTGAATGGTACATCTTCTGCGAATAAGGTAGTGCTTAATGCTCTTTTAACACCGGGGGATATTATTTTATATGATCGTAATAATCATAAATCTATCTGCCATGGTGGCCTCGTTATGTCTGGTGCTACGCCTATATATCTTGAGACAGCACGTAATCCCTTTGGCTCCATTGGCGGTATTTTAGATCATTGCTTTGATGAAAGTTATATACGTCAATTAGTGGCAGAAAAATCACCTGAAAAAGCAAATGCAAAACGGCCCATTCGACTAGCAGTTATTCAACTAGGAACCTATGATGGTACGATTTATAATGCGCGGCAAGTAGTAGATAAAATAGGCCATCTTTGCGACTATATTTTCTTTGACTCTGCTTGGGTTGGGTATGAACAGTTTATTCCTATGATGAAAGACTGTAGTCCATTGTTGTTAGGATTGGGCCCAAATGACCCTGGCATTTTAGTTACTCAATCAGTACATAAGCAACAAGCTGGCTTTTCACAAACATCCCAAATTCATAAAAAAGACAGTCATATAAAGGGACAAGAACGCTATGTGGATCATAAACGTTTTAATAACTCTTTTATGATGCATGCATCTACATCTCCATTTTATCCATTATTTGCATCGCTTGATGTTAATGCGAAAATTCATGAAGGCGAGTTAGGACAAACATTATGGCGTGAATGTGTTGAGGTAGCTATTGATGCGCGTAAAGCCGTATTGAAACAATGTAAATATTTACGCCCCTTAGTACCTCCAATTGTTCATGGTAAACCATGGAAAGAGGGAAATACCCATGAGATGGCTTGTGATGTAAAATATTTTGCTTTTGAGCCAGAAGCCAAGTGGCATTCTTTTAACGGCTATGGTGAAGGACAGTATTTTATTGATCCATGTAAATTTCAACTGATTACACCGGGAATCGATGTGGAAACTGGAGAATATGAAGAGTTTGGCATCCCTGCGAATATTCTTGCTAATTATTTACGAGAAAATCGAATTATTCCTGAAAAATGTGATTTAAATACAATCTTATTCCTCATGACACCAGCAGAATCTAAGCGTAAGATGGATGCGCTAGTAGCGGAACTCGTTCGGTTTGAAGAACTCATAGATCGCGATGTACCGATGGAAGAGGTGTTGCCATCGATTTACTATAGTCATATAGACAAATATAAAGGCTACCACATTCGTCAGTTATGCCAAGAAATGCATGACTTTTATAAGTCTAGAAATGTAAGTCTTTTGCAACAGCGATTATTCTTGGGTGAATACTTCCCTGACTATGTAATGAATCCACAAGAGGCAAATTTTGAGTTCCAACGAAATAAAGGCGAATTAGTACCGCTAATCGAAGCAGAAGGACGTATTGCTCTTGAAGGGGCTCTTCCGTATCCGCCAGGTGTAATATGTGTGCAGCCAGGGGAGCGTTGGTCCAAGACTGCGTGTGACTATTTCTTAGCCTTAGAAGAAGGTATTAATCAACTGCCTGGTTTTGCGCCGGAAATACAAGGTGTATACATTACGGAACAATCAAATGGCTATAAACAAGCCTATGGCTATGTATTGAAAAAAGAATATTAAAGAAAATCTAGCGTGTTATTTGGGCATAGTCTTTCAACGCTCTGATCACGCAAGGAGGTTATATGAATTCGACACTTATTTTAAAAGGAAATATATTATATACACCGCGTCCTTCAGAATTTATATCGATTCAACATGGTTATATCATTGCCGTAGATGGTGTAGTCGTATATTGTGGTGAAAGTATTCCACCAGCCTATGCAGATTGTGAGGTTACTGATTATGGTGATAATCTCATTATTCCAGGCTTTGTAGATACACATGCACATGCTCCACAGTATTGTAATCGTGGCCTTGGGATGGATAAAGAACTTTTACCTTGGTTAGAAACTTATACATTTCCTGAAGAGGCAAAGTTTAGTGATCTAGAGTATGCACGGCTAGTATATGGTGCCTTTGTACAAGACTTATGGCGCAATGGGACTACTAGAAGCATATTGTTTGGCACTATCCATAAAGAGAGCACATTAGTGTTGATGGAACTTTTACAAAAAGCTGGATTATCTGCCTATGTAGGCAAGGTCAATATGGACCGCAATAGTCCAGATTTCTTGATTGAAGAAACAAGTCAATCTTTAGCGGATACGAAAGACTGGTTAGAGGCATCGGCTCAATTTGGTCCAATGGTAAAACCTATTATTACCCCTCGTTTTGTACCATCTTGCACGAGCGAGTTAATGGATGGCCTTGGTACATTATCAGAAGAGTACAAGGTCCCAGTTCAATCCCATTTATCTGAAAATCACGGTGAAATTGATTGGGTTGCATCCTTACATCCTGAGTCACCAAACTATACAGATGTGTATTATGAACACAAATTGATGGGGCGGACGCCAACAGTAATGGCTCATTGCATTCATTTAAGTGATGTAGAAATGGATCGTATGGCAGAAACTCAAACTATGGTATCGCATTGTCCATATTCTAATGTAAACCTATCAAGTGGTATTGCACCAATTCGTAAGCTAATGAAACGGAATATACCGATTGGTTTGGGCTCCGATATTTCTGGTGGTCATATTGTATCGATGGCGAAGGTTCTTACGGAAGCTATTGGATTGTCAAAAATGAAATGGGTAGAAGTTGATCAAACATATGCGCCACTTACATTAAGTGAAGCCTTTTATATGGCTACAAAGGGCGGCGGCAAGTTCTTTGGTAAGGTTGGTAGCTTTGAAAAAGGTTGTGACTTAGATGCCCTTATCATTGACGATACATCACTATTTGACCCTAATGAACGCACCTTAGAGGAACGGCTTGAACGTTGGTTATATGTTGGTGATGATCGACATATTGTTGAGCGCTATGTAGCTGGCCATATAGTACCTAATCCTCAAGGTTAATATGTGATATGTAATAGCATGGGAATATAAAATAAAATTAAATACTATTTATAACAGGTAGTTTGTATATAAGGCAAACTACCTGTTTTGATTTGGCCTCATGTTGCGCATCAATACCCTTGGTGTATAATAAAATAATGTATAAATTAAGAAAGTGGGGTACTTGATGGATATATTAGGGGCAAGGCGCTCTATAGAGCAGAAGTTACTTATGCAATCCGTTGGCCTGATGGCTCTAGTAGCGGTAAGCGGTACTATAATGGGGATTGTCACGGGTTCTAGTGCGGTCTTATTAGATGGTGTATTTTCCTTTGTCGATGTTGTTATTAAAATCATGATGTTAATGACCGCCAAATTAATAGCGCGTGAAACGAGTAAGCGCTTTCAGTTTGGATATTGGCAGTTTGAACCTTTGGTATTGGCCGTAGAAGGATTTTTTATATTACTAATTGTAATCTATGCCTTATCTAGTGGTATTACAGATCTTATATCGGGTGGTCGTCATGTAGATTTTGGACCCGCTATTTATTATGCTATCTTCTTTACAGTGGCGGACACAATATATTACTTATATGTGCGTCGCATTAATAAGAGTCTGCAGTCCAACTTAATTAAATTTGATAATGTAAGTTGGTATGTTGATGCTTTGTTAGAAGCAGCTATCTTAATCAGTTTCGTCGTGGCTATCATGTTAGAAGGAACTGAATATGCTGATTGGGCAGCTTATATTGACCCCATTGTTCTCGTTGTATTAGCGGTGCAAATGATACCGTCTGCGTTCCGCATTATCATCCCATCTGTAAAACAAGTGTTGGGGTGGGCACCAACTTCATTACATAATGAAGTGCAGGAAATTATGGATCGCTTTATGGAAAAGTACAATTTCAAGGATTATGTTTCTAGCGTACAAGTATATGGCAACACTCGAATTATTGAAATTGATATTTTAGTTCGCAAGAATTTTCCGTATCAAACGATTGCTGAAATCGATGCGATTCGCAATGAAATTGACCAAGAAATCGGAGGGAATCCAACGGAAAAATGGGTTACCATTTCTTTCACAGGCACTCGAAAATGGATGGCAAAAGATTATTTACTAGAAGAAGATGATGATGAATAGCATAAAAATTAGCGACAAAACTAGTAGATATCTTATAATTTAATGATAAATACACCAATATATGGTATACTTAAACGTATTGAATATATTGTTCGTAGCATAGTTGGAAGATGAGGTTTATAGCATGTTAGACTTGAAATTTGTCCGTGAAAATATTGATTTAGTGCAACAAAACTTAGATAATCGTCACACGAAAGGCGATTTGGAAACCTTTGTATCCGCTTATGATGAACGTCGTCAGTTGATTGGTAAAGTAGAGGAGTTAAAAGCTCTTCGCAACTCTGTAACTGAAGAGATTAGCCAATTAAAACGCAATAAAGAAAATGCGGATGATAAAATCGCAGAAATGAAAAAAGTAGGCGATGATATTGCTGAGCTTGATAATCGTATTCGCGATGTAGAAGCAAAATTACGTGATGCGGCATTGATGTTGCCAAACATGTGTGATGCATCTGTTCCTGTTGGTGCTGATGAAGATGAAAATGTAGAACAACGCAAATGGGGCGAACCACGTCAATTCGACTTTGATGTACAAGCTCATTGGGATTTAGGTGAAAATCTGGACATTCTTGATTTCAATCGCGCTGGTAAAATGAGCGGTGCTCGTTTCACTGTATATAAAGGCTTGGGTGCTCGTTTAGAACGTGCTCTCATTAACTTCATGGTTGATCTTCATGTAGATAAACAAGGCTACACTGAAATGATGACTCCATACATGGTAACGCGTGAAACTTTGACAGGTACTGGTCAATTACCTAAATTTGCTGAAGATATGTACCATGTAGAAGATACTGAATATTTCTTGATTCCTACCGCAGAGGTTACATTGACTAACTATCACAGTGGCGAAATCTTGAGCGAAGAGGAATTGCCAAAATATTATACTGCATTTACTGCATGCTTCCGTGCTGAAGCAGGGTCTGCAGGTCGTGATACTCGTGGTCTTATCCGTCAACATCAATTCAACAAAGTTGAAATGGTTAAATTAGCTAAACCTGAAGATTCTTACAAAGAATTAGAAACATTGACTGATAATGCAGAAGAAGTATTGCGCTTATTGGAGTTGCCATTCCGTGTAATTACACTTTGTACAGGGGATATTGGCTTTGGTTCTGCTAAAACATATGATGTAGAGGTATGGATGCCAGCTCAAGGCAAGTATAGAGAGATTTCTTCTTGTTCTAATATGACTGATTTCCAAGCTCGTCGTGCAAACATTAAATTCCGTCGTGGTCCTAAAGGTAAACCAGAATTCGTTCATACATTAAATGGCTCTGGTCTTGCTGTAGGTCGTACAGTAGCAGCTATCTTGGAAAACTATCAACAAGCTGATGGCTCTGTTGTGATTCCTAAAGTACTTGTACCTTACATGGGCGGCGTAGAAGTAATTAAGGCTGGAAAATAAGAGGGGGCATTCTATGAAGTTCTTTATTGATACAGCAGAATTTGATGAGATTAAAGAGGCGTATGCTTTTGGTTTTATCGATGGTGTTACTACTAATCCATCCCTTATCGTGAAAGCTAAACGCGATTTAAAACAAGTTATTTCTGAAATCGCTAATTTGGTAGAGGGTCCTGTGAGTGCAGAGGTTATTGCTTCTGATGCAGAAGGTATGATCGGGGAAGCTCATGAGCTTGTAAAATTAGGCTCTAATGTAGTTATTAAAGTGCCTATGACTCCAGAAGGTCTTAAAGCTGTTGCAGTTCTAAGCAAAGAAGGCATTAAAACTAATGTAACCTTAATCTTCTCTGCCAACCAAGCCTTATTAGCAGCTCGTGCAGGTGCTACCTATGTGAGCCCATTTGTTGGCCGTATTGATGATATCAGTATGGATGGTCTTACATTGATTCAAGATATTGCAGATATATTTGCTATTCATGGCATTGAAACTGAAATTATTGCGGCTAGTGTGAGAACACCATTGCATATCATTCAATGTGCAAAAGCTGGTGCTCATATTGCAACTGTGCCATTTAAAGTGCTTATGCAAGCTATGAAACATCCACTAACAGATGCAGGGCTTGAAAAATTTATGGCAGATTGGAAACAAGCTAATCAATAAGTTAAGTATTCGGCTCGATGTAAGGGTCATATTACAATACACACAGGACTTATAAGGAGGCCTATTATGGATCGTACATTATCTTTGGAATTTGCTCGTGTCGTTGAAGCGGCTGCTTTGCGCAGTGGTCGTTTACTTGGTCGCGGTCAAAAGGATGCAGCGGATGGTCTTGCTGTAGACGCAATGCGTCAAGCATTTGACTCTGTTCGTATTTCTGGTACAGTTGTTATTGGCGAAGGCGAAATCGATGAAGCACCTATGCTTTACATTGGTGAACATGTAGGTGCGGGTGGCCCAGAAGTAGACATCGCAGTTGACCCTATTGAAGGCACAAACTTGATTGCAAAAGGCCAAAATGGTGCGATTGCAGTTATGGCTATTGCTGAAAAAGGTGGCTTGTTACATGCGCCAGATATGTACATGGAAAAACTTTGTGTTGGTCCTCGTGGTGCAGGTGCTATCGATATTACAAAATCTTTAACTGAAAATATTAAAAATGTAGCTGCAAAAATGAATCGCAATGTTGATGAAATTACACTTGTAATGCTTGATCGTGAGCGTCATCATGGTTTGATGAAAGAAGCGCGTGATCTTGGCGCACGTATTATGTTAATTTCTGATGGCGATGTTAACCCAGCTATGGAATGTTGTATCGAAGGTTCTGGTGTGCACATGGTTGTTGGTACTGGTGGTGCACCAGAAGGCGTATTGGCTGCAGCAGCTTTAAAATGCGTAGGTGGCGATATGCAAGCGCGCTTGAAACCAGAAACAGAAGAAGAAATTCGTCGTTGTCATGAAATGGGTATTACCGATGTAAATCAAGTACTTACATTGGATGATTTAGTTCGTACAGATGATGTTATCTTTGCGGCTACTGCTATTACTCGCGGTAACTTATTGAATGCTATTCAATACTTCCCTGGTGGTGCGCGTACACATACTATCGTAATGCGTTCTAAAACAGGTACTGTTCGTTTCTTAGATACAGTGCATATGGATGAGAAACTAAAATCCTTAAAAGCAAAATAAAAATAATTAAGCCCCTCATTTGATATGTACCCCCTTTACCGGTTGTCCAGCAAAGGGGTACATATCAAAAATGAGGGGCTTTTTTTCTCAGTATTTTCTCACAGTCTCTTGATGAGATATATCGAAAAATAGTATAATAACATTTAGTATATGACGTTATAAATACAACGTCTTGTAGTTCATACAAGATGATCGATATAAAGTGTAGGAGGAATTCTGTTGGAAAAGCTAATCATTCAAGGTGGCAACCGGTTGGAAGGCCGTGTACGTGTTAGTAGTGCTAAAAATGCGGTACTCCCTATTATTGCCGGTACTTTGCTAGCATCAACACCTAGTAAATTACTTGAAATTCCAAATTTGGAAGATGTAGGTACAATTTGCCAAGTTATCGAGTCTTTGGGGGTTAAAATTACTCGTAATAAAGCAGATGATGAAATTATTTTCGATGCGTCTACATTGACTGCTACGGAAGCTCCTTATGAGCTTGTACGCAAAATGCGTGCATCTTTCCTCGTAATGGGTCCACTTTTGGCGCGTAAAGGGGAGGCTAAAATCTCCATGCCAGGTGGTTGTGCGATTGGTGCACGTCCTATTGATCTTCACCTAAAAGCTTTCGAAGCACTAGGTGCTAAAATTGAAATTACTGAAGATTATGTATATGCACATGCTCCAGAAGGCCTTAAAGGCACTCAAATCTACTTGGATTTCCCAAGTGTAGGGGCTACAGAAAATGTAATTATGGCCGCTTCTATGGCGGAAGGTAAAACTGTTATCGAAAATGCTGCGGAAGAACCTGAAATCGTTGATTTAGCGACATTCTTAAATGCAATGGGCGCTAATATCCGCGGTGCTGGTACTAATGTAATTCGCATTGAAGGTGTGCCTCAATTACATGGTGCAATTCATACGGTTATTCCTGACCGTATCGAAGCTGGTACATACTTGATTGCAGCTGCTATGGCTGGTGGTGACGTATTTGTAGAAAATGCATTGCCTGAACATTTGAAACCAGTAGTAGCTAAATTAAAAGAAGCTGGCGTTACTGTAGAGGAAGAAATTGATGGCATTCGCGTTATCAGCACTGGTAAAGGTATCAAAGCTGTTGATATCAAAACGTTACCATACCCAGGCTTCCCAACAGATATGCAAGCTCAATTTATGGCGCTTACTACAATCGCTGAAGGCACAAGTACAGTAACAGAAACTGTATTTGAAAACCGCTTTATGCATGTTGCTGAACTTCGCAAAATGGGTGCTCATATCGATATCGACAATCGTCAAGCGATTGTAGAAGGTATGCCACGCTTACATGGTGCTGTAGTTAATGCTACAGACTTGCGTGCAGGTGCGGCTCTTGTTTGTGCTGCATTGACTGCAGAAGGTAGAACAGAAGTTGGTCGTTTACATCATATCGATCGTGGTTATGATGATTTCGTAGGTAAATTGCAAAGGTTAGGTGCTGATATTGTTCGGGTTGACGAATAAAAGTACAGAGCCAAAACAGAATAAAAAGAAACGAAGCCGGCGCTCAAAAGGGCCGGCTTTATACAACGAGCAACAAAATCTAGGCGCTGCTAAGGTGGAGAATGCTAAAACTAGCACTAATCGAAAGCCATTGCGTAGGACAAAACGCAAGTCCACAAAGCTTTCTGAGGGCGTAGCAAAGCAAGCTAGCCATTTAGCTTCCAATATGCGTGAAGCTATGGTTAGAGTCACGAAGATGCGCCGTGTGGAACGTCGTAATCGTGAGACTGTAGCTATTGCAAAAACTACACCAGCTATGACCTTGAAGCGCCTAGTTCGTCCTGAGCAGGTGGGCGATTTAATGGGACGATTAAATCGTTCATTAAACTTTGACTTGGGCATCGACTTAGGAACTGCGAATATTCTTATTTTCGCTAAAGGTAAGGGCTTAGTCTTAGATGAGCCAGCTTATATTGCGAAAGATGATAAAACAGGGGATATTCTTGCCTTAGGCGAAGCTGCACGTACTATGATAGGACGTACACCTAAAGGCATATCTGTTATTCGTCCTGTTCAAGCGGGTGTTATCGCAGATTACGATATGACCGAATTTATGTTAAAATACTTTATTCGTTCCGTTGTGCCTGCTTCTAGATTGATGAAAACGCGTATTATTGTATGTGTGCCATCTGGAATTACGCCTGTTGAAAAACGTGCTATTTTAGAGGCTTTACTTAGAACAGGCGCTAAAAAGACTGTTCTTATAGAGGAACCATTAGCAGCTGCTATGGGTACAGGTCTCAATGATGCTGACCAAGTTGGAGCTATGGTTGTCGATGTAGGTGGCGGTACTACTGATATTGCCGTTCTTTGTGATACTGGCGTTGTTGTGAGTGAATCCCTTCGCATTGGAGGAGATTCCTTCAATGAATCTATTATTCGCTATATACGTCGTAAAAAGCGACTTGTTATTGGACCTTTAACAGCAGAAAAGATAAAGATTTCTGTTGGTACCGTAGATCGACGTGCTAAAGAACGAACTATAGAGGTTAGAGGGCGTGATGCCAGCTCTGGACTACCTAAGATGGTTGCTGTTAATTCCTTAGAAATTCAACGTGCCTTAGAGGCGCAAGTGATGAATATTTTAGAAGGCATTAAATCGATTTTAGAAAAAACACCTCCAGAACTTGTAGCAGCCATTAATGATCATGGTATCATTTTGACAGGTGGCGGTGCTCTCATCGATGGTTTAGATCGTGTTATTACACGTTCTGTTGGTATTGCATCTTATTTAGTTGAGTCTCCGCGATATGCTGTTATTAAAGGGGTTGCAAAAGCTCTTGATGAAATGTCACAATTGCGCGATACATTGGATGAATTACAATAAAATATTTCATTGAAATAATGTAAAATTTGAGGAAGTTACTATTTATAGATAGGCCATTAAAAATGGAACGACGGTAGATAGTAACTTCTTTTTTAGTGCATCCTTTTTGTAATTTTCATCTATATGATGTATACTATAGTAAAAGTATATTGTATAAAATTGATGTATGAATATAGATCTATTAATATAGGTTATCGCTATAGAGGAATTGTAAATGAAACGATATTTATATATGACTTTTGCTGTGTTAGGCTTTCTAGGCAGCACAATACCTTATGCGGAAGCTGGAAATTTAACCGGCGTACGTGTATCTAATCACGAAGGTACAAGTCGAATCGTATTAGATGTGTCTGAAATGCCTGTATCTTGGACTAAATCTTATAATGAGTCTACACATGCTCTTACCCTTAACCTGGGTGGTACGACAAATGGATTGACTGGACCTGTAGCTCAAAATAACACGAAAACAGGTGTTTTAAAAGGTATTGGCTTACAACCTGTTAATGGTGCTTTACAAGTAACCTTGACGGCTAATAAGGATGTACAACATCATGAGTTTACATTGGAAAAGCCATCGCGTATTGTAGTGGATTTATTTTCTGGCTATGCTCAACAAACAACAAAAGATGTAAATAAATCCGTTACGTATAGCAGGATTAATAACACTGTAGCAGAAGGTAAGATTCAAGCCTTTGCGTTATCTGTTGATAATGATTCACCTATGGTAGTAGCCCATGTTCCAGAAGGAAAAACCTTATCATCTGTGATTCAATCACATACTGCCATCATTGGAGCAAAGGTAAAGGGCGGAAGTTTTGATCGTCCTTATTCAGTAGCTAGTGATGGAACGATTGATTTAGAGCGTATTTCTAATCGTGGCACCTTGCGATATACACCAAATCGGGGCTATTTTATTGAGGAAAAGAGACCCTTATTACAAGCTAAAACACAAAAAGATACCTTCCTAATTACATCTGTTAATACAGGACGTAAAGAAAATGCCTTGACCCTATATACATCAGCTTATGGGCCTTCTACAAAAACTAATGACTTCGGCTATGAAGTGACTGTAGCCAATGGTAAGGTCATTAGTGGTCAAAAAGGAAATTCTAAAATTGGAGAAAACCAATATGTATTATCTGGGCATGGAGAATCAAGAGATGCACTGCGTAAATTAAAAGTGGGCACACCGATTACGATTCAAAATAGACCGGAGTTAGCACAAGTTAGCACCACTGGTGGTGCAGCGCTACAAGCGGGTACTATGGTATTGAAGAATGGCAATTATGTAGGTGCTGATGGGACTCATAATAAAGCTCGTAGTTTCATAGGAACTACAAAAGATCATAATTTAGTGGTCCTCACTGTTGATAAAGCAGGCCTTCAATCCGTAGGGGTCACACAACAAGAAGGGGCCAAACTGTTATCTAAGCTAGGCGTCGTAGATGGTGCTGAATTATCAAATCAAGGTAGTGTTGATTTGGTGGTTAATGATACGTACGTACATAAAGCTACTCCAAATCCTACGACCTATGAGGATATTGTAATTATAAAATGAATTCGTTGCATACAATTTTGTTTGAAATATTAGTAATAATTTAGTATACTATAAATACATAACTAATTTTGTAAAAGGAGGGATCGTTATGAAAAGAGTAGTGTTGGCCTTAGCTGCTTTAGGCATTTTAAGTGTTAGCTCTGTAATGGCGGCCCCTGTATCATACCAAAGTGTATTAACAGGTAAAGTTGCTTCTACAGTTTCTGTTGGCTCTGCTGTAACAGAAGGTCAAACATTGGTAACTGTAGAGACATTGGCTGGCCCTATGGCTGCTGCTAAATCTACTGTAACTGGTACTGTAACGGCGGTTAATGTTACAGTGGGCTCAGACGTTTCTCGTGATCAAATCGTTGTCACAGTAGAAAGTAAATAAAGGAGAGAAGGAATGAAGTTTTCTCATTCTTGGCGTCGGTATAGAAAAGCGATACTGGCGCTTTTCTTCTGTACTTCACTTACAGCTGCACAGGCTGTTGATTTCATGCCTGTCAATGATGTAACTACAGGTATGGAAGGCATTGCAAAAACTGTAATTGTAGGAGATACCATTTCTACCTTTGATGTAAAGGTACTGGGTGTCATGAAGGATAAGGGACCATCTGGTCATCTTATTTTAGCGAAGTTCTCTGGTCCTGTTATGGAAAAAACAGGCGGCATCGCTCATGGCATGAGTGGTAGTCCTGTATATATAAATGGTAAGCTCGTTGGTGCTGTTGCTTATGGCTGGGGCTTTGCAGATGGTACGATTGGGATGATTACCCCTATCGAGGATATGGTGAAATTATGGAATATTCCATATGAGAAGAACTTATCCAAACCATGGGACGATAAACAGTTGATCCCTCTTGGCACGCCACTTATGGCTTATGGCTTTGATGCAGCATCCATGGATTACTTCAAATCCAAGTTGCCACAATATAAATATGAAACATATGATACGGCTAGTGCTAGTGGTGATGAAATTGCTAAACCTCTAGAAGCCGGTGGTTCTGTAGCAGCATTACTAGTTGATGGTGACCTAAAACTGGGGGCCATTGGTACTGTTACCTATGTAGATGGGGAAAAGATTGTTGCCTTTGGTCATCCATTCTTAAAACATGGCTCCTCAAACTACTTCATGCATAATGCAAGCATCTTTACAGTAGTTAAAAGTTATGATGCTGCTTTCAAATTGGGCTCTATGGGCAAGGAAGTTGGCTCTGTAACTGAAGATAGAGGTGCTGGTATTGCAGGTGTTTCTGGTGTGATTTCTCCAGGGATCCCTATGCGATTCCATTTGAAAGACCTTGATATGGGACGTGATAAAACTAGCTCTGTTAAGGTCATTGAAGATAGTGAAATGACACCGACTTTAGCGGCTACATCTCTATATAATATGTTGAATAAAACATTAGATCGTAGTGGCGCTGGTACAGCTACAATTTCTTATACTATTACTCCAAGAGGTAAAGAACATAAACCGTTAACACGAACTAATATGTTCTATAGTTCTGACTCTATCTCAGAGAAGGCTGTTGATGAGTTCTACAATGTTATCGATGTTCTTATGAATAACCGCTTCATTAATTATGAAATCTCTGATATCTCTGTAGAAACTGAAGTAACACAAGATAAGAAAACTGCAAAGCTTATTGATGCGTCTGCATCTTCTACCATTGTTTCTCCTGGGGATACAATCGTTGTAGATGTAACGTTGGAGCCATTCCGCGGGGAGAAAGTTGTTAAACAAATCTTCTTTAAAGTTCCTGAAGATCAAGCTGTTGGTCAGTATACCTTAGAGGTGCGTGGGGGCGGTGAAATCCCATTACCTTATGTATTAGAAAAACAAAAATACAATTTAACTGATGAAATCTTACGTCGATTAAAAGTTCACAAAGATTTTGATGAGCTTTATGATGAAATTCAAAAGACTGATACGAATAATCAAATCGTTGTAGAGTTTTTAGAAGATGGCATTAGCCTTGTTGATGAAGATGGTTCTAAATCTGTTAAAAAAGCGAAACTTAAAGATGTGGAATCAAAACCTATGCCAGGGGATGTAAAGAAAAAAATTGGTCAAGAAGATTTGGGTTCCAATAAGGATGATGATAATCAAATCGAAAAGACTGCTATTGATACAGAGTACATCGTTCAAGGTGATGGTCAATTTACAATTCATGTTATGAAGCCAGCTGATCGTGATAAAGCACTAGCTAAACGCGTAAAAGAAGTTAAAAATCAAATCAAGATGGAACATAAATTAGAGTTGGAAGACCAATCAAAAAAGGATAAATCCAGTAAAAAAGATGTGAAAAAGTCTGATAAACAAGACACAAAAACACCTGATAAAAAGGATGAATCTAAAGTAAATGATACTAATGCAGCTGAATAAGCTGAAAATGTAAGGGGAAAGGGCTAGACTGTTGAATTGGCTTGAATCGATAGGTCGTGTTGTAATACACGGCCTATCACAGATGGGTAGTGCTACATTATTAGTGTGGCAAACAATAAAACAACTGAAAATGATTAATCTGTGGCATGTATTCCAGCAGATGGCTCACCTAGGTGTAGATTCATTGCCGATTATTAGCTTAACGCTACTATTTGCAGGAGCGGTTATGACCTTACAGATTACAGATGTATTAATTACATATGGAGCTCAAAGCACTGTGGGTGGTCTTATGGCTGTTGCTATGGGTCGTGAGTTAGGGCCTATTTTAGTAGGGGTTGTACTGGCCGGCCGTGTTGGCGCCGCTATCACGGCTGAAATTGGTACAATGAAGGTAACTGAACAAATTGATGCGCTACGTGTTATGGCTGTCGATCCTGTTGGTTACCTCGTGGTACCTCGTGTAGTAGCATGTATGATTATGGTGCCTATTTTGGCATTTTATGGTGTAGTCATTGGTATTGCAGGTGGTTACTTTGTAGCTACTGCTATCAAAGGTCTGGCGCCAAGTACTTATTTAGATTCTATTCAAATGTTTTCTACCATTTCAGACTTTACACTAGGTCTTTTGAAATCTAGCGTATTTGGTGCTGTCATCGCATTGGTAGGTGCTTACAAGGGGATGGAAACTAAAATGGGCGCTGAAGCAGTTGGCTTCTCCACAACTAGTTCAGTAGTAACTAGTATCATTTTAGTATTTGTATTAAATTACTTTTTATCTACCTTGTTATATTAGTAGATACATTAGAGGGATTTATGATAGAACTACGCAATGTTGTAGTTGCCTATGAGTCACGTGTGATTTTAGACTCCATTAATCTCACCATTGATGATGGGGAGACGTTAGTCATATTAGGTGGTAGTGGCAGTGGTAAAAGTACCTTGCTTCGATTATTAATTGGCTTACAGCGCCCTACATCGGGACAGATCATTGTAGATGGCACAGATATTACAACATTATCTGAAGATGAATTTAATACAGTACGAAGAAAAATGGGGATGGTATTCCAATACTCTGCTCTGTTTGATTCTATGTCGGTAGGCGAAAACGTGGCCTTTGGTTTGCGTCAGCATACGGACTTGGGGGATGATGAGATACGACGCATTGTAGCAGAGCGACTAGATTGGGTCGGTTTGAAAGGGTATGAATCCTATATGCCTAACGAATTGTCTGGCGGTATGAAAAAGCGCGTTAGTTTAGCTCGCGCCATAGCGCTAGATCCAAGCTTAATTCTCTATGATGAACCTTCATCCGGTTTGGATCCTATTACATCCGGTACGATTAGTATGCTCATTAAGGGAATGCAACAACGGCTTGGTTGTACCTCTATTGTAGTAACGCATGATATGCAATCTGCATTTTATGTAGCTGATCGCATAGCCTTACTTGATAAGGGGAAATTTGTGGAAATTTCTGATACAATAGACTTTAAGAATTCTACAAATAAAAAGGTACAACAGTTTATTCATGGTGAAGCAGAACCAATTAATGTATCTGCGATGGGAGATGTATAATGAAGTGGACAACGGAGGCCAAGGTAGGGGCTTTCACGATAATAGGTATAGCATTATTTATTGCGGGCATACTGTTTGTAGGCCGCATTGATATATGGGCTAAACCGCAAATGACGATTACCGGTGATTTTGCTCAAGTTAATGGCCTAAAAAATGGCAATCAAGTTAAATACTCAGGTGTGGCCATCGGTAATGTCTCTGATATAGAGATTACACCACATGGTGTAGTAGTAAAAATGAAGCTTGATGAAAAAACACAAATTCCAAGTGACTCTACGTTCACATTGGGATCAGATGGTTTTTTAGGTGATAAGTTTATTCAAATTTCACCAGGCCAATCTAAGGTATTTTTACAAGATGGTGACACTGTTAAGGGCGAAGGTGCAGACGCTATGGATAAAGCGATGCAAAGCGCTCAAAAACTAATGGATGGCACCGAAAAAATGTTGCAATCTATCAATAATATTATTGGTGATCCAGCAACGCAAAATGCACTTAAGCACTCCCTGCAATCTACTGCAACGATGGCTGATAATGCTGTAGCGATTACACAAAATATGGCTGATGTAACTGCACAGCTAAATCAAGCTGCTCAACAATTTAATGCAGATGGTAATGCAGGCAATGATATGCGCGCTATTTTAACTAATTTAAAACAAACTACGGATCGTGTAGATAATATGGCTCGTTCTATGGAATCTACAGTAACAGATCCTAAAGCACAAGAAAATATTAAGGAAACATTACATAATACGGCACAAATTTCTGCTCGTATCAATAAATTGATGGGTGGTAAGGCGTATCAAACTGATACAAATGGAAATATTGTAGAGGTTGGCACAACTGAAAAAAAGTCTTCCCCTAAGGTTGAACCATCTGTAGATCTGTTGTATAACACAACAGATAATGAATTCCGTATCAATGGTCGCGTTCGTGCTTATAATGATAAAGGTATGGCTGAGCTTGGCCTTTCCAATATCGGTGATGGCACTAAATTCGATTTAAATGCAGGTCGATTCATTAGCTCTAAATGGCTAGTACGTGGCGGTATTTTTGAAAGTGAATTAGGACTTGGCGTTGACTATAATTTACGTGGTCCTGTTTCATTGTCCGCAGCGGTATATGACCTTAACAATCGTAAATATCGTATTCGTAGTGACATACGGTTACATAAAGATACTTATGGGGTTATTCAAATGACCAGACCGTTCGGTTCCACGAATGGCGGTACCTACTTTGGTATCAAGCAAGTATTTTAAAGACTAATACATTCACTTTAGGTGAGTATGGAGGTACATATTATGAATAAAAAGGTTTTATCCTTGGGTGTAATGCTCTCCTTGGTTACTACAGGTGCAATGGCTGCTGATGTAGTTACAACTTCCGTTAATAATGGAGACCAATTAAGCAAATATCAAAAAGAAGCTATTCAATTAACACAAAAGCAATTAGCTGAAAAATCTGTTCAAGATAGCAAAACATATGAGAGCAAATTGGACCTCGATGAGTCTCGTACTATAGATTTGGCATTGGCGAATAACCGTACTGCAAAACAAACTAAATGGGGTTATGAAGCTGCTAAATCTGCAGTTAGTCAAGTAGCAGCAGCTAAGAACCCTAGTGTTAGCTATGGGTGGTCTGCTCAAAAAACAGGCGGTGATACTGGACGTGGTAAATCCGGTAGCCATAACTTCTCCATTAGTGCTCCTGTATTTAATCCTCAACTTGATGCAAGTATTGACTCTGCACGTTATACACGTGAAGGTACTGGCGCTAGCTATGAAGAAGCATTGCAACAAGCAAAATACGATGCAATCAGTGGGTACTATACTTTGATCATGAACCGTAATCTTGTTGATGTGGCTCAACAAGCTGTTAAAGATTACCAAGGTCATGTAACAAATGTGCAAGCTCAATATAATGTTGGCTTGGTAGCTAGTTCTGATGTGTTGGCTGCTAAAACAAATCTTGCTGACTCTGAAACGAGCCTTGTTAAAGCTCAAAATGCTGCAAATTTAGCAGAAGCAAGTTTAAATCAAGTCATTGCATATCCTGTACAAACAGCTATTAATACGGCAGAACATGATTTACAATATAAACCTTATAATATTACATTGGAACAAGCTAAAGCATATGCTTTACTTCATCGTTCTGCTCTTGTAAAATCTGCCCTTGATGTAAAATCTGCAGAAGAAGCTGTAAAATCTGCTAAATCTGGTTATTTACCAACTGTGGCAGTAAAAGCAGGTCGTGGCTATGCTGATCCAGATGGTTACTTTGGAACAAGTACAAAATCTTGGAGTGTAGGTGCTACTGCATCCTGGAGTTTATGGGACGGCGGTGCTACACAAAATGCTATTAAAAAAGCAAATGCACAACTTGAACAAGCTAAAGAAGCTAATTTAGCTACTGTTGATGCTGTATTATTAGCCGTACAAAAAGCATACTTGAACTTGCGGTCTGCAGAGCAAACAATTCAAAGCACTCAAACTGCAGTTGCTCAAGGTCAAGAAAGCTTCCGCATTGCTACACTTCGTTATCGTGCAGGTGTTGGTACAAACCTTGATGTACTCGATGCGGAAACTAAATTAACAGATGCTCGTAATAACTATGTACAAGCTCTTTATAATTACAATATTAGCATTGCAGCTCTTGAACAATTGACAGGTGTTCCATTGAATACTCCAGTTGGACAAGGCGCAGGAATTATTGCAAACAGTGGTGCAGCTGAACAACTAGCACAACTTGGTGGTAATCAATAATTGGATACTAAAAAAGACGACTTCGGTCGTCTTTTTTTTTATAGATTTATAGAGCGTAGATTCATTGTATATTTTCATTTTTATGTTATGGTAATGTTTAAATAATTTTATCTGTAGTTATTGTAGAAAATGATTAGTAAAAAAATATATTAGTTTTATAAAATTTACCCTTAAAATACTATAGTTATTACTGTGTGTGTGGTAAGATTAGTATATATATTTATTTTATTCATAATGTGTATGGGAGATCATTATGACCCGTAAAAAGTGGTGTCTCATAGGGGCTGCAATTTTAGGATTATCTGCAGTTGGTGCTAGTATAAACCCTATAGCTAAGACCTATGTAGAACCTATGGTTAAAGAACAAGTAAATAATACCATAAACGGATCTGTGGACTATGATTCTCTTCGTATCAATTGGAATGGTGATGTAGTTTTATCAGATGTGGTGATTAAAGATCGGGATGGTCACTTAGTAGGGACGGCACAAGATGTAGCTGTTGGGGTTAAACTATCTGCATTACCAAGTATAATTGGGGGTAACACATCAGGGGCGACAGCTATATCCAATGTTACCGTGGATGCACCTGATCTTCACATATGGCAATTGAACGATGGATCTTGGAGTATAGAAAAGTTAGTTAAACCATCTGATCCGAATAAATCGGGTAGTTTTGATGGTGATATTACCATTAATAATGGTCATGTAGCGCTGCGCACTAAAGATGGCGTTAAACGCGATATTGAAAAACTTGATGGCACCGTTGCTCTTAATATGAGTGGTATGTCCAAAGGGGCATTTACTGCCGATGTAGATGGTTCATCTGTTCTTGTAAATGGCAAAATAGATATGGACGATGTGTCTAATTTTGATGTCTTTGTACAAGCCGATGAAATTGATACTGCTGGTATTATGAGCTTTGTTCCACTGCGCGAAGATCTTGTTGTAACGAAGGGGAAATTACAAGATTTACATCTCAATGTTAAGAGTGAAGATGGACAATATATTATGAGTGGCAATGTTGGCTTTAAAGGTTTAACAGGCACTTATAAGCGGGGCAATACGATGTATACCATCACTGATGGTGAAGGTCGTATTATGCTCAATCATGACCAAATTGTCATTAGCCATAGCTCTTGGCGTATTAATGATCAAGCAGCAAAACTTAATGGTCTCATTACGTTAGGAAAAGAGGAAGAATATTTAAACCTTAATGTTGTGGCGGATAAGGTAGCGCTAGAAGCTATTACTGATGTGGGGATTACAGGTGTTGTTGGCGGTCGCGCACATATTGGCGGTACCACTGTAGCGCCTCGCGTAGATGCGATAATCGGTGGTGATGGTATTTCTTACAAAGGGTACCATGTGGACCGAGTGCAAGGAAATGTAGTATACGATAAAGGATTGGTTCGTATCGATGATGCCCAATTATCTATTGGCGCTGGTAATGCCAAAGTTAAAGGTCAATACGTCGTAGATACAGGTGATTTTGACGCCATTGCTAATGTTCATGCTTTATCGTTAGATACTTTCACACAAGATTTGACGATGCCTATTACAGGGACAGTTGATGGAGAAGTCCATGTTTTGGGAAAGAATAATCAACTTACGGATCTTGTAGGCGCTATTCAAGGCCATCAGATTGGGGTCCGTGGTGTAGTGTTGGATTCTGTAAAAGCGGATCTAACCCATAGTGACAATCTTACCAATATAACTATGGTTGGAAATATGGGAACTGGATCCTTTAGTGGATATGGTTCTATTCAAAATGGTCAAGTGGATGCCACAATTTCTGGTAATGCGTTACCGTTAACATCACTTAGTTCAATCATAGGTGAAGATGTTGCTGGTACTGTTAGCACATCTATTAATGTAAAAGGCGCCTTAGATAATCCTAATGTGACTGGTACTGTATGGGGACAAGAGGTTCTCTATAAGGGTGCTCATTTTAATGATATTCATAGTGATATTACTTTAGACAATCATGTTCTAACAATTACCAATGGTCATATTGGTGACGGTAGTGGTGGCTATGATATTACCGGTTGGTATAATATCAATACTGACGCCCTAGATTTAAATGCTAAAGCTCGTGCTGTACGTATTGAAAATCTAATTCGTCCTGTAACCGATATTCCTATTACAGGATGGTTTGAAACTGATAACCATATAACTGGGACTGTAGCCAATCCTATTGTAGAAGGCCGAGCTCATTTATGGGATGGGTCTGCATATGGAAAGCTTATAACTAATGCTTTTGCAAAGTATAACTATAAAAATGAAAGATTAGAATTATATCGTTTTGATATCGAAGGTTATGGTGCGACTATTACTGGTGGCGGCACTGTGTCGAAAGAAGCTATTAATATTGATTTTGAAGGTAAGAAAATCGATATGGGTAGATTGCTCATCAATACCGATTATAAGGTAGATGGTTTATTAGCAGGCCGCGGTACTATAACAGGCTCTATGGATAACCCTCAGTTCAATGGCTATATTTTATCTGATGCTTTATCCATTAATGGACAGTTATTGACGGATATTCATGGTCATGTTTATGCAGATAAATCCGTTGTAAATGTACAAGATTTCTCTTTTGCTGAATCAAATGGTGGGCGTTATGTTGCTAAAGGTGGCATGAAGCTTGACGATAGCAAACAATTATTTGGTGTTTTAGATGTTACCAATGGTAGTGTAAAGAATTTATTGGCATTACTAGATCGAGCTAATGAACATCTTGATGGACAGTTAAATGGCTCTGTTGAGCTTGGAGGATCAAAGGATAATCCAAGTGTTACTGTGAATGGTAAAATTAGCGACGTTACTATTGATGATAAGGTTGTTGGTGATGCAACGATTGATGCTAGTCTAGCTAATCGAAAGTTTAAAATTACCACTTTAAAACTACCTGTTGATGAAGGACTTATTGCAATGGGTGGTACTTTGGATCTGGATGGGCAAACTGATTTACAAGTAGCCTTGAAGGATGTCGATATAGTGCCGTTCTTGCCACTCATAGGTAAGGATATTCAGGCAACAGGCTGGGTAACTGGTGTTGTGAATGTTACTGGCGAAACGAAAAATCCTAAGGTTGAATTGTCCGGAGCAGTAGAGTCCGGTTCGTTCAATGGAATTGGCATTGATGAAGGCTTTGCGTTAGCTACAATGCAAGATCATGTCATTCAAATTCAGCGTATTCAAGGTGCTAAGGGTGGCTATAAACTTAGTATTTATGGCAAAATTCCATTGGCGGCTCTTTATACATCTGGTTATTTAGAAGCTAGTGATGCTAAATCTATGGATGTAACAATTGACTTTAACGAAGCTGATATGGCTGTTATTCCTCTTGTTACAACTCGAGTTAAGGATGCTACTGGTCCATTGAAAGGTGCAATCCGACTCACAGGGACTATTGACCAACCTGAGGCATATGGTACGGTGTCTGTACGCAACGGCACTATGAAACTTGCTGATGTGTATAGTGAAATTACAGGCATTGACGGAGATTTGATATTCTCTGGACAACAAGGGGATTTCCAATCTCGTATTACCATGGGTAAAGGTAGTGCAGGTTTAGCTGCTAAGGTAAATTGGTCTGGCCATGAGCTTACTAACTATAAGGCTGCCGTTCAACTAGATGGTTTAGATGTAGGTAGCGAATATATTAAGGGACCGTTAAATGGGGAACTTTACATTGCAGAACGTGATGGATTACCTACCTTGATAGGTAATTTGGACCTAGAAAACATCCAATTCAAGATTCCGCTTTCCTTACAGTCTAGTGAAAGTAGTACTAATATGGGTGTAGATGTTAATATTCATGCTGGCAAAGGAGTACGCTTATATGATCGAACTCTATATAACATGTTTATCGGTGGTGATGTTCATTTCGGTGGCACATTACAAAACCCAACTGCTAGTGGCCAGTTTGATGTTAAATCTGGTACATTCAAATACTTAAGTCATGTATTTAATATTACGAAGGGGAATGCACACTTTGTAAGTGGCTCTTATTTACCAAACTTACAATTAGAGGCTGAAACGAATGTAAGTAACTACAATATTATGCTTGGTGTAAAAGGGACTGTAGACCATATGGATCTTACTTTGTCGTCTAATCCTAGCTTGTCTAGAAAGCAAATTATTTCCATGCTAACCTTTGGTCGTGGTGCAGATTCTAATAGTAGTACATTGACAAATGAAGATGTAAATGCTGTTGCTACAGCAGGCTTACAAATGTTTGCCTTTGGCTATGTGCAAGATGCATTGCAAAATACATTAGGTTTAGATCGGATTAATATTACGACAGGTTCCATTGATCCTGATGAACCAACTAATAGGGCAACGGCAGGTAATTACAATATTGAAATTGGCAAGTATATTGTGCCAAAGGTAATGCTTACTTATTCTCAAGGTATCAATAATAAACAAAATAAATATGGTGTAGAGTATTCTGTAAAACGAAACCTCAAGTTTACTGCATGGCATACATCGCAAGGAAACAATTATTTAGGGGGTCGTTGGACAAGAAGCTTCTAAGTTTATGACTAGAGTGTGCAAATCCCATGGGTATGCACATTCTAGTCATATTAATTTCATAAAATTTGTTTAATATAGTACTCATTCCCAGTATTTTATGCTATAATAATAAAGATTTATTAGTCTTTATAAAACAAGATGTAAACTTTTTATGGGGATGAGTTCTAGGAGGAATTTATGTTTAAACCAAAAGCCTATAAAAGTATGCTTGCAGCATCTGTGTTGACTGCTGTCATGGGGACAGGCAGTGTATTTGCTGCAGAGGTACAAGCTGGCTATACTCCAGATTTAAATAACACAACAACAACTAGTGCAGCAACTACTAATGATGCTACTACTACACAAGCTGTTTACAATGCTGATGCAGCGACACCTGCAACAACACAAGATGAAACTGATGCAGCTATCTTAGCAGCTCGTGGTGATACAACTGTATCTAGCGATGGTACTGTAGTTAAAGGTTCTGACGGAACTGTTACAGTCAATAATGCTGCTTTGAAAACAGATGACAAACAAGTAAAAATGGTGTCTAAAACTACTGGTGGTACTGACCTTGATAAGGCTGCTGAAAATGGCCAAACTCAAGCTGTTACAACTGTAGAAGCTCAATATGTTACATCTGCTAATGCTGAGTCTATTAATCCATATGTAGGTAAATTGATTACTGGTTTATCTATTTCTGGTGTAACAGCTGAACAACAAGCACAATTATTGCCTATCTTGACAGAAAAAATCGGCGATGCTGTATCTGTTGATGGTGTATTCAAAGACGTAACTAACCTTGGTAATACTGGTTACTTCTCTGAAGTAAACCCTGTATTTACTACAGTACCTGAAGGCGTTAAATTGGACTTTGCTGTTACAGTAAATCCGATTACTACTGGCGTGGCTTTCGAAGGTAATACAGTTTATACTTCTGAAGTATTGACTAAATTCATGGACATTCAACCAGGTCAAGTTCTTAACTCTGTATATGTAGGCCAAAAGGTTCAAGGTATCAATGCAGCATATGCTCGTGATGGCTACATGTTGGCACACGTTGATGGTATTCGCGTAGATGATCAAGGCGTGCTTCATGTACATATCGTGGAAGGCATTGTAGAGGATATTATTCCTGCTGGTAACAAGAAAACACGCGATAAAGTTATTACTCGTGAATTCGTTCAAAAGAAAGGTAAACCTTTCAATAAATTCTTGGTACGCCGTTCTGTAGAACGCGTATACAACCTAGGCTTCTTTGATGATGTAAATGTTCGCATGTTGCCTGGCGATCAAGATCCTAATAATGTAATCATTGAAATCGATGTTTTGGAACATAAAACAGGTACTATTACATTAGGTGCAGGTTACTCCAAATCTGATGGTTTGATGGGTATCATTGAATTTGGTGAAGATAACTTCCGTGGTACTGGTGATAAATTCAAAGTTCACTGGGAAATCGGTGGTAAGAAAAAATATAAAAACTACCAAATCTCTTACTTGAAACCTTGGATTGATAGCAAAGGTACATCTCTTGGCTTCTCCTTCTTCAACCGTGAAGATGAATACACTGATTACAACGAAGACGGTAATGAAGTAGCTGAATATAACAAGAAATCTCGTGGTTTCAATATTTCCTTCGGTCGTCAAACAGGGGAATATACTCGTGATTACTTGACTCTTGAATCCCGTAAAGATTCTTATAAATGGGATGATGATGACAGCTCTGGCTTCCGTTATGACAAAAATGCGGGCAAAGGTAAAAATTGGAATAATGGTTCCTACAACTTTGCAAATGATAAATATGTAGATAAAAACTTTGGTCGTATCAATTCCATTACATGGCAAAAGGTATACGATTCCCGTGATAATATTTATGAACCTACACGTGGTCGTCGTATTTCTTATACAGCACAATGGGCTGGTCATGGCTTAGGCGGTGACTTCGACTTCTACAAATTCACAGCTGAAGCACGTATGTATAAAAAACTAGGTGCTAAGAATGTATTGGCATTCCGCGCACGTGGTGGCTTTATCCAAGGTGATGCTCCTTATAGCCAATTGTTCACATTGGGTGGTGCAGACTCCTTACGTGGTTACGAAGATGATCAATTCCGCGGTAAGTATATGTACAATGCTACATTGGAATTCCGTTTCCCAATCGTTAAAAAGGTTAGTGGTGTATTGTTCACTGATATCGGTGATGCATGGGATGCACCAAATGTTTCTTGGTACAATAGCAAGAAAACATTTAACTATGGTGTTGGTGCTGGTGTTCGTATTACTACACCAATTGGCCCAGTTAAACTTGATTATGGCGTGGGTAAACATAAAAATAAATTCCACTTCAGCTTCGGCACACAATTCTAATATAGTAAATGTATATGGTGGAGGCCTCTTTTCTAAAGAGGCTTTCACCAATATCTCTATATGGCATCCTTTGATGTAGTAATTTAAAGAAATGAGGGCACTCTATTATGATGCGAATGATGAACAACAAGGCGAATGTGAAAATTTTCTCCATCGTCATTGCTGCTATTTTTATTATCGGTATTGGTGCATTGGCATATACTCAAATGGCTACGCCAACTGGTAGTAGTGGTAACAGCACAATTGGTGTTATCGATACATCTCGTATGATGTCTCAAGATAATCCAATTTATATCTCTGCAGCTCAAGAATATATGAGCTATCAAAGCCAATTACAACAAGAAACACAAGCAAAAATTGATGCAGCACAAGATGATGCGACTAAACAAAAATTAGCTGAAGAAGCACGTCAAAACTTAGCAAAAAAAGATCAAGAAATTGCTAAATCCGTTCAAGATAAAGCGATGGAAGCAGCAAAAGCTGTGGGTGATGCAAAAGGCCTTAGCGTTGTAATGACTAAAGACACTGTATTATATGGTGGTGTAGATATTACAGATCAAGTATTGAAAAAATTAGCTAATGATGCGAAAAAATAAACTGTAGTTCTATGTAAGGGAGAACGACAATGAACGGGAAAAAACGATATATCGGATTTGCCATATTTCTCGTTGTTGCATTATGTGCTATGGTTTGGGCCTATGGATTTGTGACGAATCGTCAGCAGAGTCCTGATGGGGTATCAATAGGTGTTGTACGTATTGATGATGTATTAGAGTTTAATCCTTCTTATGAGGATTATAAACAAGCTAAAAATGAATTGGACCTTTTACAACGTCAGTATGAACTTGAACAACAAGCTCTAAATGCCAAGTCAGAGACACAAGAGGAACAATTGAAATCTCTTGCATTAGATTCAACCTTGTCAGATGCTCTTACGGTGGAATTGCAAACTCGTATTGCAACAAAAGAAAATGAATTGAATCAGCAATTAAATGCAAAACGAAACGAACTTACGCAAAAATATTTGGCTGAGTTAAAAGTTAGCCCTAATGAATATGATTTAGAAATCGTTAATCTACAGTTAGATCTTTATGCTTATGATGCTCGTGTATACATTGATGATGCACAAAAAGAAGCAGCTATGGCAGAGAAGGCTAAGAAAGAGGAGCGATTGAAGGAGTTATTAGCTAAGAGAAAACCATCTAATCTAGATATGGACTCTATTAAGGCTAAAGTACAAGCAGAACTTGCTCCTATGCAACAAAAAGGGCAAGAAGAGCTTAACCAATATGCAGCATCTTTACAAAAGGAGTTGGCTGCAAAACGGGATACTATGGTACAACAACAAGCACAATCTATTATTGCTAATAATAACTTACCTGTTGCTCAGGACTGGAATGATTCTTGGGCTAAAAAGCTTTCAGATAAGGAAGCTGAAGTGAGTGCACTTCATGAGGCCATTTTAGAAGATGTTCGTATGCGTGTAGCAATTATTGCAGAGGAACAACATTTAGATTTAGTCATCATCGATGATGGTGGTAATATTAAGGGGCTTGATATTACTGATGCTGTAAAAGCGTCCTATCGAGTTCAATAAGGAGTTATATTATGAATAAACGTATTAAATCTTTAGTATTAGGTGCATCCTTAGTGGCTTCTATGGCTGTTTTAGGTGGTTGTGGTTCTAATAATATTGGTTATGTTGATAGCGTGAAAGTAGCAAACAGCACTGAAAAAGGTATTGAAATCACTAAAGAAATTAATGCTAAAAAAGCTGAGTTGGATGCTAAAATTGCAGCCGCTGATGAAGCATCTAAACAAAATGTATTTAATCAAGCTAATCAAGAGTTAAACGCCTTTGCCAATGCAAAAGCACAAGAATATCGTCAATATCAAGAACAAAAAGTTGGTGAACTTGTAAAAGAGAAAAAACTTGATGTTGTTATCGAAAAAGGTGCTGTTGTTGGTGGTGGCTCTGATGTGACTGATGATTTGATTGCGAAGATGGGCAAAGCTTCTGATGACCAAATTAAAGAAGCTGAAAATGCGGCTAAAGCACAAGAACAACAAGATGCACAACAAAATGCTCAACAAGCAGGTCAAACTACAGCAGTTAATACTGAGGAAAGTGCACAATAATTAAGGATTATTACAGGGGGAGGAGTTTACCTTGGAAAAAACTTTACAGGAACTCGCAACATTAGTAGGTGGTCGTGTTATAGGCGATGCATCTATTGTTATTACTGAGACACGTAGCTTTGAACAAGCCGTAAAACAATCCATAACTTTTGCAGTAGGTGAATATGTTGAACATATTGCATTATGCCAAGCGGGTGCTGTGATCGTTGAATCTGAAGTGACAGATGCACCGATGGCTCAAATTGTAGTTGATAATGCAAAAGCAGCATTTGCACAAGTGTTAGAACTCTTCCATCCACCTGTTGTTGTTCCTAGAGAAGTGCATAGCACTGCTATTATTGGCGAAAATGTAACGATTGGAAAAAATGTTTCTATTGGTGCCTATTGTGTTATTAATGATAATGCAGTCATTGAAGATAATGTAACAATTCGCCCATATGTTTATATTGGACATAATGTGCGTATTGGCGAAGGTTCTGATATTTATGCAGGCGCTATTGTTCATGAAAATTGTATTTTAGGTAAACGCGTTGTATTGCGTGCTAAAGCAGTAATTGGTGGCGAAGGCTTTGGTTTTGCTACAGAGAATGGCGTACATACACATATTCCACAAGTTGGTAATGTTATTCTTGAAGATGATGTTGAGATTGGATCTTGTACAACAATTGATAATGCTACAATGGGATCTACATTAGTTCGTCGTGGTACAAAAATTGATAACCTTGTACACCTTGGTCACAATGTGGAAATCGGTGAAGATTGCTTCTTAATTGCTCAAGTTGGTATTGCAGGTAGTACTAAATGTGGTAATCATGTAATCTTTGCAGGTCAAACTGGTTGTACTGGACATATCACAATTGGAGATAATGTACAATTTGCTGGAAAGACTGGTATTACAGGTAATGTACCATCTAATTCTATTATGGCGGGCTATCCTATGAGACCACATAAAGAATGGTTAAAATTGGCAGCCTATGAAAACCGTTTGCCGGATATGGTTAAAACAGTAAAACAACTACAAAAAGAAATTGACGCTTTGAAAGCACAGCTGAAGGAGAGCTAATAATCCATGTATAGGTTTATGAAAATCTTTAGTGCCTTTATTTGCTTATTACCTAAAGGTTTGCAATATGCTATTGGTACATTGCTTGGTGAAATTGCGTGGCTAGCAGTGCCGCCTAAACGCAAGCGCCTAGCGATAGGCCAAATTCTATTCTGTAATATTACCGATGACCCCAAGGAAGCTCGACGCATTGCGAAAGCTAGTACTACACGCTTTGGTCGCATGATTATTGATGTATTACGCTATCCTGAAATTAAGGATGGTGCATACAAAGATATGGTAGAGTTTATTAACAAAGAGTACTTAGATGATGCTTTAGAAAATGGTCGAGGCGCAATCTTGGCGGCTGTTCATAGTGGCAACTGGGAACTCCTTGGGGGGGTTCTTGCTTCGGAAGGGTATCCGTTGATTTCTGTGGCCATGAAACAGAATGGTGATGCCGATAAGTTTATCAATGAATATCGTCAGATTATGCACCAACATGTGACTTATAAAACTGGTGTGCGGGAAATGATCAATGAACTAAAAAAAGGTGCTTTTTTAGGCCTTATTATGGATCAGGATCCTGGTGATGATGGTGTTCTTGTACCATTCTTTGGTTATGAAACATTGACGGCTGCTGGACCAGCTGTACTGGCTCGTATGCAAGATGTACCTATCATTTTTGTGACAATACATTATAGTCCATTTTCTGAGAAGCATGAGATTGAAGTACATCCACCAATTTATGTGGAGCGTACAGATGATAAAAAACGTGATATAGCAGTAACAACAACGCTTTTAAATGAGTTTATTGAAGATTATATTAGAAGATATCCTGAAGATTGGTTCTGGCTTCATAACCGTTGGAAGTGGACACGTCGTTTCTATGGCGAGCATATTGAAACTCCGCCAGATGTATATCGCTAATTATTAAATATAAAGAGATTTTACATGTGTATTTGTACAGTGTCGATTTAGATGCCGCATGAATAAAGCATAGTAAAGTCTCTTTTTATTTTACAGTGTATAAAGTACTATTTATAATTAAATTTATATAAAGTTAATTATGTGAAAAATGCTTTCAAAATCATTGAATATATGGTAAATTCCTTGTATCACCTATGCAAATAGGGTATAATACATATTGGTGTATAGTAAACGTGAATTCAGATTATGAAAGGACTTTCTTATGAGTAAGCCACAACAAACGATTAAACAGGCTATTTCATATCAAGGGATTGGCCTTCATAGCGGTGAACCAGTGAATATGGTTTTTAAACCTGCACCTGAAAATACAGGAATTGTGTTTATCCGCACGGACATTGAAGGTCATCCTTCTGTGCGAGCACACATTGATAATGTGACGAACACTATGCGCGCTACTACATTGGAAAATGGTGAAGCGAAGGTTTTCACTGTAGAACATGTTATGGCTGCGTTCAGTGCTATGAATATTGATAACTGTTATATCGAGATGGATTCTCCTGAACCTGCTGTAGGTGATGGTAGTAGTGCTATTTTTGTAGGCCTTATAGAAGAGGCTGGCATTCAAGAACAAACAGCACCGTGTCATGTATATAAAATAACTCGCTCTCATGCTATTTATGATGGTGATCGTTTTGTAGTTATTTTGCCATACGATGGCTATCGCATTACATTTACATCGGTTAACAGTCATCCGTTACTTGGTACGCAAAATTGCGATTTTGAGGTTTCACCAGAATACTTTAAAGAGCATATTAGTGCTGCTAGAACTATCGGATTTATGAAAGAATTAGAACAATTACAGGCTATGGGCCTTGCAAAAGGTGGTACCTTAGATAATGCGTTAGTTTATGATGATGAGAAGTGTTTGTCTGTACCTCGCTTTGATGACGAATTAGTTCGTCATAAGGCATTAGACGTAGTAGGCGACTTATTCTTATTAGGACGAATCGAAGGTCATGTAATTGCTATGAAATCGAGTCATGAATTAAACTCAAAATTGGCTCGTAGTATAATGGAAGAAATAAGGGAGACACAGCCATGATTCTTAATCACGAAGACATTTTAGAAATTTTACCTCATCGTTATCCTATGCTTTTGGTAGATCGCATCGTTGAGTTAGAACCTATGAAACGCGCTGTGGGCATTAAAAATGCTACATTCAACGAATTGTTCTTCCAAGGTCACTTCCCAGGCAATCCAGTAATGCCAGGCGTGTTATTGACTGAGGCTATTGCACAAGTCGGTGGTATTGCTTTGCTATACCCTGAAGAAAACCGAGGTCTTACACCTATGTTTACAGGTATTGATAAAGTTCGTTTCCGTCATCCTGTAAAACCTGGTGATCAAGTACGTATGGAAGTTGATATTGTAAAAATCAAAGGTAAAATGGGTAAGGTTGAAGGCCGTGCCTATGTTGGCGACAAATTGTGCGCTAGCGGTGAATACATGTTTGCCCTTGTATAATGATTGAGGAGTGATTGTAGTGATAGTTGTAGGCATGGAAAATGCAGAATCCAACATCCATAGTACAGCCATAGTCCATCCAAATGCTAAATTGGGCAAAGATGTAATCGTAGGTCCTGGCGCTGTAATCGGCGAACATGTCGAAATCGGCGATGGTACACAAATCGGTGCACATGTTGTAATTGGTGGTTGGACAACCATTGGTAAGCGTTGTGAGATTTATCCTAACGCATCTATTGGGTTGGAACCGCAAGATTTAAAATTCAAAGGCGAAAAAAGCTATTGTAATATTGGCGATGAAACGGTTATCCGTGAATTTGTCACTATTAGCCGCGCTACTGGAGAAGGTGAAGAAACACGTGTAGGCAATAACTGCTTGCTTCAAGCATGTACACATGTGGCTCATAACTGTATTGTTGGCAATAATGTAATTATGAGTAACTGTGCAGGCTTAGCTGGTCACGCTATCGTTGAAGATCGCGTAGTTATTGGTGGCCTTGCAGGTATTCATCAATTTGTTAAGATCGGTCGAAATGCTATGGTTGGTGGCATGGCTAAGGTGGTCCAAGATATTCCACCGTACGTTATTGCTGATGGTCAACCAGCGCGTGTTATCGGCCTTAACTCTGTTGGTTTATCTCGTGCAGGTATTTCAGAAGAAGTACGACGAGATTTGAAACAAGCATTCCGTATTATTTATCGTTCTGGTTTTAGCTTATCTAAGGCTATTGAAGAAATGGAAATGCAGCTTGATTCTTCTGTAGAAATCGAAAATTTATTACGCTTCTTACGCAATGCCGATCGTGGTATTATGCGTACACGTCGCGACTAATTCAAAAGACCTCGTACAATGTACGAGGTCTTTTTGTGTAATCTATAAATATTAATATTTTTATATAATCTATAAAATTTAGGCTTTTAATTAGATAAGAATTCTATAATAGTAGTTCATTAATATTAAATATTTTGATAAAAATATCTGAATATATTTTACGTTCTTAAGTTGTAAAATTGGGATTAAAATAATTCTGTTAAAATGTTGAAGAAATAGGCATAAAACATAGTGTTTTAATGGTAAAAAGTATCCATTTATAGTACAATATATTGTATATGATTATGTCTTTTTTGAGGCATTATTTATTGTAAATTTGTAATTACTAATTGATATATAGGCCGTAGGTCATCTAGGAGGTATAGTCTTGGCAAAGGTAGGATTGATTGCAGGCATTGGAGTTTTACCTGTAGAATTCATGCGAGCCGCTCATGTATTAGGTCACGAGGTAGTTGTTATCGGCGTGGTTCCAGATGTAGACCCGGCTTTGAAGGCTGAGGCCGATGCTTTCTATGATATTAGTGTTGCTAAACTAGGTAAAATCTTCAAAACCTTGAAAAATGAAGGTGTTGTGGAGCTAACCATGTTAGGCAAAGTTACTAAAGAAATTCTTTTTAAGGGCCTTGCTTTCCCAGACTTGAAAACATTAGGCGTGCTTAAACGTTTGAAAAATCGCAAGGATGACACGATTATGCTTGCCATCGTTGATGAAATTGAAAGAGAAGGATTTAAAGTTTTAGATCAAACCGTATATCTAAAACCATTTATGCCAAAGGTGGGGGTGCTTTCAAAAGCACAACCAACTGATGAGCAATGGGCGGATATTTGCTTTGGCTTTGAATTAGCAAAACAAATGGGTGGTCTTGATATTGGACAAACTGTTGTTGTTAAACACAAAGCGGCAATGGCTATCGAGGCTATTGAAGGTACTGATAAGTGCATTTTGCGTGGCGGTGAGTTAGGTCGTGGTGAGGCTGTTGTAGTTAAAACAGAAAAGCCAAATCAAGACGTGCGTTTTGATGTACCTGCTGTGGGGATTAAAACATTAATGTCTATGATTGACAGTGGCTGTAAAGTGTTAGCTGTTGAAGCAGAAAAGACTATTTTTGTTCAGCAAGAAGACGTACTTGATATGGCTAATCGCCATGGTATTGTCATCTGTGCTGTAGACCAAGAATTTGTGAATTCCAGAAAGGATGCATAATGAAAGTCATGTTTTCTGCCGGAGAAGCATCCGGTGATACTCATGCGGCCAGCGTTGCAAATGCACTAAAAGAAATAGATCCTTCGGTTGATATGTTTGGTATGGGTGGCACCTTGATGGAACGCGCTGGTGTTCGCATCGTATATGATATTAAAAATTTAGGTGTTATAGGGATTGTAGAGATTGTCAAATCCTTACCAAAATTCTTTAAACTTCGCACCTATTTAAAACGTGTCATGATGAAGGAAAAACCGGATATTCTCGTATGTGTAGACTATCCTGGGTTTAATATGAAACTGGCAGCCGTAGCTCATGAATTAGGGATTCCTGTTCTATATTACATTGCCCCTACAATTTGGGCATGGCATAGTAGTCGTGGCAATACGATTCGCAAGTATGTCACTAAGGTGGCATCTATATTTCCTTTTGAAGCAGAAGCGTATCGCAAATATAAATGCGATGTAGAATTTGTAGGACATCCTTTATTAGATATTGTACATCCTACAATGACTAAAGATGAGGCTGAGGAATATTTTGGAGCCCGTAAAGAAGCTAAAAAGGTTTTACTCATGCCTGGCAGTCGTAAACAAGAGGTTTTATCATTGCTTGATACGATGTTAAAAAGTGGTGAGCAATTGATGGCAAACCATGAAGATATTCAATTCTTCTTACCTCGAGCACATACCATCAATCGCAGTGAGCTGGAAACCTTTATCGATGCTCATAAGGTGCCTGTTACGATTACAGAAGACCATACGTATGACTTGATGCAGATTTGTGATGTGTGCCTTGCCGCATCAGGAACTGCTACGTTGGAAACAGCAATGATGGAATTACCGACAGTGTTACTGTACCGTGTATCCCCAATTACTTATGGTATTGGGAAAATGGTAGTAAATGTATCACATGTAGGATTGCCTAATATTGTGGCCGGTAAAGAGGTAATTCCTGAATTATTACAAGATTCTGTTACACCACAGGCTATTGTATCTTTAGTGGAACCTCTTCTAACTGATGTTGAGAAAAATAAAGCTATGCGCAGTGAATTGCGTGAAGTACATCATAAATTAGGTGAACCAGGCGCCGTAAAGCGTGTAGCGGAATTAGTATATAATCTCGGTAAGGAGAAATGTAATGAATAGTTACTCTAGGCTCTTATATTTTGTAAAGCCTTATTATAAACGCATGATCTTTGCAGTATTTTGCATGATTGTTGCGGCTGCAGCCTACTTGGTAGTTCCTTGGCTAATTAAAAATGTAGTAGACCAAGTATTAGATGAAAAGAATATGTTTATGTTGAACCTAATTGTAGGGGCTATCATTCTTATATTCTTAATTCGCGGTTTTGCTACCTATGGTCAAACCTATAATATGTCCTACATTGGACAGCGTGTCATCATCGATGTAAGAGAGGCCATTTTTAATCATTTACAAAAATTAAGTTTATCTTATTTTGATCGCCGTAAAACAGGCGTTATCATGAGTAATCTTACAAATGACGTTGCTGCGCTTCAGTCTGCTGTAGTGGATAACTTAATTTCCTTTATTACAGAATCTGTAACACTGATAGGTTCTCTCGTGTCTATGCTTCTCATTGACTGGAAATTGACACTCGTTACCTTTATTACGGTTCCTGTAGTGCTTGTAATTATCAATGTATTTGGTAAAAAGCTTCGCGTCGCAGGTCATGATGTACAAGGTCGTGTGGCTGACATTACAGCCCTTTTACAAGAGGTTATTAGTGCAATTCGTGTTGTGAAATCCTTCGCTCGTGAAGATTTTGAGCGCAAGCGTTTCGAAGATGAAAATGATCGCAACTTTAAAGCTGTTATTAAAGCTACTAAGTTGACTAGTTTACTAAGTCCAATGGTTGAGTTTTCTGCGGCTATTGCAGTGGCAGTCATTCTTTGGTATGGTGGCTATTCTGTAGTAACAGGAACTATTACAGCAGGCTCTTTGATTGCTTTCTTGATTTATGCCATTAACTTGTCCAACCCGGTAAAACGCTTGAGCCAAGTGTATGGTAACATTCAAAAAGCCTTAGCAGCAGCTGATCGTGTATTTGAAATCTTAGATACTAAAACTGATGTTGTAGAAAAAGCTGATGCTATTACGTTGCCATCTATTAAAGGCGATGTAGAGTTCAAAGATGTTTCCTTCTCATATGATGGTGAAAAAACGGCGCTTGAAAACTTCACGTTGTCTGTTAAGGCTGGTGAAAGTGTAGCCCTTGTTGGTCCATCTGGAGCAGGTAAAACGACTCTTGCTAACTTGTTACCTCGCTTCTACGATGTAACGGGTGGCGCTCTTACCATTGATGGTTATAATGTAAAAGATGTTACATTTAAATCATTACGTGAGCAAATCGGACTTGTACCACAAGAAACAGTATTATTTAATGCCACAATTAAAGAGAATATCTTGTATGGTCGATTAGATGCTACTGATGAAGAGGTATATGAAGCTGCTAAGGCTGCTAATGTTCTTGAGTTCGTAGAAAAGATGCCTGATGGTCTCGATACAGTTGTAGGTGAGCGAGGCAGCTCCTTATCTGGCGGTCAACGTCAACGGGTAGCCATTGCACGTGCTATTTTAAAAGATCCTCGTATTCTAATCTTGGATGAAGCTACATCTGCATTAGATACAGAGAGTGAAAAACTTGTACAAGAGGCACTAGATCGCCTCATGAAAGGGCGGACTGCATTTGTTATTGCCCACCGATTGAGCACAGTTCAAAATGCTCATCAAATTGTTGTACTTAATCAAGGCCACTTGGTAGAGCAGGGGACTCACCAAGAGCTGTTAGCTGTTAATGGCGGATTGTACAATCATCTCTATTCCGTTCAATTCTCCAACAAAGGATAACCATGTACTGGATATATAATGTATTGCTCATATTTTATTGGATTGGCTTGATTCCGGTTATTTTATACCGTCTCGCCTTTGAAGATGGATTTTATGAGCGTATCAAACAGAGTGCAGGCTATATGCCAGCCTCATTGCTAAAGAAAATTGAAGGACGTCGTGCTATTTGGATTCATGCTGCTTCTGTAGGGGAAATTGTAGCTACTAGTCCGTTAGTAAAAGAGGTAAAAAAGGAATTTCCTGAAGCCGTTGTGGTCGTATCTGTTGTAACTGCTACAGGTCATGCAATGGCACATCGCATTATTCCTGAGGCAGAAGGTATTATTTTCTTCCCTCTTGATTTGCCTTATTTGACACGTAAGATTTTGCATATTATTAAACCTATTGCTATCTTGCTTGTAGAAACAGAAATTTGGCCAAATTTCTTGCGTATTGCGCAATCAGAAGATATTCCTGTTATGATGGTTAATGGGCGAATTTCTGATCGTAGTATGAAACGCTATAAATATATTAGTGCATTCACAAAAGAAATGTTGCGTTCTATTGAACGTTTTTGTATGCAATCTAAGTTTGATGCAGCACATATTGAAGTGTTAGGAGCTCATACACCAGATATTACCGTAACAGGGAATATGAAGTACGACCAAACGTACGCTACTGTATCAAACGAAGAAAAACAATCTCTTCTTGAAGAGTTTGGCTTTGGTAATAATCATCCTATAATTATTGCTGGTAGTACACATAAGGGTGAGGAAGAAACAATATTTGAGACCTTTAAACAAGTATTACAAGAATACCCTCAAGCTCGTTTACTAATTGCGCCTCGTGAGATATATCGCGGTCATGATGTTCAAAATCTAGCGAAGCGTTATGAATTAAATGCTATTTGTCGTAGTGATATGACAGAGCCAGTTCATGAAGGAATACCTGTAGTTGTTTTGGATACTATTGGCGAACTTGGTCGTTTATATAGCTTAGGGGATATTATTTTTGTTGGTGGTTCTCTTGTGAAAACTGGGGGCCATAATATTCTCGAACCGGCAGCACATGGTAAACCAATTCTTGTAGGGCCATATATGTTCAATTTCAAAGAGATTTTCGCTTTATTACATTCTCGTCATGCTTGTGAGCAGGTGAAGAATGGTAAAGAATTAACTGATATGGTATTGCGATTATGTAAGGATAAGGATTTATCAACGGAAATGGGTCAAAACTGTCTTGATATTATTCGTGAAAATCGCGGTGCTACACAACGTAATACACAAGAGTTACGTCAGTTATTTGAAAAACACCATATTATTCCATAAGCTAGATATAATTTATTAGATTCATCTATGATGTTACATAATAGGAGGAGTCACCTATGAGTGGGGAAGCATTATTTAAATCCATCGTTAGTGGTGAGAATCAATCCATATTAGGTGATATAGCTCGTTCCAGCTTGGGCTTTCTAAGTAAAGGTTACGAAAAGGCTGTATCAATACGAAACGCTCGGTTTGATGCGGGAAAAGGGGTTACTAAAGTTACCGTTCCGGTTATCAGTGTCGGTAATATTACTGCCGGTGGTACAGGTAAAACCCCAATGGTGAGATTTATATGTGATGTGCTCGCCCAAAAAGGACTCCATCCTACTGTGCTTAGTCGTGGCTATCGAGCTGAGGATAATAAGAAAAATATAATTATTTCTAAAGATGGTGCCATGTTGGTAGAGCCATTTATTAGTGGTGATGAAGCTTGGTTGTTAGCCAAAGTATTGCAAAAGTCTAATGTGATCATTGGCCGTGAACGGGCTAAATCTGCAGAAATTGCTATAAATGAGCTCGGTGCAGATTGTTTAGTTATGGATGACGGATTTCAACATCGCGCATTAGCTCGAGATATTGATATTGTTCTTATTGATGCTTCTAATCCATTTGGTTATGACCATGTATTACCTCGTGGTTTATTACGAGAACCGCTTAGTGGCTTACAAAGAGCTAGTATTATTGTTCTTACAAAGGTGGATCAAGTGGCACCAGGTGTTGTTTCAGGTATCCGTAAGCGTTTAGCTCATATGCTTCCCAATACACCTGTATATGAAACAATCCACAAGCCTCAATGTATGTATACATTAGATGAGTGGGCCAACGGAGAAAATGGTTCTCCCGTCGATACATATCAAAAGCATCGAATCATGGCGGTTAGTGGTATTGGGAACCCTCAATCCTTTACACAAACATTGACTGATATCGGATATAATGTGGTCCATACAATGCCATTTGGTGATCATCATAATTTCGAAAATGATGATGTTGTAGATATTTGGAAAGAGGCATTTGCTCATCAAGCAGATGCTATTTGTATCACGGAGAAGGATGCGGTGAAGTTGAGTCAATTGCATGCAATTGAAGACTTAAAAATGCCGATTCTAGTGCTATCTATTGGAATTGAGTTCATCTCTGAAAAACAAGAATTCATAGAAAATTTAGAGATTTAGTGTATAATAATTAGATACACGAATAACAGAAATGGGGGATTATTGTGAAGTTTGGATGCGTTATTCCTGCTCGTTATGGTTCTACAAGATTACCAGGAAAACCATTAGCGGATATAGCTGGTAAACCAATGATTGAACGTGTTTATGCAAGAGTGTCACAAGCGACAAAAACTGAGTGTACTATTGTTGCTACAGATGATGAACGTGTATATTCTGCAGTTCAAAACTTTGGAGGTTCTGTTATGATGACAGACCCTAATCACCCTACAGGAACTGATCGATTAGCCGAGGTTGCTAATCATTATACAGACTTAGATGTCATTATTAATGTTCAAGGTGATGAACCTATGATTGAGCCAAAACTTATTGATGAATTGGCCCAACTTTTTGAAGAAGATCCAAACTTACAAATGGCAACTGTAGCCACTCCTTTATTGGAGGATGAATACGATGAACCATCAGCTGTAAAGGTTATTTTAAATAATCGCAATGATGCGATGTATTTTTCTAGATCATTAATTCCGTATCCACGTCATGATTTTGTACGTGCGCCGTTAAAACATATTGGCATCTATGCATATCGTAGAGATTTCTTATTAAACTATGCAAAGATGGAACCAACACCAGCGGAGCAAACCGAATCGTTAGAGCAATTGCGCGCTCTTGAAAATGGCTATACTATTCGTGTTATTCTTACAGATAAACGATTTATCGGTGTTGATACACCGGAAGACTTAGCTCGTGTAAATGCAATTTACGAGCAAGAGGAGAAATAAATGAAAACAGTTCAAATTAAAGATATTACAGTCGGTGGCGGTAAAGGTCTTTTTGTCCTTGCTGGACCTTGTGTTATTGAAGATTATGACCGTACATTGGCTATTGGCAAACGAGCAAAAGAAATTTGTGAACGCTTAGGAGTTCCATATATCTTTAAAGCTTCTTTCGATAAGGCTAACCGTTCTAGCTACGGTTCTTTCCGTGGACCAGGTCTTGAGGAAGGTCTAAAAATCCTTGCTTCTATTAAAAAAGAACTCAATGTACCAGTTGTAAGTGATATTCACTCCATTGAACAAATCGAACCGGCTGCAGAAGTATTGGATGTTTTACAAATTCCAGCTTTTTTATGTCGTCAAACAGACCTTGTATATGGTGCAGCTAAAACTGGCAAATGCGTAAATGTGAAAAAAGGTCAATTTATGGCGCCTAAAGATATGGAAAATGTTCTTAATAAAATGAAAGAAACAGGTAATGAAAATCTTATGCTTACAGAACGTGGATTTAGCTTTGGCTATAACAATCTCGTTGTAGATATGAGAGCTTTCCCAATTATGCGTTCCTTTGACTATCCTGTAGTATTTGATGCTACACATAGTGTTCAATTACCAGGTGGTGCAGGTACAAAATCTAGCGGTAATCGTGAGTTCGTACCAAACTTGGCTCGTGCCGCTGTTGCAAGTGGTGTAGATGGTCTATTCTTTGAAGTACATGATAATCCAGAGGAAGCCTTATCCGATGGTCCAAACATGTTATACTTAGATAATTTTGAAGCTTTGCTACGAGATTTAGTAGCTATTGATAAAATCGTAAAAGGTTAGGGGCGGTATTTGTGACTATTTTAGAACAAGCAGCACAGGTACTTCATGAGGAAGCACGTGCTATTGAGGAATTAAGTTCTCGTTTGGATCACAATTTTGTAAATGCTGTAAATATGATTTTGGCTTGTAAGGGCCGTGTAGTTTGTACTGGTATGGGAAAATCTGGGCATATTGGTCGCAAAATTGCGGCTACTTTGGCTAGTACTGGTACACCGGCACTTTTCATGCATCCTGGTGAAGGTGTGCATGGCGATCTAGGTATGATTACAGAAGATGATGTAGTATTAGCTTTTTCCAATAGTGGTGAAACAGGCGAAATCATCAGTATCTTACCATCCTTACGTCGCATAGGTGCAAAATTAATTTGTGTTGTAGGTAAACCAGAATCTACATTAGCTAAGAATTCTGATATTGTATTGCTAGCTGAAGTAGAACGTGAAGCTTGCCCATTGGGGTTAGCGCCAACTACAAGTACTACTGTTGCTTTAGCATTAGGTGATGCCTTAGCAGTATGCTTATTAGAACGACATCACTTTACACCTGAAAACTTTGCTGTATTCCATCCAGGTGGTTCTCTTGGTCGCAAATTATTGTTGACTGTAGAAAATATTATGCATGGTGGTGAAGATAATCCTACGGTATTTAAAGGTGCAACAGTGCGAGATGCACTCTTTGTAATGACCGAAAAAGGTTTAGGTGCTACTAATGTTATTGATGAAGAAGGTCACTTATTAGGCCTTGTTACCGATGGTGATGTGCGCCGCGGATTAGATTCTGGCAGTAATTTCTTAGAATGGCCTGTAGAGGATATGATGACCTCTATGCCTCGTACGATTACAAAGGACAAATTAGCGGCTGAAGCTCTTCATTTAATGGAGAAAAATCAACCACGCCCTATTACGGTGTTACCAGTTGTAGATACAGATAATAAATGTCTAGGCATTGTTCATATTACAGATTTATTGCGTAGAGGCATTGTATAATGAATATTCAATGGATTGTTCTTGATGTTGATGGCGTGCTATCTGATGGTACTCTAATCTACACATCAAGTGGGGAAGAGCTTAAGTCTTTCTCTGTAAAAGATGGCCTAGGATTAACGGCAGCTCGTAAAGTAGGACTTAAGCTTGCCATCATCACAGCACGGATATCTCCTATGGTTGAGCGACGTGCTAAGGAGCTTCATTTTGATGCATTGCTTATGGGGCATGCCAATAAGACAGAAGCATTAAGAACCCTTTGTAAAGAGCATCAAATCAATTTAGAAGAGATTGCTTACATGGGGGATGACCTAAATGATTTAGGGGCACTCCAAATCGTAGGTTTACCAATGGCGCCAAACAATGCGGTACCAGAGGTCAAAGAATTAGCTAAATTTATATCTACTGTCAATGGAGGTCATGGTGCCGTTAGAGAGGCTGTAGAATATATCTTGAAAAATCAAGGTCTATGGGAAACTGTTGTAGCAGACTATGCACGAGAGGCCCATGCTCATGGACAATAAAGGAGGTGGGCAGAATGAATAACGAATGGCAATACCATTTAGTTAAAGGCATTAGCTGGCTCGTTTGCCGACTGCCATATAAGCTCATTTTGCTCATAGGCGCTAGTTTAGGACCAGTATATGGTCTCATAGCGAAGAAGCAAAAACTTAGAGGTATAAAAAACATAAAGATTGGCATGAACATGAATGATCAAGAGGCAGAACAATTAATTGAAAAGTTGTTCAAAAATCTTGGCCGTAGTGTTATGGAAGTCTTATATATGCCAAACCTGACAAAGTCTTTTATCAATAAACATATTGAAATGCGAGGCGTAGAACATTTAGAAAAAGCTATCGCTGAAGATAAAGGTATAATTGTTCTTACTGGACATGTTGGCAACTGGGAATGGATGGGGGCTGCTATGGCGGCTCATGGTTATCCATCCACTACTATTGTTAAGAAACAGCCTAATGCTCAATTTACACGTCTTATGAATGAATATCGTGAGATGGTGGGCCTTGATGTGTTTGCTAGTGGTGGCAATGAAATCGTTTCTGCTGCTAAAGCATTAAAAAAGAAAAAATTACTTGGTTTTTTAGCTGACCAAGATGGCTATATACATGGTTTACCGATTCCATTTTTAGGCCAAGATTCCTCGGCAGTTATTGGTCCTGCTACGTTTGCAAGAAAATTTGGCTCTCCAGTAGTTCCAATTTTTGCATCTCGAAAACCAGAAGGTGGTCATATTGTTCACATTCTACCAGCCTTACATTATATAGATACAGGTGATGAAGATGCAGATATGTATCGTCTAACTGAGGAATGTGTACGTGTTACAGAAGACTTTATTCGTGAGCATCCAGATGAGTGGCTATGGTTCCAACATCGCTGGATGACTAAGATGGATCAAATTATTGATTATGATAAGAAGGTAGCTGCACGGGAGAGGGCACATGAAAAACAATAAAAAATTAATTGCCATAGTGGCCGCCATAGTGTTGGCTCTGATTGGTCTTATCGTATATATTATGAAAGACTCTGGTGATGTTGGTACCACTCAAAATCAGAATGGACAACTAGTTAACTTCCAAGGAGCCGATTTACAAGAGGAAAAAGATGGCAAGCTAGTATGGGCATTATCAGCTGAAAAGATTGAATATGATCCACGTACAAAAGCTATTGTGCTGACTAATTTAAAAGGTCTTTTTTATCAAGATGATGTAACTACAACAATCACAGCACCTCACGCTGTATTGACCGGTGATCGTAACTCCCTTGATATTGATCAAGGTGTTACAGCCACAAATACTGATGGAGCTGAGTTTAAAACTGATGCACTTCACTTTGATAATAAGACGAAAACGTTGACATCTAAATCTGCCTTTACCTATAACGGTAAAGATATAACATTAACTGGTGATAAACTTGAAGGCAATATGTCCTTGAAGAAAATTAAAGCTATTGGTAATGCAAAGTTAACGAAGAAGTAATGCGAGGAAATATAATGAATAAGAAAAAACAGATTGGTATGGCTATTTTGGCTATGCTTATGACAGCATCTGTTACAGTTTGGGCCGCAAATGATCCTTTGACTATTAGCGCAGATACATTATCTTATGATGGCAATACGGGAATGGCTGATGCAAAAGGTAATGTGGTAATTACTCAAGCTGATAAAACGATGACTGGTGCCAATGGATGGTATAATACAAAAACTCAGGAAGCAAATCTTGATGGCGGCGTATCTATGATTGGTTCTGATATGGCTATGTCTGCACAATCAGTGCACAGTTACAATAATAATAAATTCACTGCTAATGGCGGAGTTCATTTACAACGTAGCGATCGTCAAATTTTCGGCGATAAAGTTGAATATAATACAGATACAGAGTATGGTCTTGTATCTGGCAATGCTCGTTTGATTGCAGAAGGCACTACTTTGACAGGTAATCAAGTTGAAGGGTGGCTAAAAGAAATTCGTGCAGTAGCACAAGGGGATGTGACATTCTCTAATCCAGAACGAAATGTATCTGGCTCTGCAGAGCGTGCTACCTATACGCAAACACCTAATCAAAATGATGGAGTTGTACTTTTATCTGGATCTGCTCATGCTGTTCAAAATGGTAATGTACTCAATGCGCCAGAGCTTAAAATTCGTTTAGCTGATGATTCTGCTGAAACATTGGGTGGTCGTAGTACACTTATCATTGTTCCAAATCAATAAGGATTAAATATGTATATAGAAACCAAAAACTTAGTCAAAACCTTTAGCGGTCGCAATGTTGTAGACGGGGTTAGTTTACGCGTTGATAAGGGGCAAGTCGTTGGGCTCCTAGGTCCTAATGGGGCAGGGAAAACTACATCATTCTATATGATTGTAGGCATTGAACGACCTAGTTCTGGTATCATTACCGTTGATGGCAAGGATATTACGAATATTCCAATGTATAAACGTGCTGCTGAAGGTATTGGGTATCTTCCACAAGAGGCATCAATCTTTCGTTCTATGACCGTTGAGGATAATATTCGCGCAATGTTACAAACAACATCAAAGAAGTCTGATGAAATTGAAGCGATTGTGGAATCCCTCATTGAAGAATTTCATATTGGTCACGTTCGGGATCGTATGGGCATGCAACTATCTGGCGGTGAACGTCGTCGTGTAGAAATTGCTCGTTGTCTTGCATTAGAACCGAATTTTATTCTTCTCGATGAACCTTTTGCTGGTGTCGATCCTATAGCGGTTGCTGACATTCAACAAATTATTTTACATGTTAAAAATCGAGGTATTGGCATCTTGATTACAGACCACAATGTACGTGAAACATTGGGGATTGTAGACAAGGCTTATATTTTGAGTAGTGGTAAAATCCTCCTAGAAGGTACCCCAGAAGAAATCGCGAACAATCCAATCGCTCGTGAGCATTACTTAGGGGATAACTTTAGATTATAGGAGGGGACTATGAGATTATTAGATAAATATATACTAAAAGCCTTTGTAGGCCCGTTCCTATTTGGGGTATTTGCTTTTACCAGTATCTTTATTGGTACCGGTACATTATTTAGAATTGCTCAATATATTACTGAATATGGGGCTCCATTATTGCTTGTTATGAAAGCCTTTGTATTGGCTTTACCAAGCATTGTTATCTTAACATTCCCTATGTCAGTGTTATTGGCTTCTCTTATGACATTTAGTCGTTTGAGTAGCACCAGTGAAATTGTTGTTATGCGTGCCGGTGGTCTTAGCTTTTTACGTTTAGCGATGCCGGTATACATCATCGCTCTCATCATCTCAATTGGGGCTGTCGCATTTAATGAATTTGTTGTACCACGTACAAATAATATGTATCAAACAATTGTACGGGAACAGATTATGAAAAATGCATCACCTCAAACACAAAATCATATCGTTTTAAAAACGATGAATGGTAATGATTTAGGTACATTGATGTATGCTAAAAGCTACAATGCAGAAACTAAAAAGTTAAGCATGATTACGGTGCAACAATTTGGTGAAGGTGGCAAGCTACAACAGGTTGAAAATGCAGATACTGCCGTTTGGAATGGTCAATATTGGGTGATGCAAAACGGCATCATTTATGATATTTCCGCCGGTGATGGTGTAGAACGTACAATGAAATTCAAGGAGCAATCCTTGCCAATTAAATCTGCACCAAAGGATATTCAACAAGATCAACGTAAACCTGAAGAACTAACAATCAAAGAATTACGTCATCAAATCAAAGCGTATAAGGCTGCTTATACGAATGCCAATAAACTAGAAATGGAAATGTACCAACGTTTTACAATTCCATTAGCTAGCTTTGTATTTGCTCTTGTAGGTGCTCCATTAGGCCTTCAAAAACAACGCTCTAGCTCATCTATTGGCTTTGGTATCAGTATTTTAATCATCTTTATCTACTATGGTGTGATGACATTTGCTGGTGCATTAGGTAAAGGTGGTGCATTGCCGACTGTATTTGCCGCATTAATTCCAGATACATTAGGTATCATTGCCGGTTTATATTTAAATTGGCGTGTATCCAAGTAACTTAGCGTATAAAGAAATAAATTTGACTTACGAAATATCGTATTTTTGAACAAAATAATTGTGTAATCTTAGGAAAGGAGGGACTCGATGTTAGTAGGTGTTAAAATATTAGTTATTATCGCCCTTATGGGTGGACTTATTGCCTACATGGGGGATAAGTTAGGCACCAAAGTTGGTAAGCGTCGCATGTCCCTCTTTGGATTAAGGCCTAAGCATACATCGATTATTGTTACTATCGTAACAGGTTTATTAGTTGCTGCTGCTACAGTAGGGGTATTAACCATTACTTCTCAAAGTGTAAGAACAGCACTCTTTGGGATGGATCAGTTGCGAGCGGATATGAAGCAACTCAATGATGAGGTGGCTGCTAAAACACAAGAGCTTATTCGTGGTCAAGCATTGCTTGAGCAAAATAAACAAGAATTAGCAGAACGAATGGCTGAAATAGAGCAAATTCGTAAAGAGGTTGATGCAACTAAGGCTGAGTTGGCTAGTGCACAAGCGGCTAAAGATGCGACTGAAGCTGAGTTAGCTACACTTCAAGCTTCATATGATGAAGTATCTAAAAAATTAGCTGATTTAGAGGCTACAAGAGCCAAGATGGAAGCTCATATTAAGGATTTACAGACAACGCAGGAACAGTTGCAAAATGGCATTATTCATTTGCGTGAAGGTACAATTCTTTTCCAAGTTGATCAATTATTGGCGCAAGCTGTTGTTCGACCTGGTTTAAGTGAAGAAGATAGCAATGCAGCCATCAAAAATATTATTGATGATACAAATAAATTGGTATTACGTCGTCTTGGTATAGAAGATCAAGGTCAGGCTGTTGTATATGTAGATCGTCAGAATATTGAGGTAGCTACACAAAAGCTTAATAGTGCAAAGACTCCAATGGTGGTTCAAGTGGTTGCTGCTGGAAATATTATTGCTGGTGAACCAGCGGTAGCAGTTATCCAAGTTTACCCACAACAATTTATTTATAAAAATGGGGAAGTAATTCATTCTGCTGTAATGGATGGTGGACCTAACGCTCAATCTGCTATGCTTCAATTCTTAAAGCAAGTAAATGAAAAGGCAAGAGAGAAAGGTATTATTCCAGACTCCTTATCTGGTGATATCGGAACGATACCAGGGGATGATTTGTTTACGGCTATTCGTCGTATTGCTACAATACATGGCAAGGTTCATGTGGAAGCGTATGTTGATGGTGATACATATTCATCTGGTCCTGTACATCTTAAGTTACGTATTACTCAAATGCCTGTTTTTAATGATAAGGCTAAAATGCCAGCTTATTAAATTGAATAGTAATTTGGTTTATATACTTTAAACGAAGGTCTTATGTAAATTTTTACATAAGACCTTCGTTTTGTGTTAAAATATAAATGCTGTATTAGAAATGAGGATAGTAATATGACTGATACTACGTACATTTTGGCTGTAGATCCAGGCAATGAAAAAACAGGTGTAGCAATTGTGACACCTTCTGGTACTATGGTATGTCGTAAAATTATTATGACAAAACAGTTCAATGGTGAAATTGAACGTATATTAACTGAATATTATGGTATTGTTCATATGGTATGTGGAAATGGTACAAATCATAAATATTTATATCCATCTCTCCAACAAATTGGACGAAATCACAGAATTACTACTAGTTTAATTGATGAATCGCATAGTACTGAGGAAGCTCGAAAATTATATTGGCAATATAATTCACCTACAGGGTGGCGTAAGATTATCCCTACATCTATGCAATTTCCACCAGAGCCTGTAGATGATTTGACTGCTTTTGTTATTGGTTTACGTTATACAAAACAGTTAAACCAAACTGCTAATGATATACAAAGTGATATGATGGACTCTAGTGAGTTGGAAGAAAAGAGACTACATGCTATGGAGCAGTTGTACGGTAAAGGAGAAGTGCATGAAAAATGAAGCTTCAACGCATAAGTGGTCAAATTTTATTATGCGTTGCTTAATGATGATCTTAGGGGCTCTAATTTATACTATAGGCTTAGATTTATTTTTAGTACCGAATAGTATCATCGATGGTGGTGTAGTTGGTATTTCCTTGATGGCTGCAGAGCTTTCCGGAATTTCTTTTAGTATTTTCGTCGTACTCTTTAACTTGCCTTTCTTATATATTGGCTATAGAGCTAATGGCAAAAACTTTACTTTCTCTACACTATTTTCTATCGTATGGATGGCAATTTTCTCTACCTTTGCTCATGATTTTACACCTATCACAACAGATCCATTCTTAGGTTCTATCTTTGGTGGTATCATTTTAGGTATTGGGGTAGGCCTCATAATACGTAATGGTGGTTCTTTAGATGGCTCTGAAATTGTGGCAATCATCTTTGATAGACGTTCCACTTTCTCCGTTGGTGAAATCGTAATGGCCATGAATCTCATTATTCTTGGTGCCGCAGGTTTTGTATATAGTTGGAATAGTGCTATGTATTCCTTAATCGCTTATTTCATTGCTTATAAGATGATCGATATTACAATTACAGGCCTTGATGAATCTAAAGGGGTAATGATTATTACAGATGCAGAGAACTCTAAGAATCTTGCAGATGCATTAAATGCGAACCTTAATCGTGGTGTTACAATTATGTATGGTGAAGGGGGCTATTTAAAGCAACCTAAGCATGTTTTATATTCTGTAGTAACAAGACTTGAAATTATGAGGTTAAAAAATACTGTTTATGAAGTAGATCCATCGGCATTTATTACGATTCAAGATGTACATGATGTATTTGGTGGTAGATTTACAAAGAACGGTCATTAAGGGGTTAATATGAGTAATAAAATAGTAAAAGAAATATTAGATTGGATTTATGCCATTGTATTGGCATTAATTATTGCCATGGTAATTCATATTTTCTTGATTCAACCAACACGTGTATCTGGTGAATCAATGGAGGATACATTACACAATGGCCAATATTTAATTGTAACGAAATGGCATCATATTATGAATGAAATGCCAAATTATGGTCAAATTGTAATCATTGATAGTCGTGTTAATCGCGCACGTACTTGGGTAGATGATGTAGAAGAACCATTGATGAACTATGCATCAGTTTTTAATAAAGCTGCTCAAACTAATGATGTATGGGTTAAGCGCGTTATCGGTCGTCCTGGTGATGTATTAGAGTTTAAAGATGGTCATGTATGGCGTAATGGTGAACAATTACAAGAACCATATACCAAAGATACAAAAATGAATTATACACGTTCTACACCTGTTACAGTTCCTGAAGGACATGTATTTGTGATGGGGGATAACCGAAATCATTCTAGTGATAGTCGTTTCATTGGTCCTGTTCCAGTTGATCACGTCCTAGGTTTTGTATCCTATGCAATTTAATGCTTCTAAAAGCCTCTCTATAGTAGTAATTACTATAGAGAGGTTTTTTGTATTTAAATAATGGGGTATTTAAAGCTTAATATTATTAATGACATATTTTAAGAGCTAATATATGATGCATGGCATTGATAAGGTTATTACTAATATAAATTAGAGAGACAAAATAAAGATATTAATAATAGAAAAGAGGAATATAATAATATTTTAGGTCTGTATATTAGGATTACATATTAAATAATACAATATTTATTATTTTTAATAATTAAAAGTTGTAGGTTTATCATCTAAAATACATGAATTTTAGATAAATAAAATGAAATTGTATAAAATTTAATTTCAAGAAATATAGATAAAATCTATGTTTATAAGCTTATTTTTATTCATGAAAGAAATTTCATAAAATTTAGTTGTACAAAATGCTTTACAAAAAATTTGGACGGTGATATATTCTAATCACAGAAAGGCACCACTAATAAAGAGGTGAGACTGTGATAGAAAATATAGTCGAGGAAACGTGGACACTCCTAATATATCTTTCATAGTTATACCACTTATACAGTGAATGTCTTCTGATAATATAAATTCTTATTTATAAGAAAGAAGGAATTCATTATGAAAAAACAATTTGCAACAATTTTTGCAGCAACAGCAGTATTAGGTGTAACAACAGCATTCGCTGCTAACCCATTCTCCGATGTAACTCCAGATAGCTGGGCATACCAAGCTGTATCCCAATTAGCACAATCTGGTATCGTTAATGGTTACCCAGACGGCACTTTCAAAGGCCAAAACAATATCACTCGTTATGAAATGGCTCAAATGGTAGCTAAAGCAATGGCTAACCAAGATCGTGCTAATGCAGAACAACAAGCAATGATTAATCGCTTGGCTGACGAGTTCTCCAATGAGTTGAACAGCTTGGGCGTTCGCGTATCTCGTTTGGAAGACCGTGTAGGTAATGTAAAAGTAACTGGTGATGCTCGTATCCGTTACCAAGGTTCTGAAGATAAAGGCGTTTACAAAAATAACAGTAAATCCTTAACAGATGGCCGTGCACGTGTTCAATTCAACGGTAAAGTAAATGATAAAACTGAAGTTGTTGTTCGTGTAAAAGGTAATTACGAATTCGGTGATTCTACAAAAGGTGCTGATGCAACAATTGATCGTGCTTATGTAGATCACAAATTTGGTAATAGAGTATCTGCTAAAGGCGGTCGTTTCCAACAAACAATTGGTGGCGGTTTAATGTACGATGATACATTTGATGGTGCTCAATTGAACGTAGGTAATGACAAAGTTCAAGTACAAGGTGCTTATGGTTACATGATGGCAGGTGCTGCTGATGGTAACTCCAAATCCGATAACCCTTCCGTAGCTTATGTAGGTGTTAAAGGTAAAGTTGGTCAAGAATCCACAGTTGGTGGTTTCTACTCTAAATTATCTAGCGGTAACTTGAACCATAACGGTTCCACAGTAAGCTCTGATGGCCAAGACGTATACGGCTTCAATGCAGACTTCCGTAAAGATAAAGTTTGGGTTGGTGGTGAATGGTTAAAAGCTTCCAACGTAAATGATTCCCAAGCTTGGACAGCTGGTGTTGGTTATGGTAACTACGACATCGCTAAAAAAGGTACATGGGATGTGAAAGGTCAATACTTCAACCAAAAAGCTAACGCTCCAATCGTAAGCTCCACTTGGGACCAAGCATATGACTTAACAAATACATCTAATGGTTACAAAGGTTACATGGCTAGCGTAAACTACGCAGTACAAGATAACGTAGGCTTATCCGCTGGTTATGGTTTCAACTCTAAAGACCAAAAAGGTAACGATCTTTCCGATTTCTACCGTGCAGAATTAAATTACAAATTCTAATTCCCTCACAAACAAAAAAAAGACTTCTTCGGAAGTCTTTTTTTGTTATATATAGATAAATAATATTTACTTTTGTATATAATAGTATATATATAGTAAAATAAATCTATATATAGTGAACGTTAAAAATTAATTTGATTAGTATGTATATTGATCTATTCCACAAGATATTGTATGAGGTATTTATGAACCAATTATGCATAAAATAGCCCTTTGCTAATTAATAAATATATCATTAATTAGCAAAACTTAATAATATATATGATAACAAATCTCATTTAACATAAAAAAAGATAAATTTGATATTTTTACTAAAAAAAAATAGACCTTATAAAACCAGATAAAATCTAAATTCGAGGTCGTTTTAAATTATAAAATTTTTATAATGAGAATGAAATTGAGAAAAAAGGGTTTACACGAAAATTTGGTTGTGCTAATATCACCCTACAAGAAGTAACAAACACATGAAACGAAGAACTTCGATGTAGAATGTGGCGAGGAAACGTGGACACTCCCAAAAATTCTTATTCTTAAGAACAGAGTAGAATGTGAATGTTATGACTTGTAACATTTAATATTTCTATTTTTTTCAGAAAGAAGGAATTCAACTATGAAAAAACAATTCGCAGCAATTTTCGCAGCAACAGCAGTTTTGGGTGTAACTACTGCATTCGCAGCTAACCCATTCTCCGATGTAACTCCAGATTCTTGGGCATACCAAGCAGTTTCCCAATTGGCAAACGCTGGTATCGTTAATGGTTACCCAGATGGCACTTTCAAAGGCCAAAACAACATCACTCGTTACGAAATGGCTCAAATGGTAGCTAAAGCTATGGCTAACCAAGACCGCGCTAACGCTGAACAACAAGCTATGATCAACCGTTTGGCTGATGAATTCTCCAACGAATTGAACAACTTGGGCGTTCGTGTAGCTCGCTTGGAAGACCGCGTAGGTAACGTAAAAGTTACTGGTGATGCTCGTCTTCGTTACCGTGATGCTGAACATGAAAAATCCAAATTCGACGCTCGTGCACGTGTACAATTCAATGCAAAAGTAAACGATCGTACTGACGCAGTTGTTCGTTTGACTTCTGGCAACTTCGAATTGGGTAACTCCCAAAACGGTGGTAATGCAAACGCTACAATCGACCGCGCTTATGTAAACCATAAATTCGGCGAACGCGTATCCTTGAAAGCTGGTCGTTTCGGCCAAGTTATCGGTGGCGGCTTAGCATTTGATGGTACTTTCGACGGTGCTCAATTGAACGCTGGCAACGACAAAATTATGGCTCAAGCAGCTTACGGTTACATGGTATCCGGTGAAGCAGCTGGCTTAACTAAAGACCAAAACGTAACTAACACTTACCTTGGCTTAAAAGGTAAAGTAGGTAAACACACTATGGTTGGTGGTTTCTACGATCGTGTAAACCAAGATAGCACTAATGGTTACAAAAACATCTACGGCTTCAACGCTGATGCTAACTTCGACAAAGTTTGGGTTGGTGGCGAATGGTTGAAAGACTCCCACGTTGATGAATCTCAAGCTTGGACTGCAGGTCTTGGCTATGGCGACTACAACATCGCTAAAAAAGGTTCTTGGGATGTTAAAGGTCAATACTTCAACGCTAAAGCTAACGCTCCTATCGTTGATACTACTTACAACCACCTTTACACTACAAATGCTAAAGGTTGGATGGCTTCCGTTAACTATGCATTGCAAAACAACGTTGGCTTGTCCGCTAACTACGGTTTCGACTGGAAAACTCAAGACGGTGCTGATCTTAACGACTTCTACCGTGCAGACCTTAACTACAAATTCTAATTTGATAGTTAACCATATAAAAGGGACTCCTTCGGGAGTCTCTTTTTTTATGGTTAATATATAAAATTCTATAATAAATTGATATAGAATGCCTTTTATTATGCAATTTTGATAATTATAGATCGATTTATATACAAATTATACTTATCTTTAATTTGATCATTTATTAGCTTTATTACTGGGAGGTGTAAAATATTTTTGATAGAGGATTACTGTATATTTCTATCTATATAAGTATTATAAATGGTATAATAAAGAGTATTAGATTTTCTTGTGAAGGAGGTAAGAATGAATCCTTCTTTTTCTCATATAAAAATGGTAGCCATCGATTGTGATGAGACGTTAGTTCGAAGTGATAATACAGTTTCTGCGTATACAGTTGATGTATTGCATCGCTTGCAGCAGAAGGGAATTGGTATAACAATTGCAACTGGACGCATGTATCAAACGGCAAAACCAATTGGATTAGCATTACAACTTGGTAATGTTCCTATGATACTGTTCTCTGGTGGTTTAATCCAGGAGTTAGAAACGGGATATAAGCTATTTGAACAAACTGTTCCTATAGATGTAGTACATCGTGTTTTTCAATTCGGTCAACAATATAGTTGGCATATACAATCGTACGTAGATGATCATTTACTGTGTCATCATAAAAATTGGCAATCCGATCATTATGAACAGCAAACAGGGGCTGTAGCTGAGTTTTTAGGTGATACAATTTATACACTTTCTTCAGAACCCAATAAGCTCATTGCTATCGATACAGAAGAAGGAATCGATAGAATTATTGATATCTTGACCCCATTAGTTGGTAATCAAGTTACATTAGTGCGTAGTCAACGAGATTTCCTCGAAATCACTGCACCGAATGTATCAAAAGGGCGTGCATTAGCTCAATTAGTTCTAGATAATAATCTTAGTCTTGAAAATATAGTTTCCTTTGGAAATGCAGAGAACGATATTTCTATGTTAAGTGAAACGGGATATTCGGTAGCTGTTTCAAATGCAACAGAACATGTAAAATCTGTGGCTAATGAAGTATGTGGTCATCATAATGAAGATGGTGTAGCTCACTGGATAGAAAAGAATCTTTTATAATGGAGTAAAACTATGGAAGCATTTCGTTTATTAATTGTTACAGGCATGTCTGGTGCCGGCAAAACTCAGGTTCTACAAGCATTAGAGGATATGGGCTATCTATGTATTGATAATATTCCTCCTGTACTTATTCCTAAGCTAAGTGAAATTTGTCGACAAGGTGGAGAACGTACAAACCGTGTAGCTTTAGTTGTAGATATTCGCGGTGGTGAATTCTTTGAAGCCCTTTCATCATCTCTTGAAACATTAAGAGAAATGAAGGTAGATTATGAAATTGTCTTTATGGATGCTACAGATGAGACGTTAATTAGACGATATAAAGAAAGTCGTCGCAGCCATCCACTGGCTCCAGATGGAATGATCACTACAGGTTTGAAAGAAGAACGTCAGATATTAAATTCTGTACGACATAAAGCAGACTTCATTATTGATACAACGAATATGAAAACTGCGAGCCTCAAAGAGTATTTAAAAACTCGATTCACTCAAGTTGACGAAGGACATGGCATGTCTATTACAGTTGTAAGCTTTGGCTTTAAATATGGATTACCATTGGATGCGGATATGGTTTGGGATGTTCGATTTTTACCAAACCCATTCTACATTCCAGATTTCCGTCATAAAACAGGTCGTGTGAAAGCTGTAAATGAATATATTCATTCTTTTGAAGTTACAGAGGAATTTAAAAAGCGTTATTTTGATACCATTGATTTTCTTGTGCCTAATTATGAACAAGAAGGGAAGTCTCAATTTATCGTTGCTGTAGGCTGTACAGGTGGTATGCATCGATCTGTGGCTATGGCAGAAGCATTATATTCGCATCTATTAGAAAACGGCTATCGCGTTTCTGTAGAACATCGAGATATGATGAAAAATAATGTAGAAGAAGATTATAATCCTCATGAAATTAAAACATTTGGTAACTAGATAGGGGTTCATATGTTGCGAAAAAGATGGTTTCGGTGGCTTATTCCGGGCCTAAATATAAAACGTTGGCTTGCCCTATTTAGTTGTGGTGTAGGTCTTTTAATCATAGGCATTTCATTGATATTTAATTATCAATGGCTTGCCGTTCTTGAAGATATTGTATTAGCCTTTTCTTATAATATGACGGGCTTTTACAATTATAATGTGCTCATTGCTGTAGGCGCTGTTGTACTATCGATTGGCGCTGTGTTAATGTTAATCGGTACGAGTAAGGTTATTAAAACGATTATTCGTGCTGTATTACCTAATCCTGATAGTAAGGTGTCAGATATTATTTTCCAAAATATACGCCTCGATAAAGGTCCTAAGATCGTTGTTATCGGCGGTGGTACAGGGCTATCAAATTTATTACGTGGATTAAAAATACACACCTCTAATTTGTCTGCTATTGTAACCGTAGCTGACGATGGTGGTTCATCGGGGCGCTTGCGTGAAGATTTTAAAATGATTGCTCCTGGCGATTTGAGAAACTGCTTGATTGCATTAGCTGAACAAGAAGGGGTTATGGAAAATCTTTTCCGTTATCGCTTTGAAGGGGAAAATGAGCTATCTGGGCATAGTTTTGGTAATCTCTTTATCACAGCACTTGCTCAAGTATATGATGGCGATGTGGAGGAAGCGCTTGAAGCGGCTAGTAAATTGTTACGTGTACGAGGCCGTGTAATTCCGTCGTCTACTGAGTTCATTAAATTAGTAGCGGAGATGACCGATGGTACTATCGTAGAAGGTGAAAGTAATATTCCTAATTCTGGTAAACGCATTCGCCATATGTATAGTGAGCCAGCACAGCCAAAACCAGAAGGTGCTGCGTTACGTGCTATCGATGAAGCAGATGTTATCATCTTTGGACCAGGTAGCTTATATACAAGTATCATTCCGAATTTGTTAACTGATAAAATTGCATCTCATGTACGCGCTAGCAAGGCAAATAAAATTTACATTGCTAATGTTATGACTCAACCTGGTGAAACTACAGGTTATACCTTAAGTGATCATGTGGAGGCTCTCATTGCACATGGTGGTGAAGGCATTGTAGATACTGTACTTGCTAACGATGGACCACTACCAATTCAAATGGTAGAACAATATAGTGCTGTAGGTTCAGAGCCTGTAGTATTAGATACTAAGAAGCTACAAGCTAGAGGAATACGTACGATTCGGGCTACATTGATAAGTCCTAAAAAGCCCGCTGTTCATGATCCTGAACGGTTAGGTAAAGTAATTATGGATATTGTGCATGCTATGCAATCAAATACTGAACCACATATCCTAGAGTATTATCTCCAACGAGATGATCATTAATGAGAAAGGACACCTATGTCATTTGCTGAAGATGTAAAAAATGAATTATGCCAATATGAATCCTCTAGTGATGCAGATTTGGCCATGAAAATTGAAGCGTCTTGCTTATTGCGCATGGGTGGATCTATCATTCTGGGGATGAAGGGTGCTGTTGGTATTAGATTGGCTACTGCAAATAATGCAGTAGCTCGTCGCTTGTTAGGCATATTAAAAAAACAATATGAATTACCTACCAATGTATTAGTACGACAAGGGCTAAACTTGCGCAAGAAAAATATGTATACTTTATCTGTAGAGCCATCTATAGAAGGGCGACAGGCGTTAGAAGATCTTGCTTTATGGCCTGTAACTGAACAAATTCCTCGTAGTTGGCTTAAATCTATGGAGGCACGACGTGCTTTTTTACGAGGTGCTTTTTTAGGCGGTGGCTCTGTTAATAAGCCACAAAGTGATTATCATCTTGAGTTTATGACCGGCAATGAGAATTTTGCAAAGGAAATTATACATGTATTGCGGTTATTTCATATTCATGCAGGTTTGACTGAGCGTAAGGAAGAGTACGTAGTATATCTTAAAGAAGGGGACGCTGTAACGAATTGCTTGCAAATTATGGGTGCTCAATCAGCACTGATGGAATTTGAAAACGTGCGCATAATGAAAACTGTACGAAATCAAATTAATCGACAAGTAAACTGTGAGACTGCAAATTTGCAAAAGGTTGTAGATGCTGCAGTACGCCAGGTAAAGGCTATTCGAATTATCGATAGAGAAATTGGTATTGATGAGTTGCCTGAAAAGTTGCGGATTGTAGCAAGATTGAGATGGGACAATCCAGAAGCGAGTCTGAAAGAACTTGAAGAATTGATGGATGGCGAATTATCTAAGTCGGGTATTGGACATCGTTTAAAGAAAATCGAAGCATTAGCACTTACGTATGACCCTATGGGGCTTGAAGAAATATAGAGGTATTAATATATGTTTTCTTATAAATCAAAATATTGTGTAGCCGCAGCGATGGCCGCCATGGCTGCTCTTACAGGCCATGTAGAGGCTCGTGATATAGATTTACAATCAATTGGATATTTTCAGTTTTCTCCGTTGCCACCAAGTTTGGTGTCTCAAACGGATACATTGCTACTATCAGATAGCCCTGAATATGTAGGACCAGTAGGTGGTACACTTAGTGCAGGTACAATTAATGGAAATGGTCGTATCTATTTTTACCATGTAAATGAAATGGATCAGCCTCATAAGATTGCTATCGTATTGGAGAATCAATCGGCGTATCCCAATACTGTTCATGTGATGAGACAGTTGAAATCTGTGGCTACACCAGATTATTTCGCTGCTGGTCGTGATTTATCCCGAAAGGACTTAGAGCATCCTTTAGATGAAAGTCCCAATGCGAGACCTTTATATTCGCTAAGTATTCCGCCACAAGGGCGCCAATTAATCTTTAGTGATTTGGAAAATACACCAGTATATCAAGATGCATTATTTACCGGTATCGTAGATATTAAAACAGAGGCACCAATCTTTGCTCGTGTTATGATGTTGCCTATGGGGATGGATGCTGTTGATGCATCTCATTGGGCTAAGAATTTACCTATTGATGAAATTCAGTTGCGCGGTACCTATACTGGGTCTAAGCGTAATATGGAGGTTACCACACCTTTTGATACTACATTAGGTGGTGCTTTTGTAGAAATCGGTAATGACCGTGAAGATATGTTTATCAACGGTGTAGACGAAATGCAAAATAAAGCATTTGTTCGTGACCGTGGTAACTATGGTGTTTCATATACTTTAAAAATTCCTACAAAAGGTAATGAACCATTTAGATTGTATTTTAACCCTCTTGGTGGTCCCTATTCCGGTTCCTTTACGGTAAAAGCACTTCATCAACAAGGCGCACGTCGAGGTCAAACAGATACACGAACCTATCATATTGGCGGTGCTGATGGTATCTCTGCCCTTGGGGATGGAACTATTTTAGATAGTCGCATCATGGGTAACTATAACGCAGGTGATTTATTAACATTAAACTTTATGCCTGCAGGGGCATCTAACTTGCCGATACGGTTCTTGTTAATTCCTGAATCTCTTGCGAATCCACAAAAACATCAAACTATTGCTGTTAATGTTCCTAAGGATGTAAAAGATAGTTTAGGTCATCCAACTCAAGGGACTACGCAAATTCCAGTAGGTCCTATAGGTAGTAAAGATAGCAATAAAGGTACTGTAGATACTACAAAATCCACATTGACACCTAGTAAGCAGGCAGAGAATATCGCTCATGAAGAAACAAAAAAATTGAGTGATAAAGCTGCGGCAGATGCTAAAAAAGAGGCACAACTCAAAAAAGCAAAAGATGCAGAAGAAGCATTAGCGCGTAAGAAGGCTGAAGAAGCTCGTATAGCAGCAGAAAAGGCCGAATTGGCGCGTAAAGCAGCAGAAGCAAAACATGCTGAAGTGGAGCGAAAACTAGCAGAGAAAGCTGAGGCGGATCGCAAAGCTGCTGAATTGAAGGCGGCTCAAGAAGCACAAGCTGCAAAAGAAAAAGCTGCATTAGAAGCTAAAAAAGCTGAAGAAATGCGCCAAGCAGAAGAAGCTAAACGACTAGAAGCTGAAAGAAAAGCTGAGCTTGATCGAAAAGTAGCTGAAGCACGTAAGGCCGAAGAAGAACGTAAAGCAGAAATGGCGCGTATTGAAGCTGCAAGAAAGGCTGAGGCAGATCGTTTAGAAGCGGCCCGTAAAGCAGAGGAAACTCGTGTAGCGGCAGAAGCGAAACGTCTTGAAGAAGAACGTAGAATAGAAGCGGCTCGTATTGAAGCCGCTCGTAAAGCTGAAGAAGCTAGACAAGCCGCAGAAGCCAAGGCTCGATTTGAAGCACAACGGGCAGCAGAAAAGGCAGCATTAGAGGCAAAAAAAGCTGAAGAAGAACGCTTAGCAGCTGAAGCGAAAGCGCGTTTAGAAGCACAGCGAAAAGCAGAACAAGAAGCATTAGAAGCACGCCGCGCAGAAGAAGCACGTAAAGCTGCAGAGGCGAAAGCGGCATTAGAAGCACAACGTGCAGCTGAACAGGCTGCGTTAGAAGCGAAACGTCAAGAAGATGCTCGTAAAGCGGCAGAAGCAAAAGCAGCCTTAGAAGCACAACGTATTGAAGCCGCAAGAAAAGCAGAAGAAGCACGTCGTGCAGAAGAAGCGAGAAAGGCTGAGGAGGTAAGAATCGAAGCGGCCCGTAAAGCAGAGGAAGCTCGTGTTGCAGCAGAGGCTAAACGTGCAGAAGAAGCGCGTAAGGCTGAAGAGGCAAGAATTGAAGCTGCCCGTAAAGCTGAAGAAGCTCGTATGGCCGAAGAAGCACGCCGCGCAGAAGAAGCACGTCGCTTAGAAGCAGCTAGACTTGAGGCACAACGCAAGGCCGAGCAAGAACGACTTGAAGCGGCTCGTAAAGCTGAAGAAGCTCGCGTTGCTGCTGAAGCAAAGCGGCAGGAAGAATTGCGTAAAGCAGAGGAAGCTCGTATAGCAGCAGAAGCAAAACGAGCAGAAGAACTTCGTAAGGCAGAGGAAGCTCGAATTGCAGCTGAAGCGAAACGTGCAGAAGAAGCACGTAGAGCTGAGGAAGCGCGCCGCATAGAAGAGGCTAGACGAGCTGAGGAAGCCCGCAAAGCAGAAGAGGCTCGTATAGCTGCTGAGGCACGTAAAGCAGAGCAAGCTAGATTGGCTGCAGAACGTGCAGAGGCTGAACGCCAAGCAGCAGAGGCAAAACGCATTGCTGAAGAACGTTACCAAGCTCACTTAGAAGCGGAACGTAAGGCGGAAGAAGCACGTCAGCAAGCTCTTGCGCAAGCCGAAGTTGAACGTAAAGCTAAAGAGCGAGCTGAAGCAATTCAACGTGTCAAAGAACAACAAGAAAATGCTCGTCATCGCGCAGAACTTGCACGTCAACAAATTGAGGCAGAACGTAAGGCAGCACAAGCTGCTAAAACAGGACCTTCCTTCAGTGAACTTGATGATGTACATGAGGATACACCAAGTGTAACTATTCCAAATGCTGTATCTATTGATGAGTTGACTAAACCTAGACCGACTGCATCTCAAAATACACGTCGTCGTGACCAACGGCAACCACAACAAAATCAACAATATGCACAGCAAAATCCAATGACTAATGGTCAACAAGATCAAGCTCCTTATAGTTCACAGCAAGATCAACAAAATGATGATCAAAATCCACCAAAATTATATCCTATGGGTCAGTAATATTAGCTTATAATAATGAAAATTATTTGTATCTAATTATAGATTGATTATAAGGAAACAATTGGTAAAGTATAGAGAGGACAAGCCACTTTTAAGGGTTTGTCCTCTTTTTAAAATACTTATGAACTTTTGCTTTCACATTGACTTTCAAGAGGAGATTCAGTACAATAAATAAAGAAAATGCATCCATGGTACGAGAGACCATTGCATATTACAAAACCTTTTAATTTAGTCCAGAGAGGCTGAGAAAGGAATATAGTTGAAGCGCCCCATAAGGGCTTCTTTGTGCAAACTATTTGACCTTTTGCCCTGGGCAAAAGGTCTTTTTTGTTACGTGAGTTAGGAGGAAATCATGGGACAAGTTAGCCTAAAAGGCAAACATTTATTGGGTTTGCAAAATGTGTCACCTGAAGAAATCAAATTGATTTTAAATGTGGCAAAGAAAATGAAAAAAATCGTTCTTTCTGATGATAAGAAGGTTCCACTTTTAAAGGGGAAATCCATTATTAACCTCTTTATGGAACCTAGTACTCGTACCCGTAGTTCCTTTGAATTAGCCGGCAAATATTTAGGGGCTGACGTTATTAATCTTTCTCCAAGCGGTTCTTCCATGGGGAAGGGTGAAAGCTTCCGTGATACCTTGCTAACTTTGTCCTATATGGGCACAGATGCTATTGTAATGCGTCATAGTGCTGAAGGGGCTCCTCTATATGCTACTAAAGCAGTAGATCCTATCATCATCAATGCTGGTGATGGCGCTCATGAGCATCCAACACAAGCATTATTAGATATGTACTCCATTTTAGAGAAAAAAGAATCTATTGAAGGCTTAAAAGTTGTTATCTTAGGCGATATTATGCATAGCCGTGTAGCAAGATCTAACATTTATGGCCTTACAAAAATGGGTGCTAAAGTACATTTGGCTGGTCCTCGTACTATGGTATATCCAGAGCTCGAAAAATTAGGTGTTACCGTACACCACGATATTCGTGAAGCAGTGGCTGATGCAGATGTGGTTAACGTACTTCGCATTCAATTAGAACGTATTCATTCTGCGTTGTATCCTACAAATAGAGAATATGCACGTATCTTCGGTATTAACAATGATGTATTGAAATTGGCTAAAGATGATGTAATGGTAATGCATCCAGGTCCTATGAACCGTGGCCTTGAAATTGCACCAGATGTAGCATATTCTGATCAATCCGTAATTCAAGAACAGGTACGTAATGGCGTAGCTGTACGTATGGCTGTATTGTACTTAACTATTATCGGAGGTGACGGTAGTGAGCTTGCTTATTAAAAATGGTACGGTAGTTAATCCGGCAAAAAAACAAAATGAAGTGGCAGATGTTCTTGTAAAAGATGGTAAAATTGCAGCCATCGGACAAAACTTGAGTGCTGAAGGCGCTGAAGTATATGATGCAACAGGTCTTATCGTAGCACCTGGCCTTATCGATATTCACACACATTTACGTGAACCAGGCCAAGAGGCGAAAGAAGACTTCCACTCCGGTACACAAGCGGCTGCAGCAGGTGGTTTCACACGTGTTGTCACTATGGCTAATACAAATCCAGTTGTAGATAATGCTGCTCTTGTAAGAGGCTTACAAAAACAGGCTGAGCTTACAGGTGTTGTAAAAGTAGAATTTATTGGTGCTGTATCAAAAGGCCTTGAAGGTAAAGAACTTGCTGAAATGGGCGATATGGCGGAAGCTGGTGTAGTAGCCTTCTCCGATGATGGCCACTATGTAGAAAATGCTGCATTTATGCGTCGTGCCTTAGAGTACTCCTCCATGTTTAATAAAATGGTTATCGACCATGCAGAAGACATTACATTGACTAAAAATGGTCATATGCATGAAGGAATCGTTTCCTATGAATTAGGTGTTATTGGTCGTCCTGCAGTAGCTGAAGATTTAGCGGTTGCTCGTGACATCTTGTTATCTGAAATGACAGGTGGTCACATTCATATTGCACACGTAAGTAGTAAAAATACAGTGGACATGGTTCGTCGTGCAAAAGCAAAAGGTCTTAATGTAACTTGTGAAGTTACAAGCCAACATTTATCTTTCACAGATGAATATTTACGCGAATATAACCCAGCGTTCAAAATGGCGCCTCCAATTCGCTCCGAAGATCATCGTCAAGCATTATTAGAAGGCTTGAAAGATGGCACAATTGATGCAATTATTACAGACCACGCACCACATGCGTATGAAGAAAAAGACCACGAGTTCTGCTGTGCACCAAATGGTTTCAGTGGTCTCGAAACATCTTTAGCAGCGGTTATTACTAATGCGTATGGTCCTGATAAACTTAGTATCGACCAAGTTGTGTACTACATGAGTACACGTCCAGCTGAATTAATGCGCCTTGATGCAGGTGTTCTTGAAGTTGGTAAACCAGCAGACATTACTGTATTCTCAACAACTGAAGAGTGGACAGTAGATCGCAATAAATTCTATACAAAAGGCAAAGTCAGCCCATTTGATGGTATGACTGTTACAGGTAAGGCCAAACTCACAGTAGTTGATGGCAAAGTAGTTATGAAGGAGGGCGTAGTCTTATAATGAAAGGCAAGTTAGTTCTTGAAGATGGTTCCGTGTTTGAAGGTTCCTTATTAGGTGGCGCTCCTACATTAGGGGAAGTTGTATTTAACACAGGTATGACAGGGTATCAAGAAATCTTGACTGACCCGTCCTATGCGGATCAAATTATTACATTAACATATCCTTTGATTGGTAATTATGGTACATTGAATGCTATTACTCAAGGTCCTAAACCATATTGTAAAGGCTTTATTGTAGGCGAACTGTGTGATTTCCCATCTAACTGGCAAAATGAAGGTCTATTTAGTGAGTATCTTCGTTTACACGGCATCCCTTGCCTTTATGATGTAGATACACGTGCTATTACACGTGTTCTTCGTAACCATGGTGTAATGAAAGGCGTACTTGTACGTTCTGACTACCCTATGGAAGATATTCAAAAATTATTTAAACAAGACTTGCCAACAGATCAAGTTATGCGTGTAACTACAAAATGGCAAGGTATGCGTGGCGATAAAAATGCTGAGTTCCATGTAGCTGTAATGGACTATGGTGTAAAGGAAAATATCCTTCGCTCTTTAGAAGCTGCTGGTTGCCGTCTTACAGTATTCCCTGCAGATGCTAAAGCTGAAGATGTGTTAGCAGCAAATCCAGATGGTGTATTCTTATCCAATGGCCCTGGAGACCCTCAAGATCTTGGCTATGCCGTAGAAGAAGTAAAGAAATTGTTCGGCAAAAAACCAATCTTCGGCATTTGCATGGGTCATCAAGTATTGGCGCAAGCTTATGGTGGTACAACATTTAAATTGAAGTTTGGTCACCGTGGCTCTAACCATCCAGTACAAGATTTACGTACAGGCCGTGTATATATTACATCTCAAAACCATGGCTATGCAGTAGATGATACTTCCTTACCAGACTTTGTAGAAATTACACATCGCAGTGTAAATGATGGCACTGTGGAAGGTATGCGCCATAAAGAATTGCCTATTTTCTCTGTACAATATCACCCAGAAGCATCCCCAGGACCTACTGATAATCTATATTTATTTGACGAATTTGAAGACTTAATGAGAAAGGGAAAATAATATGACCACAGAAGCAAAAAAAGTACTTGTAATTGGTTCTGGTCCAATTATTATCGGCCAAGCTGCAGAGTTTGACTATGCTGGTACACAAGCATGCCGTTCCCTTCGTGAAGAAGGTTATAAAGTAGTATTGGTTAACTCCAATCCTGCTACAATTATGACTGATACAGATATTGCAGACCGCGTATATGTAGAACCGATTAGTCTTGAATTCGTAACAGAAGTAATCAAAAAAGAACGCCCTTGGGGCTTATTGGCTACATTAGGTGGCCAAGTAGGTCTTAACATGGCCGTACAATTGTCTGAAGCTGGCGTATTAGAAGAATACGGTGTAAAACTTCTAGGTACAACTCTTGAAGCGATTAAACAAGCCGAAGACCGTGAGCTCTTTAAAGAAGCGATGAAGGAAATCAATCAACCAGTTCCTGAATCCGATATCTTTAACGATCTTGAAGAAGCAGTAGCGTTTGCTAATCGCATTGGTTATCCTATCATCATTCGTCCTGCTTATACATTGGGCGGTACTGGTGGCGGTATTGCGCATAACGAAGATGAAATGTATGAAATCACACGCCGTGGTTTGAAACTTTCACCAATTCACCAAATCCTAGCAGAACGTTCTGTAGCAGGTTGGAAAGAAATCGAATACGAAGTAATGCGCGATAGTGCAGATAACTGTATCATCGTATGTAACATGGAAAATATCGACCCTGTTGGCGTACATACTGGTGACTCCATCGTTGTGGCACCAAGCCAAACATTGAACGATATTCAATACCAAATGCTTCGCACTGCATCTGTAGAAATCATTCGTTATTTGAAAATCGAAGGTGGTTGTAACGTACAATACGCCTTGGATCCTAATAGCAATGAATATATCGTTATCGAAGTAAACCCTCGTGTGTCCCGTTCCTCTGCATTAGCATCTAAAGCAACTGGCTATCCAATTGCGAAGGTAGCTGCAAAAATTGCAGTAGGCATGACATTGGATCAAATTACAAATGCTGTAACAGGCGAAACAAAAGCATGCTTCGAGCCTACACTGGACTATGTAGTAACTAAGTTCCCACGTTGGCCATTTGAAAAATTCAATTTGGCAGATCGCACATTGGGCACTCAAATGAAGGCTACTGGCGAAGTTATGGCTATCGACCGCTCCTTGGAAGGATCCTTACTTAAAGCAATTCGTTCCTTGGAAATTGGTTTAGACCATATTGAGCTTAAGAAAATCTCTCATGAGTCCATGGAACAATTGATTGAACGTTTACATTTAGTAGATGATGAACGTATCTATGTTGTAGCAGAAGCACTTCGCAAGGGCATTAGTGTAGAAAAAATTCATTACATTACAAAAATTGATACATTCTTTATTGAAAAAATCAAAAATATTGTTAATGTAGAAAAAGCGTTAGCTGAACATGGTTTAACAGAAGACGTATTGCGCAAAGCAAAACGTTATTCCTTCACTGATTCTGTTATCGCTCGTTATGCTAATACAACCGTAGAAGACGTTCGTGCAAAACGTAAAGAATGGAACATTCTTCCAACATATAAATATGTAGATACATGTGCTGCCGAATTCGAATCTAAAACACCGTACTACTATAGTGCTTATGCACAAGAAGACGAAGTTAAACCACTAGGTGAAAAATCCGTTGTAGTACTTGGTTCCGGTCCAATTCGTATCGGTCAAGGCGTAGAGTTCGACTACTGCTCTGTACATTCCTCTTGGGCACTTCGTAAAGCGGGTTACCAATCTATTATGATCAATAATAACCCAGAAACAGTGTCTACAGACTTCGATATTTCTGACTCCTTGTACTTCGAACCATTAACAGTGGACGATGTAATGGAAATCATTGATAAAGAAAAACCAGCTGGCGTTATTGCTCAATTTGGTGGTCAAACAGCAATCAACTTGGCGGGTCCATTGGCTAAGCGCGGTGTAAAAATTCTAGGTACATCCGTAGATAGCATCGACATGGCAGAAGACCGTGAACGCTTTGATGAATTGTTGGCAAAACTTGGTATTCCTCGTCCAGTAGGTGCTCTTGTAACTTCTGATGAAGAAGCGCAAGCAGCTGCTAAAAACTTGAAATATCCATTAATCGTTCGTCCTTCTTATGTATTGGGTGGTCGTGCCATGGAAATCGTATACAACGATAAAGAACTCGATGTATACATGAAGGAAGCCGTAGTAGCATCTAAGGAACATCCAGTACTTATCGACCGTTACATGGTTGGTATGGAGGTAGAGGTTGACGCTATTTCCGATGGTACTGATGTTTGTATCCCTGGCATTATGGAACAAATCGAACGCGCCGGTGTTCACTCTGGTGACTCCATGGCCGTTTATCCAGCTCAACATTTAAGTCAAGAAATTATCGATCAAATTGTTGATTATACACGCCGTATTGCAATTGGCCTTAATGTTAAAGGTGTTCTTAACATCCAATATATTGTGGCTGATGGGGAACTTAATGTTATCGAAGTTAACCCTCGGTCTAGCCGTACTGTACCATTCATTTCTAAGGTTACAGGTATCAATATGGTTGAATGTGCAACACGAATTGCCCTTGGTGAAAGCTTAAAAGAATTAGGCTTGCCACTTGGTCTTGTACCTAACAAACCATATGTAGCTGTAAAAGCACCTGTATTCTCCTTCTCCAAAATGGGCCTTGTAGAAATTGCTCTTGGACCTGAAATGAAATCTACTGGTGAAGTTATGGGTATTGGTCGCACATATTCTGAAGCTTTGTTTAAAGCAATCAATGGCGCTAACATGCGTATCCCAGAAGATGGTACAATCCTTATGACTGTTGCAGATCGCGATAAAGAGGAAGCGAGTCAATTAGCAAAAGGCTTTATTGAATTGGGCTATCACATCGAAGCAACTGGCGGTACTGGTAAATACTTCAAAGAACATGGTGTTGACTGCAAGGTAGTTAACAAAATCTCTGAAGGTGATGACAACTGTGCTGACCACATTCGTCAAGATAAAGTAGATCTTGTACTTAACACATTGACTGCAGGTAAACGCCCTGAACGTGAAGGCTTCCAATTGCGTCGTCTCGCTGTAGAAATGGGTACACCATGCTTAACAAGCCTTGATACAGCTCGTGAAGTATTGCGCGTTGTAGCTAATCGTAAAGATGATGCTAACTACAATGTAGAAGCATTACAAGATTTTGAATTGGAGTAAAACCATGAGTGGCTATGTAGAACAGGGCGAAGTCGTTCGCAATGAGCAAATAGGCTCTGATGTGTGGATTATGGATATTCACGCACCAAAACAGGCAGCAGAAGCAAAGGTAGGACAGTTTTGTAATGTTCGCGTAGCGAACTCTACGGCGCCATTATTGCGTCGCCCTATTAGCTATGCTGGATTCGATGTACAAAAGGGGACTATTACCCTTTTGTATCGCGTCGTAGGCAAGGGCACTGAAATTATGACACATCTCGTGCCTGGTGATACATTAGATTGTTTAGGACCTTTGGGTGAACCATTTGTAACATCTAATAATATGCTACTTGTTGGTGGTGGTGTTGGTATTGCACCGATGCTATGCATCGCGTCTCACTTGCAAAACGGTGAAGAAGCACAAGTTATTTTAGGTTTTAGAAATGAAAGTGAAACCTTCTGGGCAGACTTATTCAAAGATACGCCTGTAGAGGTGCATATCACTACTGATGATGGTAGCGTAGGTAGAAAAGGTTTCCCTACAGCAATCATGCCAGAACTTATTAATGCTAATACGTTCACATCTGTTATGACTTGTGGTCCTACCCCTATGATGAAGGGTGTCGCACAAGTTGCTAAAGAGCTCAATGTACCATGCCAAGTATCTCTTGAAGAACGCATGGGATGTGGTACAGGCGGTTGTTTAGGCTGCGCTTGTGATGGTGCCGGTGGCAAACGTTATAAAGTCTGTAAAGATGGTCCTGTATTCCCAGCTGAGGAGGTGTTCTTTTAATGAGTGAACGCGATTTAAATAACACCGTTACGCCTAATCCAAAGCTTGCTGTAGATTATTGCGGGATTAAGATGAAAAATCCTATTATCGCTGCATCTGGTACCTTTGGTAATGGTCCTGAGTATGCTGGTTATTTAGACCTTAGTAATGAAGTAGGTGCTATTTCTGTAAAAGGATTAACACCGAAAGGTCGTCATGGTAATCCAGGAACTCGTATTGCAGAAACACCATCTGGTGTATTAAACTGTATTGGACTTGAAAATCCAGGGGCAGAACATTTTGTTACAGAGATTTTGCCAGACCTCAAGAAATATGATGTACCATTGCTAGCAAATATGTCTGCTGGTACGGTAGAGGAATTTGCGTGGATGGCAGAAACACTATCTGTAGATGGTATTGCAGGCCTTGAAGTTAATGTATCTTGTCCAAATGTTGCCTGTGAAGGCATGGCTTTTGGTATAGATCCAAAGGTAGTAGAACAGGTAACAAAAGCGGTTCGTAAAGTAACAGATAAGCCCGTTATTGTAAAACTTTCACCAAATGTTACGGATATTGTGGAAATCGCAAAGGCTGTAGAAGCTGGTGGCGGTGATGGGGTCAGTCTCATTAATACCATTCTTGGTATGGCCATTGATATCCATCGTCGTAAACCTGTATTGGGTAATATTTATGGTGGTTTATCTGGTCCAGCTGTTAAACCGGTTGCACTTCGCATGGTGCACCAAGTGTATAAAGGGGTCAATATTCCTATTATGGGCCTTGGTGGCATTATGACAGGCACTGATGCTATTGAATTTATGATGGCTGGTGCACAAGCAGTCCAAGTTGGGGTTGCTACAATGGTAGATCCAACGGCGATTTCTCGTATTGCTCGTGAAATGGGCGATTATGTGGAACAATATAATCTAAACAGTATTACTGATATAGTAGGTGCTGTACATCAAGGGTAGTAATAGTTTCTATTTAGTAAATGTAATGACTAAAAGTTTACTTGTACGGCTTAGATGGCTTACCATACAGATTAAGATGACAAAGAAAAGACCTAGTACATAATGTACTAGGTCTTTTCTTATGTATTGTATTGGTATCTAACATAGGGTAGGTACCAATCGTAGAAACTGTTGATATCATAATAGTAATCATATGTAGAACTTTAATTATACATAAGCTTTATAGAAATCAATAAATTGCTGTGCTACCGGAGATAAAGCATGTCCTTTGAGGGTAATAAATGCTTTTTTGAAATCTCCAGAGAATTCTGGTAATTTAATGCGGGCCATTTTACGATGGTTAATGAGTTCCTTTGCATCCATTGGAACCAAAGATACGGTTCTACCAGATGAGGCCCATTCGATGGCAGAACTCTTAGTTGTAGTGATAGCAACGGCATTGAGTTGGTCCATATCTGTCAAGCTAGATTGCATAATCATTCGCACAGAGCCGCCGGAAAGGGATAATGGACATTTTTTGATATCATCCCAAGTGATTGTATCATGTTCGCGGTCTATCCAGAATACATCACGACGGAAGATAGCATATAAGTGTTCTTCTTGTGTGAGAAGAATATCAAATTTGTCAGTGTCTACCATTTGGATGTTGGCAATTCCTAGCTCAGCATTACCATTAATCAGTTGATTAACTACATTCGTCATCAGTCCTTCATAGATTTCAAAGTGAACTGATGGATATTTCATGGAAAAGGCTGGTAAATATTGTTGTACGATTGGTGTGGAACGAGATGCAGAGGTAGCGATTCTCAACGTACCTTCAATGCGTGAATTTAATTGATGTACCGCATTATACGTAGATTCTTCAATAGAACATAGTTGTTGGGCTTTTTCGTAGAAGATTTTACCTGCATCAGTAAGTTGTAAGTTCGATCCTCGTTGACCGCGCTTGATATTGATGAGTTGAGCCCCAAATTCAGCTTCTAAGTATTTTAATTGTTTACTTAAAGCTGGTTGTGTAATATGAAGAATCTCTGCGGCCTGTGTCATATTGCCCGTTTGAACGAGGGTAATAAAATTGTGGTAGTAAGATGTATCCATAGAATCTCCCTATTATACACAAAATAAGATAAATAAAATTTATAACGAACTAAGTAATAGTAATTTCACATTTAATAAAATGGTATATATACTATAGTTATCAAGGAAAGAGAAAGAATAATGTGTTTAAAATAAACTTTCTATCCTTATCACAAATTTTTATATAATATAGTGATTAAGAAAGTAGGTACTATCATGGGCGTAGTAAAAAGAACATTAAGTAAAGCAATTCGCAACTGGGAAGCACGTAGATTAATGACTGCACATAATACAGGTCTTAGTCGTAAAAAACAACTAGAACGCGTATGGCCTCATCCATTGACTAATGAAAAACGTCACGAACTAAGTCAAGGCATAAGTGGATTAGTCCATAGTGATAACTAATTAATGTGTTTGTCAGTAAGATTATTGTTCTAGCGGTAGCACCACTTCAATAGAATCTAATATAGTACAAGTAGCAGCTCCATGACTCATGTCTTGGAGCTCTTTTTGTATGCGCTCTACATCAGTAGGAGGTACTAAAATAGTAATATCTACATGTTCGCCAAAACTTGCTTCATAATGTAGTTTTTGATCTTGCACATATCTTTCTATAGCTCCATACATGGAATAGTCTATGGTAGCCTGCAACTGAGTTCGTGTTGTGTGTAGTTCTTTAGGGGAAAGACGTAATGTTTCTGCAACGGAGTGTGAATATGCACGAATCAAACCACCTGCGCCTAGCTTAATACCTCCAAAATAGCGCGTTACTACGACGGCCACATTGGTAATACCTGTTTTTTTGAGTACTTCTAACATAGGTTTACCGGCTGTACCAGATGGTTCACCATTGTCAGAAGAGCGTTGTTGTTCTTGTTTTGGTCCTAATGCAAAGGCTGTACAATTATGGCGTGCATCCCAAAATTCTTTGTTGATACGGCCAATAAAAGCCTGTGCTTCCTCTTCTGTAGAACAAGGGCATACAGTTGTGATAAAACGTGACTTCTCAACAACATATTCATGGCGAAATTCCTTCGCTACTGAAGTAAATTCTACTATAGGGCTTATTGATTCACACATATATTCACCTCCTTTAGAATCAAAGTTTATGTTTATTCATCATCACTTTATTATAATCTATTTGTGAATGTTGTGTATAGGTGGGGACATGTTAATTCCCCTATGAAAAAGGAATAGTCCCCTAGTTTTAGTAGGATATTGACGTAATGAGAATTTATGTTATTATAGAATAAACACGTATGAATGTATCCTCATGTAAATGTGTTCATATAATAAACTATACGTGTTTATAAAATACTCTGTTACCGATGTATGATATGTCTACTATGAGTTTCTGACTTATATAGATATATAGGAACATATATCTTTGAAGATTATGTTAGAAAGAAGTGATATGATGAGTAAGAAGAAACAAGAGTTTGATATAACAGGTATGCATTGTGCCGCCTGTGTAAAGCGTGTTGAAAATGTTGTTTCTAAAGTCGATGGCGTAGAGTCTGTAAAGGTTAATCTACTCACTCGTAAGGGAAGCGTTGAATATAAAGACGGTTCTACTGTAGAACCACAACAAATTATCGATGCTATTACAAATATTGGTTTCGGTGCTGCAGAGGCAGATGAAACAAAACAAGAAATAGAAAAGGTTAATTTAAAACCTCATATTACACGTCTTATCATTGCTGCTTGTATGGCTGTACCGATGATGATTAACATGACATTACATCGCTTTGGCATTCAAGCGTTGCCAGTATGGGTAGAGTTCATTCTTGCTACCATCGCTCAGTTTGGACCTGGTCTCATGTTTTATAAGAGTGCGTGGAGTGCGGTGAAGAATGGTGCCCTTACCATGGACGTGCTCGTAGTAATGGGTACGACAGTAGCGTATCTATTCAGTATTTATAATTGGCAGTTCCATCCAGAACTTGGGCCTCATGGCATTTACTTTGAAACCTCAGCTTGGCTCATTACATTCATTCTTCTTGGCAAACTTTTAGAAGAAATTGCTAAGGGGCGTACCTCTGAAGCACTTCAAAAATTGATTGCCTTGCAACCAGCAACAGCTCATGTATTGCGTGATGGTGAGTTCTTAGATATTCCTACATCTAAGGTTGTAGCAGGTGATATCTTACAAGTTCGGGCAGGCGAAAAAATTCCAGTGGATGGTACTATTACTGAAGGCTATTCTACTGTAGATGAAGCTATGCTTACCGGTGAAAGTTTGCCTGTAGAAAAACAAGTGGGATCTGATGTTATCGGTGCGACTATTAACTTGAGCGGTGCTTTCACAATGGAAGCAAAACGCATTGGTAGCGACACGATGTTATCTCAAATCATTAAGGTCGTTGAAGAAGCTCAAACCTCTAAAGCAAGTATTCAACGTATTGCAGATATCGTTGCTCAATATTTTGTGCCTACCGTTATTGGCCTCGCTGTATTGACTGGCCTTGTATGGTATTTTATTGTAGGCGATTCTGTTAATGTAGCTCTCATTAATGCTACAGCAGTGCTTGTTATCGCTTGTCCTTGTGCACTCGGTCTCGCTACACCAACATCTATTATGGTAGGCTCTGGCTTAGGTGCGGAGCATGGTGTTCTCATCAAGAGTGCAGAATATCTTGAAAAAGCAGGAAAACTCGATGCCATCGTTATGGATAAAACTGGCACTCTTACACAAGGTGTTCTCGATGTAACGGTTTTCAAAAACTATAATGGTGATGAAAGTAGAAATATGTCTATTATGATGGCCCTTGAAAGTGGTACATCGCATCCAATTGCAAAGGCCATGGTTTATTATGGCGAAGATCATGGTTATAAAGGTAACGCTGTAGAACTTGAAAGCTTTGGGGATGTACCAGGTAAAGGTTTACAAGGGGCTTATCAAGGTGTATCTGTACAGCTTGGTCATAGCCGTTGGATGACTGAATTAGGTTACGATTTAAGTGCCGTTCAAGACGATATTCTTCGTTTTGAAGAACAAGGTGCTTCCGTTTCTGTATTAGCTGTAGATGGTATAATCAGTGCTTTGTGGGCTGTAGAGGATGAATTGCGTCCAGAAACTATTGAGGTGGTAAAAGAATTACAGTCTCAAGGTATCGATGTGTGGATGCTTACCGGTGATAATCGCCGTACAGCTCAATATATTGCAAAACAAGCAGGTATTACTCACGTTATTGCTGAAGTGTTGCCTCAAGATAAAGCTAGCAAGGTAAAAGAGTTACAAGATAAAGGTCTGGTAGTGGGCATGGTTGGTGATGGTATCAACGATGCACCAGCTCTTGTAACGGCAGATATTGGTTTTGCTATCGGTAGTGGTACAGATATTGCCGTAGAGGCAGCAGATATCGTCCTTGTAAGAAATGATTTACACACACTAGTACAAGCAGTACGCCTCAGTCGTAAGACTATGACTAATATTAAACAAAATCTATTCTGGGCATTGATCTTTAACTGCATTGGTATTCCATTGGCTGCTATCGGTGCATTAAATCCTATGATTGCAGGTACAGCAATGGCATTTAGCTCTGTAACAGTTGTAGGTAACTCCCTTCGCTTGAAACGAGCTAAGATTTAATTTAACTTGTATCGTATAACATATAAGATATAATAATTGATAGCGTTGATTAAAGTTTATAAAGCACCTATACCATGGTATAGGTGCTTTATTTTAAATCTGACTATATATTTAAATCCTATGAAATTAGTGTTTTTAGACTGAGTGAGATTTGTTATACTAAATATAGTTATTCAGCTAAAAGAGAGGAGCTAGATTATGAAATTAAAGACGCGCGATATTGTATATATTGGATTTATTGCTGCCTTATGTGCAGTAGCAACAACGATTCGCATTGAAATACCAGGTGGGGCCATGGTTCACTTAGGATCTGCTGCATTATTTACGTCATCCATTCTTTTTGGCGGTTTATATGGTGGTTTAGGTGCGGCTATTGGTTCTGCATTATTTGACCTCTTTGGTGGACATACTCAATACATTGTATTCTCTTTCTTTATTAAAGGTATTGCAGGTCTTATTGTAGGTGGTATGACAGCAGGTTACTTGCCACCATCCATCACAAAGCCCACAGCATCCTTTACACGTATTTTGATTGCTCTTATTATTGGTACAATTTGGACTGCATTTGGCTATTTCTTAGCATGGTGGTTTGTTCTTGAAAGTGCAGCCGTAGCAGCTAGCAAAATTCAATACTCCTTGATTACAAGTGCTGCAGGTATTGTGGTGGCTATTATATTGACACCAAAACTACAAAAGGTAGTACGTAGATTATTTACAAAAAACTAATAGAGAGAACAATTGCAGATGCTATATGGAACTATCTTAATATTCATACGAAGCTTGCAGAATTTCTCCCGGCCGCAGAAAAACCTACCTATGGCAGTCTAGATATTTTCTAAATAGTTAAAGGGCGCTCATTAGCTAATATATATGCTAATGAACGCCCTTTTATTTTTCAGTATATATCAATTGTTATTGAGTTTGTTTATGGCATTAAAAGTTACAAAGGTCGTTTAGGTTTTCTGCCATGGTAGGATGTGTGAAGATTTGATTTTTGAAATATGTATATGGAATGTTGTTGTCCATAGCCATTTTAATGAGGTTAATCAACTCTTCAGCACCTTGAGAATAAAGTGTAGCACCAAGGATTAAATCGTTATCTGCATTTACTACAATTTTAAAAGCACCTTTTAAATAGTCGTTTACATGAGCTCTTGGCATGGTGGCTACGAGTATTTCTTTAGTTTTAACTGTATATCCTTTGTTGATAGCATCTTCTTCTGTGAGACCTACACGAGCCAGTGGAGGTGTTAAAAATGTTGTGTAAGGAATATTTTTGCGATCTTTTAATGTGTATTGGCCATTTCCTGTAAGTGCACCAAATACAATGCGGAAGTCATCGAGAGAAATATACGTAAATTGAGGACCACCGTTTACATCGCCTACTGCATATACACCAGGAACGGAGCTTTCACACGTATCATTAACTACGATAGCGCCGCGTTCGTTAGTAGTAATATCTGTATTTTCTAAACCGATGTTAGCTGTATTTGGCTTGCGACCTGTAGCATATAAAACAGCATCAAACGTATAGTTTTGACCATTTGCAGTAATAACAGGTTTGTTGCCATCATTAGATACAGAGTTTAATGTTACATCGTTAAGAATAGTAATACCTTGCTCAGTCAAGTACTCATTAGCTAATTCTTGTACGATCGGTTCCTCCCGTTTTAAGATGCCAGATTCAATATTAAATACTGTTACCTTTGTACCTAGTTTAGCATATAGACTGGCAAATTCAAGGCCGATTGGGCCCGCGCCGATGACGCCTAGTGTACTTGGTTGAGGGGATAATTGTTGAATATCTGTGCTATTATAGAAGCCTGTTGCTGCGCTGATGCCATCAATGTTAGGCTTAATCGCTACAGCACCAGTGTTAATAATAATTGTTTCACCACATAAGATGATTTTGTCTTCCCCAGCTGTAACGGCGATTTCTTTATTACTAATGAATTCACCATGTCCAGTATATACATCGACATGTTCATTAGTGTCTAGCATACCGAAGTTTTTATTCCGTAAACGAGATGTAACTACCTCGCGTTGGTTTAATACTTGATCATAAGATAAGCCTTTTGATGCGGCTATAATCATCGTTTTAGTTGGGATACATGCAATATTAATACATGTGCCACCATACATAAGTGGGTTTTCTTCAATCATAGCTACGGATTTACCCATAGAGCCAAATTTAGCAGCTAATGTTTTACCGGCTTTGCCGAAACCTAGAACGATAAGATCATAATGTTTGGTATTCATACAATACCTCCTGTCTTTATATTGAAAATATTAGATATGTTTATTATAGCATATTACAGTAGATATAAAAGTAAAATATGAAAATAATTCTCTATAATTTAGATGTTAAGTATTTCTACTTGACACATCTTTTTTTATACTGTACCATATGTAAAGTAATATGACTTGACAGTGAAGGAGGTGGCGAAATGGAAGAACGAGTACTTATCAGTTTGCTCTTAGATTTCTATGGGCCACTATTGACGGATAAGCAACGCATGTCCTTACAACTTCACCACGAAGACGATATGTCCCTTGGCGAGATTGCTGAGGAATTAGGCGTATCACGACAGGCTGTACACGATAACTTACAGCGTGCTCGACACATTTTAAATGATTACGAATCAAAATTGCACTTGGTAGAACAATATGAACAACGTGAAGGTTTGCTTTCACAGTTGAAAGAGAACTTGCCTGAAGAGGTGTTAGCTGAAACCAAGGTACAAAAAGTATTGGCGCAAATGGAGGGATATTATGGCATTTGATAGCTTGTCAGAAAAACTGCAAGAAGCCTTTCAATCCTTGAAAGGGAAGGGCAAAATTACTGAAGATGATGTCAATCTTGCGTTGCGTCAAGTACGTACAGCACTATTAGAAGCGGATGTTAACTTTATGGTTGCGAAGGACTTTGTGAAGTCCATTAAGGAAAAGGCCCTCGGTGAAGAGGTATTCGGTTCTTTAAATCCAGCGCAAACGGTTATTAAAATCGTAAATGATGAGTTAACAGCCTTGTTGGGTGGTACACAAAGTCGTATCATGATCTCCAGTAAGCCACCAACAATTATTATGCTTGTTGGTTTACAAGGTGCTGGTAAGACTACAACAGCTGGTAAATTGGCAGTATACCTTCGCAAACAAGGTAAACATCCAATGCTCGTAGCTGCCGACGTATATCGTCCAGCCGCGATTACTCAATTGCAAGTTGTAGGTAAGCAAATCGACATCCCCGTATTTGCTGATGAAACACCTGGTGCTAATCCAGTAGACATTGCGCGCCGTGCCGTAGAGCAAAGTACGCATATGTTGAAAGATGTTGTTATCATCGATACAGCTGGTCGCTTGGCTATTGACGAAGTCCTCATGGACGAGTTGTCCAACATCAAAGCAGCTGTCCGACCTCATGAAATTTTACTCGTTGTAGACTCCATGATCGGTCAAGATGCGGTAACAACAGCACAAACATTTAATGAAAAATTAGGCGTTGATGGTGTTATCCTTACTAAACTCGATGGTGATGCGCGCGGTGGTGCTGCGTTATCTATCAAAGCTGTAACAGGTTTGCCAATTAAGTTCACTGGTGTGAGCGAAAAAATGGATGGTTTCGATGTATTCTATCCAGACCGTATGGCTTCTCGTATTCTCGACTTAGGCGATTTCAAAACATTGATCGAAAACGTTCAAGGCGCTATCGATGAAGAAGAAGCTCGTGAAATGGCTAAGAAAATGGCGAAAAACAATTTCACCTTGGATGACTTCTTGAAACAGATGAATCAAGTGAGAAAGTTAGGGCCATTACAAAATATTATTGGTATGTTGCCAGGTATGGGTCAAATTAAGGATCAATTAAAAGACCTTGATTTGAATAGTAAAGAGGTGCGCCGCATTGAGGCCATCATTACATCCATGACGGCAGCAGAGCGAGAAAACCCAAGTATTCTTAATGGTTCTCGCCGCAAGCGTATTGCAATGGGGTCTGGTACGCAAGTACAAGACGTTAATCGCTTGTTGAAACAATTTGAAGAAGCGCGGAAAATGATGAAGCGCATGCAAGGTTTACGTGGCGGTAAGGGCGGCTTCCCTGGAATGCCTAAATTACCGTTTATGTAATACATGGGCAGGGGCGCTGAACCTGTCCACCCACATCAGTATAAGGAGGTGAATTTCACATGTTAAAAATTCGTTTGACTCGTTTAGGTGCTAAAAAAGCTCCTTTCTACCGTATCGTTGTTGCTGACGCACGTGCTCCACGTGAAGGTCGTCCTGTTGACACTATTGGTCAATATGATGCTACTAAACAACCAGCTATCGTTAATGTAGACGAAGAAAAAGCTTTGGCTTGGTTAGCTAAAGGTGCTCAGCCTACTGACACTGTTCGCTCCTTGTTCAAAAAACAAGGCGTTATGCAAAAATTTGCTGACGCTAAAAAGTAATTAATAGAGAGGCATACTGTGATGATAGAATTAATTTCATTAATTGCGAAATCATTAGTGAAGCAGCCTGATGCCGTATCTGTTACCATGGTCCAAAAGGGGAATATGGAAGTTTACGAACTTCATGTAGCCCCAGAGGATATGGGCAAAGTCATCGGAAAGCAAGGACGAATTGCGAAAGCGATTCGCGCTGTGGTGAAAGCGGCGGCTATTAAAGAGAACAAAAAGATATCTGTTGATATTGTCTAAAAGGGAGTATTCCAATGGAAGAAATGACATTACGTGTCCCTGTAGCAGTAAAAGCAAAAGTAACAGAAGACTTGAAAGCGAAGATTGTATCCGATCTTGAAACTCGCCTTGATATGGTGAATAAAGATTTGGAAGCAATTGAGTTCCAAGCTCAACGTATTTTGGCTGATGCGGCTAAAGTTGATGCTACAAGTCTTACTGCGATTCGTCAACAAATCGACGAAGAGAAAAATAAACGCTTGGCTTTCAAAGAAGAAGTAACAGCTAAATTGAAAGATGCTCAAGAATTGTCTTTGGGAACTGAAATTCCTCAAGGCACATTAGAGCAAACAGTTACCGTTAAAATCGGGGATAATTTGGATGCCATGATGGGCGCTGAAATCCTATTAGAAGACGGTAAAATCGTTGCGTTTCGTCAATAATGAAGCATAACGATTTCATCACAATAGGTGTTATCATCGCCCCGCACGGCGTGCGGGGTGATCTTCGTATTATGCCTAGAACCGATTTTCCAGAACGGTTCATGCATATGGATGCCTGTTACATCGATGGTAAAGAATACCACGTTGCATCCGCACGATTTCATAAACAATTTGTACTAGCATCCTTTAAGGAAATTCCTGATCGCAACGCAGCTGAATTATTCGCTAAGAAAGAGATTCAAGTACGTCGTGAAGATTTGGTAGAATTACCAGAAGGTCGCTACTACATCTTTGATATCATTGGTCTTGAAGTACAAGATACAAAAGGAAATGTGCTTGGCACAGTGACTGATGTATTGCAACCTGGTGCTAATGATGTCTATGTGGTTTCCAAAGATGGAGAACCAGATCAATTATTTGCAGCCATTGAAGAGGTCGTTAAAGACATCGATGTGGAAAATAAATTAATGATCGTAGATCCGCCTGAATGGATATAATCCTTTAGGCGGTTTTATTTTATCTACATATAGGTATATTATGGTAAAAGTTATATAATATAGCTATATATAGATAATGCTAATGAGTTTATGTGAGTTAATAAGTACAGAGGACGGTCTATGCGTATTGATATCGTATCTTTATTCCCTGAGTTTTTTGATGCTTTTTTTAGTCATTCCATCATAAAACGGGCTATCGAAGCGGAACGCTTATCTATGGGCGTAACTAACCCTCGGGACTTTAGTCATAATAAACATGGTCAAGTTGATGATACGCCGTATGGTGGTGGGGCTGGTATGCTTATGATGGCACCTCCCATCTTTGAAGCGGTAGAATCTGTTATTGCTCAATATGATAGCGAAACTAATAGCGCCTATTCTACAGATGAGATGTGTGATGAAATGAGCCTTATTGGTAATCCTAGTGAAAGTATACGACGTCGTGTTATTTTTATGGGACCTACAGGTCAACCTTTTACACAAGAAAAGGCACGTGAACTAGCGACGTACGACCAATTGGTGCTTATTTGTGGTCATTATGAAGGCGTAGACTATCGCGTAGAGGAATATTTAGTAGATGAAACTATTTCAATTGGGGATTATGTATTAACTGGTGGCGAGTTGCCAGCTATGGTTGTAGCCGATGCAGTGTCTCGTATGATTCCTGGCGTGTTAGGTGCAGCTAGTGGGGCCCAAGAAGATTCCTTTTATGAGCCTCTTTTAGAATGCCCTCAATATACAAAACCACCAGAATTTAGAGGTTGGACTGTACCAGATGTATTACGCAGTGGTCATCATAAAAATATTGCTGCATGGCGTCAAAAAGAAGCACTAAAACGGACACGATTGTTGCGGCCCGATTTATTGGAACGACCATTAACAAAAGAGGATGTTAAACTTTTAAAAGAGATTATTGCTGAAGAGTCTGAAAGAGATACAGGTGAAGTATGAAAGCTTTAGTATTAGGTGCTACTGGTGCAGTAGGGCGCCATATTGTAGAATCATTGATTGACAATCATGAAATTCAAGAAATTCATGTATTTGTACGTCGTCAAGTTACGTATACATCTCCAAAGGTAACCGTTCATATCGTTAATTTTGATGAACCTCGTGAATGGGCACACCTAGTAACAGGAGATATTTTATTCTCTGCTATGGGCACAAACCGTAAACAAGCAGGCTCTAAAGAAGCACAATGGACAGTCGATTATACCTACCAGTACGAAATGGCTCGCATTGCAGCTCAAAATGGAGTAAAAAAATATGGATTAGTCTCCTCTTTAGGGGCGAATCCAAAATCGAAATTCTTTTATATGTCCATGAAAGGACAATTGGAAGAGGTTATCTTAGAACTTCCATTTGAAGCGATTGTTATTGTTCGTCCAGCCACCTTGATTCGAGAGGAACCTAAATTGGTAGAACGTATTAGCTGTGCTGTATTTGGGGTCATTAATAAAGCACGTGTATTAATGAGTCAAGAGCCTGTAAAAACTGCTGATGTAGCTAAGGTGCTTGTAACAGCTACTATAGGACAACAATATGGTATTTCTATTATTGAAAATGAAACGATTCATGAACGTGTAGGCTACTTTAAAGCTTAATTTCATTAAATCCCGTTTAGGAGAGAGAGTAGTTTATATGCGTAAATAGGTATTGCTACTCTAACGAGGTTGTTTATGGAGTTTAATTGTTACGATGTCCTTGAGGTTCAGGGCAGCCGTTATATAATAACTGAAAAAATTAAATATAATGAGATTATTCCAAAAGCTGATCAGGAACAAGCCTATAAGGCTAAACCATCTATGCAAAAGTCTCCTGGTGATTATTGGCATGAATATGGCCTAGAGGCTGTTGAGGGAACTGATAAAATATGGCTTACCATTGAGTACAATGATAATGTGTGGTGCACTGTATCTAGAACATCCTATAAGAAGCGTGCGCCAAAAGGCTTTACATTACATCAAATCGGTTTGGAAAAGGTTGTAGCCGTAGATGGTGATAGTGGTGCGTCCGTAGGTGATCGAGCTGGGTATAAGGAATATCAATTGCCCTGTGAAGGCGGCGCTAGCGTATTCTTTGAAGAAAATTGGTTCAAAGGAGAAAAAATGTTTGCCGAAGGCTCTCGAGTACAGTTGGTGAATATTAAACTCTGTAATGATGCGGCAGCTAACGCTATTCGTAAAAAGAAACGTAATCAACGTTTGAAAGAACGACTCGAAGGAGTTGCCATGGCCATTGGCTGCGGCGCATTATTTTTGATGTGCCTTGTTAGTTGGGATTCTGACCTAACTTGGCATGGTATACGTGGTACCTTTGGCTTCCCTTATACTGCAAAGGAGCATATGCATGATACATCCGTCTATTATACTAAGACGGATTCGGATAATGAATATACTTCTAGTTTAGATCCTGTTAGTACAGCATTAGAATTAATAGATTCTTTAAACGGGGATATTAAAAATGAAGGTGAGAGCTTAGCAGAAGGTCGTGAAGTTATTGTATTTTATGATGCTAAGTCTGCCTATATTATCACTAACGTAGATGGGCAAACCCGCGTTAAGGTGTGTGAACCAGGAAAGTTGACACCAGAAGAACAGGAGCTCATTAATAGTACAATACGCAAGACACATGTGCTTGATTCCTATGCCTATATGGTTCGCCAACGGGATAGTAGTGGGCGCGAGAAATTCCTTAATATACACAATCTTAATGAAGCCGATAAGGCTTATATGTTTAACCGTTGACTATGAATATAACGGGACAATATTAGGAGGTTTATCATGATTTTTATTCCAGATGTATTATTGACGATTTTTTATGCTTGTTTTGGAATTTTCTTAATGTTAACTGCCAATACGGTTATTGATTTCTTTGTACCTGGTAAATTTAGTGAAGAAATCAAACGTGGTAACTGTGCTGTAGCATGGCTATCTGCAGGTTCCTTTATCGGTATTGGTGAAATATTGCGTGCTGTTATCATGTCTCCTGTAGTTACTACAGCAGATACATCTTTATTGCACGGTGTAGTAGCAAGTGTTGTTTATGCTATTCTTGGTATTGTACTATTTGTAACAGGCTATATGTTTATTAATCTATGGCATCGTAAATATAATTTATCTGAAGAGATTATGCGTGGTAATACAGCTGCTGGTATTCTCGTATTTGGTATCTTTGTAGGTCTTGCTCTCGTTGTTAGTGGTGCTGTGCACTAAGGGAGTGTCCTATGTATAAGCCAAGTAAGAAAACTATATACATAACGAGTGCCTTTGCCGCTGTGGCGGGCATCGTTGGTGTGTCTTCATACTGGAATGACATCGCTTATGCCGTATGTGATAAAATCTACCCGGAAGCAAATGATGGGGAAGTTCGATTAAAGGATAATCAAGGAAATCGCTACTCTTTATTGAATCATGGTGATGGTAAAGAGACAGCTTTATATGATGACAATCGGTCTGTTACCTTTCATCGTGATACTAGCGGCAATTTAGTGTGGGATGCAGGGCTAGCAGGACTTTTGCCTAGTATTGCAGCAGGTTACTATATTTTTCATGGATTTAATCCTCCTACGGCACGTATGGATGGACGAACTATGACCTATCGTGTGGCAGCACCTTTGAAACCCTATGAGGAGCCTAATGTATATACAACCACAGGCTCTAATACGCATGGTACGTTGGGGCGACGAACTTATAAAGACTATGAAAAGAGAAGAAGTCAAAAAGCCTCTTCTATAGGTCAAAAGTCGGGTTTTGGTAGTGCTGGCTCACGCTCTGGTGGCTCGTAATGGGAGGCGGTACTATGCAATCCTATATTGATGAGTTAGATACGGGCATACTGCCTTTTGTAGATTATGAAGGATATGACGATCGATATCCAACGCTTTCAGTACAATCTTTTCCTGCTGAGTTTTACGATGAAATACGACATGCATCTCGTATGTTATTCCAAATATTTTATAAGGCTACTAAAGTCTTTCAGCAGGCACCTGATGAGTTTGCTCTCAATATGGATATGCCGGAAAATCTGATTCCTTATCTTCACCGAGGGAATCCGTTAGGCCTACCTACGTGGCTGTCTCGCTTTGATTTTGTTCTCGATACACAGGGGCGATTGCGCATGGTGGAAATTAATGCGGATACCCCTTGTTTTTTGATTGAAAGTTATTATGCTAATGAGGTAGGCGCCCGTTATTTTGATAAAGAGCATCCAAATGAAGGGGCTAGGGATGAGCTAGAGCGTTTTTTGAAACGTGTTTATGAACGCACTTCTCAGGAAAATAGTAAATATAATACGGTAAAGAGTGGTGAAGCGAATCCATTTGTGTTTGCTTGCTTTCATGATTATTTAGAAGATTTAGGAACCACTAAGTTTTTAATGAATACGATGAAATCCGCTTGTCCTGAGGCAGATGTACGATTCTTATCATTTTATGATATGGTCATTGATGATGAAGGGATTTTACTTCCTGATGGCAGTCATGCATCAAACCTGTATCGTTTGCATCCCATGGAATTGTTAATCGATGAGACGACGGCAACGGGAGAACCGTTAGGTGAAATGTTCTTAGATTTATATAATGAGGGGCGATTTAATTTATTTAATCCTCCAGAAGCGATCATTTTGCAAAATAAGTCATTTATGTCCTTGGTGTATGCCTTATACTTAACTAATCAATTTTTTACGGGTCCTGAGCGAGATATTATTGAACGTTATTTGACTCCGTCCTATTTTGAAAGTGATTTTCCTAACCTCGATGAGGGGCTTTATATTCAAAAGGAAATCTGGGGTCGTGAGGGGCGCAATATACAAGTCGTTGAAAAACATGGGGATCAAGCAAAGGTCTTTATGGAAAAGTTTGTAGATAATTATGATGACATTGTTTGCCGTGACAGTAAGAAGGTTATGTACCAAGATTTTATTAAGCAAAAACGTTTTATTCACACTGTAGATAGTGGTACAAAAGAAGGGTGCTTGACGCTGTCTTGTTTTATGCTTGGGGACCAAGCCTCTGCTGTGGGAGCCCGTTTCTCTCCTGAAGAAATTGCTGGTACAGAAGCCTATTTTTTACCTTTAGTTATTGATTAAAAACTATGTAGAATGATTAATGGTACATAAATTATAGGGTTAGGAGCATAAAGTTATTAGGCTAGTGTTACTATAGTTTCTATTTGTTGTAAAGCTGGTATTTCTATTAATATTGTTTATATTTGTTGTTAGGTTATAGGAGATATAAGGCATTGGCTAATTTATATATCGGACTTGTTCATTATCCGATTATGAACAAACATAAAGAGGTCATTACGACGGCCATTACCAATTATGATATTCACGATATTGCACGCGCATCTATCACCTATGATGTATCTAAATATTTTGTGATTCATAATATACCGGCTCAACGAGAATTAGCCGCTACCATTATGGAGCATTGGAAGTCAGGCTTTGGTAGTACCTATAATCCGGACAGAAAAGATGCTTTCACAGGCGTTGAACTCGTTAATTCCATCGCTGTTGCGGTGCGTACTATCGAGGAGCTAGAAGGGGTAAAACCTATCGTAGCAACTACCGATGCTAGAACTTATGATAATACAATTTCCTATGCACGGATGCGTGAACACCTTGAAAATGAGGGCCGCCCTGTGTTAGTATTATTCGGTACCGGTTATGGTATGACAAAAGAAACGATGGAAAGCTTTGACTATATTTTAGAACCTATATATGGCCATGGTGAATACAATCATTTATCCGTGCGCAGTGCTGTATCAATCATTCTTGATCGGTTACGAGGCGAAGCATGGTGGAATAAATAGGAGGCGTCTATGTCAGGACATTCAAAATGGGCAAATATTAAACATAAAAAAGGCAAAACTGATGCTTTGAAGGCTAAATTAGCTACGAAAATCGGTCGCGAAATTACCGTTGCAGCACGCATGGGTGGTGCCGATCCAACAGGTAATATGCGTTTGAAATTGGCTTTGCAAAAAGCTCGTGAAAATAATATTCCTAAGGATAATATTCAACGTGCCATCGATAAAGGCGTTGGTGCTACGGATATGAACGCATACGAAGAAATCGTATATGAAGGTTATGGTCCAGCTGGTGTGGCTGTTACTGTAGAGGTTATGACGGATAATCGTAACCGTGCGGCTGCCGATGTACGCCATGCATTCTCTAAACAAGGTGGTAACCTTGGTGAAAGCGGTTGTGTAGGTTGGATGTTTAAATCTAAAGGCGTATTCGTTATCGATAAAGAAGGTCATGACGAAGATGAATTGACTATGTTAGCTCTTGAAGCGGGCGCAGAAGATCTTAAGTCCGAAGATGATGTATTTGAAATTTATACTACTCCTGAAGATTATGATGCGGTAGAATCAGCTCTTGCTGATGCGGGCATTGAAACAGAAGTAGCGAAAATCACAATGATTCCAGATACTACAATTGAATTGACTGGTGATGATGCTGTAAAAATGCAAAAAATGCTAGACGTATTGGATGATCTTGATGATGTACAAAATGTATATCACAATGGTATTTTGCCAGACGACGAAGAAGAATAATATTAAGGAGTACTCTGAGGGGTGCTCCTTTTTTATTGATTCATGAAATTTAGAGTTTTTGTAAATGTTAAGAATACTAATAGATTTCTTATAAATTTTATATTGAAATTCATGAACTTCGATGTGGTATTGTGCTATAATAAAATAGATTATGTAATGGAGGTAGGCGACAGCTTATCTCATTTTTAAACTAGGGGGTTGAGATGCGAATAATAGGTATTGACCCAGGCACGGCTATATGTGGATATGGCATTATTGACGTGAAGGGCAGCAAATTAACGCCAGTAGCCTATGGGGCTATTACAACTCCTAAGGAATTAACTGATTCACAACGGTTAGAAATTTTATTTAATGATCTAAGTGATATTCTAGAGGAATTTAAACCGGATAAGTTCGGCGTAGAGGAATTGTTCTTCAATCGCAATGTAACGACGGCGATTAAGGTTGGGCAAGCACGTGGAGTTATCTTGTTAGCAGCTGAACAACAGTGTATTCCTATTTATGAATATACACCGCTACAAATCAAGCAAGCTGTTACAGGATACGGTAAGGCTGATAAGAATCAGGTTATTTATATGACCATGAATATTTTGGGGATTCGTGAGAAAATTAAGCCCGATGATACGGCAGATGCATTAGCTGTTGCCATCTGTACGGCCCATAGTTCTCACAATGATAGATTGAAGAGGTTGGTATAATGATAGGGTATGTACGGGGCATCGTAACACATCTCTTTAAAGAGTCCTGTTACGTAGATGTACATGGCGTAGGGTATCGCGTTTATGTGCCGACCACTACGCGTCAACAATTGATCGAAGGTCATGAGGCAACGCTATTCACGTATCTCAACGTACGTGAAGATGCGATGCAACTCTATGGCTTTTGGACGGAAGAGGAATATGAGTTGTTTATTTTACTCATTTCTGTTTCTGGTATAGGGCCTAAGGTGGGGCTTGGCATTTTGTCTGGCATGACACCAGAGGCTTTCAAATTAGCTGTTATCAATGGACAAGTGCAGCAATTAACGAAATTGCCGGGCATTGGTAAGAAGTCTGCAGAGCGACTTGTTCTTGAATTAAAGGATAAGTTAGCGAAAATGACTCATATATCTGCAGAATCTCCAGCAGCTATACAGCCGATTGGTGTTTCCGCTAGTGGTGCTGCTGGTGAGGCCATTGAGGCTCTTGTGTCGCTAGGCTATTCAGAACGAGATGTAGCTGATATTGTAGAGTCTTTAGATGATGGTAAGCGCGATGTATCTGAGTTGATTAAAGTCAGCTTGATTGAGCTTGGGAAAGGACGATAAGGATGAACGAAGAAGTACGCCTTGTCGGAAATGGCGAGCACGAAGAAGATATGTGGCAATATAGTCTACGACCAAAGTTCTTTAATGAGTATGTAGGTCAAGAAGAGGCTAAAGGTAATCTAAATGTGTATATTCAGGCGGCTAAGCAACGTGGTGAAGCCTTAGATCACGTATTGCTCTATGGTCCACCAGGTCTTGGGAAGACTACTTTGGCAGGGATTATTGCGAATGAATTGGGTGTTAATTTTCGCATAACCTCTGGGCCTGCCATTGAAAAGTCTGGTGACTTGGCTGCCATCTTAACAAATTTAGATGACCACGATGTACTATTTATCGATGAAATTCATCGCTTGTCTCGCAGTGTAGAGGAAGTATTGTACTCTGCTATGGAGGACTATGCTATCGATATTATCATCGGTAAGGGCCCAAGTGCTCGAACGGTGCGCATTGATTTGCCAAAGTTTACTTTGGTAGGTGCCACTACACGGGCCGGGGCTTTGGCGGCGCCTTTGCGGGACCGCTTTGGTATTATTAACCGGTTGGAATATTATAAACAACCGGAATTAGAGTTTATTGTGACTCGGGCCGCAGAAATACTCAATATTGGTATTGAGCCAACTGGGGCTAGCGAAATTGCGCGTCGTTCAAGGGGGACGCCGCGTATCGCAAATCGTCTACTTAAACGGGTACGTGATTTTGCACAAGTTATTGGTGATGGGGTTATTACTCAAGACATTGCAGATGATGCGTTACAACGTTTATATATAGACAAAGAAGGACTCGATCGAATCGATCGACGTGTGTTGGAGTGTATTATTGAAAAGTATGATGGCGGTCCAGTAGGTATCGATACTATTGCGGCAGCTATCAGCGAAGAGAGAGATACCATCGAAGATGTGTATGAACCATATTTGATGCAACTAGGATTTTTAGGACGTACACCGCGTGGGAGGGTGGCTACTAAACTTGCCTATGAGCATTTAGGTATTTCACAGACAGGGAAATAACAATGAAAACGAAACGATTACAATTGATGATAATGGCAACTTTGTTTTTAGGTGTAAATATTGGCGGTGCTTCTGTTGCGCAAGGGGCAACATTGCAACATAAAAGTACAGTAGTAACTAAAAAGCCAATGCCGAAATCAACAGTATCTACAATAAATGTATCGAAAGTAAATTCGACTAAGAAGTCAACTTTTCGACCACTTGTAACTAAACCGGCCCCAAAGCCTGTGTCAAAAGTGTCGTCGAAGCCAGCTGCTAAACCTGCAGCATCTAGTGCTACAACGAAAGCTCAGAAAACAGTAGCTCCAAAACCTGTAGCAAAAACTACATCTACTGGTGTTAAGTCTACTGCATCTAAGGTTGTAAAAACATCTAATGCAAATAGTATTCAAGCTAATACAGCTGCTATTACGCGCAATAAGGTAGGTTCTGTAGTAACACCTGCTACGGAGCGCATAGAGCATGTACCAAATGTACGTGTTCTATTAGGAAGCCGTAGCTCCGATGCTAAGGTGACATCTACTGCTAATATGGTTGTGTTAAATAGTGCTAATGGTCAAGTTAGCACAATCAGTGCAAACCGTGGTACCTCTGTTGGCGTTCAAGGTAGTAAAATTGTTGTTAATGGCAAGGCTATTGATAGTGTAGTTACCTTAAAACCAGCTAATAGTGATGCGCCATTCTTGTTTGAAGGTAAAGGTTATCGCGGTGGACTTACATTACGTGCTAATAATGGTAAAATGATGGTTATCAACTCTGTACCTCTTGAAGATTATCTTTATGGCGTAGTTCCACAGGAAGTCATTCCGTCTTGGCCTGCAGCAGCATTGGAAGCACAAGCTGTAGCAGCTCGCACTTATGCGCTTCATACAATGGAAGAAAATAAAGGGAAATTGTATGATGTGAGTACGTCCACAGATCATCAAGTCTATAATGGGGTTAGTGGTGAAACTCAGGCTACTACTAATGCAGTAAATAAGACAAAGGGGATGGTTATGCTATATGATCAACGCCCTATTAATGCCTTATTCCATTCTGATGGTGGTGGCTATACTGAGGATAGTGTTAATGTGTGGGGCAGTGATGTACCATATTTGAAAGGTGTAAAGGATTTTAGTACTGGTACATCTACATCGAATTGGACGGTTACTACATCTCGTCAGGCCCTTGAAAGTAAGCTCAATGCAGCAAGTAAAGGGGTGGGGAAATTGAAGAGTATTCAATTGACACCACTTGGTAAACCAGGTCAACAAACATCTGATCGCGGTGTATCTGGTCGCATTAAGAGTGCTACTTTCATAGGTACTTCTGGAAAAACGACAATAGATGGGGATTCTCTACGTAGCATTTTAGGTTTAAAATCTACACTATTTGATTTCTATGTTAATCATAACCCGACTAAAGGTGCGGGGAAGGCATATCATAACTTTACTGGTAGTAATGATACTGTCTACATTAAAGGCCACGGTTGGGGGCATGGTCTTGGTATGTCTCAATGGGGTGCCGCAGAAATGGCGAAACGTGCTACCCCAGGGGATACAAATTATTACCAAACTATTTTGCGTCACTACTATAGTGGCATTACATTAAAGAAAATGTACTAATAAGGATTACGATGAAAGTTACAGATTTTGATTATGAATTGCCAGAGGAACTAATTGCGCAACATCCTGTAGAACCTCGCGATACAGCAAGACTGTTAACCTTGGATAAGGTTACCGGTGAGGTTGCGCATAAAGAGCATTTTTACGATTTGCTTGATGAACTTCATGAAGGGGATGTACTTGTATTTAATAATACAAAGGTTATTCCTGCAAGATTATATGGTCAACGGCAAGGTTCTGGTGGCAAGGTAGAGGTATTGCTCCTCACTCCATGTGGTGAAAACCGGTGGAAATGCCTTGTTAAACCTGGTAAAAAATGTCCTGTTGGTCAAGTCATAGAGTTTGACGACCGCTTAAGTGGGACTGTAATAGATAAGACTGAATTTGGAGGCCGTATCATTGAGTTCACTTGCAATGGTGTATTTGATGATGTGATACAAGAAATTGGTGAAATGCCATTACCTCCATATATTCATGAAAAGTTAGAAGATAAAGACCGTTATCAAACGGTATATGCTAAGGAGAAAGGTTCTGCTGCGGCTCCAACTGCAGGTCTACACTTCACACCAGAGCTTTTAGAAAAAATAAAAGCTAAAGGCGTAGAGCTTGAGTTTGTAACATTGCATGTTGGTCTTGGTACTTTTAGACCTGTATCGGCAGAGTCGATTGAAGATCATGAGATGCATAGTGAGTTCTTCGTTGTATCTCAAGAAACCGCTGACCGTATTAATGCAGCTAAGAGAAACGGACGCCGTATTATTGCGGTAGGTACTACATCTGTACGTACACTCGAGTCTGCTACCAATGATGACGGTATACTACAAGGTATTAGTGGATGGACTCAAATTTTTATCTATCCTGGTTATAAATTTAAGATGATTGATGCATTAGTAACGAATTTCCATTTGCCTCAATCTACATTGTTAATGTTGATTAGTGCATTAGCCGGTCGTGAACATTGTTTAGCGGCCTACGAAGAAGCTGTTCGAGAACGTTATCGCTTCTTTAGCTTTGGCGACGCTATGTTTATTCGTTAGGAGGGACTATGCCAAGTATTACTTATGAATTACAAAAGACATGTCCTCATACGGGGGCACGTGCAGGTTTATTGCATACACCACATGGCACCTTCCAAACCCCAATGTTTATGCCTGTAGGTACACAGGCAACTGTTAAAACAATGACACCTGAAGAATTAAAGGCTATTGGTTCTCAAGTTATCTTGAGTAATACGTACCATTTATTCCTTCGTCCTGGTCCTGAACTTGTGGAAGAAGCAGGTGGGTTGCATAAGTTTATGAATTGGGATCAAGCTATTTTAACTGATAGCGGTGGATTCCAAGTATTTAGCTTAGGCGACATGCGTAAGATTACTGAAGAAGGTGTAACTTTTAGATCACATATTGATGGTTCTAAACAGTTTTTATCTCCAGAAGTTGCCACAAAGGTACAAGAGCAATTAGGTTCTGATATTGCGATGGCCTTTGATGAATGTATTCCATATCCAGCAGATCATGATTATGCGAAGCGTTCTACAGCGCGTACCACACGTTGGGCTCATCGTTGCCAAGAGGCTCGTAAGGCTCATGACCGTCAAGGTATGTTTGGTATCGTTCAAGGCGGCATGTATAAAGACTTGCGTAAACAAAGTGCGGAAGAGCTAGTAGCCATGGACTTTGAAGGCTATAGTATTGGCGGCTTATCCGTTGGGGAACCTCATGATTTAATGAACGAGATTTTGGAATATACCACACCATTGTTGCCAACTAACAAGGCTCGTTACTTGATGGGCGTTGGTACAGCGGATTGTCTTGTTGAAGGCGTGGCACGTGGTATTGATATGTTTGACTGCGTATATCCAACACGTGTTGCTCGAAATGGGATGGCTATGACTTGGAAGGGGCGCCTTAACATTCGAAATGCGCAGTTTGCTCATGATTGGGGTCCTTTAGAAGAAGGCTGTCAGTGCTATACATGTAAAAATTATTCCCGCGCTTATATTCGTCACTTGTATAAGGCGGAAGAAATTTTGGTATTGCGTCTCGTAACATACCATAATCTCTACTTCTTGCTTGAGTTTATGCGTCAAATGCGACAAGCTATTTTGGAAGATCGATTCCCTCAATTTAGAATGCAGTTTTGGGATAGCTTTAAAAAATAGTAATTAAGTCTAGTCAAATCTATATTAGGTGGCTATACTAGAAAAGAAAAATATATTTATTATACTAGGAGGATAAAATGGAAGATATTTTACAAGTGTTGCAAACTAGCTGGCCTATTTTGTTGATGGTCGTAATCTTTTATTTTTTATTATGGCGTCCACAAAAGAAACAACAAAAAGAGCGCGCTAATTTGTTAGGTAGCTTGAAAAAAGGCCAAAAAATCGTTACAATTGGCGGTATTTATGGTGAAATCGTTGAACTTGATGATGAAAAAGTAAAGGTTCAAGTATCTGAAAAAGTGGAGTTAACATTTGCGCGTTCTGCAATTGCTAACGTACTTTCCAAGAAAAACAAGGAAGAAAAATAATGAATACAAAGGAAGCAGTGCGCCGGGCGTGCAAGTCCAAGCGCGCTGCTTTATCCGTTGCTGATTGTAATACATGGACATCAATGTTGACGGAGCAAATCGTCAATACTCCTGAATATAAATCAGCCAATAGCATTATGGCCTATTTGGCGATGCCCAAGGAGGCCAATTTAGACGATGTGATTCGTCATGCTTTAGAACATGGTAAATCCGTATATGTTCCAGTTTGTACAGATAAGACGACAATGATTGCAGTTCGTCTCAAGTCTCTAGAATCTATCACTCGGGGTGTGTTAAATATACGCATTCCCTCTGAGCCATACGAGGTTATTAATCCACATGACTTGGATTTGATTTTAGTGCCTGGTGCTGGCTTTGACCGTCAAGGTGGTCGCATGGGGATGGGGAATGGGTATTATGATCGATTTCTCAAGGAACTTTCACCAAGTACATATATGGGCGTATGTTGGGCTATCCAAATTTGGGATGAACCAATCCCTATGGATGAATTGGACCAACGGATGAACAAGATTGTAACGGAGCAAGGCGTTATACATTGCGTATAGTAGTAGAAGGGAGCAACTATTTTGAACGGTAAAGCTATTATCAAGTTTTTAGTAGTCATTGCTGCCATCATTGGATTATTTGCGTATTTCATTCAACCTTTAGCAGGTTCTTTGAAACAAGGCCTAGACTTACAAGGCGGTACGCATATCGTATTGGAAGCAGAGGATTCTGCAACTGGTCAAGCTGACAATGATGCAGTGGAACGGGCGAAGCAAATCTTAGAGCGTCGTATTAATGAAATGGGTTTGTCTGAACCATTAGTACAACGTGAAGGTGCTCGCCGTATTATCATCGAATTGCCAGGCGTAAAAGATCCTGACGAAGCGATAAAACGTATCGGTAAAACTGCGGTCTTAGAATTTAAAAATGACCAAGGTCAAACTGTTATGACTGGTGATGATTTAAAAGATGCGAAAGAAGAGTTAGGTCAAAATAAACAACCACTCGTTGCTATTGAATTAAGCGATGAAGGGGCTAAGAAATTTGCGGACTTAACATCTAAAAATATTGGCCGTCGCATTGCCATTACTTTGGATGGTAAAGAATTGACTAATCCTGTAGTGCAACAAGCAATTACAGGTGGTAAAGCAACAATTTCTGGTAGTCAAAGCTTAGAAGAAGCTAAAGACTTAGCTATTTTATTACGTTCCGGTGCATTGCCTGTTAAAATTAATGTATTGGAAGTTCGTACAGTAGGTCCTTCTTTAGGTCAAGACTCTAAGGATAAATCTGTTGTAGCCTTCAGTGCTGGTATTGCAATGATCATGATTTTCTTGGTTATTTTATATCGCTTTTCTGGTATCGTAGCTAATATCGCATTACTTGTATATGTAATGCTCTTATTACTTGTATTAGGTAAAGGCTTTAATGCGACTATGACATTGCCAGGTATTGCTGGTATTATCTTATCCATGGGTGTTGCTGTAGATGCTAATATCCTTATCTTTGAACGATTTAAGGAAGAGGTATTCTCTGGTAAATCCATGCGTGTAGCAATGGAAGCTGGTTTTAGTCGTGCTTTAGCAACAATTACAGATGCGAACGTATCCGTTATTATTACGGCTGCTATCTTGACAATCTTAGGTTCTGGTCCGGTAAAAGGCTTCGCTATCAGCTTAGGCGTAGGTGTTGTTGTAAGTATGTTTACAGCGATTACAGTGAGTCATTTCTTGTTGCGCTTACTTATTGACTGTAACTTTACGAACCATCCATTCTGGTTTGGTGCGAATATCTCTCCAAGCAAAAGTGCTGACGCATTTGCACCAAAATCTTTGAAAGGAGGTAAACGCAAATGACATTAGACGTAATTAAACATCATCGTTGGTGGTTTGCTATTTCCTCCACACTTGTTATTATCAGTTTGATTTCTATCTTTACTAAAGGCTTTAACTTTGGTATTGATTATACTGGTGGTACAATTGTTGAAGTTGTATTTGATCAACCTGTAGAGGTTAGTCAAGTTCGTGACGTTTTGAAAGAATATAATCTTGAAAATGCACAAATTCAGCTTTCTGGTGATACTACTGGTGAAACAGCGGGCGAAGACGTAATGATTCGTACACGTAATCTCGAGTCTAGTGAAAGTGCCGCTGTTGTAGAGTCTTTGACTAAATCTATTGGAAACAATACAGTTAAACGTATTGAAACTGTAGGTGCTGTAATTGGTTCTGAGGTTACAGAACATGCGTTGTTAAATCTTGTTATAGCATTCGCAGCATTAGCATTGTATATTTCTTATCGTTTTGAATATAAAGTTGCTATTTCTGCTCTTGTTGCTATTTTCCACGATTTAATCATGGTGCTTGGCGTATTCTCTTATTTCCAATTGGAAATTGATGCATCCTTCTTGGCTGCTATTCTAACGGTTGTAGGTTACTCCATGAATGAGTCTGTAGTTATCTTTGACCGTGTTCGTGAAAATACACATACACATAAACGTTCTGATACATTTGCCGATTTGGCGAATGCGTCTATTACACAAAGTATTCACCGTAGTTTCTATACATTGGCTACCGTTATGTTTGCCTGTGTATCCCTTTACCTATTCGGCGGGGACACTACAAAGAACTTTGCTCTTTGTATGATCATCGGTTTTGCTAGTGGTGCGTACTCCTCTATCTGTGTAGCTACATCCTTATGGGTTATGTGGAAAAGTCGCAATAAAAACGATATCCGCAATCAACAATAATATATAACTGCTTTTACTATAATAATGGTAAAAGTACTGAACCTCTCTAGCATACAGTCTAGAGAGGTTCTTTTTAGTCTGTGGCATATTATATATGACTCATTATGTATTGGTAGCTGCATTACCTATAGTGATTACTTCTGAACTAAGTGGTAGTGATTTAGATGCAGGACTGGCGATGACGTATTTTCAAATCGGCACCATTATATGTAGACTCTTTGCAGGACGATTGATTGATGGATTTAATAAGCGCATTGTTTTACTAATATCAACAGCATTGTTTTTTATTATTATGGGGCTCTTTAATTTCACTACATCTTTAGATGCTATATTCGTACTACGCGGTTTGCATGGTGTTGTCTTTGCCCTTGGTACAACAGTAATGTCTGCTTTAGCTGTATTAGTACTACCTCCTAGTCGAAAAGGGGAGGGGATTAATATGTTTGCCATCTTTTCGAACGTAGCCATGGTATTGGGGCCTGCTATTGGTTTATATGCGCTATCATTATATGGTAGTATAGCACTGTATATATTTTTAACTGCTATGACAGGGTTGGCTATGCTGTTAAGTAATGTTATTCCTCTTTCAAAAGAGTTAGCCTTACCAAAACTGTCTAAGCGCAAAGGCTGGCATATTTCTCAATTTATAGAAAGTAAAAGTTTGCCTTGGGCATTAATGGGTTTATTCATAGGTTTTACTTATTCAGGTGTTTTAGTATTTATTCCTATCGAGCTGAATAGTATGGGCGCAGGTATTTGGGGTAGTGCTTTTTTTGCTATCTTTGCTTTGATGATTATAATCAGTCGACCTTTGGTGGGGAAAGTCTATGCTCGTTATGGATCTAAATTCATTATTTATCCTGGGTTAGGCTTATTTATATTAGGCCTATTTGGCTTAGGCCTTGCCACAACACCAATGGCTATTATTCTTACAGCCCCATTATTGGGCTTAGGCTATGGGGCGGCCCAGCCGGCATTTCAAGCGTTAGCCATACAATCAGCACCTATTGAACGAGCAGGTGTATCAACGGCGACATATTTCTTAGCTCTTGATATAAGTGTAGGCGCTGGTTCAATTATACTTGCATTACTGGCAAATGCATTAGGATATCAATACCTATATATTATTGCTGCGTTAGTTATGGTCATAGCGCTCAGTTTATATCATGTATGGATTAAAAAATATACTCCATTAGAAATATAGTTATATAGGGATTTTATTTGTGAAAGTTTCCCTTCGTAGATTTAGATAAAACCATAAATCCTTATAGGATACTTTTGAAAGTATCCTATAAGGATTTTTTTGCTTTAGTAGTAATTAGTGAAAGTTAGTTAAAAATAAAATGAACTAAAGTAATTGAAAAAAAGTGTTATACAATTTAAAACCTGAATTAATAAGGAATTAAGGCGTGCTTATAATGAGATGTAGTGAATTTAAAATGAAGTTGTAAAAACAAGGTTTTTATATGTTGACGATTATTTTATTTGTGCTATACTTATACAAGTCGTTAGGACACAGCACAAACGACGAGCACAAAAAACTTCTGAAAAAGTTTTAAAAAGTGCTTGACGTAATGAGCTGAACTTGATAGAATAATCAAGTCGCCAGTTGATGAAACACTTCGAAAGAAGGTAGTGGAAACTGGTACAGATCTTTGAAAACTGAACAATGATAGGTAATCAATCAATACGATTGAACATATGCCAGAGTGCGGGTTTTGACAAAGTCAAAACCAACCATAATTCAAAGTTACTTAAATGTA
>NZ_JALBWL010000006.1:0-32952 GCF_024677885.1 Veillonella faecalis
GTTTTCCCATATTTTTGACAAGAAAATCCACAATTTATACATCTTACCAGCATGATTATTCCCTCCACTTAGAACACGATTTTCTAAGAAGATATAACCTTATTGAAGCCAGTAAAATCAAGGGTTTTGGGACTTTTTACCAACACATTTTGTCCACCCTCTAAGTTTATCAAAAGAACTTAAAATAGCGATGGAGCCAGTAATTTACTGGATCCATCGCCTATAAAACCAACACGTTTTGTCCTATAACCCTAATCAAAAGAGCATATATAAAAAGAGCTGGCCCTCAACGAGGCCAGCTCTTTTATTTAGATATCTCATTATTTGATTTCATTAGAAGGTGTTTCACTAGGAGCATCCACTGTAGCAGTGTTTTCTTTAGCTTCAACCACCTCTGGTACTACAATACCTGCCGCTTCTAGAGCTTCTTTAGACTCCTCAACTTCAGGGGCTTTCGTTGTACCATATTTGTAAAGATTATCTACCGCTTTTGCATCGATGGTTTCTTCCTCTAATAGAGCATTTGCCATATCATGTAAGAATTTCTCGTTATCGCTAAGAAGTTTTGTTACATCTTTATAAGCTTCTTCAACAATACGATGAATTTCAGCATCGATTTTTGCAGCAATTTCTTCACTATAGTTGCGTTCATGGCCAAGGTTTTTACCCAAGAATACTTGTTCTTGTTGTTCACCAAATACGATAGGACCAAGCTCATCGCTCATGCCCCAACGCGTTACCATGGCGCGTGCTGTATTCGTTACGCTTTGAAGGTCACCAGAAGCACCTGTACTGATTTCATCTAAAATCAAAGCCTCTGCAATTCGACCACCAAGGGCTACGCGAATATCTGCCAATAATTGAGATTTTGTTTTGTAGTTTTGTTCCTCTGTAGGAAGCATCATAGTGTAACCACCTGCTGCGCCACGAGGAATGATTGTTACCTTATGAACAGGATCTGCATGAGGCAATAAATGTGCCACGATGGCATGACCAGATTCATGGTACGCTGTTAACTTGCGGTCTTTCTCGCTCACAATATGACTGCGGCGTTCAGGACCCATGCTAACCTTTTCACTAGCTTCTTCCACTTCAGCCATAGTGATAACTTTTTTGTTAAGGCGGGCTGCCAATAAAGCCGCCTCGTTTAACAAGTTGTTCAAGTCAGCACCAGTAAAGCCTGGAGTTTTCTTAGCAATTGTTTTCAAGTCTACATCGTCAGCTAATGGCTTGTTACGAGCATGTACTTTCAAGATGGCTTCACGACCGCGTAAGTCTGGACGACCTACGATAACTTGACGGTCAAAACGACCTGGGCGCAATAGCGCTGGGTCAAGAATATCTGGGCGGTTTGTAGCGGCGATGGTAATAATACCTTCGTTGGCTCCGAAACCATCCATTTCAACGAGCAATTGGTTCAATGTTTGTTCACGTTCATCGTGACCACCACCAAGACCAGCACCACGTTGGCGACCTACTGCATCAATTTCGTCGATAAAGATGATACATGGCGCATTCTTTTTCGCTTGTGTGAAAAGATCACGCACACGAGAAGCACCAACACCTACGAACATTTCTACGAAGTCAGAACCAGAAATCGTGAAGAATGGTACCCCTGCTTCACCAGCAACGGCTTTAGCAAGCAATGTTTTACCTGTACCTGGAGGACCTGCGAGCAATACACCTTTCGGAATTTTAGCACCGATTGTTGTAAATTTACCTGGATCCTTCAAGAATTCTACTACTTCTTCTAATTCTTGTTTTGCTTCTTCAGCACCTGCTACATCTTTAAAGCTAACCTTTACGTTACCTTCACCCATCAATTTAGCACGGCTTTTACCAAAGTTCATCACTCGGCCACCGCCACCTTGTGTTTGTTGCATGATAAAGAAGAACAACACCACTAAGATGATGATAGGAATAGCAGAACCTAACAAGCTCATCCACCAAGCTGGTTGCTCAGGTGGAGCTGCTGTAATTTCTACGCCATTATCTTGTAATGTTTTAATTAATGTTTCATCACTTGGCGCATAAGAATTGAACTCTGTTCCATTTTTTAATTTACCTTTAATACCATGATCATTGGTAATCGTTACGGACTCAACCTTTTTCTGTTGTACTTGTTGAATAAATCCTGTGTAACTTAGTTCAGATTTATTCGCACTTTGACCAGAGAAAGCGTCAATGGCGATAACGAAAGCGGCAATGATAAGTAAATAAAGGACGATATTTTTTGTAAATCGACCCAAAAGATTACCCCTTTCAATAATAATTTAGTTGTATAAACGAATTGAGTACATCTCATTGAGAGATGCACTCATATATTATATCATATTTTTAATTTTGATACATTTCTTCCTTCAAAATACCAATATAAGGTAAGTGACGATATTTTTCTGCGTAGTCTAAACCATAACCGATAACAAAATAATCAGGAATAATAAAGCCTACATAGTCAACTTCTACGTCCATCTTACGGCGATCTGGTTTATTCAATAACGCTGCAAGGCGCACACTTTTAGCACCACGAGCATGTAAATTTTCTAATAAGTAATGTAATGTTGTACCCGTATCTACGATATCTTCTACAACGAGTACATGTTTACCCTCTACAGAGCGATCCAAATCTTTTAAAATTCGTACGACTCCTGTACTAGTTGTACCACTGCCATAGCTAGAGCAAGAAATAAAGTCAAAACTTACATCTACACTATCATCAATAGCGCGTGCTAAGTCTGTAAAGAAAACGACAGCTCCCTTTAATACTCCTACAAGCACTACAGATTCATTTTTATAGTCTTCACTAATTGCTTTACCCAACTCTGCTACACGAGCTTGTAATTGTTCCGCTGTATATAAAATCTCTTTTGCATCTTGATGCATCTATATGACCTCCACGATTCATATTAATGTTTGCAATATACTTTTATTGTATCACATTGAGCGGTTACTTTTATACTTTTAATAGTGAAAGTTTTCTCTTCCCCTGTGTTAACAATATCAAGTAATTGATCTTGATGAGCTGATGTCAGCGTTATATTAGGGTCTATTGTACTTACTAAACGCTGCCATAACCGACGTTGTATTGCCAACGGCTCCTGTCGCAAGGCACAGCGAGATGTCCTCACCTCATCCATATCAATAGTCACCAGCTTATCAAAAGATTGGTCCACTAAATCAGAAATGACTCGTAAGTCTTCATGCACAGAACTTCCCAATCTAACTATAGCGTCTACCACGGCTGGATTAACAGCTTCTAATTCAGGCATAATACAATGACGAATTCTATTTCGTTGGTATCGTACATCCTCGTTCGTCTTATCAATACAATAAGAAATACACTTCGCCTCTAAATACGCCAAAATATTTTCTTTAGTAACGTCTAACAGCGGTCTAACTACTGGAGTGGAATATTCAGAACTTACTATAGACATACCGGTCAAACCATTTAATCCTGACCCCCTGATGATATGTGCTAAAATCGTCTCTGCTTGATCATCTTTGTGATGAGCCACCGCAATATAATCATAGTTTTCAGACTGTGCAAGCTCCGTAAGCCATTGATAACGTACTTGTCGTCCTATAGTTTCTTCAGACTGCTTTCGTTCCTTGCACAAACGGGGCACATCAAATGTAGTGGAATAAAACGGTAATCCTAACTCTTCCACTTGATGTTGGAGCCACAACACTTCATCCTTACTTTCAGGTCGAATGCAGTGATCTACTATGGCTACACCTACCTCATATGTTGTATGTCGATGCATTGCAATATCTTGCAACAAATGCAATAGCGCCATTGAGTCAGGACCTCCGGAGCAAGCCACTAATATGCGACTATTTTCTGGAAATAGATTATGCGATTTTAAGGTGTGATTAACGGTTCGAACGAGTGCTTTCACATTCACGGGCCATCGCCTCCATACCATCTTGGTCGCTCACAAATACATGAGGTACCTCATAGGCATCCATAAAGGACGTTAAAATTTCTGCACCAGCTACGATGATATCGGCACGTCCTGCAGGTAAACCTTTTACTTGTAATCGCTCATCGCGACTCATGTAACGTAAGTTTAAAATGATGCCCTCTACTGTTTCACGACTTAATTTATGACCTTGTACCTTCGTACCATCATAGTTTTCAAGGCCTAAATCAATGGCCGCTAGCGTCGTTAACGTACCACCAATACCAATGAATTCACCAAATTCACCTTGAATCATCATGGGATCCCAAAGGAATCGAGTTTCTTCCCATACTCGTTGAGGACCTTCATCAGACATAGATTGAAGGCGTACAGCCCCTACAGGATAAGATCGGCTCCAGTAAACGCCGTCCTTATTGCCTAATGCTAGCTCTGTACTACCGCCACCGATATCGATAGTTGTATAGTGACGACCATCATTCAACTGATCTCCTAAGGTACCATTAAAGCCATAAATAGCCTCTTCATCGCCCGTGAGAATACGCCATTCCATCGGACAATGTTCGCTAATGTACTCCATAAATTCAAGGCCATTAGATGCTTCACGAACAGCGCTCGTTGCAAAACCAAAGCAGCATTCCACCCCATATTGGTCTGCTAGTTTTTTTATTTCTGTAAAAGCTTGATAGGACGCTTCCATCGATTCAGTGCGCAATGTACCATCTGAATTACGTTGGCCTAAACGAGTAGTCCACAACTGTTTCGGCTCATAGTGCCATATATTATTTTCATAAGTAGCCAATAATAAGCGTACTGAATTTGATCCAATATCAATAATAGCTAACTTCATAATTGCTCCTTACATAATTAGTATGCCTCTAACACTATTATACTGTTAAGGCCTATACATAAGTAAAGAGATGGCTCAATGCCATCTCTCACTATTAATCTCGACGACCGCCTCGGCCTCCGCGTTTACCTTCTGTATTGCGTTTTAAATCGTGTAAGCGTTCATTGCTATCGCGCAAGAATGATTTCATCTTTGCTTCAAAAGCCTCTGTGCTTTGTTTAGATTGAACACGACGAGGACGTCGCTCTTCACTTGCTGTCTCTTTAGGTTGTGTTTGACGAATAGAAAGGCCGATTTTATTGCCTTCAATAGATAAAACCTTAACCTTTACTGGATCTTCAACCTTTAATACGGTATTAATATCTTCGACATACCCATGAGCTACTTCAGAAATATGAACTAGACCTGTTTGCTTCTCTCCTAAATCAACAAATACGCCGAATTTTGTAATACCAGATACGGTACCATCAATAATGTTACCAACTTCGATTGCCATGCAACCTCCTAATTAATGCGGAAACCTCAAACTACAAACTGATGCGAATCAAAATTACTACAGTCAAACCTATTTTACATAAGGTACTTCACCAGGTTTTACAAGGCCGAGCTCCTCACGAGCCACCCCCTCAATGGTCTTTGGATCTTGTAACTTAGCCTTTTCCTGTTCTAATTCTTCATTTCGCTGTTTTAATTCTTGCAATTGTTGCTCAATATGTTGTTTTTCTTGATATACAGCCACCAAGCGATAGGCTTGCCCTAATAATAGCAGTACCATAATCCCTATACCAATTCGCTTGATCCACATGAGGATAATACGTTGATCCTGCGCTTTGCGATTAGGTCTAACCCGTTTGCGCGGCCTTTTTGGACGTTGTACTTCCATAGTGTCTTGAGTCATAATATCCCCCAAAAATATTCATCATCTGTATACTGTCATTTTTTAATTATATCACAGAACCTCGTTAGGGACTAAATAAAATTATCTATAGTTTACCTTATAACTATCATATAGTTAAAAAGGTCTTATTAGAGATAGACTTATTAGCAACAGCTACTATGGCCTTATAAAGTCTCTGCTTTATGAGCATATTCACGAATTACTGCACAAGACTTTTTAAATAAAGCTAATTCATCTTCAGCAAGCTTCAATTCAAATACATCTTCGATACCATCTTTGCCAATAACTGCTGGAGTCGATGCAAAGATTCCTTCTTCACCATATTGGCCATCTAGATAACAAGAACATGGCAACACTTTCTTTTCGTCATGAAATACAGCACGAATTAATTCTGTTGTTGCACTAGCAATGCCAAACTCTGTGGAGCCTTTACCAGCCAATACATGGTAACCACCAATTTTTACATCATCTAGCACTTGAGTATGATCAAGTGTAGGGAATCTATGAGGCAATTCTTGTTGTAATTGTACTAACGGTTTTCCTTGTACATAAACATGAGACCATGGCACCATAGCACTACCGCCATGTTCACCTAAACAATACGCTGTAATTGTACGGTTACTAATATTAAAAATGCGCGCCAATTCTTTTTGTAATCGCGCTGAATCTAAAGCTGTCCCACTGGAAATAATACGTTTTGGGTTCCAATTTAAATGTTTACATAAATAAGTAGCAACAACATCAGCAGGATTAGAAATAGAGATAATAAAACCATCAAAGCCGGACTTTTTAATTCGCGGAATAACATCCTTTAAAACCTCTACTGTATCACCAAGACTTTCTAAACGATCTTGATATAAATTTGGTAAAGGACCAGCGCTAAATACGAGAATATCACAATCCCCACAATCTTCAATAGGACCTGCAGTAGCTGTTACTTTATGAGGAATATAACTAACAGCATCATTTATATCCATTGCTTGTGCTTTAGCTTTTTTCTCGTCAATATCCATCATATATAGTTCATCTACTTCACCTTGTAGAGCAAGAGAAAATGCTACATGAGAACCTACATGTCCAGTGCCAATAATACCTACTTTACGTAACTTCATAAGGGCCTCCTACGATTCGTACTTAAAGATATACATCTTTTAATACAATTCCACTTAAACCAGCGATTACCAGTATATGAATCGACAATGTTAAGTTATATAAAAACATATTGCTTGTAAAATACATAAACTATTATATACCTATTTTCTCATAGGTATATAAGAAAATAGATTTATAACGATAAAAAAAGACTATTATAGAAAATCCTATAATAGTCCTTCTATTATATAGTTAGTCTCGTCCAGTAAAGAAGCTTACTACAGCAATAACTATAACTGCACCAACGATGGACGGAATTAATGCCATGCCTGCAAGACTTGGGCCCCAAGTACCAAGCAAAGCTTGACCTACAGAAGCCCCTACTAAACCAGCAATAACACGAAGAATAATCCCCATGCTTTGCGCCTTTTTAGTAATACGACCAGCTACAAAACCAATGAATCCGCCTACAATAATTGACCAAAGCATAATATACCTCCTATAAAGTCATCTCATCAAGATTAAGCGGGAATAAATCCTTATTCTCCATCACTTGTGGTGACTTTTCTAAATATTGTTTTCGCATTGACCATAAAATCTCTAAATCCTTTGGATCTAACTTGGACAATGCATATATCATCGTGAAATCTGAACCATAATGGCCACGCAAGCTATCAGGTACTCCTTTGGGTCCTTCTCCACCTAGACGATTATTAAAGAACCCTTGAATACGACGACTATCTAAATCAATGATAATAAACCCTGACGCATCATATACATACAATGTATGATTTATACGCTTTAAAGCTCGTACCGTATTCGTTATAAAATATTGATCCTTCATGTCAATGAGGGATGACTCATAACCTGAATGGTAAAAGTCCCCATAATAATGAGCTCCTCTATCTGTAGATTCCAACAAATCCTTGAGTACGGATTGTTCTGGCCCACTAAAATCAGAGAAAGTTTTTACCATAGTAATCTCTCGTAAACCACGTTGGTAATTCTCGGTCTTCGGTGGCTCAATATGTTGGCCACGAAAGGTAATAGGCATCAACCGAAGTGTATTATCAGCTAAATTATAAATACCATACCCTTCATAACCTAGAAAGTACACTTGTGAGTCGATAGACTTCATCGCTAATATTCGTTTTGAAATGATGGCATCACTAGAATTTACTAATGTATGCTCTTCTGGGTCTATGCGTACTGTTTTACTGTCGTAATTGCCACCTACTGCAAGCCAATAGGAGAGCCCCACTACAATTAATGCTAGTATGCATAAACCGATACGTTTTATATTCATTTATACTCCCTATGAATCCCCAGGCATAAAACGTAATAATATATTGCCATTACAGTAAGTCCCTATTAATATAATCCCAATTCTAGGTATAACTGTAAATTTTTTTAATATCTTTGTGGACTTCTATGCCAAACTTAATGTAGCTAGTCGCTCGCTAATTGAGATACCCTTATAGGTAAAAGTTGGTAACAACTCATGTAAAGGTTCTAAGACAAAGGTTCTATCCCAAAAATAAGGATGCGGTATAGTTAGAGTTTCAGCACAAATGGAAATCATAGAACCGGCTTCATCAAAAGCCAAAATAATATCTAAATCTAATGTACGTGGTCCCCAGTGAATGAGTCGTTCACGACCAGCCTCTTGTTCTAAGGACTGAAGGACACTTAACATTTCATGAGGATTCAAAGTACTTTTACAAGACCACATGCCATTAATAAATGACGCCTGATCTGTATATCCCCAAGGTTCCGTTTCTATCAAAGAAGAACTAATAACCTCTGAAACGGCCTCATGCCCTTGTAATAGGTGAAAAGCGGAATTAATATAGCCTCTTTTATCACCTATATTTGAACCTACACTGATGTAATAGGTATACATCAAATTTGACCTCTTGTAGTGACAACCTCAACATAATCTAGGATACCAGCAATAGGTACAGATGGTTTGCGCACCGTTACAGATAAGCCAACGATACCTTGATAATGTTGGTATAAAGAGTCGGCAATAAGTGCACCTAAACGCTCTAATAAATTATGTTTTTCTCCAGTCATAACAGATTCTACAAGCTCATATACTTCTACATAATTGATAGAATCCTCTAACTGGTCACTTTGACCGGCCTTTGTAAGATCCGTAGTAATTTCAACATCTACAAAAAAGCGCTGTCCTTGCGCTTGTTCAGATGTCAAATTGCCATGGTATCCATAAAATGCCATGTTTTTTAAAACGATTTTATCCATTATTCACCTCGTAATAGGCCATCTGCTACGGCCAAGGCGCGTTTGTGCATTTTCACATTATGAACACGCACCATATCAACACCTTGGAATACACCCGTAATACAAGCCGCTACCGTGCCTTCATCGCGTTCTTCTGGAGGTAAACCGCCCAACATAGAACCGATAAAACCCTTACGGCTAGGGGCAAGTAAAATAGGGTATTCATAAGCCGTTAATTCGCCTAAACGTTGCATAACTTCAATATTTTGTTCTTCTGTTTTACCAAAAAATCCGATACCTGGATCAAGCCAAATTTGTTGTGGTGTTACACCAACCTTTAAGGCTTTATCTACAGCAAAGAAGAAGTATGCCTTCATATCTTCAATGATGTCACCATAGTTTGTATCATTACTATTGTGCATGATGATTACAGGTACCTTGTATTTTGCGGCTATTGCTGCCATATCAGGATCATAGTGTAAGCCCCAAATATCATTTAAAATATGAGCGCCCTTTGAAAGTGCATAATCAGCAGTTTTAGCATGATAGGTATCGATAGATACAGGTACTGTAGATGCATGTAGTACAGGGTCTATCAATTGGGCTAAGCGTTCAATTTCTTCATCTGCTGTCAATGGTGTGCAACCAGGGCGCGTAGATTCTACGCCTAAATCAATGATATCAGCACCATCTTCAATCATTTGCGTTACATGTGCTGCTGCCGCTTCTGGAGTATTGAATTTACCACCATCAGAGAAAGAGTCAGGCGTACCATTTAGTATCCCCATAATAAGGGTACGATCGCACAAAGATAAACTTTTGCCATCATTCCATGTGTAATTTCTACGTTTAAACATTTGCCTGTCCTCCACCTAACATTGCCAACGCTTCATCTCGTAATGTGCCAGTCTCTGCTAGTACACCACGGCTTTCTAATGTAATAACCTTTGAATCTTGCTGCATGGTCCCTTTGATAAGCATACACAACTGAGTCGATGTAATGCGTACGAATACACCATGAGCAGATAAATCATTCATAATTGCATCTGCTAATTCTGATGCTAACCGCTCTTGTAGTTGCGGCCTCCGGCTAAGAATATTAACAATATCTTGAAACTTGCTAAGCCCTGCCACACACCCATCCTTAGGTTGGTACACAATATCCACGGTTCCAAAGAATGGCAACAAGTGGTGCTCACACATAGAGTAAAAAGGAATTCCTGTAACCGCTACAAGACCCTTATAATCAGTACTAAATGTTTCACCCCAGGCTGACTTTGTATCTAATCCTACGCCACTGAATAATTCACTATATAATTCTGTTACACGACTTGGTGTTTTCTCTAGCTCTGGCGCCTCAGTATCAACAGATAAAGCCGCTAAAAATTGCTTTATCCCGTCCTTTGCACGTTGATTCATCGGTCCTCCTAAACGATTTTCGTCGTCCAATCCTCAATATTCCAAATATCCGTAACCCAATCTTTATAAAATTCAGGTTCATGACTTACTAAAACGATAGTTCCTTTGAACTCACGCAAAGCACGACTCAATTCTTCTTTTGCATAAATGTCCAAGTGATTCGTTGGTTCGTCTAATACGAGTACATTGTACTTATTTTGCATCAATTTACATAAGCGAACCTTTGCATTTTCACCACCAGATAACACGCGCATTTGTGATGTAATATGCTCGTTAGTAAGGCCACAACGAGCAAGCGCTGCACGCACCTCTGCATTAGTCATTGCCGGATATTCGTTCCAAATATAGTCTAGTGCAGTTTCAGAATTGGATGGTGTATCCTCTTGAGCGAAATAGCCTATTTGTAGGAATTCACCTTTTACCAACTCACCGCTTACCGGTTTTAATAAACCTAAAATTGTTTTCAACAATGTCGTTTTACCTAAACCATTAACACCGCGAATGGCGATTTTTTTATTTCTTTCAATTTGAAAGTCTACAGGTCTAGTCAACGGTTCATCATAACCTAACTCCAGACCAAAAGCCTCTACGATAAAACGACTTGGCGTACGGCCTTCTTTAAAACCAAAACTTGGTTTAATGTACTCTTTTGGCTTTTCCAAAATTTCCATTTTCTCTAACCGTTTAGCTCGAGAATTTGCCATACCACGCGTTGCTACACGAGCCTTATTGCGTTGGATAAAGTCTTCCATGCGTTCAATTTCTTGTTGTTGACGCTCATAAGCCTTAGCCGCTTGCGCTTTTTTCACTTCATAAGCCGCTTGGAACTGATGATAGTCGCCAGTATAACGCGTTAAAACTGCTTGCTCAATATGATAAATCACGTTGACTACGGAATTTAAAAACTCCATATCATGAGAAATCAAGATGAACGCATTTTCGTAGTTTTGTAAATAATTTTGCAACCATTGGATATGCTCTACATCAAGATAATTTGTCGGTTCGTCCAAGAGCAAAATCGTTGGTTTTTCTAGTAAAAGTTTTGTAAGTAAAACCTTTGTACGCTGGCCACCGCTGAGCTCCGTAACATCTCGGTCAAGCCCAATATCCATAAGGCCCAAACCTGCAGCTGTACGCTCAATAACCGCATCAATTTCATAGAAGCCACGCTGCTCTAGAATTTCTTGCCACTCCCCTACTTGCTCGAGAAGCTTATTCATTTCATCTTCAGACACATCACCCATGCGATTGTACGCATCGTTAATGTTTTGCTCCATTACAAACAAATCATCAAAAGCTCGTTGCAATACGTCGCGAATGGTCATGCCCTTTTCAAGGACCGCATGTTGATCCAAATAACCTACAGTTACTTGGTTGGACCATTCAATTTTACCTTCATCAGGAGGTATTTTACCTGTAATGATATTTAGGAATGTAGACTTGCCTTCACCATTAGCACCAATTAACCCTACATGTTCACCTTTCAACAAGCGGAATGATGCATCATCTAAAATTTGTCGCGCTCCAAAACCATGGGTTACATTTGAAACGGTTAAAACACTCATATCTATCTCCACCGGAATAAAAGCCGTCTTGTTGAAGACGGCTTGTTTCATACTTACTTAAATATTATATCTATTGTACCTTTTTGACCTCTATATGTCAAAAATTGAACATCACTTACCCACTGTATAACGCAAGGCTACCACAGCCATAATCTTAGCGCCCTTAATCGCTTGCGCCAATCCATAGTCGGAACCTGCTGCACAAGTGAACTCTGGTGTATGAGCCTCTAAACCTAACCCAATCTGCAAAGTAGGCTGTGCTGTTGGTACTTCATAAGATACATTTCCTACATCTGTACTACCATCAGCCTCATCATCAGGCAATATACGGGGCGTTTCACCAAATTCAGTCATCACATCGTTAAAGAGATCTAATAGTTGTTTATCTTGACGCATATCCTTAAAGAGAGGCTCATAATGATGCATCTCAACACGGGCCCCATAAGATGCTCCGATCTCTTGAGCAGCCTCTTTGATAGCCGGCAAAATAATACCTTCTAAATCGTCCACCGTACTACCGCGAACAGTCATGCGAATCGTAGCCTTAGGAGTTACTACGTTTGGTGCTGTACCAGCTTCGGTAAAAATGGTCCCTACAATAGCCCCTTTAGGGAACATTTTCTTTAACTCTTTTATTTTTTGATATAAATCTACAGCACAGTCTAAGGCATTAATACCAGAATCAGTAAGTGATGCTATATGACAAGACCGTCCGTGGAAGGTAATCTCTAGGGGATGTGTTGCTAATGATGTGCCACCCACCTCACTTTCACCGCCTGGGTGAATGATTAGCGCCGCCTCATAACCCTTAAATAAACCAGCCTCTGCCATGTATACTTTACCACCAATAGTTTCCTCCGCAGGACAACCAAAGAAGGTCGTTCCCCACGCTTCAGGTGCACTTTGGCTGAAGGCAATAGCCGCCCCTAAACTCATCATAGCAATGAGATTATGTCCGCAACCATGACCGAGTTCAGGTAACGCATCATACTCTCCTAAGAATGCTATTTTATGTTTCGCATCATGGTTATGGTCACCACGTAGTGCCGTTTGTAACTCAGGATAATCTGTTAATCCTACTTGAGATGTAAAATTATGATTTTCTAAGAATTGGTAAATTATCTTAACTGCTTTATGCTCGTTTAAGCCCAATTCTGGGTTATCGTGTAAATATAAGGAGATATCGCGCAATTCCTCAGCCATACCATCTATGATGGCACAGGCACGAGCCTCTCGTTCTTGTAATGTCATAACTTCCCTTTTTAATTTCTAATTTATACTGTTTATTATTTATTCTATCTAAGGAGAATGCGTCTATTTCGTATAGGGATGAACAATTATGGTATTTGAAATATACCTAAAGTTAATCATCGCTCCTAGTGGTAATGTTTGATGCGGCGTTCCATGACCTGTTGGTACATAGCATACAAAAGGTTCTGGTAATTCAGGGTCTCTATTTTCCTCCATGTAGCGTAACGCTTCATAGCCTAAATCGTAATCACGCTCATCATCGTCGCCTTCACAATCTGTAAAAGTACCAATCACTAAACCTTTAATACGACTCAATAAACCACTGAGGCGAAATTGTTGCAACATACGATCTAACTTATAAGGTGCCTCTCCTACATCTTCAATGAATAGTAATGTATCCTCCCAAGATGCATCCTCTAAAAAATACGGTGTTCCCGACAACATAGATAACATCGTCATATTGCCGCCCCTCAAAATACCTTCACCTAGCTCAGTACCAATAGCACCACGAGGCGGTTCAGGTAAGGGTTCTACGACTTGTAATTTACCTTCTAAAGTATTAAATAAAGCATCAATATCTGCTTTGCGTTCAGGCTTAAAATCTACGCCCATCGGCCCGTGATAGGTAATGAGTCGGCTATATCGATTGATCGCCATGTGAAGTGCTGTACAATCACTATACCCAATAAAAGCCTTTCCATGCTTACGGATTGCTGTATAATCTAATAAATCTAGATAACGCATTGTTCCGTAACCACCGCGCAAAGCCAGTACAGCCTCACAAGGTGCGGTGGTCATCATATATTGAAACTCTCGGGCTTGCTCCTCTGGTGTACCGCCATACAAGCCTTTGCGATGTGCACTTTCACCAAAGAGTACTTTATAGCCCCTTAGGTTACAAATTTCTTCTATTCTATGTAAATCTTCATCGCTTGCACTGGCAGGTGCCATAATACCTATGGTCATGCCCGGTGCTAAGCGCTTTGGTTCAATCCAGTTCATATGTCCTCATAAAATACAACAAAAGACGTACACATAGTGTACGTCTTAAGTGTATCTTATTTGTATGCTTTTTTAAAGTCAACAAGGCCCAATGTAGTCCAGAAATAATTTTGAATACTTCCATTTGTTACATATGGTTGTGTTGTGAAATACAATGGCATTACTAGAGATTCATCAAAAATCATCTGTTCTGCTTTATGCATCAACGCATCCCGTTCAGCCCCATTTGGTGTCGTACGAATACGAGCGATTAACTCGTTATAATCATCACTATGGTACTGACTATCATTGTCTTCAGCAGAGAATACTTCTAAGAAGTTTTGTGGATCACTGTAATCCGCAACCCAAGAAGCACGAGCAACTTGATATTTACCAGCTTCGCGGTCGGCTAAAAATACCTTTGTCTCTTGATTTTGTAAGCGCACATCTGCACCAAACGCATTGACCCAAGCATCTTGGACAGCTTCGGCAATCGCTTTATGTAATTCACTTGTATTATACAAAATCGTAATTGGAGGCAATGGATGATTTTTATCATAGCCAGCATTTTTCAAGATTTCTTTAGCTTGTTCTACATCTTCATAAACGAGATAGCTACCCGCTTCACGGAAGTCTTCACGTCCATTACTTTCAAGCATGCCGTAAGGAACAAAGGCATAGGCCGCCTCTTTACCACCGCGAACAATATTGTTAACGATGTTAGCACGGTTGATAACCATGGAGAAAGCTTTACGTACCTCAGGATCTGTGAACGGTTCTGCTTTCACATTGAATACGTAATAATAGTTACCAAGCATAGGTCCAATATGTAATAGACCTGCCTCTTCTAAGCGTTTTTGGTCCGCTACAGGAGGCTCAACCGTCATATCTGCTTCGCCACCTTCAACCAATGTAAGGCGTGTACTTTGGGATTCACTAATAGGCCAATTCATTTTCTCTGTTTTTACAGAATCTGCATCCCAATAGTTAGGATTCTTAATGAAATCCATTTCTCCATTATGCTTCCAGGATAGTAAGCGGTATGGACCATTAGATACAAATGTATCTGCATTGGCAGCCCAGTTTTCATGAGCCTCTACAGTTTTTTGACTCACTGGATAATAGCTATGAGAAGCTAGTAATTTTAAGAAATACGCTGTTGGATTCTCTAAGGTAACTACTAATGTATCATCATCAGTGGCCTTAACGCCAACATCATCAGCTGTAGCGTCACCATTATTAAAGGCTTCGCCATTTTTTAATACATATAACATATATGCATTGTCCGCATGGACTTCAGGGTCTAATACGCGTTTCCACGCGTATTCAAAGTCATGAGCCGTCAAAGGCTCTCCATTAGACCATTTCAAATCAGGTCGTAAATGGAAGGTATACTCGCGACCATCATCAGAAATATCCCAGCTTTTAGCAAGTGCTGCCTCTGGTTCACTTTCATCATTTAAACGAACTAAACCGTCAAATAATTGAAGTTGAACTGTAGCCTCCGGAGAGGTAGTAGACTTTGCTGGATCCAATGTGGATGGTTCCTGCTCAATAACATATCGAATGGTATGCTCATCAATTGGTTGTTCCCCGCGAGGATAACCAAATACAAATAAGAGCACACTCACCCCAAGAGCAAGGACCATGAGTTTTAACAAATTTCGTTTATCCATCATGGCAATGCTTCCTCTACAAATTCTTTCATGATACGCCCTACTTGAGCGCCTAACTCTTTACCTCGGTCATTATCGATATCGCTCATCAAGAGGATAAAGCAGAAATGACCTCTAAATGTTTCTAATACGCCCCCATCGTGCTCTACCCGATCAAGGGATCCTGTTTTATGGTGAAAGCGGGTATCTTCACCCCAATAAAATGGCAAGATATCACGGAATTGTTGGCGACCTAAAATATTCCACATTTCTCGGCCATAAGCATCTCTATCACGACATTCAAAAATGTGTTTATACAGACGAGCCAATGACAATGCAGTCAAATGGTTATCACGGCCTTCTGCTAGAGCGTCAAAGTCCATCATCATACGATTGAGTTCTATTTCATCTACACCAATCTGTTCTGCACGAGCATTGATATTCTCCATGCCTAGAACAGTAATGAGTAAATTTGTCGCCATATTATCGCTAAGAACCATCATAAGACGACATAACTCAAGATACGTAAAGCTATGCTTTGCTACTAGTTCTTGTAATGCACCACCGCCTTCAACACGCGGTGTTCTAGATAGAGGAACAGTATCATTAAGATCCAACTGCTCTGTACGAGCTAAATGGAATACATACTCCATAATGAGTACCTTAATCAAACTTGCACTAGAGTGTACCGTATCTTCCCCTTTAGAAGCAATAATAGTCGGCTCCTCTTCATCGTCAAATTGAAGTACTACATAGGATATATTCCCCTTTGGTGCTAATTCTTTTATCACTGTATCGAGTTGATGTTCTAAGGACTTGCCAACAAGTAACTTTTCCATACTATTCTCCCATTATATGTGCCAGCATGCGATGCGGCGATCTGCCCAATCACGAAGAGGCGGACGTTCAGTAAAGCAACGACCTTCTGCCTCTGGGCATCGACCACTAAACAAACAACCTTTTGGTGGATTTAGTGGGTTTGGTGGGTCCCCTTTAAGCGGTGCTCCAATGGGAGCATGCGGTATAACAGGACCGTTTAAGGCGGTCAAAGCACGAGTATACGGATGTTGTGGGAATTCATATAAATCCAATGCTGGACCTTCTTCCATAACAGCCCCTAAATACATAACTACCATGCGATGACTGATGTAGCGCACCATATTTAAATCATGAGAAATAAAGAGGTACGAAATACCATGTTGTTCTTGTAATCTCTCAAGCAAGGTCATAATTTGTACTTGAATGGATACATCTAGTGCTGAAATCGGTTCATCACAGATGATACACTGTGGCTGCATAATGAGAGCCCGTGCAATACCGATACGTTGACGTTGGCCACCTGACAATTCATGAGCATAACGCTCACCAAAGGACATGTTCAAACCAACTTGATCAAGCACTTCTTTTACACGAATAACACGATCGCGAGGTGTATATTTTGGATCTAGCTCCAATGGTTCCTCTAGAATCGCATTAACTGTAAGACGTGGATTAAGAGATGCATAAGGGTTTTGGAATACCATTTGCATCACCGGATGAACAGCTTTTCGTTCCACATACGGATCAATCTGACGACCGTTCATATAAATAGAACCTGATGTAGCTTGATGTAAGCCCATCAAAGTGTAGCCAAATGTGGATTTACCACATCCAGACTCACCTACGATACCAAGGGTCTCCCCTGGTGATTGATATAGGCTCACGCCTTGTACAGCATGTACCGTGTGTTTTGGCTTAAATAAGCCTCCTGACAGAGTGAACTCTTTAACGAGATTGTCAGTTTCCCATACGTAACTCATTAAAGTCCCTCCAACTTAGCTAACCAACATGTAAATTGATGATTCTCACCAACATTTGTAACCATAGGAATCCGATTACCACAGATACGCATAGCCCACTTGCACCGTGGATTAAATGCACAGCCTCTCGGCAAATCAAACAAATCTGGCGGTTGACCTTCAACGGCTTTTAACTCACCATGCCATTTACCTTGTGGCAGAGCGAGCAACAACCCTAATGTATACGGATGGCGAGGTTCATTAAAGATGCCCTCCACTGTAGCAGATTCAACACATTTACCAGCATACATAACCATAACGCGGTCGCAAATTTGAGCGATAACGCGTAAATTATGAGAAATAAAAATAATCCCAATACCAGCCTCTACAGCTAATGTTTGCATAAGGCGTAAGATTTGAGCCTCTGTTGTAATATCTAGAGCTGTTGTCGGTTCATCACAAATCAAAACCTTTGGACGACCTGCCACAGCCATGGCGATACAAACGCGTTGGCGCATACCACCACTCAATTCATGAGGATATTGAGATAATCGTCTTTCCGGTGTTGAAAGGCCCATCTTCTTTAACAAGTCGATGGCGATAGCTCGTTCATCATAATCCTCACCATATGCATTGGTACGATGGATAACCTCATACATTTGCTCCCCAATCGTCATGATTGGATTCAAAGATGTCATAGGATCTTGGAATACCATAGCAACAGTAGTACCACGGAGTTCATTCCAGTCATCTTCAGTAAATTCAAGGCAATCATTGCCATCAATCATAAATGTATCGGCTTTGATTTTTGTTTTACCATATGGTAGTAATCCCATTAATGAATTAACTAGCACTGATTTACCACAGCCAGATTCACCAACAATACCTAAAATCTCACCTGGTTGTAAGGAGATATCTTGATTGCGAATAACCCGTAAAGGGCCTTGGAAGGTATCGATGGTAATGGACACATTGCGCACATCAACAATTGCGTTATTCATTATCTATCTCCTTCCTTAGGGTCTAATACATTACGTAAGCCATCGCCAAGGAATGCGAAACCAAGCATGGTAACACTAATGGCAACAGCAGGGAAAATCAATTGGAACGGATAAGAGCGCATGCTACTAATCCCTTCAGAAGCGAGTACACCCCAGCTCGCCATAGGTGCATTTACACCTAAGCCGATAAAACTAAGGAATGCTTCTGTAAAAATAGCCTCTGGGATGGCCAATGTCAAAGTAATAATGATTGGACCTACACAGTTTGGCAAAATATGACGCAATAAAATGCGATATTTTGGAATGCCCATCGCTTCAGCAGCAATGATATATTCTTCGTTTTTAACTTTCAAAATTTGACTACGTACGATACGGGCCATATTCAGCCAGTACGCAATGCCCAATGCTACGAAAATAGATGTTAAGCCAGGGCCAAGTACAACCATCAACAAAATTACATACAGTAAAAGTGGAATACCGTACAATACATCTACCAGCCCCATCATGATGCGGTCAACCTTACCACCAAGGTAACCTGCAATACCGCCATAGGTAACGCCGATAACAAGATTGATAAATGCTGCTACAAAACCGATGGTTAAGGAAATACGAGCACCGTACATAACGCGAGTGTAAATGTCGCGACCTAATGTATCGGTACCAAACCAATGACTAAAGCTTGGGCTTTGGTTCGCATCAATCAAGGATTGGTCCGCATAGGTATACGGCGAAATTAGGGGTCCTAAAATAGCTAATACAATCATCACCAAAATGATGGTTGCCCCTACTACGGCCAAGCGATTCACCTTAAATCTCGCCCATTTACTAGGACGTTTTATAAAGCTTGTAATTTCTTCTTGAGGAGTTCGTTCAATAGGTAAAAAATCTTCCTTATTCATCTGTCCCCTCCTCTGTCGTAACACGTGGATCAATTAATGGATAAATCATATCCACCAAAATATTAAGAAATACTACAAGCGCACTATAGAAAATCGTAATGCCCAGGATAACCGTATAGTCACGGTTATAAATGGATGTTACGAAATACTGTCCAAGGCCCGGAATAGCAAAGATTGTTTCTACGATAAAGCTGCCTGTCAAAAGGCTAGCAGCCAATGGTCCCAAGTACGTAATAACTGGCAAAATTGCATTCCCTAATGCATGACGTGTCAAAATAGTCCAAGAACCCAAACCTTTGGCACGAGCTGTACGGATATATTCTTGTTGGTACACATCAAGCAACCCACTGCGCGTTAAGCGTGCAATGAATGCCATCGGTTGTGCTGCTAAGGTTAATACGGGTAGTACCATATAAGATGGACCACGCCATAAGGCCACTGGGAACCAGCCCAGTTCAAAGCCCACTACATATACCAGAACAGCACCAATAATAAATGTAGGTACGGAAATGCCAATGGTGGATAATACGGTAACCGCATAATCAACGATACCATTAGGGCGCATAGCACTAATAGCACCTGCTGCAATGCCACCTACTACAGCCACCATTAATGATAATAAACCGAGTTGAGCAGAAATTGGGAATGCATCACTGATAATATCGTTTACACTACGGCCTTCATACTTATATGATGGTCCCAAATCACCGGTAATAACACCACCTAAATAATCACCATACTGTTTCCATACAGGATCATCAAGATGATACTTTGCTTCAATACTTGCTTTCACCTGAGGTGGTAATTTCTTCTCAGTTGTAAAAGGTCCCCCCGGAATTGCATGCATTAATGCAAATGTTACGGTAATGATGACCCATAAGATTATGATTGCGCCACCTAGACGTCGAAATACATACCTTGTCATTGTCACTATCCTCCATAAAAAGTCTATCTGTTTTATTATACTACATTATGAAGTTAATTTCATGAATAACATCATTACATTTACAGAACGCCCTACATAACGTACAATAAAATATATAGTATTTTGGAGGTGTCTATGACAGAAGTACCTAGAGTCTTAACAATTCAAGACATGAGCTCCATCGGCCGTTGTGCCCTAACCGTTATGATTCCAATCATCAGCGCTATGCGTTGCCAAGCGGTTCCATTGGCAACAGCTGTATTGAGTAATCATTTAGAATATCCACACTACGAGTTTGTAGATTTATCGGCACATATGAGAGATTTTATGGACTGCTGGGATAAAAACGAAATCGACTTTCACGCCATTGTAAGTGGTTTTTTAGCATCCCCAGAACAAATTCATCTCGTGGAAGAAGCCATCGATCGCTTCGGCAATAAGGGCCAAATGATTATCGTCGATCCTGCTATGGCCGATGATGGTCGCCTCTACTCGATTTATACACCTGATATGGTAGTAGCTATGCGCCAACTTGTTTCCAAAGCTCACATTGTAAAGCCTAATTACACGGAAGCTTGTTTCTTATTAGATATTCCATTCTCTACAGATTCTATTAGCGATGATGAATTGCGCGATCGTTGCAGGAGATTGCATCAAATGGGCCCTGACATGGTTATCATGACCAGCGTACCATCTGAAACACATGCGGTTATCGCGGTCTATGATGGACCAACTGATTATTTAAAAACTTATGATATTCCTCTTATCCCTGTGAAAGCTACAGGAACTGGGGATATCTTTACTGCTGTATTATCCGGTGCAGTAATGAGGGGATATTCACCGTATGATGCGGCAGAGTTAGCAATGAATTTTACTACCAAGGCGATTCAAGCCACAGTGGATACTGTAAAATCAATGAAGCAAGGTGTAGCCTTTGAGCTAGTCTTGCCAGAATTAACTCAACTATAAGATATAAATAAAGGGGAACTTATGGATTTACTCTATGTTGTATTACGAACACTACTCATATGTACTGTCGGTTTGCTCATTGCATTCCAAGGTCGACGTATGGGATTATCGATTTTTAATCTAACGGGACGGTTAAATCGACTACAATTTATCATATGCTTCATTGTTTTAATGATTTTATTCCACATCGTTCACTACATTGATGATGTATTCTTGGACTTTGTTGTTTCTTTACCAGCCTATTGGTTTACAAGGGTTGTTATATGGATTTTATTAGCATCCTTATTCCCATTATCCTGCATCTTATTTGGCCGTCGTATTCATGATATCGGCTTTAATGCTTGGGCAGGGATTCTATGGTCAGTAATCATCATTTTCATCAATACCTATTCTGCTGTATCGCCATTCAATTACTTGCTTGAACTTTTCGTATGGCTCATAGGCTTCCTCTTTTGGGTTTTACCGGGACAACCGGAACCAAATCAATATGGGAATCCTCCATTTATGTCTGTGAATAGACCAACTTATGAGTCAATGCAACAACCTAAATCAGAAACAGAACGAGAAATTAGAAAAACCGTTCGCAAACGTCGTAAAAAGCGTTAACTCATAACATGTCCCACTTCATAAAGAAAAAACGTATCTCTAAAAAGAGATACGTTTTTTCTTTTTACTATAGACTATTCAGTTATTTCAGCTATTTAATAATCAATGCCTAATAATTCATGAGTAACATTAACTCAATCAATGTACAACCAATATAGGCGATAATAAACTTAACCTTTTGCTTACGCATTCTATCATCGTCAGCAATTTTAAGTCGATTTGCAAGGAACCGCTTATCACGAATTTGTAATAATAAATGTTTAATTCGCTCTTGACTTTCATTAGCCGTATCTTCATCACAATCAGATGTAAGTGTAGCCTGTTGCATGAAGATGCGACGGTGTAACTTACGCATTTGTATCTTGATGTTATTATGCACAAATGCACTTTGCCACTGTTTACGAGAATCAAAGTACATGTACAAATATCTCGGAATATTCATAACCAAGAAGGATATAATAAAAATCCCTAAGGAAATCAAGAAATATGTAGAGAATGAGAATTCTAAAGTTTCTGTAGGCAAGTAGTGATGCAAGATAATAAAGGTAATCCACACGCCGATTGGCAACAAGAGAACGGCCGCAATGTCGATAGAACGAAGCCAGCTAGTACGGGTTGGTACATCTGGTACAGTGAATGTATCTACTGGATCGTGGAACGCATAGTAATCTAACTGTAAAACAGATTGGCTAGTACGAGGATTCCCCAATAGAACAGGGCCATTACTACCGATATGTCGTTCAGGCAAAGGTATAAATTTTTTTACTTGTGTATTTGGTAATAGATCGAACTGGATAATCCCCTTTTTCTCGAAACGCATAGTAGATCCCTTCTCACCTAGTGCAATAGGATTAAAGAATATACCAAAGAGACTGAGGCACCAGTTACCTAATAAGTGTAGGATAGAGTTTAAAATAAACCCACCTGTATCTATATTATTTGTATCGAGACGGATTGCAAAAGATGATGAGTAATCATCAAACCATAAATCCTCTAAGGTGAATTCCACATTGATCACATTCCCCCATTTAGTAATAATGGATAGGAATATTTGATTGTTTGGTTCAAATTCAAACGTTACAGCGTAGAAGAACCAATGATTGCGAAGAGCAGCCCTCAACATACGATTAACTGTGTCTTCTTCTATATATAATAAACGGTGGTCGAACAAGTCTTGTTCTAATGGTGCCTTTTCCATGGTAGACATCTTATCCACCGCTGTATCATGATCAGATAATGTTTCATCCACCAAAGCTCGTAATTTGGTGAAGATCTTAGTCATAACCCCTCCAAGGGTAAAAAACAGCTTTTGATATACAAATTATACCATATATTGCATGATTTATCGATAAAAGACTACTACATATACTATTAAATATAGGTATACATAAAGCCCCTTTTACATAGTAAAAGGAGCTTTATTACTGCAGTTTAACATTCACCCTATTATAGTTTAATATTTATAATAGATAGTTTAACTGATATTTATTTTTATTGAATACTTGCCATAGATAGATAACAATATTCATAGAAGTGACCACGAAGGGCAATTAATTCTTCGTAAGTTCCATCTTCTATAATTTGACCTTTATCCATAAATAAGATACGGTCCATATGCTCTAATCCTTCTAACTGATGTGTAATATATAAGCATGTTTTATCCTGTACATATTCCATCAAATCACGATGCAAAGCCTTCCTCGTTACTTGGTCTAAACCTTCTAATGGTTCATCTAACAAAACAACTTGAGGTTTTCGCAAGAATAGTCGAGCTAAAGCAACCCGTTGTCGTTCGCCACCACTTAGACCATGACCACCACTACCAACAATCGTATGAATATCATCTGGCAAGCGTTCCACTACAGAGCGCAACGAAGCACGATCAATAGCATACTCTAAATCAGCTTCTGAGGCATCCGGTCTTGCTAGTCGAATATTATCTTCAAAGGACGCATGGAAGATATATGTATCTTGTGTAATAGTTCCTAACGCATTACGCCATGTATCGATAGAAATATCCTTTAATTCTACGTCACCTACATGAATGGAACCACCATAATCATATAAACGCTCAAGCATATTAAATAATGTAGTCTTACCAGAGCCACTAGCCCCAACGATGGCAACTGATTGCCCTTGTTTAATGTCTAATCTAAGATGTTCATAAATGCAACGATCTTTATTATAACCGAAAGATACATCAGTAAAGGTAATGTCTCGATTAGCATTGAATGGTTTTGGTTCCTTCGGATCTACCACAGGCATTGGCTCATTGGCGAGTGCCATGAGACGACTCGTAGCTACCTTGCTTTCAGCACCATGGTGAACGGCAGCAATCATAGGTTGTAAGGCCTCAAACCAAGCTTGTGTACCAATAGCAGCAACTGCTACCATAACACTAGCCCAAGCTCCGGTCAACGCATTGGCTGCCAATATGGCTACAATGACAACTGTAATTTGGACTCCACCTAGGAACAGCGTATTGCCTAAGTTCATGCCTCGCTCGATAATACCTTTATTAGCATCCACAGCACTCATCATATGTTGAATACGATCGTATACTAACTGTTCATTGCCGTAGCTAATGACATCCTCCAAGCTATCCATGGTATCACTTAATAGGGATTTATATTCCCCTTGTTGAGGTCCAATTGCCGTCAACGATTGTTTGTTATGAGCATATACAACTAAAGGCAAAGCTAGACCTAATATAAAGGCTGCTAAAACTATAGGCGCAACCAAACTATTATCAATCGTAGATACACCATAAGCAACTAAAATAGTTAAAGCAATGGCTGCTGCAGGCGGAATCAACGTACGCAAGTAGAAAAATTGTAGTACCTCTATATCCCCCATAATGCGGCCTAGCATATCCCCTGCACCAAAACGTTTAAGAATAGCCGGCGCCAATGGTTCTAAATGAGCATAAAACCATACACGCAAACCATACAGACCTTGGAACGCCATACGATGAGATGTATACCGTTCAAAATAACGACATACTGCACGACTAACACCAAAGAAGCGGACGCCCACAATAGCAAGGCTTAAATAAGTAAGACCCGGTTGCAATGCAGCTGATGCCAATAACCATGCAGATACAGTTAATAAGCCCACATTCATAAATACCGTTAAGAATGTAAAAATCAAAGCTAATACTAACGACCACTTTGCAGGGCTCAGCACAGTAAATAATAATTTCCATCCTTGTATGCCCAGCTTAGAAGTTGAAACCTCAGGAGTCTGTATTGTATCTTTCCCCAATACGTAAGCATCTTGATTATCTACCCGAATTAAATTATCAATTTCTTCTCTATGTTCTAAGCTAAATGACTTTTCTGTTTTTAATTGTTCTTCAATAGTTGAAGAAAATTCACCTAAACCAGAGGTAACAAGGTCCTTAAAATAACCATCTACTGCGAGAAGCTTCGCATAAGAACCTTGTTGAATAATACGTCCATGTTTCAAAACGTATAGTGTAGATGCCCAATGCATCGTTTGTAGACGATGACCAATGATAATGACGATTTTATTATCCATCAAACGTTTGATAGCACTACTTATAATAGCTTCTGTTTTTACATCAAGATGTGCCGTCACCTCATCGAGAATTAACACTTGGCCCTTTCGTAAAAATGCACGTACTAAGGCAACCCGTTGACGTTCGCCACCACTCAGACCCAAGCCACCTTCACCAATAACAGTATCTAGTCCATCTTGTTGTCTATTGATCACATCTAGTAGCTGTACCTCTTTACAAGCTTCTATAATCTCTTCATCACTTACATTCATCCCAAAGGATAATACGTCACGCAAAGTTCCTTTCATAATATGTGGATGTTGAGATACATAGGTAATTTGTTGGCGCCACCACTCAATATCGATGTCACATAGATCAAGACCATCTATAGTAACACTGCCTTTAGGAGCAGTTAAAAATCCCCCAATAATATGGGCAATTGTAGATTTCCCTGCTCCACTTTCACCAACAAGCATGATCGGAGAATTACGTTTAGCCTCTAATGAAATATGTTGTACACCATTTTCACTATCTTCATAGGTAAAAGTTAAGTCCTTAATTTCAATTGCTTGTACCTTACCTTTAAGTTGAGATTGACCACCTATAGGCAACGATGGCTGGCGATTCATAAACTCTTCGTATTTTAAAATCGAGGTCTTACCTGCCATACCCGTATGGAAGGCAGCCCCCAATTGTCTAAATGGCGTATAGAACTCTGGCGCTAATAGCAAAATAAAGAAAGCTGAAAAGAATGAGATTTTACCATCCAATAATGTTAAGCCCAGGTATACCGCAATCAATGCTGTACTAATAGTACTTACGAGCTCAAGAACTAGAGCAGATAAAAACGCCACACGCAATACTCGTAATGTAGAGTCTTTAAACTCCTCAGATAAACGACCAATAACCTTAATTTGATCCTTTGCACGACCAAAAAGTTTTAATGTTGTAATACCTTGCAATACATCAAGAAAATGACCAGATAAGAAGCTCATACGCTCCCACTGTTCTTTATTAAGACGATCCGCTTGCTTACCAATTAAGATCATAAAGAATGGAATTAATGGTACGGTGATAATTAGAATGATACCAATAATAGGTAATGTATCTACAATAGCAATACCCATAATAAGAGGAATCATAATAGCATATAAAATTTGAGGAATATAACGAGCTACATAAGCATCTACTTGCTCTAATCCATCAGTAAGCATATGTATCACATCGCCATGGCGTTCCTTATGTTGCACACCAAGTTTAAACATATGCTCTAAGGCCCGTTCTCTAAAGGTTGCTTTTACTGCACTACCTAATCGATTTGCTACGGATTCTTGTATATAATGTGCAAGCAATCTTACAATAATAGCAATTCCTAAATAGATAATAGAATACCTTTCATCATGTAAGGTATTCTCTGAAAATATAAAATTATTAATTAAGGTTCCAAAGAACCAAGCTTGCCCAACAATAGCCAAACTCTCTACTAAACAGGTTAATCCTAGTAGTAATAGCTGACCTTTATGTTCTAGCAGCGCTTTAAAAGCAGTACGCTGTATCATAGTATCCTCTACGGTAAAACTATTAAAATATAAAATCAAATCGATTAGACTCCCCCTAACTAAGTCTAAATTAAATTTTATTTAAATATAATCTAAGTTAGCCCAAGTGAATCTAAATTTATCAATATCATATCCATCTTACCACAAAAAAGAGGCGTGCCGCTACGACACGCCTCACATTGAGACCTAAATTTTACAACTCACCAGAGTTATAAAGCTATTCTATTAATAGTGTAAGTCTTTTTCAGATACACGATGACGGAATGTCCAGTATACCCAGATTTGGTAAGCCAAGATAATTGGCACAAATACAAAGGCTACACAAGTCATCAATGTCAATGTGTAAGTAGAGTTACTTGCATTTGCAATAGTTAAGCTCCACTCAGGATTCAAAGAAGAAACCATGATGCGAGGGAACAAACCAGCAAAGTAAGCAGCCGTTACAGAAATAACGGATAAGGAGCTGAATACAAAGCCCAATTTTGTATTACGAGTACGTGTTGCGCCCCAAGAAATGAGGAAGAACACGATTGCCAACACAAAGCAAACAATTGCTAATACAGAGTTAAACAAATCTGTAAATACATAAGTTGCACCTACCAATGCTAATGCACCGATAGCTGTAGGAACACCTACTACTAAGGAAGCTGCACGAGCGCGTTCAGAAACAGCACCAGCAGTTTTGATAGAAGTGAACAAGCCACCATGGTATGTGAATACCAAGATAAACGCAATGCCACAAAGTACTGTGTATGGGCTTAACAAATCAAAGAATGTACCTACATATGTCATGCTTGCATCAATTGGAGTACCTTGAATCAAGTTACCAACTGTAACGCCCCACAACAATGCAGGAATCAAGGAACCAAAGAAGATGCAGTAGTCAAAAGTTTTACGCCATAACAAGTTAGGGCTCTTGGAGCGGAATTCAAAAGATACGCCACGGATAATAAGAGCCGCAAGCATTAAGAATAACGCTAAATAGAAACCACTAAACAACGTAGCATATACATGAGGGAAGGATGCAAATAATGCACCACCAGCAGTGATCATCCATACCTCGTTACCATCCCAAACAGGACCCAAGGCATTGATCATTTGACGACGTTCAACGTCAGTTTTACCGATGAATGGTAATAAAATACCAGTACCATAGTCAAAACCTTCTAATAAGAAGAAGCCAGCGAATAGTACAGTAATTAAAATAAACCATACCACTTCAAGGTTATTAAAAATTAATTCCATAATCTCGCCTCCTCTTTTTCAACTACATCGTGAGATGGATTGCCATCTGGACCTTTTTTGATGTGTTCTACAGCAAGGTAGAGAGCCGCAATAGCTGCTACGATATACACAACTGTGAAGCCGATGATAGTAGTCATAATTTCTGGAGCTGTAACGGATTTAGAAGCACCGTCTACAGTTAATTGCAAGCCATTTACAAGCCATGGTTGACGACCTGCTTCTGCTACAAACCAACCTGTGGAATGAGCAATGAATGGCAATGGCAATGTCCAGAACATAATTTTTAAGAATGTGCGATTTCCAACCAATTTGTCTTTTGCATTAAGGATAAGACCTACGAATGCAACAAGCAACATAATGGAACCAGCTGCAACCATGACACGGAATGTCCAGAAGATTGCTGGAACATCTGGAATATAGTTACCAGGACCGTATTGAGCCTCGGATTTGGCTTGAAGATCTTTAATACCCTCTACTTTACCAGAAGTAAAGGAGTTTTGAGTTAAGAAGGACAAACCACCAGGGATTTCAAGTGCGCCCGTATTCTTTTGAGCTTTAGTATCAATGTTAGCTACCAAAGAGAATGGAGCAGGATCTTGTGTTTCCCACAATGCTTCCATAGCAGCCATTTTCATAGGTTGTACTTTTGTAATGTATTGACCTTGATGATGACCTGCCAAAGCGCCTAAAGTACCGAATACAAGAGCAATAACCATGCCCCATTTAGCAGAACGACGGTAGAAGTCTGTCGCATTGTTGCGCAATAAGTGCCAAGCACTGATGGCCATGATAATTACGCCTGCTGTTAATAAACCATTTAACACGATATGGAAGAATTGGCCTGGTACATAACCATTTTGAACAATTGTTAAGAAATTATCCATTTCTGCACGGCCATTACGGATTACATAACCTACAGGATGTTGCATGAAGGAGTTTGCTACGAGAATCCAGAATGCGGATAGGTTTGTACCTAATGCCACCAACGTAGCTACAAGAGCGTGAACAGTTTTATTCAAACGGTCCCAACCGAAGATCCATACACCCATGAATGTAGATTCCAAGAAAAATGCCATTAATGCTTCAAGGGCCAATGGAGCGCCGAAAATGTCACCCATAAAACGAGAATATTCTGCCCAGTTCATACCGAAATGGAATTCCTGAACAATACCAGTTACCACACCCATAGCAAAGTTAATTAGGAACAATTTGCCCCAGAATTTTGCCATTTTTTTGTATACTTCTTTACCAGTAGACACATATGTCCACTCCAAGATAGCTACAGTCACTGTCATGCCTAGTGTGAACGGCACAAACAACCAGTGATAGATAGATGTTAGCGCAAATTGTAATCGAGCTAAATCTACAGCTTCAAACATGTGTTTTCCTCCTTAGAATAAAATACCTACATCACTTGATGAGCTTTCGCTAAAAACCTTGAATCATTGCGCTTGTGAATATGGCAACGCTTCAGACGCAATCAACTGTTCACGTTGGGCAAGAGTTTTAAAGTTAACCAGCTCCAACTGATTGATTAATTGGTCCTGAATTGTTCCCATCGCTTCATTGATAGCACAATGTCCCATACAAGACTTAGAGCAAGAACCTACATCATATAAACACCGTTGTAAATACGCATCCCCTTCTACCGCTCTAATTACATCGAGCAATGAAATCTCTTGAGGGTCTCGATTGAGGGCAAACCCACCATCTACACCACGAAAGGATTTCATAATCCCAGCTGCAATGAGACTACGCATAATCTTGAGCAAAAATCGTTCTGGAATCAATTCTTGCTCAGCCAATACAGAACCCGTTAGCTTCGTTCCCGAAGGTAAGAGCGCCATATGTAAGACCATGCGAAATGCATAATCCGTGGCCTGATTTAACTTCATAAGGTCTCCTTTCTCGTGCACTCGGACAAACGTATTACTAAATCTAGTATAATCGAAATAAAACAATACTGCAATGGTATTGTTTTATTTATTGAGAATTAGCATATATAGACTTTATGCCCATTAACAATGGTGTTATCTGAATATTTTTATATCCCCCAAATAGCATTATGAATTCTATTATCAAAAAAGACTGCCCATAAATGAGCAGTCTTTATAGATTATTTTGTAATTTCTCGTACCAGATGTGCCATTTCAGGAATGATGAGTTTACTCATCGCCAAAGTAACTGCACCTACAGAGCCAGGAACAGAGAACATTAACGTATTATTGTTCACCCCAGCTTCTGCACGAGAAGCCATTGCCTTAGTCCCAATATCTTCTGTATAGGACAAATATCTAAAGATTTCCCCGAAACCAGGGATATGTTTCTCATAGAGACTATTAGCTGCTTCAATAGTTACATCGCGCTTAGCAATTCCCGTACCACCTGTAGAGATGATAACATCAATAGATTCATCATTACACCATGGGATCATTGCATTTCTAATTTCATCGTAATCATCAATGACAATTTTACGATCTGCCACAATATGGTCTGCTTGTTCTAAAAATTCTTGTACTTTATTACCGCCTTTATCAGTTTCAAAGGTACGCGTATCAGAAACTGTTAAAATAGCAACGCGTAAAGGTCTTGCTAATACTTCGTAAGACATAGTTCCTCCTAGAATAACGGAATAATAGATGCTAATGTAGGCCATCCATTATCGCGTAAAAAATCACGTAATGACCATGTATAGTGAATGAATGGTGCACAATGTAGGCGTAACCAGAACGATAAGTACGGTGTGTCACCTTGGAATATAGCCAATCGATTTAAGGCATATAAATTATCGCCTGGCTGTACTGTACCTGGTTGTACTGTGAAAGCCATTTTGTAACCAGACTGTTTAGTTACATATTGCACGAGCATATCGTTAAACCCACCAGGATATGCTAAATATTCAATGGGCTCACCTAAAATCCCCTCTAATGAAGTCTTCCCTCCAAGCAGAGCATCTGGCAACTCAGTAGGGTCAATTTTTGTTAAGATCTTATGATGATTAGTATGACCTTGAATATCAAAGCCACCTGCTTCCATTTTATGCATTTGTTCTGTAGAAACAAAACCAGGCGTATTAGCAGCATCACTAATCATAAACAAGGTAGCCTTCATATTGTATTCCTTTAAAATAGGCAATGCATTATTATAGTTATCAACATAGCCATCATCAAAGGTAATAACAATTGGCTTATTCGGTAATTCAGTACCATTTTCTAAATAATCATATAATTGATCTAATGTAATCGTGTTGTATCCCTGATTATGTAAATACTCCATCTGCTCTCTAAACTGATCAACATGAAGAGTCAAAGCTGAATGCTTTTCATCGTTTACTTGATGGTAATTAAGAACTGGTACACCATAGATTTTATAATCAGTAGACAGCCCCCACATAACACCAAAAGAGATAGCTAAAATTGCAATACATATTGCGAGAAAACATAATATTTTTTTAATACAGCTCTTGCCATATTTATACATATAAACTAATCACTCCAATCCACTTAAGCATATAATGAGAATATCACACATACCTAGTATTATCAAGAAAATCCCTCACAAGATATTCATATTAATCTATGAATGAAAATATTTATTAGTAATATGCAAAAATAGACATAAAAAAGCCCTATAAACTTGGAGATCAAGAGTATAGGGATCGTTATTTACATATATTTAAAGTTATACAGCGGCTTTACGGTTCGGTAACATTGGCACGTTGTGCCGCGTTACCGTATGGATAGAGTTGGATACTACCACTAGCCGCGGCTTCCTATCAATCCTCACTGTGGATTTCCCTTCTCTGCTCCGCAGCTCGGTAAATCTTACGTTCGGAAGCACTCATATGGGTCATTTGCGTCGCTTAGTTCTAAGTCCTCTTCGGTTGCCCTACTTGCTTCCTCACTGTGGATTTCCCTTCTCTGCTCCGCAGTTCGGTAAATCTTACGTTCGGAAGAAAGCGATGCAGTGAATCTGTCGTCGTTTCACTCCTCCATCTTCTACTGCCCTGCTTTTCCCAGTGACGTCTTACATGGACACGTACATAGATACAACCTCTACAACCTTGGCTAGAGACGACTCTAGTAGGGTTAGCTAGTCGAAGACTAGCTAAAAGAAAAAGGCCTACCTTTAGGTAGACCTTTTTCTTTTCGTTAATCAGCGGCTTCCTATCCTCCCAGGCCGTCTCCAGCCAAGTACTTTCGGCGTTTATGAGCTTAACTACTGTGTTCGAGATGGGAACAGGTGGATCCTCATAGCCATCGCCACTGAATCTGTCAGAGTTTGTACTCTGAAAACCACATAGAAGTTATATATATTTGTTGCACTAGAAATTCTAGACTAATTTGTTTTCGTCGTCAGCTGTGGATTTTGTTTCACAAAATCTTACGCTGCGACATAAGCGATTACGCGCAATGTATGCGTCGCAATGCTCCTTTACATTGGCTACACTGCTTAAGTAAAGCCCTCGATCTATTAGTACCAGTCAGCTCCAAACCTCACGGCTCTTCCACACCTGGCCTATCAACCATGTCGTCTACATGGGATCTTACTAGCTTATGCTATGAGAAACCTCAT
>NZ_JALBWL010000007.1:0-24799 GCF_024677885.1 Veillonella faecalis
GGACTTTTTACCAACACATTTTGTCCACCCTCTAAGTTTATCAAAAGAACTTAAAATAGCGATGGAGCCAGTAATTTACTGGCTCCATCGCCTATAAAACCAACACGTTTTGTCCTATAACCCCTTTTAAGTATGTATTTACCGTATCTGGCTTTTATTATTTTGTTACATCCGGCACTTTCCCAGGGTTCATATCGAGGTTAAGATCCGTCGATTTGAATTGGTGTGGATTTGCTTCTGGTGGCCGTACTTTGAGTTCTGGGTGCAACCATTGTAGTTGTTTCAATTCCCAGTCGTACTTGGCACCGTCGTTTTGTAATTGGCGAATGTCTTTAAAGATACCATCCAGTTGGTCGCTATGTTTATTAGCCATCCCTTCTAGGATGTAAAGGCGACCAGCTACACTATCAACGGAAGAACCATCGTGGTCTTCATCGACACGCCATTGTAGTTCTGAAATTTGTATTTGCTGGAAGATTATAACAATGACCAGCACGATAATAACGCCCCACATGGGTGTTTCTTTAGCTTTCAAAAGGGCCCGCAATTTAGATGCGAGCCCAGATGGTTTGTTCATTATTGTCGATCCTCGAGTTGTAATCCAGGTAATGGTAATTTGGAATTTACAAAGTCTAACCACAAGCGAGAAGCGTGGGAGAGGTAATGACCTTTTTTCCAAATAACATAAAGTGTATGAATGATTTCTGGTACAAGTGGACGTACAACGACCTTGGAACCAACCTCTGTATTTTCACCTGCCTCAGGGCAGAGGCGAGACGGTAATAATGCGATGGCAAGGTCTGCACTAACTGTTTGCAACATGAGATCACGTTGGCTTGTTTCAAATACGATATGAGGTTGAAAACCTGTATGTTTACAAGCTTTGATGATTTCGTCATGCAAATTAAAGTCATCTTTGTGCAATACGAAAGACTCATCAGCTAGCATTTCTAAACGAATTTCTTTTTCTTTCGCAAGAGGGCTAGATTTTGGAACGATAACGGAAAGCGGATCACTAGTAAGGTAGAAGGACTCAAATTCTTTTGGATTTGGTTTCGTACAAATGATACCAATATCAATCAAGCCTTCTTGAACACTAATCTCAACTTTTTTAGAACCTTGTTCATAAAGTTCTAATTCAATTTGTGGATATACTTTTTTGAACTCCCCTAAAAGCTGAGCGAAGATAGGTGCATCGGTAATTGGTGGAATACCAATTCTAATGGAACCTTGTTCCAAACGAAACTCGTTTTCAAAATCAGTTTTTAGATGTTCAAACATGAATACTACGCGTTTTGCGTGGGTTAAGAAGATGGTACCCCCATCAGTAAGTTCTACAGATTTAGCATTACGCATGAAGAGAACAACACCAAGTTCGTCTTCTAAAGCTTTAATAGTACGGCTGATAGCGGATTGGGAGATGTGCAAATTCCGCGCAGCTTTACTAAAGCTTTTTTGATCAGCTACTTCAACGAAGTATTTCAAATGATGAAAATCCATAATTAACCCCCTAAAAATAAAATCTGGTTATGGGAAGTGACCTATACTAAATGAGAATAGTTATTACTATAACGCAATTAGCTATTACTTTATGTAAAGCATGGATAGCAATATTGGCAAAGCGACAGTCACTGTATGTGTTGCGTTGATAGGGCCCAGCACGTTATAATGTGCATATAGGGCTATATCAAGTTATGATATTAGGAATTATGGTTGTGCCCAATACAAAAGTATGTTCACACATAATGCCATATTATATATAACATATATATTATTGCATTATTTTTTCATGTGCGCAAGTTTGTAATGGTTGTTATTCCTAAACATAATGATAGATTAAGCAAGTGTTCTATTTTTGCTAAATGCTTAAGGAGGCAATAATCACATGAGTCGTAAATTTAAAACTATGGACGGCAACCAAGCGGCTGCTCACGTTTCTTATGGTTTTACAGAAGTTGCTGCGATTTACCCAATCACTCCATCTTCCCCAATGCCAGAACACATTGACGAATGGGCTGCGTCTGGTCGTAAAAACATCTTCGGCAACACTGTTCAAGTTGTAGAAATGCAATCTGAAGCAGGTGCTGCTGCCGCAACTCACGGTTCTTTACAAGCTGGTGCATTAACAACAACTTTCACATCTTCCCAAGGTTTGTTATTGATGCTTCCTAACTTATACAAAGTAGCAGGCGAATTACTTCCAGGTGTATTCCAAGTAGCTGCTCGTGCATTGGCTGCACACGCTTTGGCTATCTTCGGTGACCATCAAGACGTAATGGCTGCTCGTGCAGCTGGCTGTGCTATGCTTGCTGAATCCTCCGTACAAGAAGTAATGGACTTGTCCGCTGTAGCTCACTTGACAGCTATTAAAACTCGTGTACCATTCATCAACTTCTTCGACGGTTTCCGTACATCCCATGAAATTCAAAAAATTGAAATCTGGGACTATGAAGATTTGAAACCATTAGTAGATATGGACGCTGTTAAAGCTTTCCGTAAAAATGCTTTGAACCCAGATGCTCCTGTAACTCGTGGTACTGCAGAAAACCCTGATGTTTACTTCCAACATCGCGAAGCATCCAACAAATTCTACTTGAACGTTCCTGACGTTGTAGAACATTACATGAACGAAATTAATAAATTGGCTGGTACTAACTACCAATTGTTCAACTACCATGGTGCTCCTGATGCAACTGACGTAGTCGTAACTATGGGTTCCTCCGCTCAAGTAGTTCAATCCACTGTTGACTACTTAAACAAATTGGGCCGTAAAGTTGGTTTCATCAACGTTCACTTGTTCCGTCCATTCGCAACAGATCGTTTGTTGAAAGCTCTTCCTCAAACAGTAGAACGCATTGCAGTTCTTGACCGTACTAAAGAACCAGGCGCTTTGGCTGAACCATTGTTCTTGGACGTACAAGCTGCTGTAATCGACGGTGGCCGTAACGTAAAAGTTATCGCTGGTCGTTATGGTTTGAGCTCCAAAGACGTTATCCCTGCAGACATCGTATCTGTATTCGATAACTTGGCTGCTGAAAACGGCAAGAAATTCTTCACATTGGGTATCAATGATGATGTTACATTCTTGTCCTTGGATCGTGCTGAAGGCGTAGAAGTTGAAACTCCTGGTTTGACTGAATGTAAATTCTGGGGCTTCGGTTCTGACGGTACTGTAGGTGCGAACAAATCCGCTATCAAAATCATCGGTGACCACACTGACATGTATGCTCAAGCATACTTCGATTACGACTCCAAAAAATCTGGTGGCGTAACAATGTCTCACCTTCGTTTTGGTAAAAATCCAATCAACTTGCCTTACTTGGTAACTGAACCTCAATTCGTAGCATGTCACCGTCAATCCTACGTACATGAATACGACTTGATCCGCGGTATCAAAAAAGGCGGTACATTCTTATTGAACTGTACTTGGTCTCCTGAAGAATTGAACGAACATTTACCAGCTAAATTACGTCGTCAAATCGCAGAAAAAGAATTGAACTTCTACATTATCAACGCTGCGAAAATCGCTTCCGAAATCGGTTTGGGCGGCCGTATCAACATGGTAACTCAAGCTGCGTTCTTCAAATTGACTGAAATCATCCCTGTAGATGACGCTGTTAAATACCTTAAAGAATCCGTAGTAACTTCTTACGGTAAAAAAGGTCAAAATATCGTTGACATGAACAACGCTGCTATCGATCAAGGCGTTAACGCTTTGGTAAAAGTAGATGTTCCTGCTGACTGGAAAAACGCTGTTGATGAAGGCGGCCACGCAGTTAAACCTGGTTGCGAATCTTGCCCATCCTTCGTTCAAAACATTGCACAACCAATCAATGCACAAGCTGGTTATGATCTTCCTGTATCCACATTCGCTGGTTACGAAGATGGTACATTACCTGCTGGTACTGCTAAATTCGAAAAACGCGGTCCTGCATTGTTCGTTCCAAAATGGTTACCTGAAAACTGTATCCAATGTAACCAATGTTCCTTCGTATGTCCACATGCTACAATTCGTCCAATCTTGGCAACTGAAGCAGAAGTGGCTGCAGCTCCAGAACATTTCGATACAATCCCTGCATTGGGCGCTAAAGACCTTCAATTCCGTATCGCAGTATCCCCATTAGATTGCTTGGGTTGCGGTAACTGTGTTGATATCTGTCCAGCTCCTAAAGGCAAAGCTATCGTAATGACTTCCATCGATTCCGAAATCGAACAAGCTGAAGCATGGAACTACGGTGTTAACCTTCCTGTAAAAGAAAACCCTATGAAGAAGGAAACTGTTAAAGGTTCCCAATTCGAACAACCATTGTTCGAGTTCTCCGGTGCTTGCGCAGGTTGTGGTGAAACTCCTTACGCTAAATTGTTAACTCAATTGTTCGGCGACCGCATGATGATTGCCAATGCAACTGGTTGTTCCTCCATTTGGGGTGCTTCCATGCCTGCATCTCCATACACTACTAACCAACAAGGTCAAGGTCCTTCTTGGGCAAACTCCTTGTTCGAAGACAATGCTGAGTATGGTTATGGTATGTATATCGGCGTTAAGAAAATTCGTCAACAATTAGTAGAATTAGCTGCTAAAGCTGTAGAAACTGCTACAGGCGAATTGAAAGAAGCTTTGGAACAATGGATCGAATTCGCTAACCTTGGTGCAGCAACTCGTCAACGTTCCGAACGTTTAGTAGCAGCTATCGAAGCTGAAGGTGCTACAACTCCAGAATTGAAAGAAATTCTTGAGAAAAAACAATTCTTGATCAAACGTTCCCACTGGATCTTCGGTGGTGACGGCTGGGCATACGATATCGGCTTCGGCGGTGTTGACCATGTATTAGCTTCTGGCGAAGACATCAACATCTTCGTATTCGATACTGAAGTATACTCCAACACTGGTGGTCAAGCTTCCAAATCCACTAATATCGCAGCAGTTGCTCAATTCGCAGCTTCTGGTAAACGTACTAAGAAAAAAGACCTTGGCATGATGGCTATGTCTTATGGTTATGTATACGTAGCACAAGTAGCTATGGGTGCAGATAAAAACCAATTGATGAAAGCTGTTGCAGAAGCTGAAGCATATCCAGGTCCTTCCTTGATCATCGCTTACAGCCCATGTATCAACCATGGTATCAAAGCTGGTATGGGTAAAGCTCAAGAAGAACAACGTAAAGCAGTTGCAGCTGGTTACTGGGATCTTTACAGATACAATCCTCAACTTAAAGAAGAAGGTAAAAATCCATTCTCCTTGGATTCCAAAGAACCAACTGAAAACTTCCAAGACTTCCTTAAAGGTGAAGTTCGTTACGCTTCCTTGGCTAAAGCAGCTCCAGATGTTGCAGAAGAATTGTTCGCTAAAACTGAACAAGACGCTAAAGATCGTCGCTTAAGCTATGTTCGCTTACAAAAAGGTTTCGAAGACGTAAAATAATTCGTTATTTAACGACTAAGAACTAATAAGAGGCACCCTTTCGAGGGTGCCTCTTTTGTATATAATATATTTATTATATTATGAGTATATTTGACTGTATCTTAAAATAATATGGCCATTTCTTGAATAGGTAGTTCCTGAATTACTAATGCTTTTACAATAGGTAATATACTAGGAATTTGGTATAATATTAAATAGTTGTGCATATACTATTAGGTATATTGTACTGACATATGATTTGATAACTTTAATAGTAAATATAGAGGTGCTTATGGCTAAGGATAATCAACAGATCGCAACAGATGATATGCAACAAACAATATATAAAGAGTTAGGCTATAAATCCTATCCATTTCCTTTTACTACACCTGCCTATTTGGAAGCATATGGTACACTTGTAGGTCTTAAGCCACCAACGGCTAAAACAGCACGTGTACTTGAATTAGGTGCTACGTATGGGGGAAATATTATTTCTCAAGCTGTGCATAATCCAGAAGCAACATTTGTAGGTATTGAGCTTTCCCAAGATCAAGTAGAGAAGGGTAACAAAATTATTAGTGATGCCAAGTTAGATAATGTATCTCTATTGCAAGGGGATATTTTGAACTTTGATGAATCCTTAGGAAACTTTGATTACATTATTGCCCATGGTTTTTACTCTTGGATTAGCGATGAAATGAAGGATAAGTTGCTTGATATTATATCCCATCATTTGGCTGATAATGGCATTGCATATGTATCCTATAATACATACCCAGGTTGGCATACGATGGAAGAGGTTCGTCAACTTATGCTATTTGCTAATCGTGGTTATGATGAGTTGACTCATAAGGAAAAGGTATTACGTGGTAAAACTGTAGGTAGTCTAGTAGGTGCTCAAATTCTTAATTATGATAACCTTAAAGAGCGTAATAGTAAATTCTTAGGTGCCTTGCGTTCCGTTATGCAAAAGGATGATTATTATGTAGGTCATGACCATTTAGAACCTCATAATGATCCATGTTACTTCTATCAATTTAATGATCATTTAAAAGCTCACAATCTTACATATGTGTGTGATGCAGATTTAACATTATCTATGGTTCGTACCTATGATGACAGCATCGCCGATAAACTTGAAAAATTGGCTCCTAACAGCCAAGCGGATCAAGAACAATATTTAGACTTTATGCTTGATACAACATTCCGCAAGTCTATTATTTGTAAAGAAAGTGCTGCAAAGGATATTAGCTATGATGTAGCTAATCCTGATAAGGTGAATACAGTACCTGTACGGTCTATCGTAAATAGTTTTGTATTCCAAATTCTCTTTGATGAAGAAGCATTAGAAATGTTTGAAAATGAGCTTGTACGAGATACATTCAAAGCGCTCATTAAAGATGGTGGTACTTTCAATATGATCGAAGCCCTTGCCATTTTAAAAGCTGCTCATGATACTGCTAATGCATCTGAAGATGACTTAGAACCAGCTGTATGTAGTTTATATAAAGCTATCGTTGAACATATGGTACGCGGTGGTATTCGATTCTATAAAACATTCCCTGATAAACAGGAATATATGGAGGGCTTATCCTATGTACCAGCTCGTTTTACAAACTTTGTAAAAGCTATTGCTGATGGTGGTAGTGAATATATTTATGGTGCAAATATGTTTAATGACGCTATTGGTGATATTTCTGAAGAAGATTTATTGTTCATGGAATTATTGAATAAGCCTAAAGCCAAGTCTACGATGATTAAGAAGATTAAAGATTCTCTCTTTAGCGCTGATAAGGCCCAAACTGGTAAACACCAAAATGCCATGGCAGAAGCATTCTATAATGAATTGACGAAGCGTATGGAGCAATTAGGCTTTATTAGAAGTAAGAAAAACAATGGTCTTTCGTAATTCTTTTAAAATTTCTAAGATAATATTTTAGTGATTCATATAATCTTCAGAATAAACATAAAACCCATTACACTTATAACATTTATGTGTATTAAGTAGTAATGGGTTTTTGTTTTATATAATTTAATTTAATCTTTTTTAATAATTATTACATTTAGTTATTTAATATTGCCAAAAAAGTATAGTAAATCGATAAAATTAATGAGAAATAAATGAACCATATATGAAAAGTGTGGTATACTATGTATGGGTATTTTTGTGAACATCATCCGATGTGTTGTGGATGATATTATAAATTGTATTAGTTACAATGTTGTTTTTATTGTATTATTTGTAAAAGGAGTCTTTTATGGCATCTAAGAAGGCCGTTCTAGTATATATACTAGAAATCCTGAAAAGTGAAACGGATGCTAATCATACTTTATCTCAAGAGGAGATTCGCAGTATATTAGCCGAGCGGTACGAGGTATCCGTCGATCGGAAGACCTTAGGCCGTCATTTAAATGATTTATATGAATCTGGTGATTTTGGTATTCAATGTGAAGAGTCTGCCGTAGGAGCAGATGGTACTATTCGCCGTACTGATTTTTATATGATTCATACCTTTGAAGATTCGGAATTGAGATTATTAATTGACGGTATTTTGGCGTCTCGTCATATTACCGCATCTCAACGTAAGGATTTAATTAGTCGTGTTGCTAAATTGGGTAGCTCTCATTTCAAGCCCCATGGTATTGATATTGAAAGTGCTACGGGTTACCTTCATAGAAGTCAGGACTTATTCCTTAACATTGATCTCATAGAGGAAGCAATACAAAAGGGGAGAAAAATTTCCTTGGCTTATTGCCAACCTGACGTGGATAAACGATTACATATCAATCTCGGTCCAGATAATAAGGAGCGAAAGTATGTATTCAATCCATTCCAACTAGTTATGAATCGGGGACACTATTACCTAGTTGGGAACCATGAAAATTATGATGACATGTCTACATTGCGTGTCGATCGAATTGCACATATTACGGTGCTGAGCGAACGTAGAAAACCTTTACGGGAGATAAAGGGCTATAACCAACAACGCACCTTTAATGTATCACAATATGTAAAAGAACATATTTACATGTTCGGCGGTGAATCCGTTACCGTAAGTTTTAAGGCAAAGCGGTCTATTGTAAACCAAATTTTAGATTGGTTCGATGGCAATGTGGAATTCACCAACGTCACATCTGATGATGTTGTATGTCGTGTACGTGTAAATCATGATGCCTTTAAGTATTGGGCACTTCAATATATGCAAAGTGTGAAAGTACTTTCACCAGCATCCTTGGTAGCAGAAGTGAAAGAAGCTATTAAGGAAGGCTTAGAACAATACTCATAATAAAAGAGCTAGTTGATCGTTGAATCAACTAGCTCTATTTTTATGTATGCTATTTTAAACGTCCGATTTCTAATTTATAGAACATGCATTTTTTCTGCTTCGCGATAGTCCTTAAGAACTGGACGAGGAGGTAATTTACCCATGATACTCACTACATAGATAGCGATGGAAGAGAAGATGAAGCCTGGCACGATTTCGTAAAGGCCGAGGAATCCAAATTGTTTCCAAATGAGTACGGTAAAACCACCAACTACGATACCTGCGATACAGCCATGACGTGTCATACGTTTCCAGAATAAGGAGAACAAGATCGCTGGACCAAAGGCAGCACCAAAACCTGCCCAAGCATAAGCAACCATGGTTAAGATGTAGCTATCTGGATCCATTGCCATATAGATGGCTATTAATGCAACTAGTAGTACTACGATACGACTTACTAGTACTAGCTCCTTATCACTCGCTTTAGGATGAATGATATTCGCATAGAAGTCATTAGAAATGGCAGAGGCTGTTACTAATAACTGGGCAGATGCGGTACTCATGATAGCTGCGAGTACTGCAGACCAGATGAGACCTGCTACAAATGGTGTAAAGAGACGCTCTGTCATGATGAGGAATACAGTTTCTGCATCAGTGCCTACCAATTTATCTGGCAGCATATATACGTGACCGATGAGGCCAACTGCAATGGCCGCCATAAGGGATAAGATAACCCAAACCATGGCGATGTTTGTAGATTTCTTAAGCTCTTTAGCATCAGAGATAGCCATGAATCTTACGAGGATATGAGGTTGACCGAAGTAGCCAAGCCCCCAACCAAGAGAAGAAATCAAGCCAATAATCCAAGTGAACCAATCAGATGGATCACCGAATAGGCTAAGTCCTTGAGGAAACTCGTGTTGAATGAGTTGGAATGTTTCAATAGGACCACCCATAAACATGGCAGCTGTAATTGGTACCGCTAAGATAGCGAAGAACATCAATGCCCCTTGGATACAATCTGTCCAAGATACGGCGAGGAAGCCGCCGAGGAATGTGTAGAATACGACGATACCCGCTGTAATAAATAGAGATACGGTGTAATCAAGACCAAAGATGGTGTTGAACAGTTTGCCACCTGCTACGAACCCTGATGATGTATAAATCAAGAAGAAAATCAGGATAAATAGGGCGGAGATAACGGCTACCGAATGAGATTGATCGTGGAAACGATTTTTCAAATAGTCCGGTAAAGTTAAACTGTCACTAGCTACCTCAGTATGGTTACGCAAGCGTCTAGAAACAAACTTCCAGTTTGCCCATGTGCCTAATGTGAGACCTACGGCAATCCATACACCAGAAATCCCTGTAGTATACGCTAGGCCAGGCACACCCATGAGCATCCAACCACTCATATCTGATGCTTCCGCACTAAGTGCTGTGATCCATGGTCCTAGTTGTCGGCCACCGAGAATGTAATCACCAATGCTGTTAGATTTCCTGTAATAGTAGACCCCGATATACATCATGAGTCCTAGGTATAAGGCAAAGGCGATGATAATCATTAAGTTGTCTTGTGTCATGCCTATATAAGACCTCCTTAGGTTGCAGTTCTATTCTATAGTATTATAAATAATTCCTATTGTACCATATATTAGTACTTTAGAGTGTAAAAATTTGGTGAGATTGTATTGATTTCTATACGAATTTTAAGCATATACTTTCATCTTGGGCATTAGACGGTTAACCTATAAATCGTATATACTAATAAACCGAAAATACTCGAAATATGATAAAATAATAGAATGGAAAAATGACACGTGAAAGGAGGTACTCATGGATCAACAGGGGACAAGAAAACAAGAAAATCTAAAACAACCAGTTGTGACAAAACAACAAGCACTACGCATGCTAGAAACTTACTTTGGGTATACCTCCTTTAGACCGGCTCAAGAGGCTCCCATTGCCTCCTTATTACGCAATGAAGATGTAATTGGTATCATGCCGACGGGGGCTGGTAAGTCTATCTGTTTTCAGATACCTGCACTCTGCAAGGCGGGGCTTACTATCGTGTTTTCGCCGCTCATTTCTCTTATGAAAGACCAAGTAGATGGTCTATTAGTACAGAATATACCAGCGGCGCTTATCAATAGTACCCTTACGCAAGCGGAGTTTAATAAAACGATGTACGAAGTGCGTAGTGGTAAGATCAAACTCTTATATATTGCGCCGGAGCGACTAGCTTCTAATTTCTTCTGTAATGTGCTGCGAGCGTTGCCTATTGCTCAAGTCATTGTGGATGAGGCTCATTGTATCTCTGAGTGGGGCCATGACTTTAGACCGTCCTATCGCCTCATCGGTGAGTGGCTCAACTCACTGCCTAAAAGACCTATTGTAGGGGCTTTCACAGCGACGGCGACGAAATATGTAGAAAATGATATCAAGAAACTATTAGGTTTAGATAAGGCAAATGTGTATGTAACGGGCTTTGATCGGCCTAATTTATCCTTCTCTGTCATCCGTACACCAAAGCGCATGGATTATGTGGTTCACTATGTGCGCCAACATGCTAACGAAAATGGTATTATCTATTGTGCTACGCGCAAGGATGTAGATCGAGTGTATGAAAATCTAACCCGTGCAGGCATTAAGGTGGGCCATTATCATGGGGGGCTCAGCGATGAAGTACGCCGTGAGATGCAAAATGCTTATGCAGACGATAAACTGCAGGTTATGGTGGCTACTAATGCCTTTGGGATGGGCATAGATAAGAGTAATGTGCGCTATGTGCTGCACTACCAAATGCCGCGCAATATGGAGTCCTACTATCAAGAGGCGGGCCGTGCAGGTCGCGATGGAGCACCTGCAGAATGTATCTTGCTCTACAGTGGGCAGGATGTACAGGTTCATAAGTACTTGATTGAACAGTCCATCGAGACGCCTGAGCGACAAGAGGTGGAGCTCCGCAAGTTACAGTCTATGATTGATTACTGTTTCTGCAGTAATTGTTTACGTAAATATATGCTTAACTATTTTGGTGAAAGCACCGTCTGGACCACATGTGACAATTGTAGTTCCTGTAAAGGATCCGGTGATAAGGTAAATGTAACAAAAGAGGCGAAGGCTATCTTCCGTGCTATTATGGGCACTGATGAGCGCTATGGTGCTTCTATGATTACCTCTATCGTGCGCGGTGAGCGAACTGACCGTATTATGCGAGCAGGCCACGATGCACTCCCTGTATTTGGTTTACTAAGTAATGTAGACGAGAAATCTATTAAAGGGCTCATTCAACAATTTGTAGCTTCTGGTTATTTGCGTAGTTCTTCAGGTAAGTATCCTGTGCTATCTTTGACGGCTGGCGCTGAGGAGGTCCTCGGTGGGCATAAAGAGGTGGAGGAAATCAGGCAACATGTGTCTGTACCATCTAGAACTAGTCGGTCTACGTCTACTACATCACGAGGAAAATCTAGTTCTGGGGCAGGTGGTTTATTTGAACATTTACGACAACATCGCAAGCGCTTAGCCGAAAAGGCAGGGCTTCGACCATATCTTATCTTCCCCGATACAGTGCTTATTGACCTAGCCAATTTACGACCCACTACATTAGGTGAGTTTGGCAATGTTAAGGGTGTAGGGGAAGCAAAATTGAAAAAATATGGCCTCAGTTTTTTACAGGCCATTGCAGAATATAAGGGATAATAAATTTTACTGTATATATGGTAGTACTATGTATTTTTTAGTATGATAGTACTATATATTGTGAGATATAAGGTTAGTATTATTCGACGTATTATACATAGATTTAGGGGGACATATGAGTCTAGCAGATACACAATACCTCGGTATTATTGAAAATATTTTAGAACATGGCACGTATGGTCAAAACCGTACCGGTGTTGCAACTTATAAATTGCCACATCAAATTATGCAATTTGACTTGCAAGAGGAATTCCCAATTTTAACTACAAAGTTTGTCGCTTTCAAAACGGCAGTAAAAGAATTGTTGTGGATTTGGCAAATGCAGTCCAACGATGTACGCAAATTGCAAGAAATGAACGTGCGTGTATGGGATGAGTGGATGCGTGAAGATGGTACCATTGGTAAGGCCTATGGTTACCAAATTGCAAAGTATAAACAACTTGATAATCTCATCAAGACTATTAAGGAAGATCCTGATAGCCGTCGTATGATTGTTACATTGTGGAATATTGAAGATTTAGATGATATGGCATTGCAACCATGTGCGTATGAAACATTATGGGATGTAGCTGATGGACACTTGAACTGCATGCTCATCCAACGCAGTGGCGATATGGGCCTTGGCGTTCCATTCAATACCGCTCAATATGCAGCATTACAATGCATGATTGCCCAAGTAACAGGTCTTAAACCTGGTAAATTTACTCATGTTATCAACAATGCTCATGTCTATGAAAACCATGTAGAAGCATTGCGCGAGCAGTTAGCACGTCGCGATCAAGCGTTGCCAGCACCTAAGATTGTTGTAAACCCTGAGGTGAAAGACTTTTATGATTTCACACCAGAGGACGTTACATTAGATGGGTATGAACATTTAGGTAAATTATCCATGACTGTTGCTGTATAGCAGTGTATTCATGACCATTGCTAAATAGTATTCCATTTATGACTGTTGCCGTATAGTAGTAATTGAAAGAGGCCAGTATGTTAGCATTAATCGTAGCCGTAGCACATAATCGTGTGATTGGTAAAGATAATACCTTGATTTGGCACTTGCCGAATGATTTGAAATTCTTTAAAGAAAAAACGACAGGTCATGTCATCATTATGGGCCGTAAGACCTTTGAAAGTTTGCCGTTCTTATTGCCAAATCGTGAGCACTGGGTGATTACTCGTGATAAGGGCTTTGATGCGCCAGAAGGGGTTAAGATATTCCATAGTCCTGAGGCGGCTGCAGAAGCAGCACGTGCTCTTGATGCGGCCTATGTCCTCGGCGGTGCTCAAGTATATGAGGCTTTCTTGCCTTACGTGGATACGATGTACATTACAGAAGTAGACCACGAATTTGAAGGGGATGCATTTTTCCCAGAGTTTCCAGAGGAGGCTTTCACCATTGATTCCGTAGTAGACGGCGTGGTGGATGAAAAGAACAAATATCCTCATCGTTTTGTAACCTATCGCAGAAAGGCATCTAAATGAGTGAAAGAATGTTTGCCATTATTGGCAGTGAATTAAATGTTAAGCCAAAGCAGGTGCAAGCTGCCGTAGAATTATTGGACGAAGGCAATACGGTGCCATTTATTGCACGTTATCGTAAAGAGGTAACAGGCGAATTGCAAGATGAGCAATTGCGCACCATTGAAGAACGCATTAAATATCTGCGCAATTTGGAAACACGTCGCCAAGAAATCATTGCATCTATTACAGAGCAAGAAAAGATGACCGACGAGTTGATGAAATCCTTAGAAGCCGCAACAAAGCTTCAAGAGTTAGAGGATTTGTATTTACCATACCGTCCTAAGAAACGCACACGTGCTATGATTGCCCGTGAACGAGGCCTAGAGCCGTTGGCGGACATGATCCTTAACGATACGGTTACCGCTGGTGATCCTTTAGAGATTGCTAAAGACTTTGTAACGGAAGAGGTGCCCACACCAGAGGATGCTATTCAAGGTGCGTCTGATATCGTAGCGGAAATCGTTAGTGATAGTGCAGACTTCCGTGCTTACTTGCGCAAAAAGATGTGGAACGAAGGCTTTATTCAAGCTGAGTTGACTGGTGATGAAGAGGTGCAACAACAGTTCTTGCAATATGCAGAATATGCTGAACCGGTTCGTCAAATGCCATCTCACCGTATCTTGGCGGTTAATCGCGGTGAAAAATTAGGGGCTTTGAAATTAGCCCTTACAGTACCAGGTGATACATATGTTGCTTATATGGTGCAAAAGTTAGAGAAAAATCCAAAATCCATCTTCACAGACTATAAAGCAGCTGCAGTAGCCGATGCGTACAAACGTCTAATTTTCCCTGCTCTAGAGCGTGATATACGCAATGAGTTGACGGAAAATGCGGATGAGCAAGCTATCAAGGTATTCGGTGTAAACCTTAAGAACCTATTATTGCAGCCACCTTTGGCAGGCCACGTTATCATGGGTCTTGACCCTGGTTACCGTACAGGTTGTAAGATGGCCATCATCGATCAACAAGGTAATGTACTAGATTACGGTGCCTACTATTTAACGAATAGTGAAAAGCTTCGCAAAGAAGCGCAAAAGGTATTGGCTGATAAAATCCGTAAGTTCAAAGTTACTCTCTTATCTATTGGTAATGGTACTGCATCCTATGAAACAGAGCAATTTGCTTCCACCATGATTGAAGAGGAAAAATTAGATTGTCACTACATCATCACCAATGAAGCTGGTGCATCTGTATATTCTGCTTCTAAATTGGCTATCGATGAATTACCAGATTTAGACGTAACCATACGCGGTGCTGTATCCATTGCACGCCGCGTGCAAGATCCATTGGCTGAATCCGTTAAAATTGATCCTAAATCTATCGGTGTAGGTCAATATCAACATGATGTAAATCAAAAACAATTGACTCATACTTTAGATCAAGTGGTTGAAACCGTAGTAAACCACGTTGGGGTAGAGCTCAATACTGCATCTCCAGCTATTTTGCAACATATTGCAGGTATTTCTAGTACAGTAGCTAAAAATATCGTTGCATATCGTCAAGAGAATGGTGTATTTAAAAGCCGTAAAGAATTGTTGAAAGTACCTCGCTTAGGTCCTGCGGCGTTCACGCAATGTGCGGGTTTCCTTCGCTTGCAACACGGTAAAAATCCACTAGATAATACATCTGTCCATCCTGAGTCTTATGAATTGGCAGAACGTATTATTGGTGAATTAGGTTTTACCTTAAAAGATTTGCAAGACAAAGCACAACTGGAAGCGCTACAAGTGAAATTACCACTTGTTGATGCCGGAAAAATGGCCGCTAAACTTGATGCGGGTGTACCGACTGTACGAGATATCTTAGGGGCTTTAGCAAAACCAGGTCGTGACCCTCGTGAAGATTTGCCAGCACCACTTACTAGAAAACATGTAGTAAGCCTTGAAGATATCAAGGTTGGTACTGTGGTAAAAGGTACTGTTCACAACGTAGTTGACTTTGGTGCCTTCGTAGACTTTGGTCTTAAAACTAATGGTCTTTTACATCGCAGTGAACTTTGTAACAGCCGTCAACATCCATCTGATGTGCTTGCTGTAGGCGATATTATTGAAGCTCAAATTATTTCTGTTGATGTAAAACGTAATCGTATCGGTTTATCTGTAAAAGCATTACAACCAGAAAAACCAAAGAATAACGATGGCAACCGTAATAGAAATAACAACGGACAACGTCGAAACAACGATCGTAATAATAACCGTAACAATAACCGTAACAATGGTGGTCGACAAAACAATTAGTATCAATTGAATTATATTATTGAGAAATACACTTGACTAAAAGTCATCGTACATAAAACCGCACTCTCTATGGATTTTGAGGGTGCGGTTTTTCTATATAACTTAAAACTATGTATAATAATGCAGAACAGATATATCGAAAATGATATATCTGATTGAAATATTTAGATATAAAGCGTATGATGAAATCACAGAGGAAATCTTCCTCAATCTATATTCCTACATAGGAGGTAATGCTATGAGCTTGAACCTTAAAGAAAGATATGGACTTTTAATTAATAATGAATGGGTAGCCGCATCTGACGGCGCTGAATTTAATGTATATAACCCTGCTAATGGCGAACAACTCGCTATCTGTGCAGAGGCTACGAAAGACGATGTTGATAAAGCAGTAGACGCTGCAACAGAAGCTTTTAAAACTTGGAAAACAGTATCTCAAATAGAGCGTGCTGATTACTTGTTAAAAATTGCTGACGCTATTGATGCTCATAAAGAGTACTTGGCACAAGTTGAAACATATGACAATGGTAAACCAATCCGTGAAACTTTGAACGTAGATATTCCACTTGGTGCTGACCATTTCCGTTACTTCGCTGGTGTACTTCGTTCCGAAGAAGGCTCTGCACAAGTATTTGATGAAAATACTTTGAGCCTCATCGTTCGTGAACCGATTGGCGTTGTAGGTCAGGTCGTACCTTGGAACTTCCCATTCCTAATGGCTGCTTGGAAATTGGCACCAGCTCTTGCAGCAGGTTGTACAGTTGTTATTAAACCTTCTAGCCATACATCCCTTAGCCTTTTAGTATTAGGCGATATTTTGAAAGACATCTTGCCTCCAGGTGTTGTAAACATCGTAACTGGTAAAGGCTCTAAATCTGGTCAATATATCCTTGATCATCCTGGCTTCAGTAAACTTGCTTTCACAGGCTCTACAGAAGTAGGTCTTGATGTATATAAAGCAGCATCTGAACGCTTGATTCCAGCTACATTGGAATTAGGTGGTAAATCTGCGAATATCTTCTTTGAAGATGCAAACTGGAAACAAGCTCTTGATGGGGCAATGCTCGGTATACTCTTCAACCAAGGTCAAGTATGCTGCGCAGGTTCCCGTATCTTCGTACAAGATACAATTTATGATAAATTCGTAGCTGAACTTTCCGCTTTATTTGATAAAGTAAAAGTTGGTTTACCTTGGGAAGAATCTACACAACTTGGTTCTTTGATTTACGAAGCACAAGTTGAGAAAGTACTTAGCTATGTAGAAATTGCTAAAGAAGAAGGCGCTCGCGTTGCAGCTGGTGGTGTACGCGTTACTGACGGCGAACTTGGTAAAGGTTGCTTCATTAGACCTACACTTATCGTAGATGCTACAAACGATATGCGCGTAGCTCGTGAAGAAATCTTCGGCCCTGTAGCTGTTGTTATCAAATTCCACAGCGAAGAAGAAGTGATCGAACAAGCTAATGACAGCTTATACGGTCTTGGCGGCGGTGTATTCACACAAAACCTCAACCGTGCAATCCGCGTAGCTCGAGCAATCGAAACAGGTCGTATGTGGGTTAACACATATAACTCCATCCCAGCAGGCGCACCATTTGGTGGTTACAAACAATCTGGTATTGGCCGTGAAACTCACAAAGTTATCCTTGAACACTACACTCAAATGAAAAATATCATTATTAACTTGAGCGATAAACCATCTGGTTTCTACGATTTAGATTAATAAAATACAACTCTCCTATAAACTATAACAATGAGGCACCTCGTAAGAGGTGCCTTTTTTACGTTTAATTTTAGGGTAGTTTCTTAAATATGGATGTATACTGTATGCTATAATTAAGACCAACTAAGAGTGTATTGTAAAAGAGACTGGAGAGACAATGCGTAAATTAGATATATTAGGTATAGAGTTCATTATTGTATCTATAGTGTTGGGTGTAATACTTTATAAACTTGAAATAAGTAAGCATATCATTGACGAAGACTATGAATATATAAAAAAACATAGAATTTTTGGTAACTTAACAAAGTATCTAACTATAATCAGTATTATAAGTATAGTTTTAATAGATCTTAGGTTTATAATTTATAAAGATTATGAATTCATTATGACTTATGGGGGTGGATGGGTTGTTATGGGCCTTCTCACAATCTGTACAGGATTTTTCCAAAAGAAAAATAGTGTATATTTTAAACGGGGGCTTATTGCTATATTGTCGATATTGATATTTATTGCTGTATATATGTATGCATTTCGTGATGTATTTTTTTAGTAGTAAATCAAAAATAGAAAACTATTAGGTAATATCAATATAGATATTGTTTTGAGAGGGTGCCTATGAATTCAAAGAGAGTATTGAAATGGATTGGGTGTGTTGTTGCTGCCATATTATTAATTTATATTACTTTAATGGTAATAGTAATTTTATTGTTAGCTGGTAGTAGTGATTTTAAAAATAGCTCCATTCATTTAACTGAATTTTATAATAGTGCATTATTTTATGACGATGAAGAACATAAGATTGCTGATAATGTAGTTGCTGTTCATGAGGTAGATAATAAACTTTATTACATAACGTTAGACGGTATTGGTATTTTTGATGAAAATGTAAGTTTATTAGATGCTTGGAATAAAGATCTTAATAAATATAATACTTTCATTCCTCGAATAGATGCTAAAAAAACAGACTTTAATATGAGTCTTGATGAGTTATATCCTAATATTTCTAGTCTTGATGAAAGTGATAGAGATATATGGCATGAGATCTTTTATGATAGTGAGAAACGATATACAGGTCCATACGCTGGATATACTATAAAGCTACCTTTCTATGTATCATATAGAAAGGAAGATATGGTTAAGCATAATGATATAGTTGATCTTTCTACAGGGACTATTATTGGTAGGTATGGGAGTGAGCATATTTTAAGAAATAATGCTTATTATAATTTTGAATTTGGGAAATTGACTAAAATTGATTTCTCTCAGAAAGCTATATATAGCTATTATTCTAATAATCTTGATATAGGGCGGTTTAGCAAGAATAATTCAGGTGATGAGAGATATGAATCTTATGCACGAAATGAGCTAGATACAGTAAGAACGAAAGACTTAAAGGTATTACCTAACTTATTGAATCAACAATTTATAGTGTTTAATTCCTTTAATGACTTTTCTGATTTTGATAAAGATACCTTTGAAGCATTAGCTATTAATGCGATTAAAAATAGGAAGGCGCTACAATTAGGGCCATTAGAAAATCAAACCCTAAGGCAATACTTAAGTAAATAGAGTAAATGCATAGTGAAGAATATTTGTACTAGATAAAATAAGGAGTATCAAATTAATGAATCCTATTCCCATCAAAAAATTGTATAATCCTCAATATGATTTGTTATCTACTAGCGATAGAATGGAATTATTAAATAAGATTGGAAAAATATATAATTTAGAATTAATATGCTTTAAAGAATTTACTGCCTTTGGAAAATCCACATATACAGCGGTATATCGTTCACATGATGGTATAGAATTTGTATTTGTTCCTGGAGATACTGTTACGTTAGGGTTTGATTTTAAAAATAAACCATTTCAGGATATTTTTAATGATGAAAATTTAGCGGAGCTTGCCTATCCATTTGTCGAGGGATATGAAGAGGAAATCTTTAGTGAAGACGATGTTCAAACTAAGATTAGCGAAACACTAGAAGATGAAGAGGTACTATCCAACATAGAAACGTATTTTAAACATAATTTTACTCAAGAAGATGAGTTTGTGATCCATCCATTATTGGTACAAAAAGAGTATAGTGAAACTTGTTGGATACCTATTTCAGATGAGACACTCAGACAAAATAAAGAGTGGCAACAGATGATAAAAAAAGCCGAGGAAAAAGGTGTTTCTGAAGTGATGGTGCACAACACGGTTTGTTTATATAAAACAGATGATAGCAATTGGTGTGGCAAACTTTATGAAGAAACAACATTTAAGAAACTTTTACAGGATATAAAAGATAATAGATATTCTCTGCCTACACAAAGAGAGTGGGAGTATTTAGCTGGCAAGGGGTGTAGAAATATCTTTCCATGGGGAAACAATATAGATTTCTCTATGAATTTAAAGCATATGGAATGGATGGATAATGATGGAGATTATACGTTAGAAAAAGAAAACTTTTTTGGCCTTGTTATAGGTGACGATCCGTATTGTAGAGAAATTGTATATGATGATGTGTTTTCCTATAAAGGTGGAGATGGTGGCCGCAATTTATGCGGAGGATTAGGTGTTGTGTGGGGCTATCTTCCTATTTCACCATATTTTCAAGATAGGGGAGTAGGAATGGGCGATTATATAAATGGTGGATATGATTTCTTTAGGAGGATTATAAGAATTGTTGATGATAGTGTGAAATGATGTCACATATAATAATTCTAGAATATCAAATGGCAATATCGTTTCATAAATGAAACAGGTGCCTCATAGGAGGCACCTGTTTTATTAATAGTGGGATAAACGGAATACTCTTCTATATTCTTCAGGCGAATCAGAACCATCAGCAGGTTTTATGATAATCCTAATAAATATCTCTTTTTTGAAATCTGGATATGTTTTAGCATATTCTTTGCAGAATTGATCCATGCGATTATAAAAGTTTGTTACATCTTGGTTTTGTATGGCCGAATAGGGGATAGGTATTTCAATATACAAAGAAGATGTATCATATGTGGCATAGGATAACTCCTCTGCCGTTAGATAGTTTTTCATTAATGGAAATGCTGTTATCAGCGGAATGTTGGTTGTCAGTATTCGATCAACTTGTGGTACAACAGGTGCAGAGGTGTGCATGACTTCAGATATTTCAATGGGCATTTGTGGATACTTGTCAAAGGTGACTTGCCATGTATTGTTTCTTTGTGCCTCCAACTGATATGTTAGATTAGGATAATCCTTGTTTATATATTGTTGTACCTCATCTTCACTATAATGTGATAGAAGATGACAACCCGTTGTTAGTATGAGGGATAGTACAATCAACGGTAGTAATATAAATCTTTTAAGAGTAAATGGTTTCATTGGTATTCCTTTTATACTATTTTAGAAAGTTCATTAAATCGTAATTGCTTAACAGGCATTGCTTAATTATTGGCGGTATTTTGAAGTACGTTCTTTTAATTATATTATACCTAAAACATATTTTTACTTATATAGTTGATTAATACCATACAAGTCTCCAATAAACTATAACAATGAGGTGCCTTTTTTGTGCATAATATAGGAAATCAGTATCTTATAAGTGTGAATCTGCCGTATGCTATAATAAAGAACATCTAAAAGTGTATTGTAAAAGAGACTGGTAAAAAATGAAAAAACTTGAAATGTTAGGATATTTTTGGATTTTCACATCTATATCGTTATGTATAGGGTTATATAAACTTGAGCTTAGTAAACGTGTCATTGATGAAGAGTATGAATACATCAAAAAACATAGAGCTTTTGGTAATTTAACCAAGTATTTAACAATAATTGCAATTATAATTGTAGTCCTATTAAATTGTAAATTTTTAATTGATAAAGATTATTTATTTATTGCGAGATATGGTGTTGCTTGGGGTATTTTCGTGCTTTTGATAATGTGTACAGGATTTTTTCAAAAGAGAGACAGTTTATATTATAAACGTGGGATTATTGCTATTGTTTCAATATTATTCGGTGTTGTAGGCTCTGCTTATGCGTTTAAAGATATATTCTTTAAGTAGTAAAGAGAAAGATTGAATACAAGAAAAGTATCGTCGATGAAAAATGAGGTAAAAGATGAGTAGGTTAACAATATTAGGTAGTACGTTTGTTTTTGCATCTATCATATCGGGAATAGCCTTATATAAACTTGAAATTCGTAAGACTTCAATTAATGAAGAGTATGAATACATAAAAAAACATAGAGTTTTTGGTAGTTTAACAAAATATTTGTCTATTATTTCTCTTATAAGTTTAGCTCTACTGATTCTTAAAATTATAATTGATAGAGATTATACAGTAATTGTGAGTTATGGAAGTGTTTGGACTATTTTTACACTTGTTACACTGTGCACAGGATATTTTCAAAAAAGAGATAGCATATATTACAATCGTGGACTCATTGCCGTATTTTCGATGCTGATGTTTATTACTGTTTGCATCTATGCGTTTAGGAAGGTATTATTCTAAATAAAAAATATATATTGTTTTATTATCTTAGACTAATAATATAGAATTCTTCAATAAACCATAATAAGAAGACACCTCCTTCGAGGTGCCTTTTTTGTGCATAATATAGAAGATCAGTATCTAATAAGTGTGGAGCTGCCGTATGCTATAATTAAGAACATTTAAGAGTGTATTGTAAAAGAGACTGGTGAAAATGATTAAAGGAGAGTATAAACCATGATTCATTTAGATTATCTATTAGTTATAGGCATATTGCTTAGCATTTTACTCTTTCTTTTGGTTGGAGTTTTCTATTATAGACAATGTAAATTTTTTAAGGGCATAAATATTTGGTTCTTAATAATACTTAGCGTTGTGTTAAGTTATTTATTATATCCCTTATATGAACTGACAGATTATAGAGAAGAATTTACATCAATCGTTATAATCGCTGCGATAATCATTAAAATAATTATCAATTTATCTATATTTATGATAGCTGATCGAATAATAACGAAATGGATTTCTAAATTACTATTACTTCTATGGGTTGTTCTTGTTGAATGTTTGTATATGCCTATTCATTTATCATACCTTGTTTTCCTTTGTGTGTCAGGTGGAATCGTTTTAATAGAACAGTTAAGAGAGAGAAGAAAGAACATTTAGTTTTGACTTGTAATTACTTTTATAGCGTTCACCTTTGAAATATGATATACTATTCTAACGCGCATAATTCGTGCGCGATAGGAGGAAACACATTTAGATGTTAGAAAAATTTGAACAATTAATGATTAGCGAACCTGTTCTAAGAGCGTTAAACGATATGGGCTTTGAAGAGCCTACGCCAATTCAACAGGAAGCTATCCCAGTAGCCATGAGCGGTAAAGACATGATCGGTCAAGCTCAAACAGGTACTGGTAAGACAGCAGCATTTGGCTTGCCTGTATTGGAACGCGTAGACGGGAATGAGCGTCACGTTCAAGTAGTTATTTTATCCCCTACACGAGAATTAGCTATCCAAGTAGCTGAAGAGCTTAACAAAATGGCTCAATACACGAATATCACAGCACTACCTATCTATGGTGGTCAAGATATTAATCGTCAGTTCCGTGCCTTGAAAAAAAATCCACAAATCATCGTTGCCACTCCAGGCCGATTGATGGACCATATGGATCGTGGTTCTATCCACTTTGACCATGTGAAAGTTGTGGTATTGGACGAAGCCGACGAAATGTTAAACATGGGCTTTGTTGATGATATCAATAAAATCTTGGGTGCTATCCCAGAAGACCATCAAACATTGTTGTTCTCCGCAACTATGCCTAAAGCTATCCAACAATTAGCTGAAACATATTTGACAGAGCCAACATTGATTCGTATGAAACCGACTCAAGTTACGATGGACTTAATTGAACAATATTATATCGAAGTGCAAGACCGTCAAAAATTCGATGTTCTTTGCCGCTTGTTCGATATTCAAACACCTGAACTTGCTATTATCTTCACACGTACAAAACGTCGTGTTGATGAAGTAACTGAAGGTCTTAAAAAACGTGGTTACATGGCGGAAGGTATTCATGGCGATTTGTCTCAACAAAAACGGGACAGCGTAATTCGTCAATTCCGCGAAGGTACCATCGATATTCTCGTGGCTACTGATGTGGCAGCTCGCGGTCTTGACATTTCTGGCGTATCTCACGTATATAACTATGATATGCCTCAAGATCCTGAAAGCTACACACACCGCGTAGGTCGTACAGGCCGTGCCGGTAAAGCTGGTCAAGCTTTCACGTTCGTTATCCCTCGTGAAATGGAGCATTTACATGCTATCGAGCGTTTAACAAAACGTAAAATCGCACGCCGCCGTGCACCTTCCTTAGGTGAAGTTCTTGAAGGTCAACAACGTTTGGCAATTGAAAGTCTCGTTGAAATGACAGATAATTTAGAAGCATTAGCACCATTCAAATCTAGTGCGGAGGAATTGTTGAATGATACAGATTCCGTAACACTTTTGGCAGCAGCTCTTAAATTGTTAACAAAAGAACCAGATACAACTCCTGTAAATATTACAGAAGAAAAACCATTGCGTGTACGCCGTCGTCGTGAAGGTGGTCGTAGTGACCGCCGCCGTAGTGACCGTCGTAGAGATGGTGATCGCCGCCGTGACGGAGATCGTCGTCGTGATGATCGTCCTCGTCGCAGTCGCGATGACCGCAGAGGTGAACGTCGTGATGACCGCCGCAGAGATGATCGTAGATCTGATCGTCCACGTGGTGACAGAAAACCTCGTCATCAAGGTGAAGGTTTCAAGCCTTACTTTAAAGACTAATAGAATGTGGATTGCTTTCGAGCAATCCACATTTTTTATTGTACGCCGAATAGGCATGACTAAACCCCCAGTTAAACTGGGGGTCGATAAAAAATTCTTAGAGAAAAGGAAAGAACCTCCTAGTGATAGAATGAAGTTGGTCTGGCAACCACAACATTTCA
>NZ_JALBWL010000008.1:0-18478 GCF_024677885.1 Veillonella faecalis
CCCAACTTCAAGGCATAATTCCAACTTGGGGGGATGCCATTTCTTGGGGTGATTTGCATAACTATGACAAATTATCTTTCAATGATTGGGATTAAAGTACCAACACGTTTTGTCCTATAACCCCTTAAAAGTATTTACCTTGTATCTGGCTTTTTATTATATCTACCTTAATCCGTTTGAACTACAGTAATAGCTTTTATCTTTTTATCAAGGGGAAGGCGATTATATAACCAAAAATTTTTATTATAGTTTTTTTCCCATTCACTCACAACTGAATAGTGCCTATGATGAAAATTACCTTCATCATCTACGTAAAGAAAAAGATCTTTTTGAGCCATAACACCAAAGCCCATAGCCTCCAAAATATAACCTTTATGCACACCATCATAAGTGTTTAAATACTCTCGTAGTTCCGCTTCACGAGATGTATCAACCCAGCCTAATTCAAATACTCTACTAACCAAAGCATCTTCAGCAGCCTTGTAAGCTTTATTTGCAGCTATAAGTCCCTTATCTGGAAAACCTTGAACATCCTCTTGATATCCAAAGGCTGTCACAACTATAAGTTTTCCCGTTCCATACTGATTCTCATAAGAAATAATCGGATCTGCTACTGTAATAATTTTCTCTACAAATGGATTCCATAAGACAGAATCAATATAATGCTCTTGTGTTTTATACTCTACAATATATTTACTTTCACCTACCGCATCAGTAGTCGATTTGATTTTAATGGTACCCTCGTCATGAGTAAGGATATTAGAATCTACGTAATATGCTGATACATAATAACCGCCTAATATAGGCTTCAATTGACTCTGTAAGTTATCTATCGTCTTACGTTGTTCTATATCACTAATATATTTAGCGCGCCCTAAATTCTTAACAGCTGATTCCCATGAATCATAAGGACCTGAAACTTTAACAATATCACGATTATATACAGCCAATCGCTCAAAGGCAGTTCTCTCTTCACCAGTCGGATCATGTAATGATATCGCATTTACAGATACGCCTATTGTGAAAGTTGTTAATACGGTTGTTAATAATAACGTTCTATACATAGTAGCCTCTCTCTTTTTACTGTAGATTACATTACTCTTATTATACATAAATAATATATTTACTAAAAGAAAAAGAGCTATATATTTATTCAATATCCGTCATAGAAAAGAATAAAAAATATAACTCTTTTTAAATTTGTATTTAATTTTTAACTTAATCTTCCTTATGTTCCATAGATTTAGGTAATGTCAAAATCAATAGACCTGCTAGGAACATACAAGCGCCCATTACATAGTAACCGTAAGTAAAGCTACCTGTGTGACCATTGATGAAACCAAGCATGTAAGGACCTACCCAGCCCCCCATGTTACCAGAGGAGTTAATAAGGCCCATCGCCCCTGCCGCAGCAGCACCAGATAAGAAGGTTGTTGGCATTGTCCACCATACACCCATGCCACCGTAAACGCCTACAGCAGTTAAGCAGATAAAGAATAAACTAATTTCTGGGGATGAACTATGTGGTGTTGCTAAGAAGCCAATAGTACCAATGAACAATGTAGTAGCAACATGCCAACGTTTTTCATTGCGCTTTTCAGAGGAATAACCACAATATACTTGTACAAGTAATGCAGCAGACATGGGAATCGCAATAGACCATGCTACTACGCTTGGCGGCCAACCAGATAAGCTTTTAAGAACTTGAGGCATCCAGAAGCTAAAGCCCCAGAAACCAATAACCCATAAGAAATAGATTAATGCTAAACGCAATACTTTTGGATCTTTCAAAGCTTGCCATGTAGTATATTTCTTTACAGCTTGCTTTTGTTGTTCTTCTTTTTCAAGTTCAGCCTTGATATAAGCTTTTTCTGTATCAGTTACCCAAGATGCATGGTCTGGACGTTCTTTCATCCAGAACGCAAAAATGAAAGCAAAGATAACAGCTGGAATAGCTTCAACGATGAAGAGTGTGCGCCACCCATGAAGACCAAAGAATGTTGTATCAAGTAAGATACCTGCCAATGGACCACCGATGATATTAGAGAACAATAAAGATGTTAACATCAAGGAGATTGCCTTTGCACGTTCCTTTGGCAAGAACCAATTTGGAATGAGTAACGAATAAATTACAGGATATAAAGAGGCTTCACATAGACCAAGAAGGAATCGATAAATATAAAACTCCAACTCTGTGGTCATCGTTGTCATAAGAATACATACTAGGCCCCAACTAAACATAATACGTGCTACCCAATGCATAGCATTACAGCGAGCAGCGATTAGGGATGCAGGGACTTCAAATAATACATAGCCTATAAAGAAGATACCGGCGCCCATACCAAATACCTCTGGTGTCAACCATGGTAAATTCTCCTTCATGGTCAAGCCAGCATAGGCAATATTTACACGGTCCAAAAAGGCAATAATAGAAACAATAAATAATGGCAAGACTACGTGAAGCATACGACGCTTCGTAAAGTCTTTAAAATCAATAACCCCACTTTGAGGCTCTGGTGTAGATGAGTTCATATAATTCCTTTCTACTACTTAAGATATTACATACCCTATTATCTTAAGTAAACAAAAGTCCTCTGTCAATGGAATTATATAGAATATAGAAATAACAAATAGGAATAGTAAAACCAAAATAATGACATATAAAATAGAAAAGGTATATTCGCTAGAAATGACTGTATAAAATAAAAAAGCACTTTATAGTATGAATATATCTCTATCACAAGAGAAGAAAATACTATAAAGTGCTTTCATATTAATTAGTCTTAACAGGATCATAATCAGCAGGCACTGGAGCAACGATACTCACAAAGACAATATCTTCCGTTCCAGTATTTTTTGCACCATGACATTCACCCTTTTTAGATACTATAACTTGCCCCTTTGTAAAAGGCACCTCTGTATTAGGCGTTGGATAAAATACACCCTTGCCTTGCAATATAACCCATATATCATCAGAGTGATGATGATAATGTTTTGGTAAGATTTGACCAGGTTTAATAACCCATACTGAACCACCTGTGGAATCAGTTTGATAAAATGGCGTCCTAACAGCTTTCTCCAAACTTTCAACTTTCACAAGTTCCATATCAAAAACACGTTGATCACTCATAATGCTCACACCTTTCATTGATTAACAACTACCGAGTTCCAGATGCGTATTCACCCATATTAATATCTAGAACCTCTCGAACGGGCTGGATTAAAGAATCCTCGTATTGAACCTTCCACTGAATATCCTGATTCATCTCGCCATTTTGTAACCCCGCAATGGTTTCCCCATCACCTATTACATTACCATGTTCGAAAATATAATTCAACACATTATAAGCATGAAATACTACATGATTAGGATCTACACCGTGAAAGTGATACTGTAAATCAGGTAAAAATAATGTACTCATACCCACAGAATCTACCATCATATCATTGGTACCTTGAATACTAAAATAACGCACATTTACAGCATAATACATGAAACGAGTCACCTCTTTATCAGGATGATTTTCAATCGATTCTCGACTTAAGAACTTACGAGATGGTCCAAATACAACGGCTTTACAAGAGGGATATAATTCTAGTAATGCATCTACATACTTTACAAGCATATCTGCACGTTCTTTGGCCGCTAAACCAGAGGCTAACATATCCGTAGCAAACACCCTGTATTGGCACTCTGCTAATAACTCATCCACATTTGGACAATCCCACACCTGACTACGTTCAAAATCATCTAGTACAGGTTTGTCGATTTTCTCACAATTCGTCACCATTAATGTCGGTGGAATATCGGCATCATTATCTTCATAATGAACCTTATAATTCTGCGGTGCAAAACCAGCAGATTCAACACCATAACTAAAGCAATCAACAGGACCTAAATGCTTTGTAAACACCTCTACCATTGTGTCGCGGTCAGGCATATCACACTGCTCTGGCATTAATAACTCAACGAAAAACAAGCCTCCAGGGCGAACGGAATCATCTGTTAAATCTTGTTTAAATACTTGGCTCATATTCTCTCTCCTAAATTTTAACTATTTTCTGCTGAGTGTATTAGTTTATACCATTTTACAATACCCTCAGGGATTAAAAACCTATTTTCTTCTATTTTTTCTTTTGTCCAACTATAAAGTTCATCAGATGAAATAATATGTATATTATCTATATGAGCATCCACTACAACCTTGTCCTCAGATGAAAATAAATATACTTCTTTATTCGGATTGTCTTTAATCAGCTCTATATAATCATTCGGGTTTAATTCTTTATCCCCTTTTTTCACTTGAGGATATGCCAATTTACCATTAAGGGGGTTAACTAACACACATTCATATAACTCAGTAGCTATCTTATTTGTAGATGGAATTGCGATATAATTTTCCTTATCATATAAATATAAACAAACCAAATCCTCACAATCTGCTGGAGATAGACAATCATAAAATAATTGTTTTAAAGATCTACTTGATTTAACATTTATATCTAAAGACTTTCCATTATAAACGAAAGACGCATACTCATACATATAAGCTTTTCTTACACGTTGAAGAGTTCTACCACGAATAAATGCTGTGGCAATAACACCTGGAACTTGACTCTCATCACCAATTGGTTTCCACACGACATCTTCTAATTGATTTGCTACATCATGTTCTAGTGCGTCAATACTAGGATTATATTTATACCTTACATTATTTCCAACATAACCTAAGTAATATATACCATTATCACGCATCCAAACATAGTCCCCTAGCTTTACTCGTTTTAAAGTCTCTACGGCAACTATCTTCTGGCCAGCTTTAATATTGAATAAATTATATTCTTCAAGTACTTTATAATAAATATCGTCGGATTTAATACTTGCTCTGATAGATTGAATTTTATCAAAAGCTTCTGCATTATACTTTTTGATTTGATCATCATTGATACTCCACCCAACAGCTGCAATAGATTTTTCTCTACAATAAGAAGATATTTTTTTACCATCGTTACTATCTGTTCTTGTTTGTAATCTCCATACAGTCCCCATATTACACTCCTTTAAATTTTACATAATACACATCTTTTACCTTATAGTATATCGGATGTTTATAAGTACTACAATTACGTAACCAACGTTTTATTAATAATAAAAAATCTACATTTTTACAGCAGGTTAGAGTTATCTCTATATGCTGTGGCATCACATTTATATGATCTAAATGTAATGACTCATATTCAAGTTCAAACTGCTTAGTATTCTCCAAGGTTTGTAGAAATTGCGCATATAAATAATCAATACTTTCAAAACGATTACCAAGTTTGCACCCCCCCATATCAAATAGGTTGCGATAAGAAATATCTCTAGGTAATACATACATCCAGTCTAAAGCACAAGCTGATACACCAAAAACTCTATTTTCAGGATTAGGTCCATCTAAATCATCCTGTAACCAAGCAGATATAATTTGGTACATATTTAGTATTTCAGATTCGTCTCTTTCACTATAAAACTCACCTAACCCCTCCAGGTCGATTTCTAAATTAGCAATACAACGGTACATAGAAACTACCTCCTATATAACTCCAATTTTCTTATACTAAAAGTATAACTATAACTATGTACCATATTTGCCACATTGAATTCTGCTTTTATCTATGAATTTAATATTAAAACAATGCATAGATACAAAAAGACCCGCTCCATAAGTCCGAGAACTATGGAGAGGGTCTTTATAGTATCTAATCAGCAATGGAGATGAGACGACGAGGAACCAAAAAGAGTTCTACCGGAATCTAATCCCTATTCAATTATAGAGGTTTGCGAACCACGTCGATAATAGAGCCATCGCGGTATTCTACGATTGCCACGATATCTTCGTCTTTGTCAGATACAGGGATATCTTGTGGTTTACCTACTAAGTCGAATGCTAATTGTTGTAATTCTTCAATTGTGTAGATAGGCAAGTTGCTATCTTTGAAGCGTTCAATCAAATCAGTACGAGCTGGGTTGATTGCAATACCGTATTCAGTAACAAGTACATCAACGGAGGAGCCTGGTGTAATTACAGTTGCAACTTTGTCACGGATCATTGGCAAACGACCACGGATCAATGGACAAGTAATAACTGTACATTTAGCACCTGCTGCTGTATCGGAGTGACCGCCAGAAGCGCCCATCAATACACCGTTAGAGTCAGTCATTACGTTTACGTTGAAATCAAGGTCGATTTCAGTAGCACCAAGGAATACTACGTCTAGGTAGTTTGTAGTGCAGTCAGTCCATGGGTTAGCATACATGGAAGCAGACATTTCGATGTGTGCAGGGTTTTTATCTAAAGAAGCTGCTGCAGTTGTATCGAATGTTTGAGTATCGTAAATGGCACGGATCAAACCTTCTTCAAGCATACCAGTCAAGATACCAGTAGCACCACCGATAGCGAAGCCACCTACTTCACCGCGTTTGCGAAGTTTTTCAGCGATGAATTTCGCTACAGTCAATGGAGCACCACCAGCGCCCAATTGGAATACGAAACCATCTTTAATAATGCCAGCTTGGTCAAGGAATTCACCAGCTAATTCAGCAATTTTAATTTGGATAGGGTTTTTAGTGAAACCTACCGCACCAGAAGCGATACCTTCTGGATCACCAATGCTTTCAACCTCAACAACATAATCTACGTCAGTTTGAGGGATTGCATAGTTGTGTACATAGTCAACCAAGTTATCTGTGATAATAACAGTTGTATCTGCATAGTGGGAGTCAACTTTAGCATAGCCAAGCGCACCACATGCGGATTTACCCATACGACCAGTAGCATTACCACGTGGGTCAGCTGTAGGAGCAGCCATGAAAGCTACGTCGATATGAACTTCGCCAGATTCGATAGCACGAGCACGGCCACCGTGGGAACGAATCACTACAGGGCGTTTCAATACGCCTGGGTTTTGAGTCAAGAATTTACCAAGACGATCGCGCAAGCCAGATGTTTCAATAGCTGTTACAGTACCATCTTGAATCATTTCTACCAAGAATTCATGGCATGGAGACAAGGAAGAAGACGCAATTGTAATGTCTTTAATTCCTTTCGCTTGAACGCGTTCCATAACCATTTTCATTACATAGTCACCATTGCGCAAGTGATGATGGAAGGACAATGTCATACCATCTTTTACGCCAGCTTTTTCGATTGCTTCATCAATAGAAGCAAGTACTTTATTAGTACCAACACGACTCATGTGTACAGGTTTACCTGCGCGATGAGCTTTAGGTTCAATAGCGAATTCACCTTGATATACTTCGCGACCTTCTAGTGCTGGGATATTTGTTGGGATATCGCGACCTACTTTATTTAACATCGTATTCTGCTCCTTCCTCTAATTCAACTTTAATGCCTGCTGCACGTGCTTTATCAACTACGCGTTGTGCACGTACTACGATAGGACCATCGATCATTTTGCCATCTACGGAGATTACGCCTTTATTGTTGCGCAATGCATCTGCGTAGCTGTTCAATACCTTAACGGAGTGAGCGATTTCTTTTTCGTCAGGAGTGAATACTTCGTGGATAATTTTGATTTGGCTTGGGTGGATACAAGATTTGCCATCGTAACCCAAAGCTTTAATGAATTCAACTTCTTCGCGGAAGCCTTGTGGGTCTTTCACGTCGGAGAATACAGTATCAATTACGCGGATACCTGCTTCACGTGCTGCGTGAAGGATTGTTTGACGAGCGAACAATAATTCAACAGCTGGTTTATGCTTACCTGTACGAAGGTCAGCACGGTAGTCTTCAGCGCCAAGAGCGATAGCAACTACGCGAGGGCCGTGACAGATTTCGCGAACATTATACAAGCCACGAACTGATTCGATAGCTACGATAATATTGATAGTACCTTCTGGCCAGCCATTAGCTTTTTCTACTTCTTCAATTTTCTTCGCTACGATTTCAACTTCAGACACATCTTCAGTTTTAGGTAAACGAATCATATCAGGTTTAGCTGGAACGATTACATCAAGATCGTCATAACCATAAGGAGTTTGTGTAGGATGGTTGATACGAACAACTGTTTCTGCACGGAATTTACGAGATTTCAATGCTTCTGCAGTTAAAAGACGAGCTGTATCCTTTTCTGTAATAGGCACGGAATCTTCGATATCGATCATGATGGAGTCAGCGCCGTGAATGTCAGCACTGTTAATCATTTTAGGTGTATTACCAGGTACGAACATCATGGAACGAGACAAGCGTTTTTTAGCAGCCTCTGTTAATGGATTTGTTTTAACTTCTGGGAATGTTTTATCGTTAGCCATTATGCTTTGCTCCCCCTTTCCAATGCGCCTAATACGCGAGCTTTAATTGTGTAATCCCAAGCATTTTTATCTTGTACAATTACTTTTACGCCATCAAAACCAGCTTCTTTCACTGTGTTCAAGATAACGGATTTAATTTGGTCGCCGTATTGACGGATAACTTTGGATGTTAATTCGATTTCGATACCGCTAGCAATCGGTTCAACCGTTACTAATGCATCATTTTTTTCGTCGAAGCCAGCTTGTGCAGCTTTTACTAATTGTGCCATGTTGCATCCTTTCACTAAAAATATATCAAATGGCAAAGACCAGACGTGTCGCGAATGTCTGGTCCGTGCCGCTAAAACAATGTTGATTATAAAATTATATGGTGATTAAATCATACCGATGAAAGTCCACCAAGGAATACCTACTACAAAGAGTAGAATCCAACTCAATACTGCTAAGATTGCACCAGCAGTCCACCAATCTTTCAAGTTATTGTAACCTGCAGAGTAGATGATTGGACCAGGGGATGCACCGTAGTGAGTTACGAGACCGCCAAACGCATTTGTTGCAAGCAATACTAAACCAAACATAACAGGGTTAACACCAGCTGCCATACCTACAGTTAAGAATACTGGAAGCATAGATGCAATGTATGCAGTACTGGAAGCAAATAAGTAACGAATGACTACGCTAATAGCAGAAAGAATTAAAACAACTACGAGTGGAGATACATCGAGTGCCAAGTTTGCTTGCATAAATGCTGCAAGCCAAGCAAAGAATTTAGCTTTTGTTAAAGCAGTGGATAAACCAAGGATAGCACCGAACCAGATGAATGTGTTCCAAACAGCTTTAGTTTGAACCATGTCATCCCAAGTGATGATACCAGAAAAGAACACAATAGTCATAGCAACTAATGCTACTGCTGTAGGACTCAAATCAAAAGCAATAGCTGGGAAAAAATATCCAATAGAAGGCCATGCCCAACCAAGAAGAGCAAGAATGAATACAACAGCCAAGATTTTTTCAGATGTTTTCATAGGTCCTAATTTAGCAAGGCCATCAGCAGCTAATTTCTTATTGTCAATTTTTACTGCTTCAGGACGGTCGATCCAATAACCTACAAGTGGTACGAAGATCAACATTACAAGACCAGGAAGAGCTAAGGCCACAGCCCATTCAACCCAGTTCATGTTAAGACCAGTGATTTTAGTAACAAAGTCCAAAGCCAACACGTTTGGAGCCATAGCTGTTAAGAACATGAAGGATGTAATTTTTGTTACGAAATAACCATTCATCAAGATGAAGGAACCACCGCGTTTGGCAGTATCGCCAGGATAAGAACCGATGGATTCAGCGATGGATAAGTTAATTGGATATACGATACCAGCCGCACGTGCTGTGTTAGAAGGTGTAGCTGGAGATAATACTAAATCAAGAAGTGCTGTTACATAACCAAGACGCAATACAGTAGAACCGAATGCATTAATCAAATGGTATGCAACGCGGTGACCAAGACCAGTTTTACCAAAGGCAACGCTCAAGGAGAACGCAGCGATGATCATCCACAATGCAGTGGAGCCATAACCTACCAAGATATCTTTTGCATTGTCTAAGAATAATGCAGATGCAGATAATACAGCTAATAAAATAATTTGAATTGGGTATGGTTTTAAAATCAAACCTACGATACCTGCAATGTAGAAGCCTAGAAGGCGCCACGCCGTATCAGTGAGCCCATCTGGTGGAGTTGTAAACCAGAGGACAACAGGGATTAGCACAATAAGTGCTAGTTTTAAGAATTTTTCCATGTTTCTTCCTTTCTTAAAAACATAGGCATGTAATCATCCTAACACTACCCCAGAAATTCGTGATACGCGACTATCAACTATTGAACTCTAGGAGTTTTTGTCTACACTCATTATATATGCTCAAAAGAATTATGAATAATAGATTACCTTTATAGGGGTTATAAAAACTTTTATATCTACTATTCATACTTTTTATGCATTTTAAGCATAGAATTGCAGCCCAAAATGAAAAAAATGCATGTATACGTCCCCAAAGGGGGTATACATGCACTTACATGGTTACTGCCTTGCTCTTTCGAGACACCTTTATTATGACTGATTATATCGAAAAAGTCTAATACTGAAATAGCATGGATAGACAGTTATAAAGCCTTATATAGACTCAATTTGTATAATCTATCCTTTATATTCTCTAAAAATACTATTATCTACAACAGTATGTTTTTTATAGTAATCGCGAACATATTCAATGAATGTTTTAACTACAACAAGATTTTCCGTATCCTTTGTATATACCATATTTGTATCGCGAGTGATATAGGTACCATCTTTGCTACGCAATGGACTTACATATATATCTCTATCCTTACAAGATCCAAGGCCCATATAGGTCAAAATAGACCATCCAAGGCCGGCGCGTACAAAGTGACGGCACGTACTCATAGAATTTACATCCATCGCAACACTCGGTGGTTCTTCAAAATGTTCTGCACACCATGTTTCGATGATATTGGCTACGGATGCATCCGTCTGATACTTAATAAATGGTACCTTCTCAAGGGATTCAGGTGGTACTAATTCTTTGTAAACCAAGCAGTATGGTTCCTCTAATAGTAGCTCAGACTTACCAGACACATCATAACCGCCACGAGCAAAGGCAACCATACAGTCACCAGTATTAAACATTTTTACCACTTGATGGCTGAAAGCCGTCTTAACTTGTATATGCACATCCGGATACAGTTCGCGGAAAGATCGTAACAAGGCGGGCAATTCATAGTCTGCAAAGTTGATAGATGACGCAATTTTCAAGGTCCCTTGAATCTTACCAGAAGCGGAGTTCATAGCATTTTCTAAAGCCTCTTGATCTTGCATCATTCTTTTACAGTAATCATAGAAAATCTCGCCTTGCGCCGTAAGGGCAATCCCTTCAGCAGTACGCAACAACAGAGAATGGCCCAAGGCTTTTTCCATATGGCGCAACCGATAGCTAAGTGCTGGTTGAGATAAAAATAATTTTTCTGCCGCCCTTGTAATATTGCCTTCATCGACAACGGTGACAAAGGTTTGCCATTCTCTATCGTCCATAGTATCTCCTTTTATCGCTTATTACCAAAGATGCGCAATAAGGATAAGAATAAGTTAATGAAATCTAAATATAGGCTCAAAGCACCTGTGATTTCAATGCGGTCTAGAATTGTTTCATCCTCCATAAGAGCTACTTGTGTCACATTATTTTTAATACGGTTCACATCGATAGCCGTAAAGATGGAGAATACTACAACCCCTACATAGCCTAAAACTAGACTAACAGTATCGCTAAAGCCACTGAGTACAGCCCAGTTAAAGTAGCGAGCTGCCATCATCACAAAGGATACAATGATCATACCGAGCAAAGCAGCCATTACATACGGTGTAAGGGATGATAAATTGCGTTTTGTAGTAGCCCCTACCACTGCAAAGCCAATGAAGAAGGCAAGCGTACCGATTAACGCAGGAATAACTACTTCAAACACATTATATCGCAAGGATATAAGTGTCAATGTAAGACCATTCAATGCACTGTAGAGAAAGAACATGCCTTTTAAAGTCATAACATTGGCCGTATACGCACGAGCACTAAATAGGAATACTACGCCTAGTTCAACTAATAGAATAATATTAAAGTTTTCGTATGCAAAGCGTAGCCAGTTTGGATTTGCCAACGCAGCCACTCCAACACCGATAGTCGTAAGTAAACCTACAACCATCCACAAGAAGGATCCCTTCAAACGTTGGGATACAATACTTTCAACCTGAGCAACTTGAGAATTACTAGGTCCTGTTACATTATATGGATTCATACTATCCCTCCTTATATTTAATTATCTTTTACTAAAACTATCGAGCATTAGCAATGCCAGCAAATACCTTGCCACGTTCACCGTCGATTGTTACCTCTTGACCTTCAAGAAGTACGTCATGAGCGTTTTTAGCACCTAAAATTACAGGAATACCATAGGTAATGCCAGCAATAGCACTGTCAGATGTATAACCGTCTTCAACAGCGATAATGCCACCTGCACGTTTAGCAATAGCCATCAATTCAGGCTCCATTGTACCCACCACAAGGATATCGCCGTCTTTGAAGCTTTCATAATTGCCCTTATGATTAGCAGCAATGAATACAGTGCCTGTAACGGATTTACGCAAAATACCATTACCAGATAAGAGTACTTGGCCTGCAATATGAACGCGAATCATATTTGTAGTACCTGTCGCACCAGATGGTACGCCAGCCGTTACCACAACTAAGTCACCAGACTCAATGGCACCTGTGCCAAGAGCACCTGTAATCGCTTGTTTAACCATTTCATCAGAGTTAACGATTTCATGTCCTTTAATAGCCTCTACGCCCCAGCATAATTGCATGCGGCGAATTGTTTCTTCATGCGGTGTTACAGCAATAATTTTGCAAGCCGGACGATGCCGAGCAGTGCTAATTGCAGTATGACCAGATTCAGTACATGTCAAAATAGCAGCTGCCCCAAGGTTTTGAGCGATGCGCACGCTTGCTAAACATACAGCACTGGTAGTCGTCATATCCACATCTTGACGAGCACGACTTTTACTATCGTAAATAGCAGCTTGTTCTGTTACCTCAGCAATGCGAGTCATAGTCGTAACCGCCTCTACTGGGTAAGCACCATTTGCAGTTTCACCAGACAACATGATCGCATCCGTACCATCTAAGATGGCATTGGCTACGTCACTTGCTTCCGCCCGTGTAGGGCGTGGATTTTGAATCATGGACTCTAGCATTTGGGTTGCCGTAATAACTGGTTTACCCAAGTCATTACATTTTTCGATCATCATTTTTTGAAGTACTGGTACCTCTTCGGCAGGGATTTCTACACCGAGGTCACCGCGAGCAACCATGAGGCCGTCTGCTACGTCCAAAATTTCATCGATATTTTTAACGCCTTCAGCATTTTCAATTTTCGCGATAATCTTGATATCTTTTTTCTCAGACTCAAGGATGCGGCGGATGGCTACAATGTCTTTACCGCGTTGCATGAAGGATGCGGCTACAAAGTCCACACCTTGTTGACAGCCAAAGCGTAAGTCCGCTTCATCCTGTTCAGATACAGGTGGCAAGCTAAGTGCTACGCCTGGTACAGCTACGCGTTTACGGTTACCGATTTCACCACTGTTTTGAACGGTAGTAATGATGTTATTCCCTTCGATGGCATCGATGTTAAGTGTTACAAGACCATCAGCCAAGAGGATTTTATCTCCAACGGACACGTCTCCTACAAGACCTTTGTGGTTCACGGAGCTAAGCTCTTTTGTGCCTTCCACATCATCTGTAGTCAACGTAAATTGTTGACCTGCTTCAAGGAATACTTTGCCCTCTTTAAATAGACCAAGGCGTACCTCTGGGCCTTTTGTATCGAGCAATAAGGCGATTGGTTTATTTACAATCATCGCCGCATCACGCACCATTTGCATGCGTTCTGCTTGCTCCTCATGAGATCCGTGAGAGAAATTGAAACGAGCCACGTTCATGCCAGCTCGCATCATATCTTCTAAGATACCAAATTTATCCGTTCCCGGACCTACAGTACATACGATTTTTGTACGTTTCATTGTTCCTCCTATGAAAACCATCCCATTTGGATGTTCATATATTATATCAATGTTGGTAAAAGCTATCTGTGCCCTACGCAACATGTGTTATTAAGTAGTGAATATATTTATTATTACCTTAACTTCTATTGAGGTTCTTATGCATATATTATTGTACCTCTACGGAGCCATCGCCTAGAATAGCTTCAATAGCCTTGATGGATTCATCACTAGGGTCAAAGCACATATTCGGTGGCAAGTTAATACGCTTCCGTTGACGGTGCAAATATAGTGATGTTGGCACAGAGCCTGCGGTGTTTGTTAACAGCCGTTTTAAGGCTTCACTATTTTCTGGCGTGTCATATTGACTATAAATATGAATAGCCACATGCTTAGCCTGACTATAGTTTACCTTTAACGGCATAATGCGGTCTGCAATAATTTGCACACCCTTTTCATCCGCATCAACGCGGCCTTTTACCTTTACGATCATATCGACCGCAAGGAACTGTTGACTTTGACTAAAGACCTTAGGGAACGCCACCACATTGGCTGCACCAGAATAATCTTCGATACGAAGAATAGACATAACCTCGTTCCGCCTTGTCATGCGATCCGATTTATTTTCAATCAACCCGCCAAAGGTTATGGTTTGACCATCGTATTGCTCTGGATTTTCTACGAGAGCCCCCAGTTCAAAGAGGCCCTCTAATTCCTTAGCATAGCCTTGCAATGGATGGCCTGTAATGTAAAAACCTGTATATTCCTTTTCATCCTTTAATTTATCGTCTTCCGATAAATCCTCCACATTCGGTACAGGGATGAAATCAACGGACTCCTCTATATCGCCAAAGAGACTCATGGTGCCCATAGCGGCATCCTTTTGCTCTTTAGCACCTACAGCTTGAGCGCTTTCATACATGTGCAATAATTGATTTCTGTTTTCCTTGAACCCATCCATGGCACCGCATCGAATGAGACTTTCAAGAAGTCGTTTATTAACAACCTTGTTGTCCACGCGTTTACAGAAATCTACGATATCTGTATAGAGGCCGTGCTCATTGCGCTCGCGAATTAAGCGATCGATGGCATTATCCCCTACGTTCTTGATGCCTCCAAGGCCGAAGCGAATGGCATCACCTTGCACGGCGAAGCTGCGTTCAGAGTAGTTAATATCTGGACCGAGTACCTTAACATTATGCTTCTTGCAGGCATTGATGTAGTACGTCAATTTCTGCATGTTTTGCATGAAGCTAGTCATGGTAGCGGCCATGAATTCAGGGAAATAGTGGGCTTTCAAGTACGCCGTTTGGTACGCAATATACGCATAAGCCGCACTATGTGATTTATTAAAGCCATAGCCTGCGAAGTATACGAGCAAGTCAAATACTTCATTCGCGATGGACTCTTCTATACCATTATTTATGGAACCTTGAATAAAAGACTCGCGCTGCGCCTTTAGAACAGATTCCTTTTTCTTACCCATGGCGCGGCGCATCAAGTCCGCTTGACCAAGGGAGAATCCGCCCATGGCAGACGCAATCTGCATAACCTGTTCTTGATACAAGATTACCCCAAAGGTATCTTTTAAAATCGGTTCCAAGATAGGATGTAAATAGGTAACCTCTTTTTTACCGTGACGGCGGTCGATAAAGTCCGCTACCATGCCAGAGCCCAACGGGCCTGGACGATACAAGGCTACCAATGGAATTAAGTCCTCAAAATGTTCAGGCTTAAGATCCATAACGAGCTTGGTGATACCTTCCGATTCGAGCTGGAACACACCAGAGGTGTCGCCTTTTGTGAGGATATCACAAGCCGCTTTATCATCGAGTGGTATTGCATCTAAATCGAGGTCGATACCACGGTTCGCCTTGATGAGCTTTAAGGCATCCCCCATAACCGTCAAGGTACGGAGGCCCAAGAAGTCCATCTTTAAAAGGCCTAATTCCTCGATGTTATCCTTGTCGTACTGTGTTACAAAGCCTTCATCGTTAGCATTTTGTACTGGTACATGGTCATCTAGAGGATCCGCGGAAATTACGACGCCCGCCGCATGAGTGGACGAATTGCGCGCGATCCCTTCTAGCTTTTTACCAAAATCAAATAACTCTTTAACATTTGGATCAGCTTCGTACAAAGCCTTTAATTCTTTGCCTTGCAGAGCCTTATCTAAGGTAATTCCCAGTTCATTGGGAATCATCTTCGCAATGCGGTTTACTTCCACCAGTGGTAAGTCTAGCACGCGACCTACGTCACGAATTACGGCACGCGCTGCCTCAGTACCAAAGGTAATAATCTGAGATACACGCTCCTGTCCGTATTTCCGCGTCACATATTCGATAGCTTGACCACGTTTTTCATAACAGAAGTCAATATCGATATCGGGCATGCTTACCCGCTCTGGATTTAAGAACCGTTCAAAGAGCAAATCGTATTTTAATGGATCAAGGCCTGTAATGCCAAGTAGATAGGCAACTACAGAACCGGCCGCAGAACCACGACCAGGACCTACTAAGATGTCGTGCTCACGGGCATAGCGTACATAGTCCCATACGATAAGGAAGTAATCCTCAAAGCCCATGGTGCCAATAACATCTAGCTCGTAGTCGAGACGTTTTTGTAACTCTTCAAAGATCTCACCATAAAGACGTGGAATTTCTCGTTCACAAACCTTACGCAAATAAGTCTTAGACGTTTCCCCTTCTGGCACATCAAAGTGCGGCAAGTGATGTTCGTCGAAATTAAACTCTACATTACAACGATCTGCAATTTTTAAGGTATTTTCCATAGCTCCAGGAATATGTGAGAACAACTGCGCCATCTCATCCCCAGATTTTAGATAGAACTCATCATTAGGGAATTTTAAGCGGTCTACCTCAGCACGGCGACGGCCTGTAGAAATACATACCTTAATATCTTGCGCGTCCGCATCCTCCTTTAAAACATAGTGGAAGTCATTAGATGCGACGATGCCAAGACCATATTCCTTGCTGAGCTTAATGAGCTCCTCTTGAGCCTTTGCCTCCTCTGGTAAGCCATGATTTTGGATTTCTAAGAAGAAATTATCCTTTCCGTACGTCTCGATATACCATTCAATGGAACGCTTGGCGCCTTCCATATTATCTTGCAAGATATACTGAGGAATCTCCCCTTGAATACAAGCACTGAGGGCAATTATGCCTTTGCTGTATTGACGCAATAAATCGCGGTCTGCACGAGGACGATACAACATCCCCTCCGTCGATGCTTTCGACACAATTTTTACAAGATTACGATACCCTTCCATAGTCTCAGCCAACAAGATGAGATGCTTTAATCGTTCACGGCTACGACCTTCCGGCTTATCAAGACGGCTACCTTCTGTGACATATACTTCACAACCGATGATAGGCTTAACACCTTGGGCTATACACTCTTTATAGAAATAAATGGCAGCGTACATATTGCCATGGTCCGTAATGGCAAGGGCTGGCTGATTTAACTCCTTCGCACGACGTACCATGTCAGGCAAACGACTGATGCCGTCTAGCAAACTAAACTCTGTATGACTATGTAAATGTACAAATGGCTGCATGGTACACCTCCTTTAAGGGCGATGAGCAAAATACACGTTCAATGACTTCTTACGAACCTTCCAGTCTGGTAAAAACTGTGCCACTAGATTGTGAAAGTTCTTGGAATGGTCTAAATATTTAAAATGAGCAAACTCATGAACCATAACGTACTCAATATACGCCTGTGGCCCCTCTAATAGTCGGGTATTCATCTTGATGAGCTGCTTTGCTGGCGTACAAGAACCCCAACGGCTCTTCATACGCTGCTGTTTTATGGTTGGCATAGGTACATCAATACCTTGCTTGTGAAAGCGTTGATACACGACCTTCGCCCAATGGACAAAGACCTTCTCCCCTAAATTACGCCAATAACTTTGCATTAATTTATGCTTCGCTTCAAAGGTCGTACCACGAGGTACCACCATAGTAAGAATGGCTTTTCCGTCAAAGCCAATATGAGGCTTTCCGTCCTGCTCAACTAGGCGCAACGTAACGGGAATTCCCAGGATTGATAAGCTTTCACCATTCACATACTGCAACGCCTCAACACGCTTGGCATTCAATGCATCAATCTTGTAACGAGCTCGCTCAATGAAGGGCATATTCTCGATGACAAACTTGTCCACCCTATAATCCGGCACATAGGCATTCGCCGACACATGGATCACACCATCCTTTGTAATGCGCATGTTCATGTTCTTCACACGCTTGATGGTTAACTCATATTCAATTCTGTCGCCATTATAGGTAATAGACCTAGTTGTTGAAGTATTCATACCTTTTATTTTATCATAAAACACTCATAAAATCGTAAAATTCTGGTGATTTTAATAGGAATTATTCGATATAGGTAAAATGATAAATCATAACCACCCGTAGAACGGGTGGTTTGCTCTGACCCTATAAGGGTCTTTCTCTAGTGGTGGCCCTCTAAAGAGGGCATTGAATGATCTGACAACCACTCTATTACCACTGGCTGCCCC
>NZ_JALBWL010000009.1:0-10022 GCF_024677885.1 Veillonella faecalis
CACGCCGCCAGCGTTCGTCCTGAGCCAGGATCAAACTCTCCAAGATATCTTGAAGCTATTTGAATAGCTCATTATTTGTTGTCGTTACATTTAAGTAACTTTGAATTATGGTTGGTTTTGACTATGTCAAAACCCGCACTCTGGCATATGTTCAATCGTATTGATTGATTACCTATCATTGTTCAGTTTTCAAAGATCTGTTACGTTAGGTTGTTGCCCTAACGACTTGTATAGTATATCAATCTAATCTTAAATCGTCAACCTCTTTTTCAAAGATTTTTTCAACTTATTTTTGATTGATTTTATACATACAATCATAACCAAATACTCTATGAATAGAGATAGAAAACTCACAAACCGAAGTTTGTGAGTTTTAATTTGGTGACTCACCCGCGACTCGAACGCGGGACACCCTGATTAAAAGTCAGGTGCTCTGCCAACTGAGCTAGTGAGTCATGTTGGCAGGGGTGGCTGGGATCGAACCAGCGCATAACGGAGTCAAAGTCCGTTGCCTTACCACTTGGCGACACCCCTACAATGATTATGATGTGTAGGTTATGGGGTGAGTAGTGGGGATCGAACCCACGCGTAACGGAGCCACAATCCGCCGTGTTAACCGCTTCACCATACCCACCACCTTGTAGGTATCGAAGACGTTGTCTTCGTAACAAAGAGAATTATATCTGTTCTAGAGATTTGTGTCAACACCTTTTTCTCAATTTCATTTAACTTTTACAAATAAAATAAAAAAGTATGTTATCCCCAATATAAACTCTTTCTCCTCAGAAAAATAAGGAAGCACATCCATAAGTTATACCTTACGAATGGTGCTCCCCTATTATACATATTATTTACTTAGTTGGCAAATAGTTTTTTACAAAATTTGGCAAAGCAAAAGCAGCCTTTTGAATTTCAGCATTATAGTACTTAGTTTCAAAGTTTTGTTCACGATTTGGTGTCCATGTTAATGGGTCAAATGTTTTGGAACCCAATGTGAAGCAATGCATACCTGCAGGATAAATTGGAATAAATGCAGTATACAAACGCGCAATCGGGAAGTGATTATTTACATAACCAAATACTTTCTCTACGAGCGGTTGATGCAACATAGGAGATTCTGTTTGTTGTACAAATAAGCCATCTTTTTTAAGAGCTTTTAATGTATTCTTATAGAACTCTTCAGTAAATAAACCTTCACCAGGACCGATTGGATCAGAACAGTCTACGATAATTACATCATAGTAATCTTCTGCTTCTGCCATGAAACCAATACCATCACCAATTTTTACAGTTAATTTAGGATGGTTTTCAATCATAGCTTTAGCAATAGTTGGCAAATATTGTTTAGCAAGCTCCACAACTTTACCATCGATTTCAACCATAGTAACTTCTTTTACACAATCATGGCGTACACATTCTCTAGCTACGCCACCATCACCGCCACCGATGATCAATACACGTTCAGGATTTGGATGTAAAAACAATGGAACATGACTCATCATTTCATGGTATATAAACTCTTCACGCTCAGACGTTTGGAATACACCATCTAATGCGAGCATCGTACCGTACTCTTTTGATTTAAATACTTCAATTTTTTGGAACTCAGATTCACCAGAGTATAATACTTCTTCTGCTTCAGCGCTAAGACGTAAATGAGGAGTTTGTTCCTCTGTAATCCATTGACTCATGTAGTACCTCCTACTTTTATACTACAATACGCACCGCAGATGATTGCGATGCGTATGTATATTACGTTAATTACTCTGTTACTTAATCTTTACGACTAATATAACAGAAACCGCCACCTAAAATAGTGTCTTTCATCCAATTTGCTAACGAGAAATCACGGATTTCACCTTCATCAAAGATGCCACAGCGAATATCATCGTCATCCATAAATATCTTGTGAATTGGAACCCAATGCCATGTATAAAGAGCTTTTTCTTTACCCTTATGACGATTCAAAAATGCTACAGGCACATCTTGTGCCAATGCATCATGAATAAACTGAGCTGCAGCCTCCACCTCTACACGAGATGCGCAGAACGGAGATACATTCAACATATGTACATCATAAGATAGGTCTTTATCCTCCAGTAAACGAGTAAGACCACGTTCCATCCATTGAGTCTTATAAACACCACCACCAAAGCGTGGCTTTACATATTTCCAAACTAAGTTCATCCGTTCTAAAGCAAGCGTTTGATCGGATGTGGTTTCCAGATCTAATAAGCCATCCCTAAACAGCGAATAACCCAATACTTGTGATGCCGATGTTGGACCACAACCAGACAAGCGTTGCCACTCATCAGTGAACCATTCTTGGTCATACCCATATGATGTTTTACCATTTACATCGATATATAGCCATTCTGGATGTTTAATAGATACATCATTCATGAGATTAACCTTCGATTACTTCAACAGTTTCCATGATGGCACCTTGGTGAATACCATCAACTACATCCATACCTTCGATTACTTTACCGAATACAGTGTGTACACCATCCAAGTGAGGTTGTGGTTCGTATACGATAAAGAATTGGCTACCACCAGTATTAGGACCACGGTGAGCCATAGACAATGCACCACGTTCATGTTTATGTGGGTTGCCAATCAATTCATCTTTAATTGTGTAACCAGGGCCACCTGTACCATTGCCATTAGGGCAACCACCTTGAGCTACGAAGCCAGGGATTACACGGTGGAAACGAAGGCCATTATAGAAACCTTTGTTAATCAAGTCAATGAAGTTTTGTACTGTGCCAGGAGCTTCTTTATCAAATAATTCGATTACGATATCGCCGCCGTCAGCCATATGGATTTTTGCTTTTTTCATTGTTCAGGTACCTCCAAAATTGTACGCAACACATGTGCTGCTAATATAAAACCTGCCACTGGTGGCACAAAACTACATGTACCAGGGCTTGTTGCTTCGCCGCGGAACTGTGGTTTTGTCGGTTTTTCTGTAGAAAATAAAACTAATTGCTTTTTAATACCCCGTTTTTTGAGCTCCCGACGCATAACGCGCGCCAAAGGACATGTATGAGACTTATTGATATCAGCAATCATAAGTTTTTCAGGGTAAAAGCGATTACCGCCGCCCATACAAGAAATAACAGGGATGCTTTCCCGTTGACACACCTCAATAATATTAAGTTTTGCCGTTACCATATCGATGGCATCGATTACATAATCAACGTTCAAGCTTTGAATAAATCCAGGGTAATTTTCCTCAGTATACATAATATCATGAGTTTCTATCACTACATCTGGATTAATAGAAAGGGCTCGTGCCTTTGCTACCTCTACCTTACGCTCTCCAATTGTGTCATGAGTCGTAATCATTTGGCGATTTAAGTTACTTGGTGCAATAGAGTCGCCATCGATAAGAACGATGCGTCCCACACCAGCTCGAACTAGTGCCTCAAGGGCACCGCCACCAACGCCGCCAACACCAAAGAGAGCCACAGACGTATCTTTTAAGGTTTTGATTTTATCAGGACCAACCAGCCACTCTAAACGAGTTAACATATATTCCATTAGTATTTACCTGCTGGAATAATTTCTGTCCAATACCCGTCTGGATCGGCAATAAAGTAAATGCCCATGTCAGCATTTTCGTAAGCTACAACGCCCATCTCTTTATGCTTTTTAAGAGCTGCTTCGTAGTCATCTACATAAAACGCTAAATGGAATTCATTGTCCCCTAAATTATAAGGGCGATCCCAGTCGCGCAACCATGTAAGTTCTAGTTCATGCGCTGTGTATGGACTTTTTAAATATACAAGAGTGAAAGCACCACTTGGATCTTCCAAACGGCGAGATTCCTCAAGTAACAAGGCCTCTTTATAGAATGCTAAACTCTTATCAAGATCCTTAACATTTATATTATTATGAGCAAATGAAAACTTCATAGGACCTCCTTAATTAATTCCAGTATGTTTTTGTAGGAATTCTCCTCTTTTAATAGTATCACATTTGACAATTCTATAGCTAGTTAATAACAAATTTTGCCGTACTACCATCGTCACCACGTGTGACCTCTAAGTGGGCCGGTATGCGAGTCTTTAATTCAGGTACATGGGAAATCATGCCGATAAGACGACCTGATGATTGTAATTTCACCAGTGTTTCCATGGCGAGTTCCAATGTATCAGGATCAAGTGTACCAAAGCCTTCGTCGATAAACATCGTATCCATATGAATACCACCTGCATAACTTTGGATGACATCCGCAAGACCTAAGGCAAGGGCCATAGAGGCCAAGAATGTTTCACCACCAGACAAGGTGTTCGCTGGTCTTGATTGACCTGTGAAAGCATCCATAACTGCCAAATCTAGGCCTTGTTTGCCTCGTCCACCACCAGTATAGTCAGAACGTTCCAAGGAATAGCGATTACGGCTCATCGTTTGAAGACGTAAATTAGCTGCATATACAACTTCATCTAAAATAGCTCCCAATACGTAGCGCTCAAAGGTTACATTTTTAAACCCTTGTTCACCGCCATTTGCCAAGTCATTTAGGCGACTTAAGAAAGTGACTTCCTCACGGGCTTCGCCCATAACCTGTTCAAGTGTCTCTAGGGAAGCCAGTGTTGTTTCAATATGTTTCGTTTCTTTATCCCAAGCCGCAAGAGAACCTACCAAATTGTCACGTTGCTCTACTGCCGCATCATATACCTCATCAGAGACTGTATCACTTGGCTTCACTACAGATTGAGCATGCTTTAAGGCCGCATCATATACAGCTTGAGCTTTATTGAAAGCCTCATCCAATGCGTGTAGCTCAGCTCTAAATGTATCTAAGACCTTATAATCATCCAACGCATCTATAAAATCATCTTCAGATAAAGAAATCGATTGCAATGATTCTACATAGTCTTTATTGAGTACATCAAGATTTTTTGTTTCTTCCTGCACTTGGGCAGATAAGATTTCTAGACGTCCCCGTTTAGCATTAAGCACTTCTCTAGCAGAATCTAAATTTGCTTTACATACTTTTACCTGTTCATCGTAGTCTGTAAGCTCAGTCGCTAATAATTCTATCTCTTTATGCCATGCAGCTACATCCGTAGTTGGCAAGCTTTCAGAAAGAGCATCAATCTTAGCCTGTACCGTACTAATCTGAACCTCTAAATTATACAAATTATCAAGTAGTTCCTTATGAGCCATCTCCAATTTCGCTAGTATATCTTTAGCCGCACTGAGGTCACCCTCAGTGTTAGCTATAGTGTTGCTCAGCTGTTCAGTGTCGCTACGCAAGGTTGAAAGCTGCTCCATTTGAGATACTAAGCCTTGTTGAATTGAATCAAATGCATCTTCTGAAAAATTATCAATCCATGTTTTGAGTTTAGAGACTTGATCTTCAACTTGTTCATCTAACTCATGTAAACGAAGAGCTAACGTTTCTTTCTGACCAATTTCACTAGCTTGCTTTTGTAACTCAAGATCACGCACTGCACGAGCCTCTTCTATTTCCTCTTTAGTAGGATATAACTCAGGCTTGGCTGCCAACTGTGGATGCTCTGTAGAGCCGCATACTGGACAAGGTTCGTTATCTTTCACTAAATGAACGAGTTCATAGGCACGCCCTTCTGCCATCAAATGTTCTAACCGTTCAAGCTGTACCTTTGAATTCTTTACAGATTCATCAAGCGTCGCTAATGCCTTATCTTTAGCATCAATATCATTTTGAACCTTCTGTTTCTCAGCAACCAATTCAGAATATCGTTGCAAATGACTTAACTGTTCTTGGATACGAGAAATAGAGTCTAACGCTTTGTTATTACCTTGTAACTGCTGCCTGTCTGCAACTAACTTAGCCTCTAAATCAGCTACTGTTTTATGCTGTTCCTGTAACGCAGCGTCACTTTTCTCACGGTCCTGTGTTACTAAGTTACTCTTTAATGTGCTCAATTCCTTATTTAGCAGTGCTAGCTCATTAAACTTTTCTGATTGCTGTTCCATTTGGGCCAGCGTAGTTCGCTTAGTTTGCATAGTTTCAGCTTGAGCTTCTAATACTGCATGAGCCTCTATACATTTAGACTCATATTGAGTTGCACTGTCCACATTGTTTTCAGCCTCTGAAAGTGATGTTTCCAAGGTTTTTAACACCGACTGCTTATCAGTAAACTGTTTATATAACTCAAAGCTTGGCGTTAAAGAGGTAAGGAACTGTACCTTTTCACGTAAGATAGCGCGCTCCGCTTCTCTTGCTTTCACAAGGTCTAATTTAGAGGTAGCCTCTGCAAGAGATTGTTGTGCTTGGTTATATAAGGCCCACTCATTTCGCAACGTATTGAACTGCTCCACTACAGTTACAGCTTTATCACGCTCAATAACAAGAGCATCTCGGTGTGGCTCTCTATGTTTCAAAAGATCTCGTACATGTTCAATGGTTAGTACCGGTGTATCTTCGTCATGTGGAATGGATTGTAACAATGCATTCTGTTTTGTTACATTTTCTTCAATGCCTGCTTTTGCTTCATCGTAAGCAGCTTTTAAGGCATCTTGTAATCTTCGGTACAACTCAGTTCTAAAGAGTGTATGTAATAACTCCTCCCGTTCACTGGTGGAGGCTACTAGTAATTTTCGGAACTCCCCTTGCGGCAAAAGAACCACTTGTAAGAATTGATCCTTCCGAAAGCCTATGATTCGTTGAACTGTATCACGAATAGCAGCCGCAGAAGTGGCAATGACCTTCCACTCCCCATCCTTCATTTCGTAGACAGTAGCACTAGCATTCTGCTCACGCATACCTGTACCACGTTTCTTCGCAACCATTTGCTTTGGCAGTCTTTCAACACGGTACTGAGCATCACCAATAGCAAAGGAGAAATCTACCCGCGTCATACGATCAGGTTCTGCAAAGTCACTGCGAATTGCATCTGTTTTGCGCACCTCTCCACTAGGTTCTCCATATAAGGCATACACCATGGCATCTAGTATCGACGTTTTCCCGGCTCCTGTAGGACCAGAGATGAGGAACATGGAATGGTTTTGCAGTTCATTAAAGTCCAAGGTAACCGAATCTCGGTATGGACCAAAGGCTTCTATAGTTAAAGATATAGGCTTCATTTAGTCCTCCTTTAGAATTCGATCCCACACAGAGTTAATGTATTGTTGCTCACGCTCTGTTAATGGCTCTTTCCACACGGTTTCAGCAAACTGATTAAATAATTCGCGTTCGTTTAACTCTTTAAAAACGGCTTCATCCATATCTGCCATAGGAGTTGCCACGCGACCTACTAAATCAATAGTCATGCATCGATGATACACTTGGCGCAGCTTAGCCATCCCATCCATTATAGGCATCGTATCAAGCAATCGAGCCTGCACGTAATCATCTTTATGCTTAGCTTGTAATTCTTTATTATTTAGGAGGTCTTCAAAGTAACCTTCTAAAATAACTACATCTCGCTTCGCTTCTACAGGAATGGTGCTAATATCTACGTTACCTTTTGCATCCATATCAACGATGGTAAAAGATTTCTTCTGCGTATGCTCATCAAAGGAATACTTTAATGGCGATCCGCTATAACGAATATAGTCTGCCCCCATTCGTTGAGGCCCATGCAAATGGCCAAGAGCTGTATATTGAAAGTCTTTAAAGACTTGTGGACTTACTTGTTCACTACCACCGATAGACAAGGTCCGCTCAGAGCCACCTACATCACCGCCCATTACAAAGGCATGACTAATAGCAATGCTACGCATCCCCTTTGGCACTTGATTACGTAAATGGTTGCTCCAAGCCTGATACATTTGATCATAATTATGTAGATTGAGACCAGTTTCCAAAGAAGGGGTAGCAAAACCTAACCCTAATGCATCCCCAATGCGACGAGGCTCGCTAAAGGGCATAGGGCAAATGGCCACTTTGCCATCAGCACCTTCAAATTCAAAGGGTTGTAATGCATGATGAGGGGATCCCCAAATATGAATTCCTGATCGACTCAACATAGAGCGCCCCACTTCAAGGCGTTCAGCCCCATCATGATTACCACTTACCACGAAGAGTGGTACCTTATAATCCATAGCGAGACGGGTAATGATGGAATCCCATAATTCAATAGCTTCAATAGGAGGTACCGCTCTATCAAATACGTCCCCGGCTAACAAGATGCCGTCGATTTTTTCTTCTTTCAAAATAGAAAAGAACTGATTCTCCAACACATGAGCTTGGTCATCTGTTAAATACTGACCATAAAAAATACGTCCTAAATGCCAATCAGCAGTATGTAAAAAACGCATTTTATCCCCCTTTCCAGCTCTCCCTACACCTTATCTGAATGTAGTTATATAAATAATTATATAACTAAGACTGTGTTTTAGCTTAATTATTGATTCTCTACAATAGAGCGCAACATAGCAATTTCTTTTGCATAGCCATCTAATTCGTTTGGCGTTTCCAAATAGAACGGCAAGTTCGTCAATTTAGGATGTGTCACAATGCGAGCGATGGCATCGATACCGATGTGACCTTCACCAATTTTTTCGTGCCGATCTTTATGAGCGCCCATAGGATTTTTAGAGTCATTCAAGTGAATGGCTTTTAAACGGTCTAAGCCTACAATACGGTCAAACTCATCAATAACACCATCAAGATTATTGACGATATCATAACCACCTTCGTGGATATGGCATGTATCAACACATACGCCCATGTATTCTTTTAATTTCACACCATCGATGATGCGTGCAATCTCTTCAAAGCGAGAACCAATTTCTGTGCCCTTACCTGCCATGACTTCTAAGAGAACTGTTGTTTTCATGCCAGGGAATAAGATTTCATTCAAACATTCCACGATATATTCGATGCCTTGATCTACACCTTGCTTTACATGGCTACCAGGGTGAAAGTTATACATTTGGCCTGGTAAATATTCCATACGCTCTAGGTCTTCTGTCATGGCTTGTTTTGCAAAAGCACGCAAATCTTCTTTTGCTGCACATGGATTATATGTGTAAGGTGCATGAGCTAATAAGGTGCCAAAGTTATGTTCTTTCATATACGCACTCAAGCTATTCATATCCTCTACATCGAGGGCACGCATACTACCACCACGAGGATTGCGCGTGAAGTATTGGAATGTATTGCCCCCAATTTTAGTAGCTTCTTTCCCCATGTTTAAATAACCTTTACTAATTGATAAATGACTGCCGATGACAAACATAATACTCCTTTATATTTATATAATTCTAAAATTCTAAAATACTCAATTCTAATATCTATTCTATTACGCTTACATCTATTCCAAAAGTCTAATGAATAGAAGACATATATAACTAATATAACCCCTACCGTGAAGGAGCCCTTCGCGACAGGGGTTATGTATTAATGACTTTCTTTTTTAGCACACTCAGGGCATACACCTTCAAAGGTAATATGTTGACCTGTGATTTGATACTCGCTACCTTGATCAGCAATTGTTTTGATAGCTTGTAAATCAATGCCCATCATATCCTCTACCTTGTTGCAACGGATGCAACGGATATGGGAATGAGCTTGTGTGTCCCAATCGTAATGAGCGCGCTCATCACCTACTTCTAAAATTTTTACAAGACCGATTTTTTCAAAAATCTCCATCGTCTTGTACACGGTTGCCAAGCTCATGCTTGGATGTTCAGGGCGCAACGTATGATACAACATTTCTGCTGTTGGATGATCATGATGACCACGCAAGGCATCATAAATCGCAATACGTTGTGGGGTTACTTTGAACCCTTGGCTACGCAGAATTTGTGCGATATCCATAATACTCTACTCTACCTTTCTCCACTTGGAAATCTATAAGGCATCGACCATTATCGGCCATTCACAAGAAATAATTATTATCTATTATATCAGAATTCTCAACACTTATCAAGATAGATAGTATTAACTATTAAGTAATCATAACCACCCGTAGAACGGGTGGTTTGCTCTGACCCTATAAGGGTCTTTCTCTAGTGGTGGCCCTCTAAAGAGGGCATTGAATGATCTGACAACCACTCTATTACCACTGGCTGCCCCC
>NZ_JALBWL010000010.1:0-5566 GCF_024677885.1 Veillonella faecalis
GGACTTTTTACCAACACATTTTGTCCACCCTCTAAGTTTATCAAAAGAACTTAAAATAGCGATGGAGCCAGTAATTTACTGGCTCCATCGCCTATAAAACCAACACGTTTTGTCCTATAACCCTCTTTTATTTATATAATGGTTATATATTTATTATTACCAACGATTTTCGTAGTATACTTGTGTCCACATGATGACCTCTACAAGAGAAGGGTGTGGACTCATAGTTTCACCTACAGTGATAACGGATTTAGGATCCATATCACGAGTAATACCTTTTTCACGTAATAGTTTTGTACGTTCAGACGCGATTTCTTCATTAATAGCAGTCAATGGAGTTACACCGCTGTTCATAAGGTTTACGTAAGGTTGGAAGAGGATAGATGCTTGAGGTCCTGTTACGTGCATACCAAGAATGTGGTTAGTGTCTTTGTCCACTACGATTTTAACGAAACCATCATTTACATCGCCAGGATTAATGCCCATAGCATAGCCTTTAGCCGTAGAGGAGTAGTAATTTTTACCAACACCTACATTATAGCCTGCTTTAATTGCTTCTGCTTCAGTAAGACCTACGCTACCGATTTCAGGGTAGGAGAAGGTAACCTTTGGCAATGTATCATAGCGTGCCCAACGGAAATCTTCTTCGTTTTTAGCAAAGTATAGGTTGTGGGCGATAATATCAGCATCATAGTTCGCACGATGACGGAATGCAGGTTCGCCGTTTACATCACCTAATGCATAGATTCCATCCACAGATGTTTCAAGGAATTCGTTTGTTTTGATCCAGCCCTTTGGCCATGTTTCAATACCTGTATTTTCGAGATGGAGCTCTTCTACAGCAGGACGGATACCGGCAGCTACGAGAATTTCTTCAACCTTTGTTTCTGTGATTTCACCAGTAGTACGATCTTTTGTGACTGCTACCTTAAGGCCGTCTTCTTGACGAATTTCAACAGTATCTTGGTTTAATATAACATTGATACCGCGAGCTCGATAGTTTTGAAGAAGATGTTCAGACATCTCTTCATCTTCTTTAGGTACAAGGCGTACATTATGTTGAATAATGGTAACTTTAGTACCAGCAGCATCAAATACATGACCGAATTCTACGCCGATAGGGCCTGCACCCAGTACTGCAAGCGATTTGTACGGTTGTTTCGGGAACTTATCGCCAAATAAACTTTCACTAGAAAGGAAGCCTGCCTCTTTTAGACCAGGTACATTTGGTACGTTACTATAACCACCAGTACCTAGAATAATTGTTGGAGCTGTGATTTCTACGATACCAGAGCCATCGTTAAGGTGGATGTTCATAACCTTATCGGATACAAAGCTTGCAGCACCGCGATATATATCTACGTTGTCATAAGCGTTATAGTAATCATAGATGCCTGCAGACTTGTCAATCATATGCCATGTACGTTTAGAAACAGTGTCCCAGTCCATAGTAGCATCGCTAACATTAATACCGATTTTTTTGAATTCTTCTACCTCTTGGATCGCATTGGCTGCTGTAACCATAACCTTTGTAGGAATACAACCACGAGTTAAGCAAGTGCCACCAAATTTACCTTTTTCTATGATAGCTACTTTTTTACCCACTTTGATAGCAGCATCAGCTACGATGGTTGCACCACCTGTACCAACTACAATAATATCGTATTGTTTCATGTTGATTCCTTTCTATTTATATCTATTAATAGTTATTATCATTAACTCTATTATAACATTATATTGAAGAAAATCAATATAGACGATTGTAATTAATATAAACGTATATGATTAATATTGATGCCTATGTTGATTTATAAAGTATGTTCTTTATATTATACAATGAATCTATTTATAAGTCGTATAGTAATCTAGTATTTATAGACTTTTAAATACAAAAAACGGTCCCGAAGGACCGTCTTTTGTATGATTATAAAATTATATTTAATTCCAGTTTTCGTGATAGCCACGTTTTGCATAATCTGCAGTAGCAGTGAAGAGAATATCTGTACTGGAGTTAAGTGCTGTTTCAGTGGAGTCTTGTAAAACGCCAATGATGAAGCCTACGCCTACAACTTGCATTGCGATGTCATTGGAGATACCAAATAGAGAACAAGCAAGAGGAATTAGAAGTAGGGAACCACCAGCAACACCAGAAGCACCACAAGCACCGATAGTAGCAATAACAGATAAGAGAATTGCTGTAGGGATATCTACAACGATTCCAAGTGTATGGGCAGCAGCTAATGTCATGATTGTAATTGTGATCGCTGCACCACCCATGTTGATTGTTGCACCCAATGGAATAGATACGGAATACATATCAGGGTTAAGTTTTAAACGTTTTGCTAAATCGAGGTTAACAGGGATGTTTGCAGCAGAGCTACGAGTAAAGAACGCATAGATTGCAGATTCACGTAAACATTTGAAAACCAATGGATATGGATTACGGCGAAGATATACAAAAGATAGAAGTGGGTTTACTATTAATGCTACGAAAATCATAGAACCAAGTAGTAATACGAGTAATTGGAAGTAGCCGATTAAAGCTTCAATACCATTAGTAGCGATAGAGTCAGCTACGAGACCCATAATACCTAGAGGAGCAAAGCGGATAATCCAACCTACTACAGTTGTAATAGCTTGAGCGATAGACTCCATTACTTCTTTAGTATTCATTGGGGCATGGCGTAAAGCACCGCCAATGATAAGTGCCCAACCTAAAATGCCGATATAGTTAGCGGTCATTAAGGCTTTCACAGGGTTATCAACAATATTTTTTAAAAGTGTTTTCATAACCTCTACGATCCCTTGTGGTGGAGCTGCATCAGCTGCACTAGCTGCAAGGTGTAATGTAGTAGGGAACATAAAGCTTACGACTACAGCAAGTGCTGCAGAAAGGAATGTACCTAATAAATATAATGTGATTACAGATCCCATCCCAGTCTTTTGACCAGAACGATGTTTACTGATAGCTGCAATAACAAGGAAAAATACAAGGATTGGTGCAATCCCTTTTAAAGCACCAACAAAGAGAACGCCTAATAAAGCTAATTCATTTGCCACATCTGGCACGTATAGAGCTGTCAAAATACCAATAATCAAACCTATGATAATTTGTTGGATTAGACTGACTCTATTGATTGTTTTTACAAATCGATTCATAGTACACTCCAATACTTAATAAAAACTAATAAAAGACCATGGAAAAGATATCTTTTCGTCATGGACATATGTCATTATACAACGAACACAGGATGGTGGCAATAGATAATATCATAGTCATTTATATATAGTTAAATTAGATCTACTGTGATTGATAACGATGTTTATTTTGTAATATGATAATTTTAATAGTAGTGAATATATGGTTTTAACTAAATATGTGCTTATTACATAATTACTATATATAGTATATATAATAGGATTCTTTTGATAGGGGGCATAGTATGATATACTATGCGAGTAAAGAGTTTGAATATAGTTCTTGATTAGTGAAAGGACCATAATGAATACTAAAGAATTTAAAACGTATGCCGATAAAGAGCAATTTGTACAAGGTGTTTTTTCTAATATTGCAAAAAACTATGATTTAATGAATACAGTCTTAAGCTTTGGACAAGATTATTTTTGGCGCAAATTCTCTGTAAAAGCAATGAATATTGGTCCTCACCAACGTGTGCTTGATGTAGCATGTGGTACCTGTGTGTTTACAAAGGAAGCGTTACGTCAAGAACCAACATTAAAAGTAGAGGCTTTGGACTTTAATAGTGAGATGCTTGATCAAGGTCGTGTACGCATTGAAGATGCTGGTTTAATAGATCAAGTTAATCTTGTTCAAGGTGATGCGATGGCATTACCATATGCAGATAACACATTTGATGCTGCTATGAGCGGATTTGCAATGCGTAATGTGCCAGATATTAAACAAGTGTTATCTGAAATGCAACGTGTTGTAAAGCCAGGTGGAAAAGTAGTTGTGTTAGAACTCGCAAAGCCAAGCATGTTTGGTTTTAAACAGTTATATAATTTCTACTTCTCCTATATATTACCCATTATAGGTAAGTTAAGTAAGGATAATTCCTCTTATGCATGGTTGCCAGAATCCTTACGCAGATATCCTCATCAAAGCGAGATTCTTGAAATCTGGAAATCTTTAGGATATGAAAATGCCACCTATCATGAATTGACAGGCGGCATTGTAGCGGTCCACGAAGGTGTAGTACCAGAAAATTCTATTGTAAATAATAAGTAATATTAGCGTCTTGAGAAACTACTAATGATCCTTTTTCAACAGGAGTAGCAGTTTCGAGAGACGCTTTTAACATTACGGCGTTACGATAGGAACCAGAGTCCATAGAGCTTGTTTGTGGTGTGCTAATAGAAACAGTTTTTACAGGGCCTAAAGTACGACCAAGGGCTGCAGCAATAACCTCAGCTTTATGACGACCGTCTTGAATTGCTTCGGTAGTTAAAGAATCAGACAGTTGTTGAGATACATCATTTTGGAATGAAAGGTTATTGATATCGTTAGCACCAGCGCTAACAGCAGCATCAACAGCCTTTCCTACATTATCGAGATTGTTGATTTTTACAGTCACACGATTTGCTACACTATAACCAGTGTTGATTCGTTTGCCATCTTGATAATCACTTGTAGGGTTAATAGAAATGTTAGATGTGTAAATATCTTTTTTGTCGATACCTAAATGACCTAACTTGCTGATTAAATCACTCATGATGCGATCGTTATTGGATTTTGCAGCATTGATATTAGTGTTTTCACTAGTAATACCAAGTGTTAAAATCGCATAGTTAGGTGCTACAGAACGAGAGGCTTCGCCTGTAATTTGAATTTCAGAAGTATCAAATGTACCTTGTGGTGCAGCAAAGGCTGCAGTGGCCATAGTTGCACATACCGCAGCAATAGCAACTGTTTTGGATAATAAACGTTTGGATAATTTCATACTCAATCTCCTTACACATTATTATAATATTAATTATAACTACTATAATAAAAGACTAAATTGAAATATAGCGCTAATTCAAAATTAAAATATAGTATTAAATGATATATAACTATATAACTACATAAGTGAAAGAGTCTATATTACAGCTACATTATACAAAATAGGTTGTATAAAATCAATCTTTAGTTTTTGGGTTGAAAAATGAATGTGCAATGAAAGTTGTGTGAAGTTGAGAATTGGGGGTTGCCATTATTTTTTGGTTATACTATAATATCCATACAGTCGTTCGAGCGACTGTTTCTTAATGAGTGTAGAAATACACTTTGAAGTTCGAAAGAACTTCAAAAAAGATTATAAAATGTGTTGACATGAAAGTGCTCACATGTTATTATAATCAAGTCGTCAGATGGCGCTTCACTGAAGCGTGAAACTGATAACAGATCTTTGAAAACTGAACAATGATAGGTAATCAATCATATGATTGAACATATGCCAGAGTGCGGGTTTTGACAAAGTCAAAACCAACCATAATTCAAAGTTACTTAAATGTAACGACAACAAATAATGAGCTATTCAAATAGCTTCAAGATATCTTGGAGAGT
>NZ_JALBWL010000011.1:0-5289 GCF_024677885.1 Veillonella faecalis
CCAACTTCAAGGCATAATTCCAACTTGGGGGGATGCCATTTCTTGGGGTGATTTGCATAACTATGACAAATTATCTTTCAATGATTGGGATTAAAGTACCAACACGTTTTGTCCTATAACCCAAAAATGCCCTCCAAAAGGAGGGCATCTATTATATTAGAATTATACTTCTTCTATCGTTGTGCTTCGTAGGCTCTGAATAGTTTAGATAATAATTCAGGTGCCAAGCGCAATAGGTCTGGGTTTTCACAGAAGGATACGCGCAATTGTGTTCTGCCTGGGTTATCTTCGCCTTTTTTACCACTATAGAAACCATTGAGTGGAGCCATGAGAAGTGTGTATTCTTTGCCATCATCAAGGCTAACTGCACCGTGTTCAGCACACCAAGAGGCAAATTCTACCCCATCAAAGCCAGGTTTTGCTACCTTCCGTACGTCAATAACAAAGTAAATAGACGCTTCTGGACGAGATACGATAAAATCAGGTTCGACCGCTTTGAAACCTTCGTGGAGTTCAAAGATCATTTGACGGTAGTAGTCACGTTGCTGCTCATACCAGTTATGAAGCTCTGCATAGCTTTCATGAGCCAAAGCACCGAAGATATATTGACCTAATGTATTAGCACTAAGGTTCGCTGTATATTCGGCTACAGATTTTTCATAGCACAATTTATTATCTGTAATGATGGCACCAATGCGTAGGCCACAAGCGTTCCATACCTTACTAGCTGTTTCAAGGCTGATACGACGGCCTTCAATGCCAGGAACATCCTTATTGGTTAACGCCCAAATACTAGATGTTTCTTTCCCTTTTTCGTAAGCCAATTCACGATATGCTTCGTCAGAGATAATCCACAAATTATGTTTCACACATAATTTTGTATATTCAATCAATGTTTCTTTACTGAATAATTGACCTGTAGGGTTATCGTAAGGAATGATGAGCAACGCACCTGGTTTTGTATCGATGATACGTTGTTCTACGGTTTCAACGGATGGCAATTCAAATTCGCCGTTTTCATTAAGTTGACGCTCCACAGTAACTGTTTTACGACCAATGCGAAGGCCTACCGCATCATAGTTTGTATAAGATGGGTTGAACATTAATAGAGGACGTTCCTCTTCCCCAGCACCACCACATACGCCAAGCATGATGATTTCCATCGCCATGGATGCACCGTCTGTTACGAGTACATTAAGGCCTGTTGTATCAAAGCCTTGGCTTCGTAGAATATGAAGGAATGCTTCACGGCATTCATCGGTACCTGTAGTTGGTACATACGGTACAATGCCTGTATGGAACGGACTATTCACACCGCCCAAATCGAACAACCGACGCTGCATGGCGGGATGCATAGGACGCATTACATTACCAATAGAACCATTCACCAAAATTGGTGGGTTCTTACGTTCCAAGAATTTAATTTGTCCTAGGCGAATGCCAGATGGCTTTCGAGCCATCATATACGGCGACAATTCTGGTTGTTTCATTCAGATCCAACTCCTCTAAAAAAGAAACTGCCTCATCAGAGAGGCTATGCTAACTGTGAAAATAACAAGAAACCTTGTTAGACGCACAACTACGGGTAACAAGTCTGTACATCACAAAGATAATATTCTTATATATAAAAAATTCCCAATATATTGATATATATAGATACTTAATATTATAGTGCTTTTGTTATAGAAAATCTATAGTTTTATAACATATACGGACTCACATATATACTATTCGTTCCATAAAGTAATACAGTATTGTCTTCAAGACATACAAAAAAGACCGAGCCCCATTGAGCTCGGTCTTGCATGCCACATGAACAATCAAACAATTAAATACTCAAATTATCTATCGATTGTTTTACGTCCATGATCGCTTGCGTTCGTATTCTTTGTATTTTTAGCTGTATGTTTAGTTGTAGAAGCTTTAGTCACAGGTTTTACTTCTTTACCTTTAGCCGGTTTAGCTTTTTCTGCCTTCACAGGTTTAGCCTTTTCTTGTTTTACCTTTTTAGATTTCTCTTGTTTCACTTTCACAGGGTTTTTAGCATTAACTGCTGCGCCTGCTGGTTTAACAAAAGCATTATTAAGGTTTGTCGCCACTTGTAGTGCTACGTCAGAGCTTGGCGTAGATACGATGGATTGGCCAGCCACAGTTACAGTGCCACCACTATAGGATGCAGAGCCTGGTGTAATTTGGTTGTTATGGTACAACCGTGCCAATTTACCAGCCATGTAATACGCCCGTTCTTCCCCTGTATAACGGCCGCTACCTGCTGGGGTATAGATATTATCACCATTTACATAAACAGCACCTTTAGATACGTTTACGTGGTTTCCAGAGTATGTGTACATGCGAGCAATATTATTGTTCACACGGTCTGTTAACTTAGGATGATTGTTCGGTGCCACTACTTGTGAAAGCCCTTCACGATAGTGTTCCCCCACTTTGTTGCGTAGTACCGCCATAGAACCAGCTGCACCGCCCACATTATATGGAGATTCACTTAAAATCTTGAATCCTAGTTCATCGGCTGCTTTTTCTTGGCTCATTGTAAACACTTGGTTAGACAAGTAGTTACCTGCTACGTTGGATAAAATGGCAGCCCCTTCGCTACCGCCTGCAGCGATACCTACCGCAGTAGATAAGCCAATTTGTTTTTTAGCGCCATTGATAATATCTTTGTGCTCACCATGTGCAATTTCATGGGCCATTACGTACGCTAATTGATCATCATCAAGGGTATCCAAAGCACCTTTATTAATAGACATAACGCGACCAAGCGTTGCAAAGGCATTAAACTCTGTATCAGGGTTTGCATAGACAACGTAAGAACGTTTTACGCTCGGCGTAGCCTCTAACGTTTTCATGATGCGATTTACACGTTCTTGAGCTGCACTATCGTTCAAGTAACCTGTTTTTTCTTTTGTACGAGCCAAGCTCTCTTTTTGGCCTTGCTCAGAATTATCCATTTTATTTAATGCAGTAGATACATAAGCCATGGCAACAGCACCACCAGCCAATGTTTGTACTGCACTAGATGCAGCATTCACTGGGGCAGTTTGCATAATAGCAGGCGCCATAGTCGCTGCCATAGCTACAGATAACGTAGCTGCTGTAAGTTTCTTGTTCATTCTCTCAACCTCTCGAATTGATTAACCATATAGTAATAAAACAAATTATCACACTAGATTTACACACTATGTATATAGTATCTCTTCATGGTAAATATAGAATGAATAATGGAACAATCATTCATCTGTCATTACTGTCTATTGATTCATCGTTACGATTATTGATCTGATGTTACTGGTTTAGCTGAAAGTACTACCGCTTCTTTACCATCTTTAGAAACGGCGCCGCCATGTGTATAGCCAACTACATCAAAGCCCGCCTCTGCACACTGCTCTGCGATGCTTTCATAATTTTCATTTTTACCACGCGTACACGTAGAAAGATGAACCGTAGTAACACCTTTTTTCTTGAAAGACTCAATTTTCTTAGCTAGATCGCCACCACTGTGCGTGAAACCGACCAACTCAATATCCTCATCTGCATAACGCTCAAAGGAATCTGCTTTATTCATAAATGCTTTTAAACAACCGCCGCAAGAACAGCGCTGCATTGTATCCTCATTGACGAGAACTGCAATTTTTTTAGACATAAAACCTCCTATTAAAGTATAGTTTGAACTTTAGTATAACATATGTATTGAGAAATGATGTATCTTAAAGCACATAAGATAATGATAAATATATAAGTAAAGATATCGTAATTTAATATTAATTAAATACTGCTAGTTTTATATCTCTCCAGTAAATGGTTAAATAAAGGTATTTAAATTACTAGACCATTGTTTATAACAATAAATGATACAACTTGATTTCTTCTTTTCATAGACCTTGAAAGATACTTAACGACCATAAGATTTGAATAGTGATTACAAGAGTAAAATAATCTACTCATTACATCTTTGAGCTACAAAATATTGCCTTCTTATCTATATAGTTAAGGTAAGAATTCAGATAAACAGTATCTATAAAATTGAGGTTCGAACGCATATATGCTATCATGGAAGAAAGAAGGATTGGGATGGAGAAACCTAAGTTTGAGTTCTATACAAGACCTAATGGACATAATGAATTTTTAGAGTTTTATAATACACTGCCTTATAAAGATCGTAGAAAATTAATGGCTACTATTGAAATGATAGAAAGAGAAGGCATGATTATAGCCTTTCAACTAGAACTTGTAAAAAAGTTAGACTATGAAATTTATGAAATACGATCTAAGATATCAAGTAATATACAACGTGTATTGTACTTTCATAAAGATAATAATAGATATATCATAACTCATGGATTTACTAAGAAAACGCAAAAAACGCCTGTTAGAGAAATCCAACATGCAAAAGAAATTAAAGTAGAATACGAGGAGGAACAATATGCCAACAATAAAATTTGATGATTTACTTAAAGAGCAGTTAAAGGATCCAAAATTTAGAGAAGGATATTATGAGGAACAAGCTAGATTAGAAAATGCGGTAGCTGTTTTAAAAGCACGAGAGGCTGCAGGACTAACACAACGTGATTTAGCAAAAAAATCTGGTGTTCCACAGTCTACAATCGCTCGTATAGAAAAGGGTGCCAATACGAGTTTAAGCACTATGTGTAAAATTGCATTTGCTTTAGATAAACAAGTAAAGATAAGTTTAGTATAAAAAGAACCCCTATGAGCTGGTTTAAAGTGGCTTATAGGGGGTTTTATGTATATTCTAGTATTAAATTATAATTACATAATTTAAAGTAACTCAAATAGTTTACGATTCATTGGCTCAGTATATCTACATAAAATCATTAATTTACATGTATTTGGACTTACTCAACGGCTTTACGGTTCGGTAACATTGGCATGTTGTACCGCGTTACCGTATGGATATAGTTTGCCTCCTACCACCAGCCGCAGGATGCTTAATCAGCGAGTTCTTATGTACGGTTCTTAGCTCCAGAATACTGGGTGTTCCTCGCTGTGGATGGACCTATGTAGCTACGCTACATGTCCATCTTACGCTCCGAACTAAGCGATGCAGTGAATCTGTCGTCGCTTCGCTTCTCCATCTTCTACTGCCCTGCTCACCAGGTACCCTGGGAGGATAGGAAGCCATACAATAAAAAAAGACACACCCTCAGGTGTGCCTTTAAGCAATCAGCGGCTTCCTATCCTCCCAGGCCGTCTCCAGCCAAGTACTTTCGGCGTTTATGAGCTTAACTACTGTGTTCGAGATGGGAACAG
>NZ_JALBWL010000013.1:0-1693 GCF_024677885.1 Veillonella faecalis
CCGGTGGGGTAACCTTCGGGAGCCAGCCGTCTAAGGTAAAGTCGATGATTGGGGTGAAGTCGTAACAAGGTAGCCGTATCGGAAGGTGCGGCTGGATCACCTCCTTTCTAGGGAGACATACACCGAGCCAAGAGCTTGGATGTCACTTAGGTCGACACTTTGGCACCTACATTGTTCGGTTTTGAGAGATCTGTAAAGACTCTCAATCTACAGATATGGGCCTATAGCTCAGCTGGTTAGAGCGCACGCCTGATAAGCGTGAGGTCGGTGGTTCGAGTCCACCTAGGCCCACCAGTTGGCTCATATAACTTGAAATACACTTTGTGTAGAGTACAGACACTAAGAGCTAATTTGATAGGTAAAACTTATAAAAGATAACGGATTCTTCGGAATGGATTATCGAGACTTAAGTTAACCCATTACGGGGGCGTAGCTCAGTTGGGAGAGCACCTGCCTTGCAAGCAGGGGGTCAGGAGTTCGAATCTCCTCGTCTCCACCATTTAGTATTTGACAGCTAGTCTGTTTTATACTAAAATAACTAAGCTGATTTAAACAATCAGTTACAATTTAATAGATTTCGATGGATATCTAGGCGCATGAGATGAACAACGTCGCCGCGTAATGGTAATTACGCAAGACAAGTGAGACGAATGCAACGACGATAGACGCGAAATATATGAATTGTTTGTTCTTTGAAAACTGCATAGAAGATAATTATATATATTTGTAAGGTCATCTCTTAGAATTTCTAAGTAGGTTGACCCGAGCACATAGGAAATAATTCTCTGACTTAATGGTGACGTACATGAAAATGTACGGCTACAAAAAACGACAATGTATCTAATGCATGTCAATAAAATCTCAAATACGAAAGTATTTTAAGTAAAGATTTTAAGGGCGTACGGTGGATGCCTTGGCGATATCAGCCGAAGAAGGACGCGGTAAGCTGCGATAAGCTACGGAGAGGTGCAAGCAACCTTTGACCCGTAGATTTCCGAATGGGGGAACCCGGCAGTGGTTATGCACTGTCACCCATACCTTTGAGTATGAGGAGGGCACCTGGGGAACTGAAACATCTAATTACCCAGAGGAAAAGTAATCAAACGAGATTTTCTTAGTAGCGGCGAGCGAACGGGAAAGAGGCCAAACCGGAGCGGGCAACCGCACCGGGGTTGAGGACAGTCATCAAGTGTAAATGAGGTAGAAGAATCGAGTTGGAAAGCTCAGCCGCAGAAGGTGAAAGCCCTGTAATCGAAACCTTGCATACATGGGACTGTATCCAGAGTACCACGAGACACGTGAAACCTTGTGGGAAGCAGGGGGGACCACCCTCCAAGCCAAAATACTGATATCGACCGATAGCGCATAGTACCGTGAGGGAAAGGTGAAAAGAACCCCTGGCGGGGAGTGAAAGAGAACCTGAAACCGTATGTCTACAAACAGTCGAAGTCTGTATATATATCAGGACGACGGCGTGCCTATTGAAGAATGAACCGACGAGTTACTGTTGCTAGCGAGGTTAAGTGGAAGACACGGAGCCGCAGCGAAAGCGAGTCTGAACAGGGCGTTCAGTTAGTAATAGTAGACCCGAAACCGTAGTGATCTATCCATGGCCAGGTTGAAGCACAGGTAAAATTGTGTGGAGGACCGAACTCGTGAGCGTTGAAAAGCTTTGGGATGAGTTGTGGATAGG